>NZ_JADEWO010000084.1 GCF_015207605.1 Oculatella sp. LEGE 06141
GGGCTGAGCGTAGTCGAAGCCCGGAATGAACGCACTTATTTCAGTGCCATTCCACTAAAGATTATTTGATCGCTCTGGCTCAATCACGTTCAGCAGCAGCGTCGGCAACAGTTGAGAGATTGAAAGCCATCATAGTTCAGGCAGCATAAGAAACGCTTATTGATAGGTTTTGAAAATTGTTTTTGCTAAATGAATACTTCCTCAAGATTTAGCTATAGACTTATTTTTAAGCAAAAAGCATGATTCATAGATAAAGCTCTATGAATCATGTAAGTTGATCGAGCCAGATAGGCGATCGCTCACGTTGGTACGGGTGGGCATCGCCTTTATCGAACCGAACTCATTCCCGAACATGAATCACCACTGATTAGCGTGATGATTTGCGCTTGCCTGCCGGACTGACCCCTACGATCTGATTCAAGGAGGAATTACAAAGTGGATTTCTTGTCCTATTTTTTAATGGACTTCGTTAAGCAGTTGCAGTCCCCAACACTCAGCTTTCTGATTGGTGGTATGGTCATTGCCGCTCTCGGTAGCCAACTGCAAATTCCAGAGTCGATTTGTAAGATCATCGTCTTCATGCTGCTCACCAAAATCGGTCTGACCGGTGGTCAGGCGATCCGCAATTCCAACCTGGCGGAGATGGTGTTACCCGTAACGTTCTCTATAGTCTTAGGGATACTCATTGTATTTATCGCCCGCTATACGTTAGCCAAGATGCCAAAGGTCAAAGTCGTGGATGCGATCGCGACCGGGGGGTTGTTTGGTGCTGTGAGTGGCTCTACTATGGCCGCCGCCCTAACGGTACTGGAAGAACAAAACATCCAATACGAGGCATGGGCTGGCGCACTCTATCCCTTCATGGATATCCCAGCACTCGTAACTGCGATTGTGGTGGCCAATATTTATCTCAACAAGAGGAAGCGTAAGGCAGACGAGTATCTCAGCAAGCAGGAGTATACGAGTCCCGCAGGTGCGTCTGCAAGTCCCGCAGGTGCTCTCCCCGTAGGCGCTCTCCCCGCAGGCACGTCTTTCAGTACCACAGGTGATTATTCCAGTGTCGCAGGCACGGCTCCCAGTACTGCAGGTGATTATCCCAGCAGCCGACAAGAGTATCGCAGCAAGAAAAAGCCTCCTGCGGATAATCGGGTCAAGATATGGCCGATCGTGCAGGAAAGCCTCCAGGGTCCTGCCCTATCGGCAATGTTGCTCGGTCTTGCTCTTGGCATATTTGCTCGACCAGAAAGCGTCTATGAAAGCTTCTACGATCCCCTCTTCCGTGGCTTACTTTCGATCTTGATGGTAGTCATGGGTATGGAAGCTTGGTCAAGGATTGGTGAACTCCGCAAAGTAGCCCAGTGGTACGTCGTGTATAGCGTGGCGGCACCGCTAGTGCATGGGTTCATTGCCTTTGGTCTCGGCATGATTGCCCATTACACCACGGGATTCAGCATGGGCGGCGTCGTGGTTCTGGCCGTCATCGCTTCCTCCAGTTCAGACATTTCAGGTCCGCCCACGTTGCGAGCCGGTATCCCGTCAGCTAATCCCTCTGCCTACATCGGTGCTTCCACAGCCATCGGTACACCCATTGCGATTGGCTTGGGAATACCACTCTTCCTCGGGCTAGCTCAGGCGATAGGCGGCAGCTAATTCCTAGACGGGTCACGGTCTGTTGGCGCTCCCCTGACCTGGCAGACCAAGCAGCTCAACATACAAGATCAGTATCCATAGGTAAGGAGGTAACCAACATGGCCAAGCCAGCCAAAAAGCTTGTCATCGTCACAGAAAAGATTCTGCTGAAAAAGATTGCCACTATCATCGAAGAAGCTGGAGCGACTGGTTATACGGTGGTGGAGACTGGCGGTAAAGGCAGTCGCAACGTGCGCTCGTCGGGACAACCCAGCGTTTCTGATACCCAGGCGAATGTAAAATTCGAGGTGCTTACCCCGGATCGAGATATGGCTGAGGATATCGCGGATCAGGTTGCAGTGAAGTTTTTCCTCGATTTTGCGGGCATGATTTATATCTGCGACGCGGAGGTACTGTACGGGCACAGTTTCTGTGGACCAGACGGCTGTTGAATTGAAACGACGCAGACCGAAAAGGCCAGGGTCATATCCCAGCTTTTTGGGGTCTTCTGTTCGACATCACTGTCAGGTTTGAGCGACCTAATCTCTCCCCTTGAGACACTCTCCATCCACAAGTGAATTTTCTGACAGATGTTTCCATAGCGGCGGGCACTTGCCCGCCACCGCCACACACTTTGGATCAGTATGGAGTGAACACCATGAGCAAGTTTGACCCAACTAAACTACGAACCAAATTTGACAACACCAGCGAAGGCTGGCTGGTGCAGATATATGGCGGCGATCGCCGTCTGCTCTGCGTGCTCGAGTCGTCTCACGCTTGGACTTTTTTGCTGGGCTGTGGGTTCGGTCTTCTACTAGCGTTGGGGTGGTTTAATCTCGTCCGATACAGCCCGTCCACGACTTATGAGCCGGCAACAACTCCCCCCGAAATGCGGATTGATTAGTTCAACACGAAGTCTTTCAGAGAGGGCAGAGGTTTAAAGACCCTGTTCACCCGCTGCCGATCGCCCCTCTCCCCCCACCGATCGCCCTCATTCACTCTGTCATCACCGATCGCTGCATGGTCTTCTCGGAAATACCGATCGCTCCACCCACTGCCACACCCGATCGCCTCAGCTCCGTACCATAACCGATCGCTAGATGGTCTTTTCGGAGAGGTCGATCGCCTCCAGCAGCGAGTGCAAGAGCTGTGTGCGGAGCCAGCTAACGCTTCAAATCAGCGGCGGCAATTAACCTTAACTCAGCATCAACAACTTTCATTCGTCCGACTGCATTTGAATTGTTGGGTTGCCGCAAACACTATTGTCTTTCAATGCCTGTCTATGAATACTCTTGTTTAAGAATTCGCCTGATTTCGGCATCCAGTGTAGGAATTTTATTGACTACAACATCCTAAACAATGTCATAGTCTACACCGAAGTAGTTATGAATTAATCGATCGCGCATCCCAGCCATCGCCCGCCACTCAATAGCATCGTATTTTGACGCAATCCATCTGGCAATTGTTTGACAGCTTCGCCGATTACTTCGATACTGCGAACGTAAGCACGCTTCAGCGTTTCATCTTACACAAATTTTGTCTTGTCTAAACTCGCAGCACTCGTCATGATGTAGGTCGTTTCATCAAGAATGTGCTGTAAATATTCACGAGCCGACGGAGACATACTCGACCTCATCTAGAATATGCGAACCAATATAAGGGCTTAATGACTCAACAGTAATGAGGTCAACTGCTCTGCCAAAAAGATCTTCTAGAAAAAAGGTATAGGTGTATAAAATTATCAAACGTTTTCTGGTCTGGCTCAAAAGCAACCAAGCTATCAACATCACTTTGAGGGTGAATTGCACTGTCACGGGCAAACGAGCCGAAAACGCCGCATCGTTTAACTCCAAAGCGGTGTAACTCCTGATGATATTCCTGGAGCAGAGCTAGTACTTGGGCTTTCGTTTGTACAAGCATCGTTTGCATAGACTACTCATCTGGTGCTGAGTCTATTACAACACAGGAGGCTCACAGGTAGCATCAAAGCACGTCCCCAACCGGATATGAAGCAGCCCAACGATTCTGGTCGGCAGCGGCAGATTAGCTTCGTATCAGACCGAACTCTTGATACCGTCTGCTGCACAGGGTTGTTGGACGGCATTCTGCCTCCGTCACTTTTGTCTGCTTGGATCCAGAAATGACAATTGCTGACGGACTAATAAAGAAACACGCGGTGTTTCAGAACCACATGTCCGAAACGCAACGGCCATCGCGGGGCAAGTCGTCGAAGCTGTTAAGACCATCGAAGTGGTCGATCGGTAGACCAGCAATGGGATCTGGCTCGGTCAGACGCAGATTGACGGCTGTCCAGTGTCGTCCGTCCTCTCCTGGAACGGTCGCCACATAGTGCGTCACACAACCGCAGGTTTTGCAGAAGTGGAAATCGATTGCTCCACCATCGGGTCGACGATAACTGGTCGTTTCGCCGGATGTGCGAATGTCATTGCCAATGTAGCCGTATGCCCAGAGGGCACCATAGCGGCGGCAGATCGTGCAGTTACATGCTGTGACGGATTCGGGTGACGTGTCAAGCGTCCAAGTGACGCGCCCACAGTGGCAGATCCCTTGCATCTTGGGAACTCCTTTCGTTAATTGTTCAGCACTCAATTTGATAGAGCTAGAAGCTTGGTGACTCTGTGCAACGACCTTTGGCTCAATAGCGGTGATCGACGCTGTGCCGTCCAACGGTGAAGCTCAGCAGCGGCAGACAATTTTGGCACCTCCACTGAGATGTCGGTTCCGTCCGTTGCAGCGCAGTGTTAGCCTGCTCTAGACTTAGATGTAGACATAACATACCTGGTATTATGAGCTATCGCGACATCATTACCATTGAACCTGATAAACGTGGGGGAAGACCTTGCATCCGTCGAATGCGGATCACAGTTTACGATGTTCTTGGTTGGCTAGCTGCTGGAATGTCTGTTACTGAGATTGTTGACGACTTTCCAGAACTGACAGAAACAGACATTAGAGCCTGTCTAGAGTTTGCGGCTGATCGCGATCATCGTTTAGTTGCCTCAGTGAGTGCTGCTTGAAACTACTGTTTGATCAAAATTTGAGCCGAAAAATGGTGACTCGCTTGGCTGATGTTTTCCCTAATGCCAGACATGTTCAGTTTCATAATTTAGCAGAGAAAACCGATACAGAGATTTGGGAGTTCGCTAAATTAAACGATTTCTGCATTGTGACTCAAGATGCAGACTTTGCAGAAAGAAGCCGATAACACCAGTACCAGTATATCGCAGGGCTAGTGCCTTGAGGTTTGAGTCGCTGATTTGCTCTGCAATGGCTTGAGATCGTTCCAATGCCTTCAGCTTGGCCCATGCCTCTGCCAACCTCACCCGCTGCAAATCTGCTAAATGAGAATTATCTCCTGCAAGCGCATTCTCGACAGCAGATAACTCCTGCACGGTTTTGGTTTTCAAGGTGTCATCGAGCGTCTCCCGCTCACTATTTTCCTGAGCAATGTCCACTAGAGTTGTTGCACTAAATGTTCTATCTGTCATTGCATCTGTGGTTTGAGCAGCAGCTTCATATTCTGTCAATTTGCCTAATGCTCTTGCAATACCACCAAGAATGAAATTACGAGGAGTTTGCTCCAAAAGATGGGCAACACTTAAAGAGATGACGAACTGTTTTGCCTGTTCCAGAAGAGTACGAGCATGGTGAAACTGTTGTAGTTCAATGTACTGCTCTACAATTATTCGTAGAGCTTGTGCTTTCATACTGATATTTTGCTCTGAAAAAGCGTGAGCTTCAGCTTGGTTGAGTAAGTCTAAAAGTTGATCCTGTGCGATCGCCTCATCCCTCTCCTTGACGATTTTTGCTAAAGCTTCTGCTTTGCTACTGGGATAAGTCATCAGGGAGACTAGAGCAATCGATCGTTCTGATTGATTATTAATAGAATACACATTCACTGCTTCCAGTAGAAGGTGATCTTTATCTGGGTTATTGTCTATGACAGCAAGAAGGTTAAAAATTTGTTCATGATGGTTCTGGATGATGGCAATACGAGCAATTGAGTCGAATAGCACTCATATCCTCGTGTAATCATCGTCCATCATTAATCCAATCTGAATCGCGCGATCGTACATCCCAACCTCGGCATAAACCTCTGAAATATCGATGAGTGCATAGTCGCGAGCTTCCAGATCTTCAAAGGCATCAGCTTGCTGAAGAGTTTCACTGAGCATCGCTATGCTGCGATTTTGCGACCCTGCTTTGGCAAGTTGTTTCGCTGCTTTGCACTTGAGGTCGTTAATGACACATTTTTCCTCGACTGGAATAAACGCTATCTCTTGAAGTGCGTGTTCAATGTATGATAGATAAGGCTCTGTCAGCTTGATGAGTGAGATTAAATTGTTCAGCAATAGAAATGTTGACTTCAGCCCGACTCATTGGGTTCTGAAGTGCTTCGATTGCTGTTGTGATCTCATTTAACAAATAACCTCCTTGCAGGCTAACGTTCCTGGTCAGCGGTTGCCGGAGACTCTGGGACTTAACAGGTAACTTCAGTCAATCCGCTGCACCAGGGTTGTTATACGATCCCGGTAATCTTCTCAGTTGCACTACCAACCTATTCACTGGCTTCTTCAGTCAGTTCAGATATCAAATTTCTTGCGTCTAACATCGTAAGCTCATCAAAGTCGGTTTTATCGACTAAATCTCCTAAGCTAAGACCAACTCTTTCTAAAAGAGCCTTAATATAAGCAATTTGCTTGGGGGTTGCCAGATTCTTGGTTAAGCCAATATCAGGATTTGATAAATTTTCCGGTGGGCCATCCTTAGCCCAATTTCTTAAAATGCCTGCTGTATATTTAATATAATCTTTTATTTCTTTGTTTACTGCAATTGTAATCGCAGACTTAATCCATTCAGGCTCATATTTTTCTATGAAGATATGAATGGCTGTATCATCACGTTCTGGCAATCTCCTCTTTTTCAATAAGGCAACCCAAAATCTTTTAACTTCGTCTATTTTCTCGCGGCGTTCTTGCAGAACATTTAGACGAGTATCTCGAATATGCTTAGACCAATCTTCCTTGTCAAACCCACCCGTAAAAGCTTTTATTAATTTATCAGATTTCCCAGAATTACATTCTTCACAACTGGTTACGAGGTTTTCAAAAACATCAGTACCTCCTTGTGCCACTGGAACAAGATGATCTACAACTAATTTGACTTCTGGCGGAGTACGACCACAATACTGACAAACATGATTATCTCTTTGAAACACATCGAAGCGAATTGATGGAGAAATCCTACGTACATTCTCGACTTCAAGCATGTCTAATTTGACAGCAGAATTTCTTAATATTTGCCCTTCTGGGTTGACTAGCAACAGTTTCAAGTTTTTCAACTTACTAGCATATATTTTGTGAGAAACAACACCTGCCTTCTCACAAATTTCCTCCCAAGTTGGATTTTCGCTTTCTTGGATAACTTCTATAAAGGCTTTTAAGAAAATCTTTTCTCTTCTGGAAAGTTTTGCTATTGCCCACTCAGCATATTCATTTGTGCAGTATTGCTCTTTAGTTTTATTAAACTCTTCCAATGCAGCTTGATACCTTTCTCTTTCTGCTTTTCTTCTTCTCTCCTCTTGAATATTTTTGCAGTACTGACAGCTACACCAGCCTCTATTCTTATGACCACAACCAAGACAAATTTTATCATCTGAAGCCTTTGCCGAACGGCTTTTATATGTCAGATCGATAAAACAATTAGGGCACTTCTCTTCAGTTCTATAGGGAAAAACAAAATTATAAAGATTACTAGAACTATAACGTTTTAGATCCAACCTTTCCTGGATAGAGCTTGTCGATAAATCGCTATACCAATAAAGTTCATTGAGATCAGCCAGGGCCTCTTCAGACAAGCCAACACGAACGGCCTTCTCTACTACCTTGTCTAAGGAGATCTGAAATCTCTGAAGCGAATCATTCCTAAGCTCGATTAATGATTTCAGCCTTCTGTAATTTGAGTTATGGATCTCATCGTCTTCATGAATTTCGACGGCCTGACCAAAAAGTGAAAATGCTTCATCCAATAAACCTTTCCTTTCATAGATAACACCTAAATTGTTAATTGCTGCTGCATTGTTAGGTTGCTGATCTATCAAGCTTTTATAAGCAGCTTCCGCTTCATCAGTATTACCTATACAGTTACTACTGTAAGCGTAATCAAATATTCCGTGAGATCTTTCAGAGGCGACCATGAATTTTTGGCTGACTTTGGCAACAACCTTGAACGACTTGAGCTTAAAAAGAAGGTCGCGCCAAAAGGCATCATAAAATGGCAGAAAAACCTCAATAATGACTTTCGAATTAGTACATTTTTCGAGTCTGCTTAAAACAATTTCCTCTATCAAAGGTCCCTGTCTTATAGTGATTTCATTTTCACCATCTCCCTCTTCGTTGTATAGTTTTGCTTCAAACTCCTCTAAAATATACTCATCACTTTCGCACTTCCAGATGGCATAATCTAAATAGAATCTAATAGCTTCTAGAAAATCTCTATCTAAAAATTCCCGAGCTAGTTCATTGCCCAAGCTTGGAGGAAAATCCAGTAATTTAGCAGAAAGTAGAAGTGGCGTCTCTGATTGTATCGAGAAAAATTGAAGTAGCTCGTCATGCTGTTTTCCAGAGAAATGCTTTTGAATTATATATAGGAGTAAACCTGAGACTTGTGAAGTAATTACCTCAGTTTCATCTTTAAGCAAGACTAAAGTCTCACAGATTTCATAAATAACGTCAAAATCCTGATAAGCAAAAAAGCTTCCCTCCGTCCAAGATTCTACAAAATTTTCTAAGTAGATATCCTGACCTAAAAATAGTAATGCACCAGCTTTAAAGTCATTAATTGCTTGTTCTAAATTGTTCTTTTGTAAATTCACATAAGCCTTTGTAAAGTGGTATCGGATGACAGATTCTATATCATCATTGTTGGCTGATTCAGCGGTTAAAACCAACCATTCACTCAGTTTGTTTTGTTTAAATAGCAAATCTGCCTTAACTCTAGATATAAACTTTTTGTCTTTAATGTTTAGGTTATCTAAATACTTTATGGCATCAACATAACTTCCTTGCCGCCATAGAGTTTCAAAGATACACCACTTTGATTTTTGTCCAAATTCTTTTGTTCCCAGCAAGGGAGACAATAAAGTAGTCGCTCTTTCATACTCTCTTTCCTGATAAATAAGTATCGATGCCAATTCATAGCGAATATTAGGATTATCAGGATGCCTTTGAAATGCCTTGTTTAAAGTATTTAATTTATCGCCTAAATCCTCTGATTCTTGTAATCTAAAAAGAAGCAAAAAAGCATCTGGAGAACAATCATCAAACTCAACAGCTTTAAGGAGATAATTTTTAATTATTTCTTTACTGGCAGCATCGATTTGATGTAAGTAGCGGCCTCTTACCTCAGCAACTGCTAATCGATAGTATGTGTAAGCAGATGGACTAAATTGTTGTGCTGCTCTTAATGCAGCTATCATTTCATCCCAGTTTTTATATAGCCAATGTATATCGGCCCAAATTTCGTAATCCACCTGTTGGGGATACTCGATCTTTTTCAGAGTCATCAATGCGTTTTCATAATCACCAACAATGAACTTGCACAAAGCTAGTAAGCTAAGTTTTCTATCATCTGCTTCTAGCTTTAACTCCTTTTGAAGTTCAACAATAGCTTCCTCATATCTTTTCTGGTCGAAGAGGTCTTGGTATTTCACAGCTAAAGTTCTTGATAAATGATGGTTTTTAGGGTTTGAGCGAGTAGCAGTTAGAAATTCAAAGCTCAAAGTACGCTTTAAAATTTACTAATCTTAGTGTAACTAAAGACACACGCTTAGCTAAAAGACTACTGCTATTACCTTAAGTCCCAATGCTAGCACCCCTGTACTACAGGCTTCAATATGACTTGGTGACTTTGTGTGCCTCTCAATACATAAGGCACCCTGTGTACTTTCATGAAGAACCCTAATGAATAGCCTAGTAGGTTCTCATCGTGCAGTTTATCCCTGTCAAGGTGATAAGGCTGTATAACTATTATTAGACTGAAAGTTTCCGCCTAAGATCCCAAAATGGGTGGATAGGCGGAATCATTCTGCCTATTCACCCGATTTTACTACTTGTGCAGATTGTGTCTGCCTAACATACTGCTCAGGCTAGATAGCCCGAATCATTCCGCTTATGTTCGGCTTGCTGATACAGATGAGCAGATGGACGACTCAATATGGTTGCAGAAGCAACCACATTGAGTCGAGTAAGTATCACAAATGACGAGTGGCTAGTCACTCGATCGCCCCCTCCCTCCATTCTCTGTATTGACTCTGCCAGACAAATCCCGTACCGTGATGAGTTAGGTTGTTTGTGGTGTAAACCACAGCAGAGCAACCAGTCACCAAAAATCTAGTCAAGCGCTATCCAGGGCTGTTGAGACCAGCCAAGGATAGCTGACCCCCACGTTGGACTTGGCAACGCGGAGGCTTGGGAGATCTTACCACTCCTGCAAGCCACCCTGCTTTGCGCTTCAATGATATGCGGGGTGGCTAGGTTTTTGGCTTTCCTTACCCGTAAGCCAAACAGGAGAAACATCATGGCTGATTTCATTGCTCAGATGGAGAACGATCGCACCGTAGAGTCACAACCGGAACGGCATCAGGTCATTCCAGTTGCCAGTGGCGATCGCCGCCCGTTACGAGTGCTACTGCTGGGAAGCAAGCAGGATGTGATAGACACTATCAAGAACTTACATCGGCGGGGGTTTGCCGAAGCGGGAGACTGGACAAAGCCGATCGCCTCTCCTGAGAGTGAAGAGCAACGGCAGCGGTTGTTGGCAACCTTACCGTCGGGGAGTTACATCAGCATCTTGACCAAGTACCTGCATCACGACGGTTCCCCTTCGAGGTAGGGCGATCGCTATCCCCATAAACTGAGTGGCAGCGGTAAACACTGCCACTTGGTCTCTCAGGGCTTTTGTCAGTCAATCAGGCCAGACTCCTTAGCTCGACTTTATCCACGGAATCGGTTTGGAAATTTGGAAGTCCTTCGGTTGAGGGGTTAGCGCTTGCGGCAATCCAGAAAAGGAGACGCTTCGAAGTGACCATATTGGCACCTTTAACGCCATCGTCTTAATCCTGATTCCGTTACTGGCAAGGGGGCATCACACCTTCGGTTGAGGGGAAGTGGCAATCCCACGCTGGATTAAATTAGCTTCCAGTTCTCTGATAAATTGAAAGTCCTCCTCTGGCAACGGTGAAGGATCACTGCCAGCCATTGCCTCAGCCGTGGTGGACTGTTGCAGAAAGGCAAACGCTTGCCGAAACTGAGCAGGACTCGCCTCAATGGGCGCATCAAAATGGCAGGGAATGATGTACTGAAAATTCCACTGGGTCACTCGGTTTGCCCAATCTAGAACCTGCTGTGGTGCATGGGGCAGGATCAGCGTTTGCAGAATCGGTGCAACAAACGGACGACCGCCCCCCCGCAACGCGTCGAACGATCGCATCCAATCGGGTTGCCACTGGAACGGAAAAAGCCCAAAGTAGTGTTTTCTGGAGCGATCGGGCGCATGGAATGCATCCCGTAGAGCCTGCCCCAACCCTACTGTCTTTAGCGTGCTGGGACGAAAATAAACTGCAAACAGTGCAATTCGCTTCCAACCCTTACGCCGATTAGCCTCAGTGTCTTCCACGCTCTCCAGGGCACTGTCCCTGGCATGGAACAGCAACGGCGTTGGATCAACTTGCACGATCGCAGGCGGCTCTTCTGGAATCGACAGGATCGAATCGGTGAGCAGCAATGTACGCGATCGCTTATGGTATAAGGCAACTTCCGCAAATGATCCTCGTCCCAGGTTGATATCCAGCACGGCGTACTCAAACTCAGCGGCAAAAGGCGCTTGCTGGCTGTCCTCTGGAAGAACCTGCGTTCGCCGTTGAGGAAAGCCAAGCCAACTGAGCGGTAAATTAACCGGAAAGCTCCATTGATGCGGAGCAATCAAAACCTGCGCGGTTGGAAATCGTCTGGCAAAAGGGCCAACAAAAATCTTGTGTTCTAACCCCGAGCTGGTTGGCAAAACAATGTACTTTACATCACCGTGCTCTGCCACCAACTCGTTTACCAACCGAACACATTCGCCAGTGGGAGCCACAGGAGCATACACCAGCAGACCCCCAGCGTCCAGCTTCACCACCGTCATGCGAATGGGAACAACGGTGTAAAGAATGCCCTGGATTTGATCAAAGATCCAGATCGTGTTCTTGATCACTTCCTGGCGAAGAGTTTGCCGCTTGCGGTAGGGGTAAAGGGGCAGCGTGAGCCAAAACGGCCAGACCCATTCTCTAGACTTCTTTTCATTGGGTAGACGCTCCTGCTGTCTATTCATCCTCTCTAGTCCTTGCTTCCCTTGTCTGTATCTCTACCGTTTTATCTCTAACCGCGTTTATATCCCTATGGCAATGGCTTGCGGCTAGCCGGACGAGGCATTTTTATCATGATTCATTACCAGGAACGATACCCGCGTCCGGTGTATTTCTAATTTACAGAAAAAGCACGATCCTTAAGTCTACCTTTGGGGATCATTCTATGGTTGGATGATTCATCCATCTGCTAAAGCAACCATGATGGATGAACACTATTAGAGTAATGATTATGTCTCCCGAAACAACCCCGCCCAACAGTTCTGATCCATATGGTGTGCAGCACGACAGCGAAACTCCACTGCCGAAGAAGCCCTCTTTTCTATTCATCGTCACCACCTCACTGGGAGTGATCACCATTATCCTGCTGGCGGTTGGCGCATACTACGGCGTTAGCGGTGCTTAAGATGCGTGAGGGAGTGCGGTTTTTCCAGGCCATACGCTTCCATCAACGCTTGATCGCCCATTATCTGAGCTGGATCGCCATCGGCAATAATTTGCCCTTCATGCATGAGGATGACGCGATCGCACACCTCTAAAACAAATTCCAAATCATGAGAGGCAATCAACAGCGTCTCCTGGGCGTGTTGTAAGAATTGAATGAGACGGCGACGCGCCCGCAGATCCAAATTAGCCGTTGGTTCGTCGTACAGCACAATTTGAGGCCGCATGGCCAGCAACCCGGCGATCGCCACCATTTGCTTCTCCCCACCCGAAAGATGGTGGGGAGGACGACTGGCTAAATCTGATAAACCGGTCAGGCTCAAAACCTCTTGTACTCGCTGCTCGACCTCATCGGGCGTCAGTCCCATATTTTGTGGTCCAAAGGCAATATCATCCTGAACCGATGCCGAAAATAGCTGATCGTTAGGGTTCTGAAACAGCAGCCCAATTTCTGGATAAAACTGACCGGGTACGACCAACCGACCCAACAAATGAATGTCTCCAGCATTGAGAGGCAGTACGCCGCAGAGCGTCATGAACAGCGTCGTTTTGCCGCAACCGTTATGACCAATGAGGCCGAGGCGATCGCCCACATGAACCTGTAAATTGACATCACACAATACATCCGACCGATCGGCATAGGAAAAACATAGCCCTGTCGCCGCGATCGCCGCATGAGTGGCAGGGGAGAATGAAGGGGACATTGACAATGGCTGCACTGGAGATGAGGGTTGATCCATAGCGTATTTGAACTCTACACCAATGCTAGACGACTTCTGCAATCACAAAGCCTGAGGCGACTAGCAGCATTAATAGTAGAGCAATGACGCTTCCAGCTTCTCTCTCCCAGCGTAGATGGAACGCCGCTGTAGACTGAAGCAACGGTTGGGAATGTGCGCCATATCCTCGCAATTTCATTGCCTTGTACACTCGTTCTGATTGCTCGTAGCTACGAACCAGTAAAGTCCCCGTTAAGGAAGCAAGGCGGCGCAACTCTTGCCCGTTGGGTATGAACAGACCTTTACGAGACTGACTGCGGAATCCGCGTAATCTCATCCCCTGCTGCATTGTGGCTAAATCATTAGCAATTTCAAACAGGTAGCGATACGACAGCAACATCATATCAGCCAAAAGAGGCGGTAAACCCAGCGATCGCATTGCGTTAATCAGCTTCAAAATGGGCGTGGTGCCAATTAGAATAAAGCCTATGGTTACAATTGATAAAAACCGACAGGTGATTAATATCGTTGCCAGTATCCCTTCCTGGCGCAAGGTTAATGCACCCCACTGCCAAACCACCGTCTCGCCAGATAAAAACGGCAGCAGCAGCACCACTCCCAACAGAAAATAGCCAGGATACCGCAACCGCATTAGCAGAAAGGAGAGCGGCAGCCGAGATGCCACATACAATAGAGCCGTTACCAGCAGCATGGCTGGCAGCAAATGAAGCGTTTTAACAAAGGCAAAGGCAAAGATGAGCGTAATGAGTCCAATTAGTTTCGATCGCGTCTCCCAACGGTGGATGGGCGAATTAATATGGGCATACTCATCCAGTGCTAGCTTCATCCTTACCCTTCACTTTTGATATTTAACAGCGCTGGTTTGACCCGCAACAGAAACAGAGCCAGTAGCGCTGTAAACGTGCCCTCGATCAGCATCAAGGGAATGTGGGCAAGCGACAACCCAATGATCGCCGCTCGTTCCACATCCACGTCAAAGCCAGACGGAATAGTGGTAATTACCAGGATAAAGAAGACGATCGCGGCTAACCCCAAACCCACAGCACCCGCTAAAAATGAAAATATGCCTACGAACCAGCGATCGTTGAGCCTGCGCCCAAACCGATCGCGCAGTTGAAAAATGTGATAAGCAACCAGTGCTGGAATGCCCATCATCGCGGCGTTCACGCCCAAGGTTGTTAGCCCACCATGTCCCAAAATGATGGCCTGAAAAACCAGACCAATTAAAATAGCCGGGAACGCATAGTATCCCAGTACCGTTCCCAATAAACCATTTAGCACTAAATGGACGCTGGCTGGAGGAATTGGAATATGAATTGAGGAGGCAATAAAGAAAGCCGCCGTTAGCAATGAAGCTTTGGGAATATCGGCAGTGGGGTCTTTTTTGCGGTTAATGTGCCGCAGAGAATACCAGGTGGCTAAGCCCGTTACAGCATAGCCACCAATGCAAACCTGAGCGGGCAAAATTCCGTCTGGAATATGCACTATTTCTTTCCTCTTGCAAAAAATAGCGCGGTGCCAATGAATCCCCAGAGAACAGCACCTCCCATCACTCCTTTTTGCAAAGGAGATAGGGCATCCAGGTTGTTGGCACGGCCTGCTGTTTGCTCTACTGCTGCTGTTTCAGACGACGGAGCTGGAGCCTGTTCCGTTTCACTGGCCGCTTCGCCATCGACTGGAATACTGAGAATTTCTCCGTGTCCTGCCTGCCGCACGGCGACTTCCCAGTTACCAGATTGGGCGCGATCGGGAGCAAACAAGAATCGTCCTTGTTCGTCGGTTGTTCCGGTCATCCAGGGCGTTGATGGATCGTCTGGCGCATAAACGATAACCTGAGCCTCTGCCATCGGTTCGCCCGTGTCATACGTGGCATTAATAGCAATGGCTTCGGTGGTCTGGTAATTAATCTCAACCCCGTGGGCGATCGCCCTGGACTGCACTCCCAGAACCGAGAGCAATCCCAGCAAAATCATTAATCGTGGTTTCATGTCGTCAATTGTGTTTCTTGACAGTGCCCTTCACCAACATGGCCTAAGCTGGGCAAGATTCCCAGCAGCGTGTTGTAGTCATCCGCAGACATGTTCTGCTCTAGTTCGGCTGTATCGGCATCGAGTTCACCATTCTGTGCCAATGCTGCAAGGGGGTCAAAGCCCAACGCCCCGGTGTTGATTTCATCATCGGGTGGGGCATCTCCATCGCCAAATAGATGGTCAAAATGGAAGGTCGCTTCCAGGTCAGTCGTGTCTCCTGGCTCAAGAATGCCTTTGCGGTCATCCCCAACAAAATCGCCGCAGGTAAATGCCAACTCTTGATTGAGCCGCAGGTTGAAGTTGATGGTTTCCCCGTCTTTGGTTGCCGTGCCCTGCATTACCAGAGGGTAGCCATCAGCAGGGCCACTGTTGGCACTGACCATTCTCCAGGAGAGGGCATTGTAGCGTCCTGCTGGAGCTTCCACAGTGTCAACCAAGACAGGATCGGCATCCGTCTCACCCTCTGCCAGGTCTACTGTTTTGGGTTCCGAGACGCTAACTTCTTGTGTCGCCTGAATCTCTGTACCCGCTTCCGAGTTAAACGGCGGATCGGTTTGATAGGCTGTAACGTCTGCCAGGGTAACGTAGACATGGTCGAAGCTAATTTCCCATCCGTCTTTAGTCGTAAATCCTTCGCGGACAAAATCTTCACCGTTGGCGCGAATTTCTAGAGTTCCGGTTTCACCATTCGCTGGCGTAGTAGCAGAGGGGTTAGCCTGTTCAGCGGTAGGAGCCTCAGCTTGAGGTGCATTGTTACCACCACAGCTCTGAAGAAGCGCAGGGGCAATTAAGGTCAGAAATGCTGCTGTTATAAGCTGTTGCTTCATTTTAGATCAGTCAATCCTTTAGGTCAGCTTGTTAACTCAATGCATTCTGCAGTTACGAGTTTCAACCCTTCAGTTAAGCTTTCTTCGGTGAAGACATCAATGCGGTGGGAGGGGATATAAGGGGAATATAAACGGGGTTTCCAATGAATAATTGGCGATCGCCCTCCCTTTTCCCCATCCCGAGCGGCGGCATCGAGTAATGATTGCTACCGCATCAGGCGCGTCTGTTATGCTGATGCCCGCTGCCTCTGTCCGACGGTGGGCATGGCAAAACAGACCAACAACGATGAATTCAATAGAATTTATTTAGAGGGTGTTTGAGAGGTTGTTTGAAAAGTAACAAATGTTTCCTGTAAGGGCGTAGCATTCGGCAGATAGCCCTTGAAATAGACCCAGAAGTATTGCCCGTAGCTTGCTTCCCGCAGGGTATGCTACGCCCCTACGGGTATCGGGCTACAAATTTAGACTTTTAAAGCATCCTCTGAGAATGGCGCAACATTCTAAATCAGCCCCCTAAATCCCCCAGAATTGGGGGACTTTGAAACAGAATTGATTCGGAAGTCCCCGTTCGGCTGAGCGCTCACGTCGAAGCCAGAATTGGGGGATTAGGGGGCGGTTTGAGTTGGAGCTTAACACTTTTAAGACATCCTTTTAGACTGGGTTGCCGATACGATTGTGTTTACAGATTCAGTGAACGGCATTGCTGAATCTTGTATGCACTTTGTGAGGGTAGTGCAATACCCCTACAGTAGAGGTTTAGCACTTTTGAAACATTCTCTATGGACATTAATTTAGCTGAGGTTTTGGCTGAAGTGACAGCCGCTTTCGCCCGCTACGAAGCGGCATTGGTCAATAACGATGTGGCCGTGTTGGATGAATTGTTCTGGCAAAGTCCTCACACTATCCGCTATGGTGCCACCGAGAATCTATATGGCTACGATGCGATCGCCCTATTTCGCAGCAGCCGTTCATCCCAGGGACTCGATCGCACCCTCATCAATACAATCATTACTACCTACGGGGAAGACTTTGCCACCGCGAACACTGAATTTCGGCGCAACGGCTCTGGCAGACGGGGACGACAAAGCCAAACCTGGATGCGAACCCCAGACGGATGGCGAGTTGTCAGTGCCCATGTCTCTTTTTTGCCAGACTAAAATTGGTAGAATGCGATCGCTCCTCAACCGTCTAACGTTCCTGAATCCTTGAGTTACTATCATCAACATCCCAATTCGTTTTCGATCGCTTATCTCAACGACCTGCGGGGAGAGATATTGGCCTGTCCCTACTTTGCCGTCAACAACCTCAACCGCGACTTTGTCGGTACCAAGGGGTTTTCTGTCGTGTTCCAACGATCTGGAATCGCAGAGGTAGAGCGGCAGTTTCCCTTTTTTAAGCCCTATTTAGATCATGCGCTTCAGCCAGCCTGCAACGCTTTCTATCTCAATCCGCTGCTGCTCAAACAAGACTCCCGTGTCGATCCCCATATTGATCGATCGCTGCGATCGTACTGCAAAACAGTGGAACCACCAGCAATGGTGAGCGTACTCTATATCCGCGTGCCGTCTGATTTGCGTGGCGGAGAACTTGTCCTACACCGTCACAAACAGCAGGTCGGAAAAATCAAACCCCACGTTAATACGTTGCTTTACTTTCAGGGCGATTTGACCCATTCCGTTAACGCCGTTGCCGGATCGGGCGATCGCCTCAGTCTGGTATGCGAGCAGTACAACTTGAGCGAATCGGAACTGCGAGACATTCCAACCTTCACAGTAGAATCTAGAGCCGCTAAACCAAAAACAGCCAAATCAAAACGGTGAAGGTCGGAGTTCACAGACGCCTGATCTGGCTGTCTTCAAGCGGTTGCCATTTATGCTCCGGGCACAAGTTCTACTTTTACCCAGCCCGACTGCCGCCGATCGAAGGCTTTGTAAGCATCCAACACCGAAGTCATCGGTTCTACCTGCGTCAGAATTTGGGTGGGATCAATCACTCCACTGTGAACCATATCCACAATAGACGGAATATATTTGCGGTGATTGCAATTGCCCATCTTGAGCGTCAGGTTTTTGTTCATCGCCATGCCAATGGGGAAGAATTTGTGCGTCAGGGGATACACCCCAATGATCGAGAGCGTTCCCGCCTTGGCTAACCCCTGCACAGCCCATTCCAACGCCTGTGAGGGAGCATTACCCGGATGCCAGTTGCCTCCTTGCGGATTGGTTTCGGGCGCGATTTGCTGAAGTTCCTGCTGAAATTCTTGGGCTTGCTGTGCAGCTTTCTCCGCTGCCGGTCCACTGTTGGGCGCAACCGCATCAACACCCACGGCATCGATCGCCCGGTCTACTCCAATTCCACCCGTTAGCTCTCGGATCGCTTCAATTGGATCTTCCTTATTGAAGTCAATGATCTCGGCTCCCTGTGCTTGTGCCATTTCTAGCCGAGAAGCAATGGTATCGATCGCCAAAATCCGTCCCGCTCCAAGCAGTTGGGCACTGGCGATCGCAAACAGTCCAACGGGTCCACAGCCGAAGACAGCAACGGTATCCCCTGGTTCAATCTCTGCCAGTTCTGCGCCAAAATAAGCAGTCGGAAAAATATCTGAAATTAAAATTGCCTGGTCGTCTTCCACTTCCTTTGGCAACTTTACCAATCCAGCATTGGCGTAGGGAATCCGCGCATACTCTGCTTGTAACCCATTGAAAGGCCCCGACGGTTTTGGGCCACCAAAAAAAGCGGTTCCGGCTTGCGGCCCGTTAGGGTTAGCGGTATCGCACTGAGAATGATAGCCCGAGCGGCAGTAGGAGCAGTAGCCACAGGAGATTGTAGAGGGAACAACGACGCGATCGCCTACTCGCAAATTTCGCACATTAGAACCTACTTCCTGAACCACACCCACGGCTTCGTGCCCCAAGATAGTTCCTGGAATCATCCCTGGAAAGGTTCCCCGAATCATATGCAAGTCAGTTCCACAAATGGCACTGGCGGTAATTTGAATGATGGCATCAGTGGGTTCCTGAATTTTGGGTTCGGGTACACTATCCAAACGAATATCGCCAATGCCATGAAATACAACTGCTTTCATCGAGTTTTCTCCTAAAAATGTTAGTGATGATTGCCAATCAGGTTCCAAAAACTGGCTCTACTACCAAACCCCGTCCTCTGTCGCGTCAAAAATGATAGGGCGTGTTTTAAAACTCCCGATTGCTCGGTTACATTGTGCTTTTCGCCCCCTAAATCCCCCAAGATTGGGGGACTTTGAATCGTTCAAAAGTCTTATAGAGTTGGAAGAGTTGGAACGTCCAGGATTTAAAACACGCCCTAGGTTCTATAGAAGAGCGAAAACCTCTTGTTCGCTCGTGAAGCGCCACCAACGAGTTTGTCGAGGGTATGGTGTTCAAAGACATAAGCCTTGCTGTGCAGCAAGGGAATGTTCGGAATCAGTACAACGACATGCCCTCAGAGGTTAAATGAAATGTAGGAAACGGGCTACATTGACCTCCCTGATATACCTGATGGATTTCAGTCCTTGACTTTAGGGACTTCCATACCAACGTTGACAGAGTTGCCGTCTGGCTGAGCGTTCACACCGCAGCCCCAATCCAGGACATTGAGGGGGACGTTTAAGTTGCGCCTACTGTTGCATTACGACTCTGCTCAACTAGCTTAGAAACCCGAACGAAGTTTCTCGTCCTACTTGTGGAGCATATCCACTCGCTTCATTTCTACATCTATAGCCAGAAGGCACATAACGCCTGATGTATTGCAAAGGCAGCACCATCTGAGCTTGATCAAGAACCTTGGCTAAAGACAGCGCCAGAGCAGGTGCGTCAGGTTATTTTCCTTAGAAGCGGTTTGAAAGGTGTTGATTTTAACTCGAACTACCTCGATCGTGAGGAGTTTAGGAGGCGCATATCGCGCCAAACTCTAGCCTTTTGTCGAATATCATCCAGGGTTAACTGACGCTACATTGCTGGTAGCAGCAGTGTTACCACAATTTTGCTGCTTCAAGTTCAGCTAGTCCATCGGCTGTCAGGAGATACCAGGATGAGCGATCGCATTGATATTCGGCGTAAGTCACCCAATGCATCTAACGCTACACCTGCCCCACGGGTTCCTGACTCTGCTACGCCGATAGCATCTCACTCAATTGCCCATGCGCCAGCTTCTATGCCATCATCCGAACTGGCTACGGCGGCTCATGCCCAGCCGGATACCCAACCTCAAGAGGCGCTAGAGACGGCTCTTCAGCCAGAACCGCGATCGCTCCTCGGACATCAATTTAGCCAGATTGCTGTATCAACACGTCAAATTCAACCGAGCATGGCGGCGGGAGAGGAACCTCCTCACACCAGTCCAACGTCGGAGGCTGTGCCGCGATCGCCATCCGTTCACCCGGCACAATGGCCTTTCTCAGGGAATGATTTCAGCCGCATCCGTCGGACGTTGCTTCAACCTAAGCTCACTATTAGCCAGCCCAACGATCCCTATGAGCAAGAGGCCGATCGCGTTGCCGATCAGGTGATGCGAATGCCCGATGCGGCTCCCACCCTTGATCCCAC
>NZ_JADEWO010000085.1 GCF_015207605.1 Oculatella sp. LEGE 06141
ATAGTACCGTTGCATTTGAGCTTCAATGGGAGCAGGGTAAGGTTGCATTAAGTTTCCGCTTCATCGTCTACTTCTCCAGTGTACAAATGCAAAAGGTAGAATTACAGGTTATTTAATCCACGATCCTAAATAAGTTTGTGTTTTGTGACAGAATGCCTCCTCGACCGAGAGAACTCCTATGCTAAAGGTAAGCACTGTGGAGGATAGCCCCTATGACAGAGCGCAAAGAACGAAGTATTGCGGGTGATAAAACCATTTGTCTGCCTTTGAGTGAGGAGACGAATTACGACGAATTGGTAGAGGATATTAAGTATTACAGTTGTAGATAAGTAGACTATCTTCCCCCACGACTTTTCCCATTGCCTGCCCTTCGAGCACTTCCACAGGTGTAATCGCACGAATGTAATAATCCTGTTCCGGGTGGTGCCTGAGGAAATCGCGATCGCGTTAATCACACACAGCCGCCGAACGCTTCCAATCATCCGCCGCAGATACCCTCTACTTCATAACCGATCGCCCTACGAAGTCGGTGTGCAGCGGACTCTATGCTGACTGACGCTCTTGTTGATACATAATTGATGCACGCAACGTTTGGTTGCCTGCACCATCAGTTCCAATCTTCCTCGACTTTATACCAGTTGTGATTGATAGGAGTGAACCACATTTCATTTGGAATATCTTGTGGCACAATGCCATAGTTCGGCTGATATTCATAGCGAACGCGACCACACAGGAGGCAGTTAATATTGAATCGAGCCGAACGAATACGACCCGCTGAATTGAAGTCCGCATCAAAAAACGCAACACGGACACCTGATCGGCGCAGTGCTTGGGTGATGGAACGGAAATCTGCTGTCGCTGATGGCGTAAAGGATGGTGCCGGACCTGCAAAGAGGTTACACGTTGACGGATGCGTTGTGTCGGAGAATTGACCACCAGCGTAGGCAATGTTCTGACACCAATCCTGATTCCGATAGTCAGTAACACGGTATTGCTCAATCATCGCGAATGCAGTTTCCAAATTCTGCGCCTGTTGACTCCTCGACGAGAAAACGCTTACGCCAAATAACCAGCACGTGCCGATGTGAATGATGCCAATGATGATAAAGGTGACAATGATGAGGATGACTACTCTACGAACGCGTTGAGTCATATCCATTATAGGGATCGCTACATGATTAGAACAGTACAAAAACATAGGGAAAACGAGCGGATCTGTAAAATAGATGGTTATGAGCGAGTATTGCCTCCTGAAATGGAGCGTTATATTGGCAAAGATAAAACACAACCTTAGAGCGAACCGGCGGTATTGTCAGACAACAAACGGGGAGATGGCATCGCAGACAGAACAAGTTTGGTAAGTATGGGAGCAAACCAAGGTAACTACACGACGGGTGGTCAGTTACTTCAACTGGAATTTGGCAGCATAGCCGAAGACCACAGCAGCGCAGCGAGCAGGATGAACGAAACACTCCTGTACTTGGCACGATCCCGTGACCTATCCCACCACTATTTGAGGCACTATCAAGTATTTTGGGCAAACTAGACACAAGAAAGTGCACTACCACCCTAAATCTATGGCATCAGTACTGCTTTGCGATAAGCACCTACATTGGGCGACAAAGCAATCCCAATCCACATTCAGGTGGTTAGGTTCATTGGAGACAGTGTCTTGGGACATTGCGGGAATTCAAACAAAGCTGAATACGATCAAGAAGCCTTGCTATATTGTTCGACAGAATGGGCACATTGGAGTGACCCATGAAGGCACAATCCAAGAAACTGATTCACATCAAGCCATCGAAATTCTAACTGCTGTATCACCTATCTATACGCATCAACTGGGTGATTCACAGTTCTGTTCCGCCCATGGTATCAAATACGCCTACATGGCTGGTGCAATGGCAAACGGTATTGCCTCAGAAGAACTTGTGATTGCTCTGGGTAAAGCTGGAATCCTTGGCTCTTTTGGCGCTGGAGGCTTGGGGCTCGATCGCATCGAAGCAGCTATCCATCGAATTCAACAGGCATTGCCGTCAGGCCCCTATGCCTTCAACCTAATTCACAGCCCCAGTGAAGCCGCGATCGAACGCCGTAGTGTTGAACTCTATATCAAGCGTGGCATCAAAACAATTGAAGCATCTGCATTTCTAGGTCTGACTTCCAGCGTTGTGCATTATCGAGTCAGCGGCTTACAGTTAAGTTCCGCTGGACACATTGAGATCAACCACAAAATTATTGCGAAAGTGTCGCGGGCAGAAGTTGCGACCAAGTTTATGAGTCCGGCTCCTACGAAAATTTTGCAGCAACTATTAGAACAGGGACTCATTTCAGAACAACAGGCAAAACTGGCTGAAACTGTGCCCATGGCAGACGACATTACTGTGGAAGGCGACTCCGGCGGACATACCGACAATCGTCCAATAGTCGCTTTATTGCCAACCATTTTGCAACTGAGACACGAGATTCAGGAGAAATACCGATATCAAACGCCTATTCGCGTGGGTGCCGCGGGTGGAATTGGTACGCCTCACTCAGTTCTAGCCGCCTTTATGATGGGAGCAGCATACGTCGTCACAGGCTCGGTAAACCAGGCTTGTGTGGAGGCAGGAACATCTGCACAGGTGAAGCAGCTACTCGCCCAAGCCAGTATTACAGATATGGCGATGGCACCTGCCGCCGACATGTTTGAGATGGGTGTGAAACTTCAAGTCTTGAAACGGGGCAGTTTCTTTCCCATGCGGGCACAAAAGCTGTTTGATTATTACCAGAAATATCAAGCCATTGAAGAGATTCCTTCAAAAGAACGGCAACAACTGGAACAACAGATTTTTAGGAAAGATTTGGATACTGTTTGGCAGGAAACTGTTGCTTATTTCCAACAGCGCGATCCCGATCAAATTGCCCGATCGATTGATCATCCCAAACGTAAAATGGCGCTGATTTTTCGATCGTATCTAGGGCAGGCTTCCCGTTGGGCGATCACGGGAGATGAGTTCCGGGAAGCGGACTATCAAATCTGGTGTGGCCCGACGATGGGGGCATTTAATGCCTGGGTAGAAGGCACTTATTTGGCACAGCCGGAGAATCGTCGAGTTGTCGATGTGGCAACTCACTTGATGCAGGGAGCCGCAATTCTATACCGCTTGCAAACGCTGAAATTGCAGGGGTTAGAACTGGCACCTCACTACTTTCAGTATTTACCAGAACCTTTCTAGAGAGATGCCCTTAGTGGTGAAAAGTATTGAAAGGCTTATTTTGCCGAGAGTCTCAAATGAGACAGGCAGTACCTGAAAGGGGCACTTCAGTTCCCTGCCCTCATTGGCGGCGTTGCCCAAGATAAACCCGCCTCCAGTTTGTGCTTCTCACAAGAAGCGAATTGCGTTGGATGATTGAATTCTCTAAGGTCGTTCCATTCTCATATTGAGACAGTTATGAGTGTTCTGCACCATTAAGGAGGGATGCCCTATGAATCGAGGTGTCGAGTGTCCCTTTCCCTCGTCGGTTCTACAACAACTGCTGCAACTGCACCAAGACATTAATCAATTACAAACACAAATCCAACAAGGTATGGGACATCAGTCTATGCAACCGGAACAATCCTCAGACATGGAAGTTTTGAGTACAAAAATGAGCCAAACACCGATCGCGATTGTCGGTATGGCAAGTCTTTTTCCGCAATCGAAAGACTTGCAAGCATACTGGACCAATATTGTTCAAAAAGCTGACTGCATTACAGACGTTCCTGCTTCTCGCTGGAATATTGATGATTACTATGATCCAGACCCAAGCGCACCCGACAAGACTTATTGCAAACGGGGGGGCTTTATTCCTGACATTGACTTCAACCCGATGGAATTTGGCTTGCCGCCCAATATTTTAGAAGTCACCGATATTGCCCAAATTCTTTCTCTGGTGGTTGCCAAGCAAGCCCTGAAAGATGCAGGCTGTGACCAGGCAACGGAAGCGGTGCGCGATCGCATCGGTGTGATTTTAGGCGTTGGCGGCGGGCAGAAGCTAATCACTCCCTTAACGGCGCGGTTGCAGTCTCCCATTCTGGAAAAAGTTCTGCTCAGCAGCGGCTTATCGCCAGAAGAAACTCAGACCATCGTGGAAAAAGTGAAGCTAGCCTACATTGGCTGGGAAGAAAATTCCTTTCCTGGCATGTTAGGAAATGTGATTGCAGGGCGAATTGCTAATCGTTTAGATCTCGGTGGAATTAATTGTGTGGTTGATGCGGCCTGTGCAGGATCACTCAGCGCTTTGCAAATGGCGATCGATCAACTCTCTAGTGGACGGAGTGACATGATGATTACGGGCGGGGTTGATGCCGACAACTCTCCCTTCATGTATCTCTGCTTTAGTAAAACCCCTGCATTTTCTAAACAGGATCAAATGCGCCCGTTTGATGCAGCATCCGATGGCATGATCGTCGGCGAAGGGATTGGCATGATGGTGCTGAAGCGGTTGGCAGATGCAGAGCGGGATGGCGATCGCATCTATGCCGTAATCAAAGGCATGGGTGCATCGAGCGATGGCAAATATAAAAGTATTTATGCACCAAGTCCCTCCGGACAGGCAAAAGCCTTGCGTTGTGCCTATGAGAATGCGGACTGTGACCCCAGTAGTGTGCGGTTAATCGAAGCTCACGGTACGGGCACTGCCGCCGGAGATCCCGTTGAGTTTGCGGCGTTACAGGAGGTATTGAGTGAGGCGAATGCAGAGGTGCAGGCGATCGCGCTGGGGAGTGTCAAGTCACAAATTGGTCATACCAAAGCTGCTGCTGGAGCTGCCGGCCTAATTAAAGCTGCATTGTCTCTGCACCACAAAATCTTACCGCCCACGCTGAATATCACCCAGCCCAATCCCAAACTCAATATCGAACAATCGCCCTTCTACTTGAACACCGAGCCACGTCCCTGGATGCGAAGTGAAGTGGACCCACCCAGACGAGCCGGGGTTAGTTCCTTTGGGTTTGGTGGCACCAATTTTCACGTCGTGCTGGAAGAATACACAGGCAAACAACCGCAAGCCTATCGGTTACATCAAGTGCCTGCAATTCTCGTATTTGCAGCCAATGATCCTGCTCAATTACTGACCCAATGTGAAACAATCTGGGCAAAATGGCAAACTGACGCAGCGGAGAAACACTACCAGGAATGGGTCATTGCCAGTCGGGCGATCGCGATTCCCGCCACATCTGCCCGTCTGGGATTTGTTGCAGCCAGCTTGAGTGAAGCCAGTCAACTGTTACAAACCGCGATCCAGACTCTGAAACATCAAATGGCGGTTGATTCCTGGCAGCATCCTCAGGGGATTTGTTATCGCAAGGCGGGCATGGACACGGCAGATAAAGTGGTGGCACTATTTCCCGGTCAAGGATCGCAATATCTCAACATGGGACGAGAGTTAGCGCTCAATTTTCCCACTGTCCAACAGAGTTTTGCCACGATGGATTTGTTGTTCCAGCGGGATCAGCTATCTCCCATTTCTCAAGTTGTCTATCCGCGCCCTGTATTTGCAACTGTTCAACAGCAACAGCAAACCGATGCCTTGCAGAAAACAGAACATGCCCAACCTGCGATCGGGGCATTAAGCATGGGGCTGTACAAAATCTTGCAACAGGCTGGCTTTCAAGCGGATTTTGTCGCTGGACATAGTTTTGGCGAAGTCACAGCCCTGTGGGCAGCAGGTGCATTAAGTGATGCGGATTACTGCTTCCTGGTGAAAGCTCGCGGTCAGGCACTGGCAGCACCCGCGCATCCCAATTTTGATGCCGGTGCAATGTTGTCCATCACGGGCGATTTAGAAACGATTCAAAATGTGGTTAAAAATTTCCCCAATGTGCTGATTGCGAATTGGAATTCCAATCAACAAATTGTAATAGCTGGAGCCACGCCAGAAATTGCCAACATTGAGCAACGGTTCACCGAGTTTGGCTGTTCCGTCACCCGCCTACCTGTTTCTGCGGCATTCCATACGCCGTTGGTAAGTCACGCTTATCAACGGTTTGCTCAAGCACTGCGGATTGTCAACTTTAATCGCCCGAGTGTACCTGTTTACTCCAATGTGACTGCCGAGCCTTATCCAAACAATGCGACGGAGATTGGACAAACGCTGGCTTCTCAATTACTCAATCCCGTACACTTCAAGCAGGAGATCGAGAAGATTTATGCCG
This sequence comes from Oculatella sp. LEGE 06141, assembly GCF_015207605.1. Classification (GTDB taxonomy): domain Bacteria; phylum Cyanobacteriota; class Cyanobacteriia; order Elainellales; family Elainellaceae; genus Oculatella. The sequence goes on from NZ_JADEWO010000085.1 coordinate 6,179, forward strand.
CTGGTGGTCGCGTTTTTGTGGAGATTGGCCCTAGAAGTGTTTTGACTCACCTAACGCAAAATATTCTGGAGGGTCAACCCCATCTGGCGATCGCATTGAATCCCAGCCGCAACGGAGATAGCGATCGCCAGTTCCGCACAGCAGTAATGCAACTGCAAGTTGCTGGATTGCCCCTGAAAGATTTCGATCCCTACGGATTGGAACCAGAACCCGCTGTAACCACCCACAAGAATGGGATGACCGTTCGCGTGAATGGAGGCAACTATGTCAGCGAAAAGACCAGAACCGCGTTTGAGCAAGCCTTGCAGGATGGCTATCAAATCTCGAGACAGCCCCAACTAGCGCAACCTGTCACCCCATCAGTAGTGCGTCCTGCTGTGGTAGCCCCGAGCATGGTACAGCAAGGGGTAGAACCACAGATTGAGCCGCTGCTGGTTCCCTCTGTGCGATCGCCAGGGGAGGAATCTCAGACAACTTCATCTCAGTCACAGATCGATGTCACTCAGTTCATCGCACCAATGCTGCAAATTGTGAGCGAGAAAACGGGCTATCCTGCTGAGATGTTGAGTCTGAGTATGGATATGGAGGCTGATCTTGGAATTGACTCGATCAAGCGCGTGGAAATTCTGGGTGCGATGCAGGATCAATTCCCTGAGTTGCCACCTATGCAGCCAGAAATTCTCTCAGAATTGCGGACGTTAGAGCAAATTGTGGACTATTTGGGTCGGCAAAAAGTTAATTGTGAAAACTCAGATTCACCCGCGATCGCTCCAGTCAATGAAGCAGTTCCATCAATTTCAACGCCTTCAAGCAACGCTCCAAGCACTGTAAGTGTAAATCCACAGAAAACATCGTTTGACTCGTCTCTGATGCAAACCTTACTCACGATCGTCAGTGAGAAGACAGGGTATCCATCTGAGATGCTGTCTCTTGAGATGGACATGGAGGCGGACTTAGGGATTGATTCCATTAAGCGGGTAGAAATCCTGGGCGCAATGCAAGATCAGTTTGCTTCCCTATCGTCTGTAGAACCAGAAGCACTGGCTGAGTTACGCACCTTAAGCCAAATTGTGCAGCATCTGGGACAACAACCAGGAATCACCACAATGATGGGGGCAACCGAAGCACAGTCTGTTGCCGTTGAGACCAGTGTTCCCTTGCTATCAGTGCAGCCTCTGGTCGCCCAGCCAATCTCAGCACCCGCGATGGCTAGTGCCACAACCGCTCCTAAATTAATCGCCACTACTGCTTCAGCGTTGGAGTCGAGCCAATTGATCTCAGCGTTATTAGCCATTGTCAGTGAGAAGACGGGGTATCCATCTGAGATGCTGTCTCTTGAGATGGATATGGAGGCGGACTTAGGGATTGATTCCATTAAACGGGTGGAAATTCTGGGCGCGATGCAAGATCAATTCCCGGATCTACCGGCTGCCAATCCTGAAACCTTGGCGGAGATGCGGACGCTGGCACAGATTGTCGAATACATGGGGCAGTCAGTTGCCGGATCACATCCAGTCAGCAGTTCGGCTCCGGTTGCGTTCGCAGCACCGATGATACCAGTCACAATCCCAGCAATCGCTCCAGAGCCGTTTGAAGTGGCTGCATCGGCGATCGCCCTCAATCAACTCATTGCAGACCTGTTAAACATCGTCAGTGAGAAGACGGGTTATCCTGCTGCCATGCTGAATCTGGCGATGGATATGGAAGCCGACCTGGGAATTGATTCCATTAAGCGAGTCGAAATTTTGGGCGCGGTTCAGGATGCGTTCCCAGATTTGCCCGCTGTTGATCCAGAAGCATTAGCCGAGATGCGGACGCTGGAACAGATTGTGCAATACATGGGTCAACAAGCTGCTACAACTGGAAAAAAAAAAGCCATAGTCTCTGAAGCACCTCCTGTATTCAAGTTGCCAGAAGAGACTTTGATCCAGCGGGGGAAAGCAACCTTAACCCCGCTACCCCCACCAGATTGGTTGGACTTTTCCCTACCAGTTCAATCTGTGTGTTTAGTTACGGATGATGGTAGCCCGTTAACAATGCAACTAGTGCAGAAATTAACGACCCAGGGTTGGCAGGTTGTTGTATTGAGTTTCCCAGAAGCGTTGGTAGCACAGGCAAAGCCTGTCACTTTATCCGTTCCGCGCATCGTGCTGAAGGATTTGAGTGAAGCCCATTTGAAACAGCAACTGGATGCCATTACTCAACAGTATGGTTCCATTGCTGTATTTATTCATCTACAACCACGATTCGAGACTGATCCTATAGCTGCCACACCAGAGCACTCACAAATGATGCTGCATCATCCGGCAGCAACGGCGACTTTAAAGCATCTATTTTTCATTGCAAAATACCTGAAGCGATCGCTGATGGAAGCGGCTAACTATCATCGCAGTTGCTTCCTGACGGTGACACGCTTGGATGGCGAATTTGGATTAAAGTCTGCATCGTTAAACAGCGCAGACATGCTCAGTGGTGGACTCTTCGGTCTAACCAAAACTGTAAATTTAGAATGGTCTCAGGTCTTTTGTCGGGCGATTGATATTACACCAGATTGTTCAGTCACCACTGCGGCACAACAGATTGTGCAGGAATTGCATGACCCCGATCGATTAATTGCGGAAGTGGGCTATGGTGCTGCGGGTCGAGTCACGTTAACCTGTGGACAAGTGAGCGAATTGGTATCCACCAGACCTGTGACCATCGATCGCCACTCCGTGTTTTTAGTCAGTGGCGGTGGTAAGGGCATTACGGCTCAATGTATTACCCATCTCGCCCGTTATGCCCACGGCAAGTTCATCCTATTGGGACGCTCTGAACTCATTGCAGAACCCACCTGGGCAGAGGGGGTCGAGCTAGCCTCAGAACTCAAGCAGCGCGCGATCTCTGCACTGATGGCAGAAAACCCTAAAACAACCCCTGCTCAAATCCAAAAAGCAGTAAATGCGGTATTGTCACATCGGGAAATTACAGCCACGTTGCAGGCGATTCAGCAGGCGGGTGGTGAAGCTGAGTATCTGAGTGCCGATCTAACTCAGGTGACAGATTTACGCCCTCGCCTTGATCCGATCGCCCAACGATTTGGACCCATTACAGGAATCATCCACGGTGCAGGCACCCTCGCGGATAAACTGATTGAAAATAAGTCAGAACGGGATTTTGATCGGGTTTACACGACAAAAATTGTGGGTTTAAACACGCTTTTGAATAGTGTGGATTGTAACCAACTCAAACATCTGATTTTGTTCTCCTCAGCGGCAGGATTTTACGGCAATATTGGTCAATCTGACTATGCGATCGCCAATGAAATCCTGAATAAATTTGCCCATCAGTTCAAGCGCCAGCACCCGGGCTGCCATGTGGTTTCCTTCAACTGGGGACCCTGGGACAGTGGCATGGTGACACCAGAAGTGAAGCAGATCTTTGCCCAGCGCAAGATTGAGGTGATTCCGACAGAAATTGGCACCCAGGTGTTTACGTATCAACTCCTGCAAGGCAATCCCGAAACCGTACAGGTTTTGGTAGGGAGTCCTTTAGCCGTCCTGGCTGCCACTACCGATGGAAATCCCAAAACCTATCACATTCGGCGGCGGCTGAGTCTGGCGGAAAATCCATTTTTGAATGATCACAAAATCGGTCAGCACGTCGTGCTACCTACGGTTTGTAGTGCAGCCTGGATCGTGAATACCTGTGAACAGCTCTATCCTGGATACCGCTTTTTCAAGTGTGAACAGCACAAAGTTTTGAAGGGAATTGTGTTTGATGAGTCATTGGCATCTGAACACATCCTCAATGTCGAGGAGGTGAACACGAACCAATCGGACGAGATTCAATTGAAGACCACGATTTGGAGCCAATTACCCAATGGTCAACCCCGCTATCACTACAGCACAGACATTACTCTGGTGCAGACGTTGCCCCCGGCTCCACGCTATGAATCCTTTGATCTCACCCTTGATCCGGCGATCGTCAAACTCGCGCCGTATCAGGATGGCACGTTGTTTCATGGTTCCAGTTTTCAGGGGATTCAGCGCGTTCTCAACCTGACCCCGCAACGACTGACCCTGGAATGTGTGCTGCCTGCGGTCAGTTTTGACCAGCGGCAGCAGTTTAGTGATCATGCGCTGGATGCGATCGCCCACGATATGTCCTATCAGGGCATCCTCATCTGGGTACGCCAGTTTCATCAGGCGGGCAGCTTACCACTCAGTTGTCAAAAGAGTGAGCAGTTTGAGGCTGTACCGATCGGGCAACCATTCTACGTCTCAATAGAGATTGTATCCAGTACATCCACTAAGATGGTGGCAAATGCTGTAACCCATGATGCTGAGGGAAAAGTCTACTCCCAAATATCCGGTGCAGAAGTAACGATTAGCCAACAGTTGAATCGGTTATTTGGCGTATCGGATACAAATTCTGCTGGTTTCACCCCTGCACTCCATCCCTGATTATTCAGCTAGCGTTCTACACGAAGAAAAATCATGAGAAACTTGTTTCCCAAACACACGCTATCCGACAGCGATGCTCACACACTCGTCGTCGAGAAACTCCGCCTCAGAGCCTATGTCAGCTTCTTGGTTGTTGTGTTCGTCGGTATTCTACTGACGAATGCATTCGCCAACATTGACTTGAATGACACCCTACTCATGCAAGTGTTTGGGTTCAACAATATCTGTGTGTATTTCGACTACCCACCAGCTACTTACGTCCTTCCCTTTTTATGGGCAATTACGCTCGTCTTGATGCTCCAGTACATAATGGCGCACTGGCTACAAATGAGTGCACAAGTTGAGCAAGGCACTCTAAATCGGAAGCTATATGGGGTCTTGACCCGCTTGAAATTATTCGAGGCGTTCACACTGGTGGGCTTCTCGACGATCTTTGCAGTTAGTCCTGAGGGGTGGAACCACACGTTATTCATCCACACAGCGCCATTTTTTCTCTTGCAGGTCGGTCTTGTTTCGCAGGCCACGTCCAATACGCTTCACGGCACAAAATCGGGTTACTGGCGTCGGCTAGGGCTTCCTGCTTGGTTCAACAGGGCTGCGATCATGTATTGCATCCTTTTCAGCATCATTGTTTTTTTCAAGATTCTCTCGGCGACGAACGCAATGGCAGGCAGTCCATGGTGGCATCAAACCGACATGTTGAAGAGGGTTGCCCAGGACTTCGATCGCATGTTCTTTTTCCTTGCGGTCGTTGTGCCGATGGTCAAGACGGCGTACTTAGCGTACTACAGAATTGACAAGCTGGAAGTCGTACACCTAACGGTAAGTTCGCTCAAACAGGCATTGTTGCATAAACAAATTCAGTAAAGTCAAAGATTTCAGCGATTTAAATTCGTAAGGGTCGGTGCAGAAGTAACGATTAGCCAACAGTTGAATCGATTATTCGGTGTACCGAACACAAATTCTGCTAGTTTCGCCTAGCGTTCTACACAGAGAGAAATCATGAGAAACTTATTGGCTTTAGCGAAATCTGCAATTGATCACAAGTTCAACGAAAAATTGACTCGTCATCAATTAGAAGTCAGACAACTCAAAAAGTTCAGAAAACTGGTGGCTTTTGTAAATGAGCGATCGCCATTCTATGCCCGAATCATTGAGAAGAATCAGATTGACATTGAGTCTTGTACTCCACAGGATTTCCCAAAAATCACGAAAACAGATCTAATCAAGAACTTTGATGACATCATCACAGATCCAAGGGTGACTCAAAAAGAGATTCTTGCCTTTTTGTCTAGCTCTAAAAATCCTGGTGATCTATTTAAGGATCGCTTTTATGTGGTTCACACCTCAGGTTCCTCCGGCGAGATTGGGTATTTTGTCTATGCTCAGCATGAATGGTTTAAGGGTCTATCCAATTTGCTCAGGTTCCAGCCTTCAAATCTAAAGAAACGAATTGCCTTTATTGGTCCGACTGGAGGTCACTATACGGGCGTTAGTATCGCAATCAGCAGTCAGACTTTATTCAGTAAACGTTTACTGGATTCTAGAGTGTTTGATGTCAGTGATTCATTGCAAGCTATTATCGACCAGTTGAATCAGCTTCAGCCTCATATTCTAATTACCTACCCTTCTATATTACGGCTGCTTGCAGAGCAAACGAGAAGTGGCAACCTTCGTATCAAACCCAAATTGATCAAGACCAGTGGAGAAGCTTTATTGCCTGGTGACCGTGCATTTATCGAACACACTTTCCAGTCGCCTTTGGTGAATATCTATATCAGCAGCGAAAACTTAATCATGGGCTCTGGACATCCACAGCAAGAAGGGTTGCTTTTATTTGAGGATGATTTGATGTTTGAATTGGAGGATGACCATGTTTGTGTCACCAATCTTTATAACTACACCATGCCTCTAATTCGTTACACAGTGGCGGATAAGCTTGTTCCAGAGCCGCTAACGAAACAGCCCTATCCGTATAGGACAATAAAAGAGGTTTTAGGAAGAAGTGAGCAAGATCTGAGATTGGCAGCCAGAGATGGAGAGGATGTGATCAGCCATCATATCCTGACTGAGTTTTTTGTTCAGAATCTTGAGCGATTTCAAATTAAGAAAACGAGTAACTCTTCTTTTATTTTTCGGATGCAGGCAAGCCCCCATCTCGACAATCTCCAGAAGAAAAAGTTATTTAAGGATATTCAATACGAACTAAATCAAATTCTTAACAAGAAGTTGATGGCCAATGTTCAGTTCTCAATTGAAGAAGTAGATTCTTTTAGTGTTAATGAGAAGTCGGGAAAGTTTCAGCTTGTTGTCGTTTAAAAAACTTTTTGCAACTACCAAATAGCTATGATGGAACCGATCGCGATCGTTGGCTTATCCTGTCTACTTCCGGGTGCCGAAACACCGGAACAATATTGGCAAAACCTGGTTGCTCAAAAAGATCTGACGTCTCTGACAACTACAGAACAGATTGGGGTCGATCCTGATTGGTTCTATCATCACGAAAAGGGTAAAGCGGATACGTTCTACTGTCGGCGGGGCGGCTATATCCGCGATTTTCAGTTTGATCCGACAGGCTATTGTCTGGATGCTGAATTGCTCCAGAGTCTCGATCCGATGCATCAATGGTCACTCTATGTGGCAAAGCAGGCATTACAGGATAGTGGCTATTTAGGAAACGCAAAAGCCCTGGCACAGTGTGGCGTGATTCTAGGCAACCTCTCCTTCCCGACGCGCCGTTCCCATCCCCTATTTGCTCAGATGTATCACCGGGCGTTGCAACCCTCCCTGCAAGCGTTACTAAATTGTGATCAGTTCAGATTCAACGAGAATGCAAATCCACCCAATCCATTGAATGGCTTATTGGCTGGCTATCCTGCGGCATTGATTGCCCAGGCACTATCGCTATCGGGGCTGAACTTCTCCTTAGATGCGGCATGTGCGTCATCGCTGTATGCCATCAAACTCGCCTGCCATTATCTTCAGACCGGCAAAGCGAACCTGATGCTGGCAGGTGCCGTGAGTGCCGCCGATCCATTGTTTATCCACATCGGTTTTTCAATTTTTCAAGCCTATCCAGAAAACGATCGCACCTCTCCGCTCGATCGCTCCTCGCAAGGGCTGGTCGCCGGGGAAGGAGCCAGCATGGTGGTACTCAAGCGCTATGCCGATGCCGTGAAAGATGGCGATCGCATCTATGCAGCGATTCAGGGCGTTGGTCTTTCCAACGATGGCAGCGGGAAATTTGTGCTCAGCCCCAATCCTAAAGGTCAGATTTTAGCCTTTGAACGGGCATACAGTGAGGCTCAGATCAACCCCAGCCAGATTGAGTATGTGGAATGCCATGCCACGGGCACACCGCTAGGAGATAGCACCGAACTCAACTCCATGGAGGCATTTTTTGAGCGCACAAATACTACACCTTTGATTGGTTCGGTCAAATCGAATTTGGGGCATTTGTTGACCGCAGCAGGGATGGCAAGTCTGCTGAAAGTGATTTTGGGTATGAACCATCACTCCATTCCGGCGACCCTGAATCTCACACAGCCTTTACGTTCACAGCGAGGACGGTTTACAGGGGAGCAAATGGTGCGATCGCTTACACCCTGGACAACCCCGATTAAACAGGCGGCGGTCAGTGCCTTTGGGTTTGGCGGCACCAATGCCCATTTAATTCTGACCTCTGAGTTACCTGCGATCGCACCGCAATCCCCATCTGGTTCATCCTCTACTTCACCAAACCATTCACCCCAAAATTCACCCACGGTCAATTCAAAAACCGCTTTGCCGCTGGCGATCGTCGGGATGGATGTCCATTTTGGGGAATATGCCAGTCTGGATGCCTTTGATCGTGCCATCTACAGCGGTACCCAATGTTTCAAACCCGTTCCCCCTCAGCGCTGGAAAGGAGTGGAGTCCGATCCAGACTTGCTCAAAGCCTATGGATTTACCAGTGGTGAAGCGCCCCAGGGTGCTTATATTCAAGACTTTGAACTCGATTTTCTCCGATTTAAGCTACCTCCCCGTCAGCAGGATCAATTGATTCCACAACAACTCCTCGCCCTCAAGGTATCCGATCGGGCAATTCAAGATGCGGGGTTACAACCCAGCCGTCCGGTCGCGGTGATTGTGGCGATGGGGACAGAGCTATCGCTGCATCAGTATCGGGGACGGTGCGACCTGGTCTGGCAACTTCGGCAAAATCTGGAACAAGCCGGACTAACGCTGACGGAAGCCCAACACATTGAACTGGAAAAAATCACCAAAGATAGCCTCCATTCGGCAGCTGAGGTCAATCAATACACCAGTTTTATTGGGAATCTGATGGCTACTCGAATTGCCGCCCTATGGGATTTCTCTGGGCCTGCGTTTACCCTATCGGCCGAAGAGAACTCAACCTTTCGTGCCCTGGAAGTGGCGCAATTGCTGTTAGCGGCTGGCGAAGTCGAAGCAGTAGTGATTAGCGCGATCGACCTGGCTGGAAGCTTTGAACAGGTACTCCTGAGGCAGTCCCAAAATCCAATTAATTGCGGCAGCTACACCCTCAGCTTTGATGTCAACGCGAACGGTTGGATGATTGGTGAAGGCGCAGGCGCGGTTGTGGTCAAATCCCTGCCCACAGCACAACAGCGGGACGATCGCATCTATGCCACAATCGACGCGATCGCTCTTGCTACCCAATCCACCCCAGCACAAGGGCAAGACACCCCCATCATCCCAACTGCTGCAACCGTGACCCAGGCTTGTCAGCTTGCGTTGGACAATGCCGCAATCAAACCTGAACAAATTGGCTATCTGGAAGTTTGTGGGAGCGGTGTTGCGACCGTTGATGCAGCGGAAATGGTTGGTCTTCTTGCTGCCTATGGTGCTGTGTCTGGACGTACACGACCAACCCTAAGCTGTGCCCTGGGCAGTGTCAAAGCCAATATCGGACACACGTTCGTGGCAGCAGGCATGGCGAGTTTGATCAAAACCGCATTGTGTCTCCACCATCGCTATATTCCGGCAGTTCCAGCCTGGACAGCCCCCAAAGAGAGCGATCGCTGGCAGGGCAGCCCGTTCTATGTTGCCACCGACTCGCAATGCTGGTTCCTGCCCCCTGAAACATCCAGAAGAATCGCGGCGATCAACGGGATGGGGCACGATGGCACGGTTGCCCACTTGATTTTGTCGGAAGTCGCAAACTCAGTGCCGCGTCCCAATTCTCATCTGACCCATACACCGGGCTACCTGTTACCTATCGCGGCACAAAATCAGTCCGAGTTGCGATCGCGCCTGCAATCCTTACAGCAGGCGATCGTGCAAACCTCTTGTTTGAAAGCAGTTGTTCACCAAACCCTGCACCAATTTCAAACTCAGGTTCAATCCTCTCCATCAGACGCGCCTTACCGATTGGCGATCGTCGGTACCAGTCAGGAGATGATACTCCAGGAAATTCATCTGGCATTCGCAGGCATCACAGCAGCGTTTGAGCAGGGTACTGATTGGAAGACCCCATCCGGTAGCTACTTCACAGCAAAACCGCTGGCAGACCAGGGGCAAATTGCCTTTGTCTATCCTGGTATGGCGAGTTCTGATATCGGATTAGGGCGAGATCTGTTTCGGCTATTTCCCTCCCTCTACGATCGCTTCTCTGGTCTAACCAATACAGTGACTCAGGCGATGCAGACGGATTTGATCTATCCTCGTAGCTTAGAAAAGCCAACGAATCAGGTGCTATCTCAACAGCATGCAGCATTTTTCGGCAATGGAGCCGCCATGTGTTCGAGCGGCATCAGTCTAGCAGTGCTGCACAGCCTGGTTCTGCGCGAATATTTTCAGGTTCAACCACATGCAGCGTTTGGCTACAGTCTGGGTGCTGCCAGTAGTATGCTATTTGCGTTAGGCGTTTGGCGCGATGATCACAATCTGAGTCAAACCCTACACACCTCTCCGCTGTTCACCACTGATCTGTGTGGAGTCTGTAACACCGGAAGACGGGAATGGCAGGTGCCAGATTCTCAGACGCAATTCTGGAAATCTTATGTGTTACAGGCATCTGTTGTCGCGGTTAAAGCAATATTACAGCAGTATCCCCGAGTTTATATTACCTTCATCAATACTCCGCAAGAACTGGTGATTGCAGGAGAGCCAACCGAGTGCCAGCAATTGATTCAGACTCTCCAATGTCGTGCCTTTCCCGTGAGCTTTGCGAGTGTATTGCATAGTTCGATCGTGCAAGCTCAATACGACGATCTAGTGCAGTTGCATCAAATTCCGGTTCATCCGGTGACTGATATTCGGTTTTATTCAGGGGTCAGTCACGCGCCAATGCCTTTGGAGCAGAATGCGATCGCCCATAATTCCGCCCAGATCTGCTGTCAGGTTGTTGATTTTCCAGCACTGGTGCAGCGTCTTTATGCCGATGGCGTGCGAATTTTTATCGAATTGGGAGCAGGGAATTCCTGCTCTCGCTGGATTCGCGAGACGTTACAAGCTCAGTCCCATGCAGCGATGTCAATCAATCTCAAGAAAACCGATGATCAGACAGGGCTGTTGCGCCTGTTGGCGCAGTTGATCGGTCATGGTGTAGCACTCGATCTAGCACCTCTTTATGCAACTTCAAGCACAGAAATTGACTTGTCGCGATCGCTGATTAAAACCGTAACACTCGGGGGCGATCGTCTCAACGATACCCTGTTGAGCACAGACAACCGCCAGTTTTTTCAATCCATTCAGGCACCTTTAGAACCTCCAAAATCCACCATTATGCAACGACAAGAGCCGCAGCTAGAAAACTTTAGAATTCTGCAATTGCAACTGGTGAATGCCCAGCAATTCACATCGAATCAATCAGCAACTACTGGCTTATTGTCACGGAGCCAAGACTCTCAGATTGATCTGAATCAAACCAATGCTAACGGGAACCAGGAAACGGTGGTGAATGTTCTGGAAGCCCTGACCCAGAAACCTGAAAAATCCAAAAATGCCATTTGGGATGAAGCAGATCTTCTGGAATTTGCTGAAGGGAACATTGCGAATGTGTTTGGCGCAGACTATGCCATTATCGATACCTACTCCCGACGGGTTCGACTGCCCATGCCACCGTATTTGCTGGTTAGTCGCGTGACTCAACTGGATGCACAACGAGGAGAGTTTAAACCCTCCTCCATGACTACCGAATACGACATTCCCTTTAACGCACAGTATTCTGTTGATGGTCAAATTTCCTGGGCGGTGGCGGTGGAATCTGGGCAGTGTGATTTGTTGTTGATTAGCTATTTAGGAATTGATTTTGAGAACAAAGGCAATTTAGTGTATCGCTTGCTGGATTGCACTATCACCTTCCTCGATGATTTGCCCAAAGACGGAGAAACGCTCCGTTACGATATTCAAATTAATTCTTTTGCTCGTAATGGTAATAACCTGTTGTTCTTCTTCAGCTACAACTGTTTTGTCGGCGACAAGATGGTGATTAAAATGGACGGTGGTTGCGCTGGCTTCTTCTCTGATGAACAATTGCAGCAGGGGAAAGGAGTTATCTACTCGGCAAAAGAATTACACCAGCGCCAGCAAATCCAAAAGCAGTATTTCGATCCATTATTGATTTGTCAGAAGACGACGTTCAATCGCAGTGATTTGCTCAATCTATCAAGCGGTAACATTGCCGCTTGCTTTGGCAAACACTACTGGCAAGATCAACGCAATCCATCCCTCCGGTTGCCCGGAGGAAATTTTCTCATGCTCGATCGGGTTGCTTCGGTAGAGCCAACGGGCGGTGCCTGGGGATTGGGGATGGTTGTCGGGGAGAAGGATTTGCATCCCGAGGATTGGTATTTTCCCTGCCATTTTAAGGATGATCAGGTGATGGCTGGTTCCCTGATGGCGGAGGGCTGTGGGCAACTTTTGCAGTTTTATATGCTGTATTTAGGCTTGCAACTCTGCACACTCGACGCTCGCTTTCAACCCCTGCCGGGCGTAGGTCAGGTGGTGCGCTGTCGCGGGCAGGTCACCCCCACAACAGAAGTGCTCACCTACCGGATGGAAGTGACTGAGATTGGCTTTAACCCCAAACCGTTTATCCGTTGCGATGTTGAAATTATTCTCAACGGTAAGGTGATTGTTCACTTCAAAGATCTGGGTTTGCAACTGTCTGAGAAAAATCCTGCCCAGGCGATCGCTCCAGAGCAGTTCTTGAGTTTAGCGCCCTATCCAGCCCAAGCACCCCGCAAACCGGCATTGCTGACTGAAGACCAAATTACGGAATTCTGTACTGGGGAATTAGCCAGGTGCTTTGGGTCAGAATATGCAATTTACGACCAGGGGACTGTTAAAGCATCACGAATGCCGAACACCCACTTGAATGTCGTCAGTCGCATTCTTGCAGTGGAAGGTACACGGCATCAGATTACGAAAGGTTCGGCGATCGTGACGGAATATGATGTTCCGCTCAACCCCTGGTACTATCGCCAAAACGCTGCCCAAACATTGCCCTATTCAATTTTGATGGAAATGGCATTGCAACCCTGTGGGTTTCTCTCGGCATATTTGGGCACGACGTTGATGTTCCCAAACAAGAGTCTTTATTTTCGCAATCTGGATGGTAAAGGGCATGCGCTGAAGGACATGGATCTGAGAGGAAAAACGATTACCAATCGATCGATACTGCTCTCCTCCAGCAATGTCCAGGGCATGATTATTCAGAACTTTGAGTTTCAAATGCACTGTGAAGGAGAGTTGTTTTATACAGGCACTGCCGCCTTTGGACACTTCAGCCCTGAAGCATTGGCCAATCAGGTGGGACTCGATCGCACCCAAACGGTAGAACCCTGGTATGAAGCCAATGCTCATCAGTTGCCTATCATTGTGAGATCTCTCGAAGCGGCGGAAAATCGTGCTAAGTTCTACCGCGCTCCTAGTGATTGCCCCCACTATCGTCTGGCGGATCACCAGCTCGATCTGCTACATCAGGTGACAATTATTCCCGATGGGGGGGTACATGGTAAGGGTTATATCTTTGCATATAAGCAAGTCCAGCCCAGCGATTGGTTTTTCAAATGCCATTTCAAAGATGATCCAGTCATGCCGGGTTCTTTAGGAATTGAAGCAATGCTCCAAGCAATGCAGGCATATGCATTGGAGATGGGTTTTGGAAAACATTTAAAATCACCGACCTTCAAAGCCTTAACAAACCATGCAACCACTTGGAAATACCGGGGACAAATTCCTCATGGTCAAATCGATATGAGTTTAGAGATTCATCTCACCCGAGTTGATATCACGCCTAACGAAGTTATCTTGATGGGTGATGCCAGTTTATGGAGATCAAAAATAAGGATCTATGAAGTGAAAAACCTTGCAATCACCTTGAGTTGAAGGTGTTTTGTCTCACATCGCAGCTAATAAATAGCAGTTGTCGAGAAACTGTCAGATCTGGGTACTCAAATCACTGCTTTTTCCATCACCTCTTATCATCAGAAACTTCCTCTTTCCCATTTGCGATTAGACGGCTTGAAATAGATCCTGCAATTCATTCACTCGTTCGATAAAGTGTTCTCGTTGCTTCGATAGAGACACCAACGCTGCCATTCTTGCTCTGGGTCGCAAAAACTGCCTCACTTCATCAAATGCTTGGCAAAATCGTTTCGCACTCTCAAGGGCTCCAAACCCGAGCATCGGATAGTAACGTTGTTTGATCCCTTGATGACTCTGTTCGATCGGATTCCCTAAACAACCTCTCACTTCATGCTCAACATCCGTTGCCAATTCCTCATCAATTGCTCTGGGATACGAACTCAGCCCATCTGTCACAACTCTTTGTGGTGTTTG
>NZ_JADEWO010000086.1 GCF_015207605.1 Oculatella sp. LEGE 06141
TGACAACCTTGCGATCTCAAAATCGCCCAGTGTTAGATTACTTGGTTGAGGCATGTCGGGCTGCTCGCCAGGGAGAACCTGTTCCATCCTTGCTGCCTACTGATACCCCCACCCCGTGAACGATTACGTGATTTTAAAGGTGCAGAGTAGCTGAGTAGTCTCTGCCATCAACCCAATATTGCTATTTATTCTTCCCATCCTTGGGTGAAATAGGTCAGCGATCGGTTAACCGGGCAGTTTCGCAGTGAGCTACTTGGGTCAGGGCAACAACGCAGGAAACTGCAAGTATGGGATAGCCTCCGTAGATACTACGGTAAATCTATCAAATTACCGTATTTTATTGACCCACAAATTAGCATAGCTATTTGTGAAAAGCAAGCTTTAGCAGAAACGTGATTAGTGCGTCTCTACCGTTGTCGCTGGATGTTAAGAAGTTGTTACACTTCTCAAATTGGACTTACGAGAGAAAAATTTATAAAAGTACTGCTATAGATGGTTGCTGTTTTGTCTGTTTCCAGCCATCAAAACAGGAAACTTTCGCTATGGAGGGCAAAACTTGCTTTAGCCAACGAAATAGAAGCGAGGTGATTAAGAGGTTTCGTTGAAGGGCGGCGCATAGCATGGGGGAAGACGACACATCGAGTCGATAGATCTGCCAGCAGATTCCATCAAGCTGGCACAACAGTGATTGGCTCCCCTGTGTCTGTATTGTTGGAGGTGTTGGAGGTGTTGAAAGTCAATGCAACACAATATCCCCAAGGATTTTGGAGTGAGCGTTGCGGATTTGATGTATGGATTTGACATGCCGCTACGACAAGAACAAACACACGTCTTTCATCCCCATCATTCCGCAACGTCCCATTGGAAAGCTATACCACTGAAGGGCTTAGCATTTGTGCGGTACTCAAACTACTGTGGTGTTATCGCATTTCTCCTGGCAAGTATCGGGGTCTTCTACGCTGCCGCCGAGACCGCCACGGTGTTGGAATAACGTTCATGAAGTGGAAGGTGCCACCAACGAAGCGTTCATGGTCTGTTTCAGCCGTTCGGCCTCCCAAACTCCGTAAACCGTTGAGATCCAAATAACTAAAGACCACTTTGGAAAAGAAGGGAACCAGGCAAAATAGGAAAGAATTGACGGTTTGATCGAATAGCTGCAAACCAGACGGTCCTAAAATCCAAATAATGGGATAGCAAATCCAGGTGGCTGTGAAGAAGGTGGTTAACCTATCGTAGAACTTTGGCAGTTCAGGCTCGTCTTGCTCTCGGGTTTTGGCGCGTAACGGATTCCAAATGCCCCAAAGAACAATGACAAAGGCGATCGTGCCAACGATATACCAGAAATATCTTGTTGCGGGTACGGCAGACAGATCGGCAATTAATCCAGATGCGATTACAATCACCTGGGTCAACATTAAGGAGAAGATGAGCGTCCAGTCTTTTTTGGAGTGATGATGCATGGCCGTCCAAGACAATGCCAGCAACAACAGCGGTGTGGTTACAATCCAGTCGAGATAACGGGCAAAGAAGACAACATGCTCGTCAAATGCTACGTATCGACCCTGCTCTATCCCTACTCCTGGTAAAACCATAGATGTGTAAGCCAAACCTGACCATATGGGAATGAAAGTAGCAACAAAATATTCAAATCTAGGAACACCGCGTGGGTTGCTTCCTAACCAGACAAAGTAAAGCGCCCCGATCGCCATGCCAGCGATATAAAGCCAGTGCCACAGATTTTGCCAGTCCATAACATTCCTCTATTCAAACGTGATGTCAGATGTGTATCAGTTCGTTTCAATCTGCACTCAATTAAAAATAGGAGCATGGGCAAAAAAATCTATCCAACTAAGTAAAGTTGTGATTTTGCTGAAGTTTTGGATTAAAAATAATTGACTTACAAATTCTGCCCCGCTATTGAGCTTCAAAGCAGTGATCTAACCGCATAGCGATTCCGCCACTACCTGGAAGAAAAGGCTTGAAACGCTCAAGAGGGGATTCAAAAAGTGCTGATTGTCACTCATATTAGAGGCTTAGCTCCACTTTATCCAGGTGCTAGAACCCTTTTTCGATAGTGGTTCTAGCACTTTGAAGTATGCTTCTGACTTTTTCCATATTGGTGGCATTCGATGAGGTTTGCAGCATTCTAAAGCCTGAGCTTGATCCAGGCTGGGTTCAGAATGACCTCAATTTTGAACGGATAAAGTCGAGCTAAGAGGGTGTTTGAAACGTATCTTTCACGTCTCCGTAGGGGCGAAGCATTCGATAAACAATTTCTCGGTTGTACCAGCCATCCTGATTTGCAGCTTGCTTCTCGCAGAGTATGCTTCGTCCCTACACCTATCTCTTTTGAGGGATGTGCTTTTTCTTTTGCAAGCAGAACTTATGACTAATACAATTTTGTTCGTTGCCGCAGATCAGATTTAGAGATAGATCTGATGTTTATTCTCCACCCGATGTACTTTTACCTTCCGATCGCGGCTCTACCTGATGGGCTGAAAAACATCCATCCTGTATTCGTACATTTTCCGCTAGCGTTACTTTCAGCAGGGCTATTGTTTGACGTATTAGGATATGCCTGAAAAAGCAATCTCTATCGAATGCCGGTTGGTGGTGTTTCGCGCTGGGTGTCGTTGCTGCAATTGTCACTGTATTTACAGGACTGCAAGCTGAAGAAACTGTTTCTTTGAGTCAGGAAGCCCACGAAGTTTTAGAAAGCCACGAGCATTTTCAAATCTATTCGACTGTAGTTCTGAAAGCTTTACTCGTTTGGCGCAGTATTAAGCGTGGAGTATTACCCAATCCTTCAATTGTGTATTTAGCGATTACGGCGATCGCAGTCGGTACTGTACTCTTTGGCTCCCATTATGGTGGTCAGCTAGTTTATCAATATGGAGTTGGCACCTCTGTTCCATCTGCTGCTACTCAAAGCGCATTACCAAATATACAGCAGTGAAAATAAGATCACCCAGAGTCCATCGACGAAGTGCCAGAACAATGTCGTTGCACTTACACCAAAATGCCCATTGCTGTAATTATTAGGAATCAGCGATCGCACCAGCATGATCGCTTGCAAGATTACACCACTGAGCACATGTAATCCATGAAAGCCTGTCAGGATATAGAAGGTTGCGCCGACTAATCCCGTTCGCAAGCCAAA
Organism: Oculatella sp. LEGE 06141; assembly: GCF_015207605.1. Taxonomy (GTDB): domain Bacteria; phylum Cyanobacteriota; class Cyanobacteriia; order Elainellales; family Elainellaceae; genus Oculatella. The sequence continues at coordinate 3,161 of NZ_JADEWO010000086.1, forward strand.
ATCGAGATGGCTCCATTCAATCCCTTGACCTACTAAGAAGTAGGTTCCCATCAATGCCGTAATGCTCCACAGCAGTCGAAATTGACCCAAACGGTGACGACTGAGCGATCGCTCTGCCAGTTGAATTACCACACTACTGGAGAGTAAAACAATGGTGTTGATGACAACAAACGTTGATGCTTCCGGGCCTGAAACCCCTGAAGGCAACCAATCAGATGTGGTCAACCGCAGGACAATATAAGCAAAGAACAGACTGAGAAAAATGAGACTTTCAGACAGCAGAAACACCGTCATGCCAAACATACCTTTACCATGATGGTCTTCATGGCTACCGCCGCCACTCGGCAAAAATCGCTGTAACCAACGGGGAAGCTTCTGCCGCCATCGCTCCAGGTCGATCGGGCTTTCATCTTGATGAACTGGTCTGGTTTGAGGGGCATTATTCATCGTTGGAACCCCCTTCCCCCGATTGTGTTAGAGGTTCCTCTCCATAAGCTCTAGGATTGCCATAATTGTAGGGTGGAAAGATGACTTGAGGGATTTCAGGAAAGTTTTCTCTAGGGGGCGGAGAAGAGGTTGTCCACTCCAGTCCGGTCGCTTCCCAGGGGTTATCTGGCGCTCGACGTCCTGCCAGGAAAGACGCAACCATATTGGCAATGAACGGAAGTGTGGACACTCCCAATAGAAACGCACCCAAACTTGCGATGACATTCCAACCCTGATACTCCGGGGCATAGGAGGCAACACGACGCACCATCCCTTGTAGTCCTAGAGGATGCATGGGAAAAAAGGTGAGATTTGCGCCGATGAAGGTTAGCCCAAAATGTAATTTACCCCAGCCTTCGGCATACATTCGTCCGGTTATTTTGGGGAACCAGAAGTAAATGGCAGCAAAGATTGCCATTGTGATGGTGTTAAAGACGATGTAGTGAAAATGTCCGACCACAAAGTAGGTGTTATTGACATGCAAATCAAACGAATTCGACGCCAACATCACACCGGTAATGCCGCCAAAAATAAACATAGCGGCTCCTGCCATTGCAAATAGCATGGGCGTATCTAAATGCAGCTTGCCGCGCCAGATCGTTGCCGTCCATCCAAAGGCTTTAACCCCCGTTGGCACCGCCACCAGCATTGATGTAATGGCAAACGTAATTCGCATCCAGTCGGGAGTCGCACTGGCAAACATGTGATGTACCCAGACAAAGATACTGACCAGGGCAATGCCGAGAGATGCGATCGCCAAGGATCGATAGCCAAACAGCGGATTACGAGTAAAAGCCGGTAACACCTCGGCAAAGATGCCAAAGGCGGGTAGCGCCATGATGTAAACCGCAGGATGGGAATAGAACCAAAATAAATGCTGGTAAAGAATTGGATCACCTTTTCCAGCCGGGTCGAAAATACTGGTACCGAACGCCAGATCAAACATCAGTAAAATCAAAGCTCCGGTGAGGGAGGGCAGGTTCACCAGTTGCAGTAATTGGGCACTTAAAACTGACCAGACCAACACAGGCATTCGAAAGAAGGTCATCCCCGGTGCGCGGAGCCAGACAATTGTGGTGACAAAATTCACCGCGCCCATAATCGACGAAATGCCTAACAAGATCAGACTGATCACCCAAACCAGTTGACCCGACGGATTTTGCAAACTCACTGGGGGATATGACCACCAACCCGCCTGTGCTGGGCCATTGGGCAGCAAAAAGCTGGCAATTAAAAGAACTCCGGCAGGAGGGATTAACCAGAACGAGATGGCATTCAGCAGGGGGAATGCCATCTCGCGCGCCCCAATCATTAACGGCACCAGGTAATTGGATAGCCCTGCATTGAAAGGGATAATCCACAGGAAAATCATCACCGTTCCGTGCAGGGTAAATAGGGCATTGTAGAACGGGCGATCGACCAAGTTTAACTCTGGGGTAACCAGTTCAGCTCGAATCAACATTGCCATCAAGCCACCGATCAAGAAAAAGATAAAGGTGGTGAGAATATATTGCACCCCAATGATTTTATGGTCAGTACTGAAGCGAAAATAGTCTCGCCATGAACGTGGAGATTGCGTTGATTCTGTAGGGTCAGGATCAGAGGCGATCGCTGGATTTGTCATGAGTCACCCTCAGTCAATCGATCAGATTTTGCAACGGATTCGCCCAATGAGCCAGTCTGCCATCCTGTCTGAAAAAGCGTTTTTGGGGAGTGTTGTTGTTCGGCGATCGCAAAATTCGTGGTATCAGCAGGGTTTAACGCCAGATTAGCAATCCATTGATTGTAAGCCTCCCTGGGTTCTACATACACATCTGCTTCCATCAAAGCAAAGTACGTGCCGCTATATTGAGAATCCTGCAAGCGATACTTTCCGATACGAGTGGGCGTAACCACCAAACCAATGTTACGTCCGGGAACCATATCTTGCTTGAGACGAAAAGCAGGGACATAAAATCCGTGAATCACCTTTTCTGCCTGCAAGTTTAATCGGGTGCTTTCATTGACAGGTAAATGTAATTCATGGCTCGCCGCTTGATTAGGATAACGAAATCCCCATTCCCACTGTTTGGCAATCACTTGAATTTGTTCTGCCACAGGCTTTGGTTGATCGGTTGCTGCGTAAGCAGGCGATTCGATCGGAAAATGCACAATCTGCTTTAACCCTAAGATGTTGAGCTGATTGTAGATAGTGATATTCTGTGCCGCAATCCATAGCACTAGCAGCGTTGGAGCCACCGTCCAAAGAATTTCCAGCTTTACACTACCTCTAGCAGGATGTCCTTCACTGTAATCATCGGGCTTAGCACGAAAGAAGAGAGCTGAGTAGACCATCATCCCGACCAATCCCAGAAAAACAAACGCACCGATCGCCACTAAAAAGCTAAACAACGCATCAACTCGTTGGGCTTCTGCCGTTGCCTGGGGAGGCATCCAGGTATACGCTTGTTGCCCAAGCCAATGACTGATAAAAAGCGCGACGGCAATAAAAATTGTGACCAGGCAATATTCGAGAACCTTTAACATGCCAATTTCACCAAATACAAATGTGATCTAGCCCTGGTACCACAGGTGAGTAGACCTTGGAGGATGTCTTAAAAGTGCTAAGCTCCAACTCGAACCGCCCCCTAATCCCCCAAAACTGGCTTCGACGTGAGCGCTCAGCCGAACGGGGACTTCCGAATCAATTCTGTTTCAAAGTCCCCCAAAATTGGGGGATTTAGGGGGCTAATTTAGAATGTTGAGCCATTCTCAGGCACCCTCTTAGAAGGAAGTCTGTAATTGTTGTAGTTAGCTATTGGAGGAACATATTACTGATCTGAATCATAGTTTTTAGGGCTAATGTCACTCAAATTCAAACACGCTTTGATTCCAACCACGTCTATCCAAAGAATAGACGGGATTTCATAGCAGTTTCATTTTTAGCTGAAACTGTTTAATTACACGCAGTTTAATGCTCTGGCTATCGGTAGACCTCTGATTAAACGCAATGTTTCATAATTAAATCGCGATCGCTATTCTTCTCAAAAAATGCATAACGCTACATCGTGTTCTAAGTCTTTAGAACATTTACTGACGATTCCAGCGATCTCTGATTATGGCATAATCGGAAACTGTCACACGGCGGCATTAGTGAGTCGAACCGGTTCAATCGACTGGCTTTGTTTACCACGCTTTGATTCACCCTCTTTGTTTGCCCGGATTCTAGACGTAAATCAGGGTGGATTTTGGACAATTCAACCCGCCATTGAGTTTGAAAGCAGCCATCACTACCTGGATGCAACCAATGTATTAAAGACAACCTTTACCTGTAATACGGGTAAGGTGCAGCTTCTCGATTTTATGGAAGTGACAGATAGCCATCAAACCAGACATCCCCATGCACCCAGAAGACTGATCCGCATCATTGAAGGATTAGAAGGACAGGTGGATCTGATCTCGATCTGCGTTCCACGTCCCAATTATGCTCAGCTCGTGCCGAATTTTGAGGATTCAGGTGCAACCGTATTATTCGATCGCTTTCAAATCCACGCTCCAACTCCCTGGCAAGTTGATCCTCAAGCCCACACGTTAACGGCTCAATTCACCCTTCAGGCTGGAGAACGCCTTGCCTTTGCTCTGGCAATGCAAGATAGCTCCACGCCGCATATTAATGCTCATGATGCGCTAGAGTCTGCGATCGCTTTTTGGCAACATTGGGCAAATCAGTGTACTTATCAAGGGCGCTACCGGGATGAGGTGATTCGCAGCGCTTTAGCGCTCAAATTAATGACCTATGCTCCATCAGGGGCGATCGTGGCTGCCCCCACCACCTCCTTACCCGAAGAAATTGGCGGAGAGCGCAACTGGGATTATCGCTATACCTGGATTCGGGATGCCTCTTTCACTCTGTATGCCCTGCTGCTGGCAGGCTATTTGGATAACGAAAGCCCGTTTTTTGATTGGCTGAAGCAAACCGTTCAGGTTGAGAAAACAGGTATTCAAATCCTTTACCCAATTACCGCTGACGGGCAAACGGTTGAGCAAACGCTCGATTATCTGCAAGGCTACCGCAACTCTCGTCCAGTGCGAATTGGCAACAATGCCGTTGGGCAAGTGCAGCTCGATGTTTATGGTGAGGTGTTAAGTGCAGTCCACTTTGCCTGGAAAGCGGGGAAATATGACCCGTCCGGATTGTGGGACGACATTTGCCCAATGCTGAACTGGATTGTGGACCATTGGCAAGAACCAGACAACGGCATTTGGGAAGTGAGAGGCGGAGAACGGCATTTTGTCTATGGCAAGGCCATGTTATCCATTGCGTTAAACTGCGGCATCGATATGGCAAAATCACTGAACTTATCAGGAGATTGCGATCGCTGGCAACAGGTGCATGACGCGATTCGAGCCGAGGTGCTGGAAAAAGGCTGGAGCGATCAATTACAGGCATTTAAGCAATCTTACGAAGACGAAACCCTGGATGCAGCGAATCTCCTGCTACCCGTCATGGGATTCATTGACGGCACTGATCCACGCATGATCTCGACGATCGATGCTACCTTACAGCACTTAGTTGCCAATGGTTTGTGCTACCGCTACCGCCGTGCACCAGAGGGAGTTAAAGGTAAAGAATCGTCTTTTGTGTTGTGTACGTTCTGGCTAATTAATGCGCTGATTTTAGCGAACCGCGTTGATGAAGCCGCTGCCTGGTTCGAGCAAATGCTGTCGCGCAGCACATCCCTGGGGTTATTTGCGGAAGAAATTGATCCAGAAACGGGTGAACAGTTGGGCAATTTTCCCCAAGCTTTTTCCCACCTTGGCGTGATTAATGTGGCTGTTTCGTTAGCCCATATTGGTCATACCGGAACTGTGCAGCTTCAGCATAAAGCCGCCGCCGCTGCTGCTGGTCATGGTGGAAGCGGAGCCGCCGCCGCGAAACAGAGGCAAGCGAAACCCTTAGCTTAGGAGATTTTTATGGTTCCACTCTGGTTACAAGCAGGATTTTGGGGATTGCTGGCAGGTTCCGCTCTCCTGTTGGGGGCTGCCATTGGCTATTACGCCAAAATTCCTCAACGGTTGATTGCGGCAGTGATGGCATTTGGTTCAGGAGTGCTAATTTCTGCTCTGGCATTTGAGCTAATGGATGAGGCATACAATCAGGGTGGCTTCGATTCCACCGCGATCGGCTTTGTCAGTGGTGCCATTATTTACACCCTTGCTAACTGGTATCTAGCGCGTCAGGGGGCGCGTCACCGCAAACGCTCTGGAAACCGACAACCCAGTGAATCTGACAACAGTGGCAGTGGGCTGGCGATCGCGGTTGGCGCGTTGTTAGATGGCATTCCTGAATCAATTGCCATTGGTATCAGCATGATAGAGGGTGGTGCTGTGAGTTGGGTGACGGTTGCAGCCGTGTTTCTCTCTAACGTACCGGAGGGCTTGTCTAGTGCGGCTGGCATGAAACAGGCAAGGCGATCGCTACGCTATATTTTTGGCATTTGGGGCGGGATTGCTATCCTCTCTGGAGTTGCCGCCCTGGTTGGGTATTCACTATTTAGCCATTTCTCCACAGAAGTGACTGCTGCTACCATTGCGATCGCGGCTGGCGCTATTTTAGCCATGCTTTCCGACACAATGATGCCCGAAGCCTTTGAGCAAGCTCACGACTTTGCTGGCTTAGTGACGGTGTGTGGGTTTTTGGCTGCTTTTGTCCTCAGTAAATTAGGTGGGTAACCCCTCTAAATAAGACAGAGGCTTTTGTGAACCGCCCATAAGCAAATGAAGCCCCATGTTTGTATTCACATCAAATGATCAGAAACTTGCGGCAAGCTAATTTTCTGCCTGTTTTAACTTAAAGTTTAGTCATACAGGACACCCCAGGATACACATTACGAGTGATAGCCTGAAAATGATGTGGACTGGGAGTTGTGGGACTGGTAGAGACCCATATACAAAAATGAAATCTTATGAATTACCTTGAGATAGGACTTTTTTTGCTACCTCTGTAGGACGAGTTTAAGTTCAAACCTCTTTAAACTGAGATAGATGTCTTTGTTAGGAAATTCGTCAGGAGATGACATGGCTCACCAACATCAATCTGTATTAGATGCAGCAACCCGTTGTGCTCATGAGTGTGAGTACTGTGCCGATGCGTGTATTGGCAATATGCCCGAATGTGCTCGTCTGTGCCGCGATTGTGCTCAGCTTTGCTGGACTGTAGCGGGATTTGTCAGTCGTGGTTCTCGCTTTGTTTCTCAAATTGTTCTCGCTTGCATCGACATTTGTGAGGCTTGTGCAAAAGAGTGCGAACAACATCAAAACGAGCATTGCCAACGTTGTGCAAAAGCTTGCCGTCAAGCGGCTGACGAGTATCGCAAAATTGTAGGGGGTGCGCTGTAGCCTAGCATTGGCAGCTTCTTTGGGCGATCGCATTCTTGAAACAGCGCCTTCCTACATGGCAGAATCAACGTCTTGCTGGCATGAACGTCAAAGAGAATCCCTTCTAACCTTAAATGTAGATCCTCTAAGTATTAGACGAAGGATCTCCATTTAGATGCAATTACATCTAAATTCATCGTGTAAGAGCAAAAAATATTAATAAGCATACACTAAGAACAAATGCTGTAATTAAAGCGTGTTCAATTCGACGGCTAAAAAAACCGACCACCGCTGCAATTCCCACAATAATTAAGGCAGATCCAACATAAACTGTTAGCTGACTTCCCTGATCAATCAACGGATCAGACTGGCCAGTTGCCGGAGATGACAAGGTACTGAGAGCAGGAAGTGGAGTACCTGCAAGTAGAGTGTTGAAATTTATCATTAAGCTATTCCTTAATCAATCAAATCTCAGTTTTAACCAATTAAAACAACTGTACAAACACATTGCAGTTACCAATTATGGTAGTTCTGTTTACAGCCATTTTCATTTGCATTCACCACGCCTCAAACCTTACACCCACACCCATCTTGGCGAGACTGTGGCTGACTCGATTGAGAACTGCTGTAAAAAAGGGTAGAGATTAAAAACGCGCGAGGGCGAGGACATCGTCTTTTTCTTCAGAGTACCATTCCAATCATTTCGCCAGTATGTCATTAGGGTTTCTTCCCTGTTTCAATAAATAAGTAGCCGTATTATGAATGCCAAATTCATCTCCCAATTGCGCCCCCAACGTTCCATGCAGGTATAAGATGCCGAGTAAAATCATTCCAGCTAAGAGATAACTCCACTGCACTTGTCTGGAGCGCTTGATACGCCAGCGATAGCGTTGTAAACCTCGCCACAATGCCATTCCTGTAATCACTGCCAACAATAAAATGCCGCCTAATCCATGCAGTAACAACGTTGTCTTGGCATCCAGCCCCCAATCACTGACTGGAGTGGTCGGCGGCGTTGCCAGCATTAACTCAAAAAAGCCTGCGGCAACTGTGAAAAACGTAATCACGGCTGCCGCTACAACGTTATACCAACCGACATCATAGAAACCTGAGCGAATGGCAGGAAGCCCAAAAAACTTAAAGAGAGGTCTTCCTAGAGAGAAGAATGTTCCAGCTATATCAAAGGCGATCGCAATAATTACCAGTCCTAACGTTAGATGAACCAACTGAGGGTGAATAGGAATTGAGTAGGGTAACTCGTTCGCTCCTAATTTGAGCTGTGGTAAATCCAGCAGTAAGGTGATCATTTCAAAATCCCTTGCCTGGTCGCTTCAACTACAGGTTCTACATGCAGACCGTATACCCAAACCAGTTGGCTACCCAGCATCATTTGAAAAAAAACTAAACAACTTAAAAGCGTTACTGCACTTAGATAGAATGGCGAAAGCTTTGAAGAATTTTGGCGACGCATGGCAAAACGCCAGGCTGTCATCACCACGATTAAAACAGCTAATAACCAACCTGTTATAGTATGTAAACTGAGGGTGGGCTGAGCAGCGTCGTAGGGTTGAGATAAGCCTGCTTCAAACTGACCAAAAATGACGGCCAGAAAAACTGAAATCGTTGCAATCAATAGATTCCAGAAACTTACTTCAAGTAAGCGGCGATTGTGAGTGAAGTATCCAAACACATCGCAAAAGAAAGAAAAAAACACCATTGCAATGACAAAGTGAACAATGATGGGATGAATCGGATCAGGATATGGAAGCCCCGCGTGATTTAACGGTAGGTTGAGCATTGCTCTTTGCTCTATTGATGGAATTTTAACTAATCCGGCTTATTCTGTTGTTTACGCTAATCTTCTACCATGCAACAGAATACTGAAAACAGTATGAGAAATCTTTACCACCTTAGGTAGAGAACTGCTGATTAGTCCTCGCAGTTCATTAGTTAGTATCCAGAGGTAGCCGTATTGTAAACGTGCTGCCTTTTAGCGATTTGACTTTGCACATGGATACTGCACTGGTGTGCCTGGATAATGGCGAGAGCGATCGCCCAATTTGGAGATATCCCCATTGCTGGGTTTGAGACTGAAGGGGTAAAGAAACCTGGCGAGAGCGTTTACATAACCTACCCTAGCGATCGTCTGCCAATGATCTTGCCACTCGTCGAGCGATTACCGCCCCAATTAATACGCTACCCACCACACCTGCTGCCTTAACCGCTTGCTTCAAGCCACTGGGATGATAGCGTTCAATGACTTCGTCTTTCAGCCATTCTGTGGTTGCCTTAAAGTTGTGAACTGGAGTGGGAAGCAACTCTAAATAGGTTCCCTGGCGAATCAAATGCCCTATCTCTCCTGTGACTTCAAGCGCATTGAAAACATTGGCAGCACTGTTGTTCAGTCCCAACTTGAGCAATGTTCCGCGCAGGTTCACATTAGCCGGTTTGAGCGCGTATCCCAGGGCTAACGCTCTCAGGTTGTAGGCGATCGCCGCTCCTTGTTGATACGCCACCTGTGCAGTGGGTGGCAGCGGTTTTGGATTGGGATGGCGGCTCTCAGCAGTTGTAGATGGGTTTGATGCGTGTTCCGCAGGCTCATAGGCATCTCCTGGCTGCAAGTCCATAGCACAGTCTCCACCTGCAAACACCTCCGGGAAATCGGGCAGTTGCAGCGTAGAGGTAACGCTTAATCGTCCATGCTTGTCTTGGTGCTCATCTGGAATGGGAAGCGATTTAATCAAAGGGTGAGTATTGGTTCCCGTTGTCCAAATAACCGTTCCAGCGTCTAACGTTTCAGTTTGTCCATTGCGCTCATACTTCAGGGAATTGGGTTGGATAGTGGTTACTTTGGCTCCAATGATCACCTCTACAGGAACGGTACGTTGTTGAAACGCTTGCACGGCTGTTGCCCGAAGCTGGCTGTTCACGTCACCTTCTAATAGTTCGCCATGATTCACCAGTATCACTCGAACGTCTTCTACCTTGCCGCCCAATTCGGCATACCAGTGCGGCAGAAAATCTGCTAACGTGGCTGCCATCTCAACTCCAGAAGGCCCGCCACCCACAACGACGGTCGTGAGTAACCGACGACGGCTCTCCTGATCTTGTAGTTGCACGGCTTGTTGCAGGCGATCGCGCAAATGACGGTCAATGGCGATCGCATCCTCTTGTGTTCGAAAGGGAAGTGCATGGTCGCTGGCTCCCTCAACCCCAAAATAACCTGTGACGCTTCCCAACGCGAGAACTAAATTGCTGTACCCGTAGCAGTCGCCACCCACAAGCTGTATCTGTCGTTCCTGAAGATCGATCGACTCCACACTTCCCTGCACAAAAATCACACCGCTATGGTGCAGCAATTCGTCGTATCGGGGAATGACCTGCTCTGCTTCCATTTCGCCACTGAAATACTCATAGAGCAGCGGTTTAAAGCAAAAGCGATCGTTTTGATCAATTAAAATGACGGTACGTGGATAATGCTGGTGGCTCAGATGCAACGCTGTAAAAAGCCCTGCAAAACCACCTCCCAGAATGACCGTTTGATAGATAGGAGTTGCCATCGTACGTCTCTGTTAGAAAATCGGAGTGAATAATCAAGAGTGAGTAATCAGGAGTAAACAAGAGTTGTATTTAGTCTTTGCGTTTACTCAGTCAGCAGTATCTAAAAATAGCTTTTGTGTTTATTGAGCGATCGCAGTTTTGTTTCAGGCTAAATTGGAACCAGTTCAGATCCATCTTTCTTCTGTAGGAGAAGGATCTAACCTCTGAGAGGATATTTTAAAAGTCTAATTTGTAGCCCGACACCCGTAGGGGCGTAGCATACCCTGCGGGAAGCAGGCTACGGGCAGTAACTTCTGGGTCTTTTTCAAGGGCTATTTGCCGACTGCTACGCCCTTACAGGAGACGATTTGCGGTTGACCCGTTAGATGTATTTCGACCGTTGGAATCATCGGCTCACCTTCATGCTGGAAGTAGAGCCAGCCCATCCTACCCAATACCAGTCGAATTGCCATACTGAGAATTGTTGCCTGTATCAAGACAGACTTGCAAAAAGTCTAATTCTCCAGTACGGTTGTTTCTCAGTAACAAAATATCCGCAATCAAAGCGTCACCTGGAAGCTGCTACCAACAGCCCCAGGCGACTAACCCTCAAAACTGCAACAACCAGTTCGGAGGGCTAGAGGGCAGTTTATCACTCCACTAGCCACCCTGACTTTGCTATGGCAATAAAAGCAGCAGGGTGGCTTTGGTTTTGGGTACCTCATCAACCCAGTTCCATTAGTGGAGTGAAAACTGCTATGACTGATAACTGTACCCCAATGCAAGCGATCAATCCCGATCCACGCATTTTGACCACGCTGGTGATTGGCACCAAAGACAATGTAAAAGCGCACATTTTGCGTCAACACACCCTTGGCCTTGCCGAGGCAGGGGCATGGAGTAAGCCGATTCCGGTGCCCAACTGTCCCGATAAGGTGATGTGCGTTCTCAGCCGTATCATGATCTAACCACTCGATTCCCAAGGAGCCAGTGGGAGGGGCGATCGCCCCTCCCGTGCCGAAAGACACAGCAGGATACTGCAACGCATGGAATCGGACGTTGAACTTAGAGGATGTTTGAAAAGTGCTGAACGTCACTCGAACCGCCCCCTAAATCCCCCAAGATGGGGGACTTCCGAGCCGATTCTCGTTCAAAGTCCCCCAATTCTGGGGGATTTAGGGGGCGAATGCAGGACATTTGCTACTTTTCAAACATCCTCTTACTCGATCGCCCGAATTTGCCCTGGCAAATAATCCTCACCCTGTTTTTCGGCACAGAACCCGATATCCACCGTTTGCTGAGGTTGCAACGTCGCGCCCCACTCTGGAGGCGTAACCGAGTATTGCGTGCCCTGCTGAGCGAAATGACCGTTCCAGCTTTGATTGATCGTCGCCTGGTTCATTTCAAAGCGTAAACGCCAGTTGCGAATGTCGGTATTCCCTTGATTGGTGACTCGAACACTGACGCAAAAGCCCGTTTGCCAGTCGGATTGCAGCATAAACTCCGTTCTGAGCGCTGTAGCAGACGTAGAGCTGACCGATGAAGGGGGTGTAGGTTCTGAACTACGAGGGGACGTTGGAGTGGGCGACATCTGGGGCACAGAACCCGGTGAACGATTTGGAACCGGGCGCGATCGCGGTGCATCGGGCAAGAGTTGGCTCAGTAAATCTTGTTTAGGAGCATCAACGGTTTGCCAATCATCTGTGAGAATGCCCCCGGTATCCACACTGTCTGGATTCCAGCTCCAGTAAGCAAAGCTGAGACGATTGGCCTGGATATAGTGAACAAAGGTTCGTTGCCAGATCCCTTCTGTGGACTGTGAATCAACCTGGCGTCCGCCAAACTCGCCAATGAAAACAGGCGCAATTCCCTGCGTCACAATGTAATGAAATCCAGTTTCCCACCGTTCAAACAAGTTGGCTGGAAACGTAGGTTCCGAAAACCAGGGTTGATCAAATACACCAGAACCATATTCATGCACCGAATAGACCAATTGATCAGGCTTCGATAACCGCACCGGAAACCGCCGCACCCCTTCTAAATTACCCCCTCGCCAATGCCGTGCCAGCCGTTGACCCGGCACATTGTTTTCAACGCCTTGCACCACAATCAGCCAGTTGGGGTTAATGTCCAGAACGGCATTGCCAGCTCGTTCGGCGGCCAGTCGCCAATCGGTAGCGCGATCGCCCGTGCCCCAACTAGCCCGACCATACGGCTCGTTTTGCAGATCGGCTCCAATCACGTTTTTTCGATCGCGATAACGTTGAGCCAGCATCCGCCACGTATCGATCCAGTCGTCTTCGCTAAACTCATCGTCATACCACAGTTCCGCAGGCTGGCGGTTATTGAGCCGATGGCTATCCAGTAGAATCATTAACCCCTGCCGCTCGGCCTCTTCAATGATTAAATCCATCGCCTCCAGCGGCGTTTTGCCTTCCAACTCCCGATTACGGCCTAAGGAGAAATCAACTGCATTGATGTGATCTGAACGAAGCGCTTCAATCGAGTAGGGCAAGCGAATCAAGTTATAGCCCAAGCTCTTAATTTGAGTCAACATATCCTGATATTCGCGTGTCCACAGCCCATGAGGTACCTGAAATTCAGTTTCAAACCCAAACCAGTTAACCCCTCGCAACCCAAGCGGTTGTCCCCTGGCATCAATTATCTCAGTGCCTCGCACAGTTAGCGGCAGAGATGTAACCGTTGATGCAGTTGCAACATGAAGGGGAACAAACCATTTTAATGAAAGTGAAACCATGACCACGGCTGACAACAGACCCAGGGCGAACCATTGCAACCATCGTTGTTTGCGAAATTGCCAGTAAAACTGCATTTTTTAGAAGGTTGAGAGAGCGCTAGCGATGGCGAAAGGTTGCACCATAACAGACGATTGTTGACCCAGTTTAGCTCGACTTCAGCGTCAAGTAAGTGGTTCCACGGAGTTAACAATAGTTATAATCAGGATGCGATCGAATCAGTTGTTAAAAGGGCGATCGCTCTCGAATAAACCATCTTTACATCACTCAAGCAACAGGCAGCAAATACGATCGCCATGAACCACAATTGATTTTATTTCAGCTAAATCGATAGGGCTAAACCGCCTGTAAATTAACCGCTTCAGGTGCCTTTATTGGAAATTACGTTTATTAAGTTTGCCTGCGAACTATTGAGTGAATGCTCAGATATTTCTGTTCGTTTCTATCATGAACCTTTGCAGCTATAGCTAGCCTTTTCTGACAACCTGCCAGTAGTTAGCGATCGTACTATTACAAAGTTCATCACAGCTTTAAAACAAGGTTTCTGTTCTTCATCGAATCCACATGTTGAAGTGCGATAGCGAAAGCTAACTTTAGTACCAAGTGAACAACGATGCCAAAACATCCCAATCCGGGTGTTATCGCTGTCCCCATCTAGAGGTGTATCAGGAGTCCAGAGCAACGTCTATTGATTGAGTTGACGTCCTATCCTGAATTGCGTTTACCAAAACTATGAGCTTTTCTAACCGTTTAATATCTTCTGCGCTCTTGGCAGGAGTGGTCTTTTCGGTTTCAACTCTTCCCCTCGCGGTTTTGGGTTCCAAGCCCGTAACCATCCAGTTTGAGCGAGAACCTGTATTTGCTGGTACACTCCGCGAACTGGGATCTCCCTATCTTGGATTGGCAACTGTAATTAGCCTCGGAGCTGGAATCTTAAACTTTTCGGTCATGGGATGGCGGCACTCATCTCGCAAACTGAAGCTGGCTGAAGAAGAAGTCAATAGCATGAAGCAGCAGTTGCGCGACCAGGAAACCGCGATCGAACGTTTAAAGTTTTCCGATTCAAAATTGGGAGCCTTGGGGCTAGAGTTCTTTCTACAAGACGAAACGGAGCGCAGCAGTATTGCCGCTCGTGAGCTAGCAGCAACACCCCATCAGCGCATCAAAGCGCAGGCGAAGACCGCATTATCCTCGGCGCAGCCATTTGCAGGTTACATAAGACCCCAAATGGTAATTGAGCCTGCTACAACTCCAGTAGCACCCGCTCCTACTCAGGATGTGCAAAGCTCTCCCCAGCTCAATGAATTATTAGGCCATCTTAAACAAGTGATGAGCCAAATTGAGCAACTCAACGGGAGTCAATCGGCTTCCCACGGGCATGAGGCTCATCATCCCGGTACGGCTTAATTGGCTTAATTGGCTTGAATAATTGATGCTCCTGCCATCTGTCAGTCTGTACTCAATAGGTACAGCGATAGGTACAGGAATAGATACAGAGAAGAGATTACAGGTTGGGAATTGTCCAGCAATGACTCTGTAGCCGTCTTTGGTTGAACTGATATTAGAGGCGGTCACTCAAACTGCCTTTTTCTAGCTTGCCACAGGCGCTAAGCCTCCATTGACATTCGCTAAGCCCCATCTAAAACTCCCTGTGAATTGTTCATTCACACCTACAGAGAGATGGATAGGGTTGCAGAGCAGGCGATCGCTCAAGCACCGCAGCTTGAGCGACTCATACCACCTCAACGAAACATCTCGTCTGGTGAAATGGGTGCGTTGGTTTGCTTCCAGTTGTCGGGTAGGGTGGGGTTCGCCGTATCAGACAACGGGGTCGAGAGGGCGCGATCGCCGCTGGCCGCACGGGCAAATGTTTCGGTGAGAGGAGGAGTTGTACTCCCGGTCGGTAACGCCACGTTCAACGGTTTGCTGGCTTGCAGATACGGTTCACCTTCTATGGTGTAGCGTACCAGAGTGGCTTGTATGAACGTGTCCTGATTCTCAATCTGGTTCTGCACCTCGGCAGATTGGTTCGGTGGATCGAGGGTTGCCAGAAAGGTCACGGTGGAATCGGATTCATGCTGAATGCCTGTTTCTGCTTGACCCATCTGCCAGGCTTCTTGATACTGACCATCTGATGCGACTTGCCAAAGGTTCAGATTGGTCTTCCATCTACCATTGCTAACTTCAGCAAATTGGCGATCGAGGATGGAGTAGATCGGGGCGGCCTCAGAGGACAAACGCGGCGCGTTGTCTTGCAAGTAGCGAATTGCTGAAACAGTGAGTCGGGTTTGGTTGGGCAGGTTCGTTTGACCAGCCACAACGTAAACGCCCGAACGTCCGGCAGGCTCCACCTGGCTAATGGTGAGTTCAACCGGAGTGGGAGACAGCACTGTATTCATCCATTCTGGCAGCGACGCACAGCCACTGCTCCCAATGAGCAGCACACCAAGAATCCCAATGAAAAGCCGTTTCGTGAGGTTGAGGTTAACCCCTTTGACAACGCAGAACAGAGTAGACCGAATTTGACTGAGCAGCATAGGCAGTACCGCTGAACGCTGGGTGTAAGAAGTAAGTGAATTTCGTATCCCTAAGATCAAGAGTTCCAGACAGAAACCCTGGCATCAGGCTGACATCTCAATCGTCATCAAGACATCTACACCAATCTGACGTAAACGAGGACTCAATGGCTACCCTTCTGTCTGGATATAAACAGGCGATCGCCATTCCCTTTGGTTGAAATTGTACTTTAAAGCCCCAATTCAGCAGACTGCCCGGATAGAGACACACACTAAAACACGGATGTGCCAATGATTTGGAAGTCTGGTCACTTAGTTACGATTTCCCCAGATGGTCGGGCAATGGTTACTGTACTGCTGATGCCGTTGGGATTAGGGCTGGTGGCGCTCAACGTCACCGCCGTTCCGGCTTCAGCGACTCCCCTGCCTCACCCCGATATGTCTGCTACCACTGCCGATTCCGAATGGATAGCCGCAGAACAGACCACCGATGAAAACACCCCTTCCCTCGTTGCGGGGTTTGAGCTAAGTCCGGTTCATGCTCCGCCTGTGATGACATCAACAGCAACACTGGAGATTCAGCCAGAGAGCCAGGGGGATTCTGATTCGGTCTTGCTGCCTGCAACAAACGTTGACACGCCAACCCTTTCCACACAGAGCCACTCGACTGCGGCATTGGACTACCGCAGCGAAGCCGAATTCATTAGCCAGATGACAGGACGCGATGCCGCACCGCCAACCGCAGAGGCCGTGCCCCAGCTTGAGCTGAATGAAGCGGCGATCGCCACCTCTCCACCTGTATCCTCTCCCACACTCCAGCCTGCAATCCCTTCCCCTGCCACACCCAGTTGTTTTTCTGAGTGTAATCCTGCGGCTCCTTTCACCTTTCAGCCTGCCGCTCCGGCTATGGTTCCTGAAGTTGGCTCGGCTGGTGTAGCGGTGCCGCAGATACCGTTTGTGGCTCCTCCCGTCGCTCCTCAGTTTGCCCCTCAGGCGGTTCCAGTCGTCCTACCCACAGAGGGTTATGGGGGGGCGAGTGCTGCTGCCGTTCCAATTGTGATTTTAGTTATGCCGGGAGTGAATGCAGCGGCAGGAGCTACCGCTCCCGTGGCCGGGATGCCGTCTGTGGTTCCAGGCACGGCTCCGGTCATGGTGTATGTGGTGCCTCCGGGCGCAGGTGGTTATCCGGTTGCCCCGGCTTACATTCCCCAGGTTCTACCAGGGCAGGTTTCCCAGGTTGTGCCGACTCCGGTTTCGCTGCCCTCTGTGGCTCCAGCGTTACCCAGTGCGGCACCTGCGGCGATCGCCCCCAACACCCCTCCTC
>NZ_JADEWO010000087.1 GCF_015207605.1 Oculatella sp. LEGE 06141
ATCCCCACCCATCTTGGCGAAACTGTAGCTGACTCGATTGAGAACTGCTGTACATCCCGCCGGGTGAGGCCAAAGATCTTTCCGTTAAGCTGCTCATGCACTTTAATCGCTCCTGAGCGTGCCAACCTGCTTCCTGAAGAGGACGTTAGGAGGGCTTGCCAAAGGGCTTGCCAAAAAAGATATGCCGTTTAAAACTTTAGTGTCAGCCCTTCTCACATCGTGTGTATCGCGAATAGGATTGAGGTACAACAATCTTACTGAGGCAAGCAGGGTTGAGCAACAGCAGAATTGCTGTAGGTCAATCTAATCACTCTAACTGGAGCGACAACCTGGAGCGACAACAGATTTTGCAGTTCACAGCTCAACATACGAGCTTGCAAAACATCGCTGCTTGCTAAGCACCAACTCGTTGAAATCCTCCGGATTGTCCCCTTAACCTGAGGATGGAACAACAATAACCGTTCGAACGTTTGTTCTGTTATTTTGTGCTGCCGTAAGCAGCAATGCACCCATTACCCAAGTTAAGTTCACTCAAGTTGCCGGGAATACAGTGCAAGATGGCTAGTGGAATCTTCCCCCCCAATCGGCGGATCGCGAATACCTCATTAATGAAAAATGCCTCTGGTCGGGAGGCATTGTTGTGGCGGGCAACGTTCTTTATGTTGGGTGTCACCACGTTGATGAGCGTCTGTGTTTTGCGTCTGGCACAGTTACAGCTTGTAGAAGGACAATATAACCAGAATTTGGCAGAACAAAACCGCGTGCGGCCTATCCCCGTACCTGCCGAACGAGGCAACATTGTCGATCGCAACGGCAAGCTGTTAGCCAGCAATCGTTTGTCCCGCGCGGTTTACCTCTGGCCCCGGCAACAGTCTCGTAACGAATGGCGGGAAACTGCAACCCGTTTAGGAGCCATTCTCAATATTCCATCTCAGGAAATTCTCGACAAGCTAGAACAAGCAGGTTATAACTCGCCGTTGCCTGTGCGGGTCAGCCAACAGTTGAGCCAAACGGCCTTCGTCGCAATGGCTGAACAGGCAACCCAACTACCCGGGGTGGAAATTATTGCAGGTTCAAGCCGTCACTATCCCTACAATCAGCTTGCTTCCCACGTCATGGGATACATTGGGGAAGCTAGCGAAGAGGACATGCAGGCCAATCCCAGCTACCCCAGCGGCATGATTGTGGGTCAAATGGGTGTGGAGCGGATGGCAAACGATCGCCTGGAAGGAGCCTGGGGCAGCCGCTTGGTTGAGGTGAATGCAGGTGGTCAGGAGATCCGGCTGTTGGGTTCCAAGGAAGCCGTGGCTGGAAGCCAGGTTCGGCTAACGCTAGATGTCGATTTACAGCAAGCGGCTGAGCGGGCATTAAATGGACGGCGCGGTGCGGCTGTTGCCCTAAATGTCAACACGGGAGAAGTTCTGGCGTTAGCCAGTAATCCAGCGTTCGATCCTAATATTTTCACTCGTCGGGTTTCTCAAACCGAGTGGCAAGCCTTGCAAGAAGGAGATCAGCCTTTCCTTAACCGGGCACTGCAAGGCTATCCGCCTGGAAGTACGTTCAAAATTGTGACAGCCACCGCTGGAATGCAGTCGGGTAAGTTTTCGCCTAGCTCCCGGATTGGCACCTCAGCCTATTTAAGCATGGGAGGCATCCAGTTTTGGGAACACAGCAAGCATGGGTATGGTGTCATCGGCTTTAAAGAAGCCCTGGCGGTTAGCAGTAATACCTTCTTCTTCCGTGTGGGGTTAACCGTCGGAGCAGAGCAGGTGGCAAAGTGGGGCAAGATTCTTGGCATTGGCACGACTAAGCTGGGGCTGGAAGGTGAGAGCCTGGGATTGATCCCCACTCCAGATGAAAAAGAAGAGCTGTATGATGAACCCTGGTACGCCGGGGATACGGTGAGTATGTCGATTGGCCAGGGATTGGTGCAGGTGAGTCCACTAGAGTTAGCGGTGATGTCGGCGGCGATCGCTAACGGTGGCTGGCGAGTCAAACCTCACCTTCTGGCTGACCAAACCAACACTCCGGCCACTGAACGAGTGGCGACGGGGATTGATCCGGGAACAATTGAAACCATTCAAGCTGGTATGGTGGCTGTGGTGCAGCAGGGCACAGGCAAACGGCTCAACGATGGCTCTATTCCGCTAACGGCAGGCAAAACGGGAACATCTGAAGTGGTGGGACGCAAATCCCACGCCCTGTTTGTGGGCTATGGCCCAGCCGCCGACCCGCAGATTGCGATCGCTGTCATCGTTGAAAATGGCGGATATGGTGGGGTGGCTGCCCTGCCCGTTGCCCATGAAATCTATAAAGTTTATTTTGGGCGATCGGCTCAACCAGCCAAACAGGATTAGGCAACGGGTTTAACCATCAATTTTGTATCCTGGAAGGCAGATGGTTCAGGAGGTTTTTATGCAACGGTTCCTGCTGGTTAGCCTGACTTGCATCCTGCTGATAGCAGTTGGTGCTTGCAGTTCATCTACCGAAACCCCTGCTGCTGCACCGCTGCACTCTTCCCCTATTTCATCCAATGCCGCATCCCCACCCGCAGTCTTGGTCGAGAACTTGAAATCAGTGCTGTTGGCGGATTACGGCATTGCTCCAGATGAAGCAATCGTACAACAAACGGAAGAGGTGCAGTGGGCAGATGCTTGTTTGGGGGTTGCCAATCCAGATGAATTCTGCGCTCAGGTGGTTACTCCCGGCTATCGGATTGAGTTTGCTACGCCGGAAGGAACGTATGAGTTTCATACCGATGAATCCGGACAGACGTTTCGGTTAGCGCGATCGCCATCAGAGCAACCGCCATCAGAGCAACCGTCATCAGAGCAACTGAGTAGTTCTGTCCTGGACGTTCAAAAGATAGTATTCGGTGGGGTGTAGCAGGCCATTTCGCGATCGCCCTAGACGCGATACGCTAATGCGAACCGAGCGATTCCCGCCAGATCAGGATGAACCTGAATATCTCGGTAATGCCCCTGGGCTTGTAGCAGCTCAACTACAGCGGCTGACTGCCCTGCCATCATCTCGATTAACCATACGCCTCCTGAGATCAAATAGGCGGGTGCCGTGGTAACCAGTTCACGAATGCAGTCTAACCCGTCTGTTCCGCCATCTAGTGCCAGATGCGGTTCATGAAGCGTGACTTCTGGCTGCAAGTCGGGCAACCAGGCGCTAGGAATATAGGGAGGATTAGACACCACACCGCTGAGCAACTGCCCTGGCGGCTCTAGCGGCTGAAACCACGACCCTTGGTGAAACTGAATCTGAGACTCGAAGCCCATTTGCCGTGCATTGGTTTGTGCGATCGCCAACGCCTCGGCACTAGTATCTACGGCATGAACCACCGCATTGGGAAAGGTGGCGGCCAACCCCAGCGCGATCGCACCGCTGCCAGTACCCAGATCGACCCATTGCCCATCTCGCAAGCTCAAATTGGGTTGAGTCGCGGCGATCGCCAGGTCAATTAAGCTCTCGGTTTCTGGCCGGGGAATGAGAACAGCAGGCGAGACGGTGAGTGAAAATTGCCGCCAGGGGGTTGTTCCTGCCAAATACTGAATTGGGACGCGCTGCTGGAGCCGCTGCTGCCAGAGCTGATTCAACTCAGATAAGGCGATCCGCAGATCAATTGCACGTCGATCCTTAAACAGATCAAATCGCAGAGCTAGCCGATCTAGCCCTGCGATATCCTGGAGCAGCCAGTCAACCTCAGCAACCGGAACATCTGCCTCGATCGCCTGTTGACGGGCTGCAAGCCGCCACTGCCACAGTTCTACACCAGAGACAGTAGCCATAGGTGAGGTTATTGAGCGGGCTGTTGCCGACGCTGCTGGTTGGGGCGAGCCGGGGCTGGCTGCTGACCGGGGCGTTGTCCCTGGCGCTGCTGAAGCGACTGAATAAATTCGATCGACTCCCTGGGTGGAACCAGCAAAATTTGATTCAGCGCTTCGTTGTCGCTGGTCTTTAACTCTTCAATCAAGCCTTCCAGATTATCTACCTCAACAACCAGGCTAGAGGCCAGCTCAGGCTCAACCTGGCTGAGGCGATCGAGCATGGCCTGCAACCCCTCTCGTTCCAGAAAGATAGGAATCACCTGCTCCTCACCGCGAGTGATCGTCAGGTAAACGCCCTCCTCTGTCGATGACTGAGCCGTAAAAATGGGAACCCCTTCAAACTCGGTTGGATTGGCTCCATCCTGTTGCAATACTGTTCTGGCCGCTTCAACCTGTTGCTGCATTGGAATGAAGGCAAATGCTAAACCGTCTTGGCGGTTATTGGCATTGGCTAGCTGATACACTTCTGCCAACGAAACAGGTACGACCTGCACTCCTCCAGCAACCTCAGGATTTTGTTCTCTAAGATTGCTCAGAAACGTTTGAGCATCTTGCTGGCTAATAAACACATTCGCGATCGATGGGCCTTGCTGTCCTTCAGCAGGAGATGCTACTAACGGTTGTCCATCGGCACCGGCCAACGCGAACACCGGAACAGGGCGTAACCGCTCCATCACTTGCTCATCGGTCAACGCCTGTACCTGAGCGGTTCCAGCAAACAGAGACCCCAGTAAGATGCCTCCTACCAGACCGACTGTTGTACTCCAACGAACTACTGATTTCATAATGGCTCCCGCAATAAAACTGGATTGAGTCTCTAACAGGTAAATCGTCTATTCATTTAGCCCAATGGGAGGTTCAGAACGACTCGTCCGCTCACTACTTCACGGCTGGCGATCGCTAGTCTCTATCGTAATGACTCACGTTCATTGAGATGCAAATAAAAGTCAACGATTCAGTCCTCTGCAAAGTCTTAAACATTAAACGCTACTCAATCCACAGTTGGGCATGGTTTCTCTGGAAGATATATGGCTCAATTGTGGTACTGATGCAAAATTACAGAAGACTAGATTTACATAAATTAAAGCCGCAAGCAACCCTCAGCAGTTGACTGTGAATAGTCTTGCAGCTTCCTATGCTGATGACCAGCCTCGTTTAGAAATAGTTCCTACTCTCGGCTTGTCCACCGAAACACGGACAGCAGAGAGGATAACAAAGGTGTTTCTAGCCGCAACAACAAAGTAACCCTACCTTCAAAATAACCGCTTTTGCCGTAGCCTGTTTTAGACAAAGGAACTGGCCCGGCGGAATTTTAACCTCATGCCGTCAGGGGCATCGTTGATAGATTCTGTTACAGAAACCGATTAGCCAACACAAAACGGTATTCTTGTGATCTTCAGTAGTCATCGTTACTTTATCTTGTTTTATTTCAGGTGGCTGATATGAATCACTTTACTTGTTTCACAAGTCACAGTCGCAGGTTGTTGGCTCACAAGCGCGGTCGCTTAGCGGTTCAAAGTGGCGCGATCGCTCTACTGTTATTTGTGTCAGCGTGCGACAACCAGACCCAAACCCCTCCATCTCCGGGTGCCGAGTCTCCTGCCGCATCGGGTGGCGGTACGCTGAAACTGGGCACCCTCCTTCCCATCACCGGAGATTTGGCGCAGTATGGTGGCCCCATGCAAGATGCGGCGCAACTCGCGGTGCAAACGATCAACGGCTGTGGCGGAGTCCTGGGACAGGATATTGAACTGATCTCAGAAGATGACCAAACCGAACCAGCCGCAGGAGCCGCTGCGATGACCAAACTGGCAGAAGTAGACCGGGTAGCTGGCGTTGTCGGTGCAGCGGGCAGTGCCGTGTCGAGTGCGGCGGTCGATATCGCTGTGCGGAACCAGGTGGTTGAAATCTCCCCAGCCAGTACCAGTCCAGATTTTACCGCCCGAGCCGAACAGGGAGAGTTTGATGGCTTCTGGTTCCGCACCGCGCCGCCGGATACCTTTCAAGGAGATGCTTTGGCGCAGTTGGCCGACCAGCAAGGGTTCCAGAATGTTGCGGTTCTGGGAATTAACAATGACTACGGCAATGGCTTAACTCAATCATTTATTTCGGCCTTTAAAGAACTGGGTGGAACGGTGACAAACGAGTCCAACCCAACTCGGTATGCCCCGGATGCTGCCACGTTTGATTCTGAATTGAGTGCTGCATTTAGCGGCAACCCTGACGCGGTGTTGCTGATTGCCTATCCTGAAACGGGTAGCCTGATTTTGAAGGCTGCTCAAGAGCAAGGGCTGCTGGATGGAGAGACGCAAATTATTATGACCGACGGCATGAAGACAGACAACTTAGGCGAGTTAGTCGGTCAAACGGCTAATGGTCAATTCATTACGGCGGGTATGCTTGGCACGGCACCCAGTGCGGGTGGGCCAGCGATCGCCCAGTTCAGGGAACTCTATACCAACGAGTTCAACCGCGAACCTCAAGTTTACGATCCAAACACCTGGGATGCGATCGCAGTATTGGCTCTGGCGGCTGAGTCGGCTCAGGCAACGACGGGAACAGCGCTCAAAGATGCGATTCGTGATGTGGCGAATGCGCCAGGGCAAGATGTCGATGATGTTTGTGAAGCGCTAGCGCTGGTTCGGGACGGGCAAGATGTTAACTATCAGGGCGCTAGCGGCAGCGTAGACTTTGATGAGCAGGGTGACGTAGCTGGCAGCTACGATGTCTGGACAATTAGCGACAGTGGCCGCCTGGAAATTCAGGAGACAATTACCGTCGGTGGTGATCCAGACAGCCCTCCGGAAGCAACCAGCAGTCCTCAATAAACGGTTCTTGGGGTACGCCTCAAATCAAAAGGGTTAGGCATTGCCTAACCCTTTCCTGTATCGGGATGACAGGATTTGAACCTGCGACATCCTGCTCCCAAAGCAGGCGCGCTACCAAGCTGCGCTACATCCCGTTTTGCCAATCTCCATTCTACGCGCTTATTGGCAAAATGGCATACTGTTTTACTTTTTCTCTGGTTGTACCAATCTGCTGGGGTGCTTCACACCTGAATATGCGACGTCAGCACACCGTATTCGGAAGCAGTACTGTCCTGCGAAAACCGTTCCCTGCGAAAATCGTTCTGCAAACGGGACAGCACACCACGTCGCTTACCAGTAGAAATTACTAGGATAGAAGAGTCCCTCCTCAACGGCACGTATGGCAACTGTCAAGCCCTCTAGCCAACCTGTGGTGCGATCGCGCAATTGTCCGATTGCGCAACTGCCTGGACTCAGCGCCCAAGATCAAGCAAAACTAGCGAACCACGGAATTCACACTACCTTTGACTTGCTGCAACAAACTGAAACGCCAGCCCAAAAGCAGGCGATCGCCACAGCGTTACAAATTCATATCCAACACATCAATAAATGGGTTGCACTGGCAGACCTGGCTCGAATTCCAGAGGTCGGCTGCGAACATTGTGGCCTTCTGCTCCATGCCGGCATTGCGTCTCCAGCACAATTGGCACAGGTGCCGATTCATCGCCTGCACCGTCAAATTCTTAAACTGCAAGTAGCAACCATGCAGCGACAGGATCTTTGCCCTTCTGTTGATCAAGTCTCACGCTGGATTCAGCAGGCAAAGGGGGTGGGAGTGTTAAACACCCAGGGCAAACAGAAGGCTTGAACCCATAGAAAAATGGCTGCAAGCGGTTCCCGTATGGATCTGGGCGATCGCGCTTGGCAGTGCTGCCTGGTTTTGCGAGTTTCAAGTCCGTAGTAGGCACCTCACAGCCTCAAGCCAACGCCCAAGGGACTATCGGCAACATGATGAACTGCGTTCTTTGCCTCAGCTTCAGCGGCGAAATACCTCAGCTTCAGCGGCGAAATATAGTATCACTCAGGATACCAAAACATTCCTTTAATCCCTTCTGGGTCAGACATAAAGCCCAGCCCCCGATAAAAGTCCACCACCTGCGGGTCGGCAAATAAAGTAATGTTACTAATGTCTTCGCTTCGCAGCTTTTTAATCATCTGCTGCATTAACGCCTTGCCCAGCCCTTTACCTTGATAGTCTGGATGCACAACCACATCCCAAATCGTCGCGTTGAAAGCATGATCGGAGGTGGCACGAGAAAACCCAACGAGCCTGCGTTGAGTGCCTCGTTGTTCCCACATGGTGACGACCAGAAAGCTATATTGAATCGCCTTCTTGACTTTTCTCAGCGGACGGCGCGACCAACCTACCGCATCACACAGTTCTTCTAGCTCATACAAGTCGATATCTCGATCGGTACTAAAGAAGATACGGGTGCTGCTGGCTGGGGCACCTGGAACTACATGCCCTTCCGATTGTGGTTGCTTCGGTGTGGCAGTAGCATCAGAGGCACTGAATAAACTTTTCCAAAAACCCATGCAGGCGCGGTTAAGGTAATGAAGTTGGGTAGCAATACATAGTTAGTATATCTCTCGTACTATTCTTGCAATGGGTCTTCTAGAAATAAATCTTTTTAGTAAGCCATTTTGCCTAATTCAGCCAAGACCGATCGACTGATGCAATTTAGGCTCGAAGTTAGGGTTCTCTAAATAAATGAGAGTGTACTCGCTCGATATGAGTGTACTCGCTCGATCGCACTCACCGTTAACCTGGCAAGCAAGGTTGATCCCATGTTATGGCTCCGGGTCTGAAAACATCGACACTGGAACTGCTAAAACGCTTCAACCGGGCATTTCCCCAGTTTTATGAGCAGTTTGTTAGCAGTGAAATCCAGCTTCAAAATCTGCGGCTCGCCTATCAGCTTTACAAAAGCCGACAGGCGGTTATTGAGCTAAATCCTGAGGGCAGCAAAAGTGCCTTACATTTTGCCTATCGCAATCAGTCTTTCTTGCTCAGCGATATTTTTGGGGTACTGGCGGCCTATGGATTAACCATTCATAGCCTTAGCTTATATGGCCAGATTTATCCGCCCATGCTGGTGTTTATTAAACTTGTCGTTTCCCGAGGTGGCAAAGCGCTAACCGATAAGACTGCTGAAAACGTCTGCCGTGCTGTTCGAGAGGCGCTGGCAGGCCGTTTTGAGGTTGAGGAGATGCTGGCAGTCGAATTTAACCTGGATGCAGGCTTAGAACAGGTGGAAACCGAGTTTTATGTTGATCCGGTATTCCACTTACCGGCTCTGCTGATTGAAGCAGACAACCAGCCTGGATTGTTTTACAAAGTGATGTATGCCATTTGGCAAGAAGATTTGCTGGTGGTCAATGCCAACTTACTGGTTTGGCGAGGTCGAACTCGACTAATTCTCTATCTGTTGGGGCCAAATGAAAACCTCATTCCAGAATATCTAGGGCAAAAGATTGCCGAAGGAGTGAGACAACGTTTGTTGGGACGGCGATTTTGAAACGGCGGCATCGCTTCAACATTCGCAACACCGCTGCCCAGGAGACTGGGCGATCGATTCATGCCTAAGCCAATTTTCAACATAGCTAACCCCGATTGAACATCACCACGTTTAATCGAATGTTGCTGCACCATGCTGCAGGACATTAGTAACGAGCGATCGGGTCATGGCAACCATCCGATTGGCGATCGCCGCTTACCAATGCCCCACCCTGAAGATGTCAACCTCAAATGCAGCCGGAACTACTCTGCCGTTAGTCGCGCTGAGCTAGCAGAAGCCGTTAACGGCAGACCGTTTCTGGTTGTACCACCATTGTCGGGCAAGGAGCATACCGAACGACGTAGCGGCTAACACTTCCCAAGAGCACCTCTCGCATATCGGATGAGCCTCCATGCCCAATCACCACCAGGTCAGCTCGCCAGCGTCGCGCAAATTGGCAGATCCAAACAGCCGCGTCACCCATTTCGCATATGTAGCGAGTGCTAACTCCCTGATCGAACGCATGGTAACAATACCCCTGAAAATCTTTGTGGATCTGCGCCACATCTTGCAGGTGGTCTTGCTGAAGTTGCCGCAGCCTGTTTCGTCCTGATAGCCCAAAGCTGGTGTCTAGCATTGGAGAAAATTCGGCGAGCAGCCTCGAATTAAAACAGTGAGCCAGCATCAGTTCGCTGTTGTGTTTTACTGCCAACTGCAACGCTCTTGAATACACCTCTGTTGCCAGTGGCGATCGATCCAATGCTGCCATAATTCGCTGAAACCCCATTTTTCACCTCCTGACTGCTAACGGTTCGGTCGTGATTGGTAAAGCGCCGAAGCAAATGGCTCAATTCAAAAACGTTTGCGAATTAGGAATGCCTAAAATGGGGCAAGGAAACCGTGCTGCAAGCTGCTGCACGATGGGATGTTCGGCGGCTCGGCAACCCAGGAACAGCAGGTCTGCCGCTTCGCTCACTGCTACCGCGTTCAGTTCTTCAGCCACGGGCCCAAACCGGAGGTGGGTACTGAGAGAACCGCGCCACTCGTCGGCCAGACACCGCGCTTTCCACAGAATTTGATCGACTTCCTCTAGCTGCGTCTCCGTTAATCGGTTGGCTTGAGGTCGTGTTAGAACGGCACTACTCGTGGATGCAGGTGATGCCAACTCCCGGCTACGTTGAGTGCGGCCAAGGGCGCGATCGCCCTGTTTTACCCGTCTGCCCGCTGCCCGATTTGGCTCGGCAGAGGGTTCAGCCACGTACACAACATGAACCGTCACCGGGGCTTGTGTTGCTAGCCGGGTTTGGTGAGCAATCCACAGCGCTAAATCAAGCGATGTTTGGCTATTAAATGTGCCAGTGTATCCCACCACCAGGTTGACGGTGGAGCGATCGCCCGCTCGTACAGTGGCCTTAGATGCCATCGGAAACAGGGGCTTCGACGCGAGCAAAATTTGCTCAACCAGGTCTTGCTGCCCCAGAGCCGTTTGCAGACGCGCCAACATCGTTTTTGTTTTCATAGCCATTAACCTCTCGTTATGTCAAAGAAAAAGCGGTGAGAGGTGGGTTGAAGTCGGGGCAGTCCCGCTCAGGAGTGTCTAGGGCAACAGCCGCGATCGCTGTCTTTGAGTACTCCTTCCACTGCCGACGGAGTTAGCTGACGGGCGAGGACTGGAAGGTGTCCTTCTCTTTCAGATGAAGGCAAATCGTAAACCGATGAACGTCACCATTTACCCGCTATCTCCCAGAAATAAGCCCCAAAGTTTGGTTCCTCCGCTCTGAATCTCACCAGGATTCAAATTAGGCAACCCACTCAATTCTCAAATTCACGAAACGAAATCACACGTTTAATGCATCAATCCTGGCTGAAGTGGTGGTCGAGAAAATTGAGGGCATGGTTGCGAAGTGCGAAAAATTCTTTAGACCCGCGCACATCTTCGATCTTGCGAGGATGAGGGAATGGCACCTCCAAAATCTCCCCAATTTTGGCGTGGGGGCCATTGGTCATCATAATGATGCGATCGGACATAAAGAGCGCTTCATCCACATCATGGGTAATCATCATCACAGCCTGACGGTGATTCTCCCAAATATCCAACACCTGGCGCTGGAGCTTGCCACGAGTCAGCGCATCAAGCGCCCCAAACGGTTCGTCCATTAGCAAAACCTTAGGACGAATGGCCAGCGCTCGCGCAATTCCAACCCGCTGCTTCATTCCACCAGATATTTCGTCTGGGTATTTGTTTGCAGCTTCTGTCAAGTTCACCATCGCTAGATGCTCGTTTACGACCTGCTGCTTGTTGGCAGAGGAAAGATGGCTGAGCACTTCATCAACGGCTAAACGAATGTTTTCCCGAACCGTTAGCCACGGCAACAGCGAGTAGTGCTGAAACACCATCATGCGATCGGCTCCAGGCTTACGAATTTCCCGATCTTCTAGCCACACAGCTCCCGATGTGGAACGTTCCAAACCGCCCACAATTTTGAGCAGAGTAGACTTACCACAGCCAGAGTGGCCAATCACAGAAATGTATTCATCTTCGCCAATAGAGAGGTTGATGCCGTCTAAAACGACGGTTTCTCCCCCATTAGGGGTCGGATACGCTTTAACCAAATCCTCAATGACTAAAAAACCCTTTGAGGTGGTTGCAGCAGCAGAACTCGCTAAATGGGTGTTTGGTTTAACCATCAGTAAACTCCAGGGTTCAGGTAATGGGTGATAGGTAGTAAGTGATAAGTGTGAGAGCAACGATTAGAACCTACTGTTCGTCCCTCTGCACTGTTCGTCCCTCTGCCCAGTCAGGAAAGATAGATACGTGTAGGCCGATTGGCACGGATTTCAAAGCGATTTAGATAACCAATCGGATCGCTTGGATCGAAGCCTATGTTGTCGATGAAGGCTTCTGGAGGTTCAACTTTGTAGTCATCCGCCGGACATTCAATACCCATTTCTCCAGCAATTTCCCGATACAAGTCTGTTCGCCAAGCGCTTCTTGCTAACTCTTCTGCATTTTGAGGAAATTCGGGAAGTTGTCCCCACCGGGCAGCCTGTGTCATCAGCCAGAGGCTCTGGGATTGCCACATAAACGTGGAGTGATCGTTAGGAACGGTAGAAACCGTAGACGGTACATTGAAGAAGATCGTTGTCTCATCGGGGGCTTCCACTAAACGCGCTTTGTCATCAAAGCCGCCGTAATTGTAGTTACCCAAAATGGCTGGCCCTGTGAATTTGGTAATGCAATCCGGTAGAGAGCCAATATTGTCTGGCGTAATGGCTGGTGGTGCCTGACATGTCCTGGGTTTGGCCGCCGTGTAAGATACCCCTGTGATGATTTTTGCAACCTCTTCCCGATTGGCAGGGTTACCGCAGTATCGGCAGGCTTCAATCATCGCCATTACCAGAGAGCGGTAGGTTTTTGGGTTTTCTGCAATGAAGGACTCCATTACACCCAACACGCGATCGGGATGCCCACGCCAAATTTCCCGACCCTGGGCAAAGGTAAATCCAACTCCTTCATTGCCGCTAATTGCTCGCGTATTCCAGGGTTCTGCCACCATGTAACCCTCCATGGCCCCAATGCGGATATTGGACACCATTTGGGGCGGCGGTGTGATGATGATACGGAATTCATTAAGAGGATCAATGCCTGCTGCTGCCGATAGATAACGGATGAAATATTCGTAGATTGCAGAACTAAGCACCACAGCCCAAACCCGTCGGTTGGGTGGCAGGTTGCTGAAATGGCGACGGAAGTCTTGACCAAATGCGTCTAAATCTCCGTTATATTCCTGCCAGGGTCGGACGCCGTTATCCCACATCGCCTGGTTCATTGTCATCGCATTGCCATGACGATGAATGGTCATAGCGGCGCACAGCGGCGCTTGGCGGGCACCTTCTGCCCCGGTTCGAGCATTGGTTACGGCTCCCGATACCACCGGCGACGCATCAAGACGACCAAAGATGATGCCATCACGAGAGGTTGCCCAACTTGCCTCTCGATTCAGAGTCACATTCAGGCCATATTTGTGAAAAAAGCCCTTTTCGGCAGCGATCGCAAATGGCGCGCAATCATTGACCGGAACATAACCAATCGTCAAATTTGACTTCTCCAGCGTCCCCGGATCGACCACTTGATCCATGGCCTGTGCGGCTGGAGTCAATACCTGGGGGCGGTTGCCAGATCGAGCGGCACAGGATGCCAGCGTTAACCCAGTGGCCGTTGCCCCAAACCGTTTGATGAACTTGCGTCGGCTCCATTGATTTGTGAAATGACTCATGCTTGGCTCCCTTAACCTGGGCTTTGATCGTCAACCAGGCTGTAGCGGTTGGTTTTCAGCAATTGCAAGCGAAGATGTTGTCTAAAGGTGTAAACAGATTTCCTGAGAGGACTGGCGGCGATCGCCGCAAAATGACCGCACTCAACGGCAAAAAGTTATTTCGACTGAAGTGATATTGAGCCACCTAGGCTTCAACTTGGGAAACGGGACGATGCGTTACCAACTCCTGAAGTTTGCCCACAGCGAAATCCAAAATTAGCCCGGTGAAACCAATGACCAGTACAGCTAGAAACACAGAACTTAAATTCAATCGGTTCCACGAATCCCACACAAAGAAGCCAATGCCAATGCCGCCAGTGAGCATCTCTACCGCAACAATGACCAACCAGGCAATCCCCAAACTGATTCGCAGGCCTGTAAAAACATAGGGCAAACTAGCGGGCCAAATTATTTTGATAATTTGTCGCCAGCGAGGCATTTCTAACACTCGCGCTACATCAAGGTAATCCTTAGAAACGCTAGAAACACCCAACGATGTATTGATGATGGTGGGCCAGAGGGACGTTACAAAAATGACGAAAATGGCGGAGGGGTTAGCCAGGTTAAAAATAGCCAGAGCGATCGGCAACCAGGCCAGGGGAGATACGGGCTTGAGAATTTGCACGATGGGGTTTAACGCCATCATTGCTTGCCTGGACATGCCAAGCAGGAAGCCAACCGGAATGGCAACCAGGGCACCCAGGCCAAACCCAATCAACACTCGTTTCAAGCTTGCCAACAGCAGCCAGCCAATGCCCAAATTTCCAGGGCCTCGACGGTAAAAAGGGTGCAAAATGTAATCTAAATTGGCAACGAGCGCTTCCCAGGGAGTTGGCATCAACTCACTGACAAAAGCGGCAACAACCCACCAGAGCAAAATGAGACCAGCAAAGCCCAGCAAGGGGAGCAGCACAGCATCTCGAACGAGAGCCGGACGAACGGAACGTTGCCAGGCCACTTGAGCCGTTAGAAGAATGATCTGAAGATTGAATTGCAGCAGCATTAACGCCTCCTGAATGTGCGGTGTGAGCGCATACCAGCGGACGCAGTGCGCCTAAATAAAGCGCACAAAAAAAGCGTCACTCGAACAGTCACGAGGACACTGAAGAATATCAAGCAGTAGAAAAAATGCTGATTCTTCAGTCTCCCCTCAATGCCTACGGAGTTAGCTGACGGGCTAGGGCTGAGAGGTGCCCCTCTTGAGAACGAGAAAACCGAAGAGCGTACAGATGGGCTGTACTTGCTTTCAATCGCTGTCAAGATTCGCCCCGAGGATTGGTTCCTCCGCTCTGGCTTTACCTGGTATGGGTATAGCGACAGATTAGGCTGACTTACTTATTGGTTTTACCCAAGGTAACATCGCCGTCTGGATGAGTCAATCAAACCAGAGGCAGACCGATGAAGCATGATAAACAGAAGGGTGGGATCTCAGTCCGTTCTGCTTACTCCTTCCGAAGCGGTTCTGGAACCCCTACGGATGAAAGGCCAGCGATCGCTTTCAGGTTTTGGCAGCGCACCAGTTCAACAAAGTCGAGCGGGCGGCGTTCGATCTGAGCCACAGCTTCGATTGCACTGAGCAGATGACTGGCCGCATCCGTTTCGCTGTATCCCCGTCGTTGTGCTACTCGCATCCCGGCTTCATCGGCTTCGAGTTCGGCCTCAGTCCCGCGACTCTTTCGCCAAATTTGGGAAGCCGCTAATACGGTTAGTCCTCCAGCCGTGACAATGCCAACTGGATCAACTTGTACCAGTTCGACCAACGTGGCGACGACCCCAGCGGCGGCTAGCCCCTGGGGTAAGCCCAGCTTAAACATCTGTTGAGTTGTAAGCCAGCCTACGGTTCGCAGCAGCAGCAGATCTCGCTGGGGGCGTGTCAACTGTTCCCACAGGCCAAAGTTGATGCCAATGGGACGAGCCTGCTGCCAGGGCAGGGGGGGGTGAGTTTGAATCACGCTCGTCTGGTCGGGCTTGTCTAGAATTTTGCAGTACATTCGTCCTGATGCTGGCATCAGGTCAATTAGTCGATAAATCTCCGAGTCTAAGTTCATGGGATTTCATGCGCCGTTGCGATAACTGGTGCAGCCCTAACCACTTGACTGTACCTAACTAATGATCAAACCGCTTACTTGACCGTAGAGCAATATTTTTCGACACAACGAACAAACATTTCGACCCCCATCCCCAGAGCCGTTTCATCAAAATCAAACCGGGGGTGGTGATGCGGATAGGCTAACCCTCGTTCTGGATTGGCTGAACCCAGGAAGAAGTAGCATCCCGGTACCTCTTGCAAGAAGAAGGACATATCTTCGCCGCCCATCGTTTGGCAGTTGGGCACGACTCCAGCCGGCGTTTCGATCACCGTTTCGGCAACAGAGCGAATCAGGTTGGCGATCGCTCCATCGTTAATTACAGGTGGATACAGCTTGCGGTAATTTAGCGTATAGCTGGCTCCATGACTCTGACAGACCCCGGCAATAATCTGCTCGACGCGCTGAGCAAAGAAGGTGTCATAGGCCGGGTCAAAATAGCGAACGGTGCCGCTTAACTGAGCCGAGTCGGCAATGACGTTAAGAGCGTGTCCGGCATGGAACTTGCCGACGGTCACTACTCCTGACTTTAACGGGTCAACATTCCGCGCCACAATCGTTTGTAGCGCATTGATCACTTGCGACCCAACTACAATGGAATCGATCGTTTGATGCGGCATGGCACCATGCCCACCTTTGCCGCTAATGGTGCAGTCAAATAGCTCTACGGCAGCCATTAACGCGCCATCACGCACACCAGCCGTTCCCAACGGCAAGTTATTCCACAGGTGTAACCCAATAATGGCATCCACATCTGGATGTTTTAGTACACCCGCCTCAATCATCGGCTTGGCACCACCGGGTCCCTCTTCGGCGGGCTGAAAAATGAGCTTGACCGTTCCGGTAAATGACTCTGGATGGCGTGAGAGGTAATAGGCCACCCCCAGAGCGATCGCCGTATGCCCATCATGACCACAAGCGTGCATAACACCCTCGTGTTGCGATCGATAGGGCACCTCATTTTGTTCTTGAATGGGGAGGGCATCCATATCAGCCCGAATGCCCAAGACTGGCCCTGGCTGGCTCCCTGGGATTAAAGCGACAATTCCAGTTTTAGCAATGCCCGTTTGATGGTTAATTCCCCATTCCGTGAGCTTTTGGGAGACAAATGCGGCTGTTATTTCTTCGCGAAACCCCAATTCTGGTCGCTGATGCAAATGCCGTCGCCATTCGACCAGTGGCGCTTGCAATGATTGGATCTCTGCACGAATGCGGGACGTATCAAGCGAAGGAGATAGGGGAGTGGAAACCATAGAATGGACGACTTCAATACTGTATTGTTTGCATCATCAGGGTTTGGGGCACCTTGAGCGCACTGCGCCAAGACACAGCCATGACTGGTTATATCTCTAAGGTAGCGAATTGTTGGGTTCCTGCTTGGTGTAGATTATTGGGTTCTATCAGTTGTATGAATGATGCTTCTCCTGTGCCACCGGGCTGTCGGCTCCGTCCTGCCCACTCGACCGATCGCTGGATGATTCAGACGTTGTTACAGACCTTCGACCAGGAGGTGCCGTCTCCTCCAAACCCCTACGCCCACATCATACGATATGCCGTTTTAGGAGGACTCGTAGCGATCGCCGTTCACATAGTGAAAACCGCATCCATTCAAGTATTGCTGCTGCTGGCGCTCTATGCTGCTGGAATGGTGCTGCTCTGGTTAATCGTGCTGTTTAGCATCGCCTGGTTCAGCAACGACTGGTCAAAATACTGGGTAGTCGAGTGCAATGGGCATCTGGTTGCCTGTGCCAAACTGTGCCGCTATAAAACGCATTCAGCCATTTACAACGTGTTCGTTGCAGATCGCTGGCGCAAGCAAGGCATTGGCTCTTGCTTGATGCAGCAACTGATACAAGAAGCGACTCGCCCGCTCTACCTGGCCTGTTTTACCAGAACCATTAGCTTTTATCAGCAGCTTGGATTCAGTCAAGTGCCCCCCAAAGACCTTTCACCACTCCTGCGCTACGAGTTGGGCTTATCCAGCCGCCTGAATGTTGTGCCGATGCGGTTGGCGTAACGGTTCATGATCTGTTGTCAGGCTCAGGGGACTGAAGGGGGTGAATGGTCGCATTGACTCCCCAATTACCCATACTTGAGGGACTTTTGTTTCAGTTTTGGCTGATTTCGCGATCGCCGATGGCTACTCCGCGATGCTGTATAGCGAATTGTCTATTGGCAAACATCGTTCCAAATCTAGATTAGAAGCCACCCGACTCAGTTGCTCCAAATCCGTTGGGTCTGCTAGATGCTGAATGCAACCCAGAATTGGCTTTTGAGTCAGGGATTGAATTAGCCTGGTGGGTGCCCAATCTGCTAATTCTTGCTCAGAGCAGGGTTGAACGCAATTGAGAATGATGCCTTTGAGATGCACCCGCGACTGACGGGCAAGCGCCACGTTGGCAACGGCTTGGGCGATCGCTCCTAGCCGAACTGGAACCACCAACACAACCGGAATGCGCCAATCCCAGGCGAGGTCAGCCACGGTCGTTTCGTGAGTCACCGGAGAGCCAAGCCCGCCCAAGGATTCAACCAGCACAAAATCTCGCTGTTGCGTCAGGGCTTCAAACTGCTGCCATGCCAGTTCTAAATGAATTCGCCTCCCTTCTCGTTCTGCCGCGATCGGTGGGGCAAGCGGTGCCTCAAAGTGAATCGGATTGATCTCCTCTGGAGACTGGTTGAGGGCAGGAAATAGCCGAGAATACAGGTCGCGATCGCCCACCCCTGTTTGCAGAGGTTTCAAAATTCCTAAGCGGTGAGGCAGACAGTACGCTTGCCAGTAAGCCGCCAAAGCCGTAGTCACCACCGTCTTTCCAGCATCGGTATCGGTGCCAGCAATCAATAATGCGTTCAAACGTTACTCCGGAGTACGAACACTAACATCAAGCGTGTAGTCGGTTGGCTGAGTCGCAATGACATCAACAATATAATCTCCACTCGTTGGCAATTGTGCCTGCCATTGCACCAACCCACTGGCATCTTCTACAAGCTGCCCGTTGGGGTAGCGAATATCAAGCGTTACCGCTCCCTCGGCTGCTTCAACACTTAGAATCTGCCCTGCCTGTGCGTTGATCAGATACCGCTTAATGACAGCATTGCTGGCCTGATCTGAAACGGTGGTACCCTCTGCCCCCGCCGGAAAGTTGAGCTGCTCAATATCAATTTCGGGTTCTACCGTCGTGGGGGTGGGCGTGGGCGTTATTGTAGGGGTTGGTTCTGGAGCCGCTTCCAAACTGAGATTCAAATTGTAGTTGCTTTCTGTTGATAACCCCTGCACCGGTCGGAGCTGAATAAAATAGTCTCCAGTGTAGTCAAAGGGGCCTTGCCAGGATTGCACTCGAATCGAATCGTCCCGAACGGGTTCCCGGTCTTCTGCTAACACAGTGAGTAAGACCCCTTCCCCTTGCAGCGAAGCGGTCAAGGTTTGCCCTTCTTCACCCGAAACTACATAGTTGACGGTTTCGTTTGGTCGGAGTCGCCCTTCTACCCGGATGGCTCGTCCAGGAGCCAGTTCTTCAATCTGCTGATTGTACTCAGTGACTTGTTCCGTGGGGGAAGGACTGGGAGTGGGAGTGATGGTG
>NZ_JADEWO010000088.1 GCF_015207605.1 Oculatella sp. LEGE 06141
TGGGGTCTTGTCCCAGTCCGATTGGCTAACATCATTGATGGAGGGGACAGGGTTCTCTTCCATCTTGTTAGCCTAGCAGCACCTCTCGATTTTCTCAATTCCCTTTTTCAACCCCTTGAACAGTTACTTTGATTCTTACCATTGTGATGTGTAGTGTTTCGGCGGGGATCGCAGTGCGGAAACTATACTCTGCCGATCCGGCGGATATTTTCTAATGCTATGAAAACATGAACCATGATAAACGGTACTCACCTCCCCATTCCCGAATTCATTATCTCGGCTCACCATCTCAACCATTACTTTGGTCAGGGAACGTTGCGTAAACCAGCTCTGTTCGACATCAACCTTGATATTCGTGCTGGAGATATTGTGATCATGACTGGCCCCTCGGGGTCGGGTAAAACAACATTGCTCACACTAATGGGTGGATTGCGTTCTGCCCAGGAGGGTAGCCTCAATGTTTTGGGACAGGAAATTTGTGGAGCCAGCAAACAGCAATTGACCCAATTGCGAAAACAGATTGGCTATATTTTTCAAGCGCATAACCTCATGTCATTTTTGACAACTCGGCAGAATGTGAGGATGTCCCTTGAACTGCACAATGAGCGTCTGCCTCAAACGATGGATGCAGAGGTCGATGCCATTTTAGAAACTGTTGGCTTGGGAAATCGCACAGACTACTATCCAGAAAACTTATCGGGTGGGCAAAAACAACGTGTGGCGATCGCCCGTGCCTTAATCAGCCAGCCTAAGCTCGTTCTGGCTGATGAACCGACGGCTGCCCTTGATAAAAAATCTGGACGCGATGTGGTCGAGTTAATGCAAAAACTCGCTAAAGAACAGGGTTGTACCATTTTGCTGGTGACTCACGACAACCGCATTCTTGATATTGCCGATCGCATTATTTATATGGAGGACGGACGTTTAGTCAATCAGCCTGAAACCGCTCTAGTTGAGTAGGTTAATGAATTTGATGGGCCAATCGATCAAAGCCTGCCTGTTTTCTCTGAATCATTGCCAAGAGTTAAGCAGGCAGGCTTGATTGCTTATGAAGCTGTATCGATTACAGAATCAGGTGCAGGGGGTTATTGGGCAAGTTCTGACGCTCGCCTGGTCAACACTTCCGCCGTAATGCGGTTAAACGCCATCAGTTCATCTGCGCTGGCGGTGGTTTCACCTCGCTTCCAGGCAACGGTGTCGCGCGCAGCAGAGCTTCGCAGCATGATTGGCTCCAACATGCCACTGGCTCCACCCGTCACGCCAATCAGCGCATTACCACTGAACAACGCGGCAAAGCCCGCATCATCCAGAAAGCCACCATCCGCTTCAGAGCAGGTGTCCCACGCGGTATCGCCAGGACGGTACAGGCGGCGAGGGCTAACCACAGACACAACTCGCACACCGTATCCCTGCGCCTCTAGCTGTTGTGCCGCATCCAACACGGGAATCAGCGTCATATCACCAATGACGGCAAACACAATGGTTTTACTGCCGCTGGATTCATGCAGAACGATCGCCCCATCCTGCAACGCTTGACGGGTTTGCTCAAAGGTGGTGCGAACGGGCAACGGAGACTTACTGGCCGTAATCACGACTCCTTTGTTTTTCGTCGTCAGCGCCCACTCGTAGCAAACTTGAATGCTGTTAGCATCGGGAGGAAACAGCGGAAATACGTTGCCGTTCCGCATCATTCCGGCAAAATAGGCTTCAATTTCAGGGCGTTGATGCGTCCAGCCGTTGCGTCCCTGTTCCAACGCTCCAGCCGTAAACAGCGTCACGGTAGACGGGGTAGGACGGCGCAGTTCGGCCATTGCCTGCGTTACCGTTTGCCAGATTGGTAACCCATTTACCGCAAACGATTCATAAGAACACCAGAGCGATCGCCCTCCCATCAGCGCTAACCCTGCCGCCAACCCGGCACAGGCATCTTCACTCAGCGGTTCATACACTTGCCCACTGGGGCTTTGGTTGTAGAGCGGATCGGTCGTGGGGTGAACCACTTTAAGAGCCTGGTTGATGTTGCCAATTCCAGAGGCTTCGTTCCCGTCTGCATTAGAGACCAAATAGGCTGGATCGGCTTGTCCGACAGCAGCAACCAGTTGCCCCATTGCGGTGGTAGACACTTTTTTGTCGCCCCCTACAGGGTACTCATCCAGCGGCAACGCTCCCAGATCTGCTAATGGCAACTCCGACTCAGTTACGCCTGTCTTCGCCGCAGGGCCACCGTTCGATCGGGCAAAATTGGTACGAACCAGTTCCCATGCTGCGGCTGGCAGCGATCGCGTTTTCAGCGCACCAACCACGTCTGCATTATCCAGCGTGTGGTGGGCGTACAGGTTATGCGACTTGGAGCCGCGCTCGTGAACGCCAGCCCCTTTAAGCTGCTTGATAATAAACACCGTGAGTTTGCCGCTAAGAGCCGATCGAGCCGCTTCATCCACCGCAACCAAAACGGCTTTAGTAAAAGCGAGCCGCTGCTCAAACGAAAACACAGTGCTATCTACGTAGGCACCCGGCTGGTCTTGATCATCAAAATCTTTAGCATCCACCAGCACCACTTCTTCAAACCCGTTGCCATGCCAGTAAGCCATCATGCGCTCGTTTGACTGGGTAGACACCATGCTGTGGTGTTCCTGGGAGTAGCCATTCCACACCAGAACTGGTAGAAAATTGGTGACTTGCGGATAGGCGACATGGAAATGCGCCATTGCACTCATGATGTAGGGTTCACCCAAACCGCCATCGCCAATGGTGAACGGAAAGAGAGTGTCTCGATGCAGCCATGCCGCCGCCATAGCAAAGTGCTGTCCCTGCCCCAGCGGCCCCGCCGGAGCTAAAATGCCGGGAATATAGCCGGAGAGGTGTCCCAATAGCCCATGTTTTTCGCGGAAGCGATCGCGCAACTGTTGCACGGTATGAATGCCCATGTCCTCCAGAGAGCGATCGAGAAACATGGCGCTGTAAAAGCCCGGAGCATGATGCCCCACTTCGGTGAGAATGTTTTTGTAGCCCAGCATCACCAGTGCAGCATAGGCTTCGGTTTGGCTGGCAAACCCGCCAGGGTGCCCAGACGCTTTACTCGCCGTTACTTGCAGCGTCAGGTAACGCAACGCATCTGCCGCTAAGAGAGTCTGATAAGCTGCCGTGAGATCAGCCGGATCGGCGATTGCCTTGCTGCCGTCGGCGATCGCAGGGGTATGGCCGTGGGTATCAAACTTGGGCGGAGCCTCGCCAAAATACTGAATCCCCTCACAGAAGGTCGGAATGTGTGAAACAGCAGTCATGAATTCAGAGACCTCTCACAAAAACGGCGTGAATCGAACGGCATTGATAAAGCTGCTAGAAAACGCGTTTCCAGCCAATACTCAATATCCGATCCTATAGCCTCATGGGATCAGAAGTTGCTGCAACCTTAACCAACCCGTCCGCAGTTTGCGATCGCGCCAACTTCCCGATTGCCCAATGCAAGCCCTGTATAGATTGGCCTCTATTGAGGAGATTTGAGATGGGTTGCCTTAATCGTGACGGTATCAATCATCGACAGACCATTCCACCCCCCAGAGAAGCTAGAGAAGCTACTCTGCCGCATTAAATGCGTACCGCTCTGGGTTGGGCTAATAGCCGGGCGGCGATCGCGCCTCCAACAAAGCCAAACAGATGTCCTTGCCACGAAATCCCGATTTGTCCGGGTAAAACACCCCAGATTAAACTGCCATAGAAAACGCCAACCGCCAACGACATCAAAATTGAAATGGTGCGGCGCTCAAAATAGCCCCGAAACAGCAAATATCCCAGGTAGCCAAAGATAACGCCGCTTGCCCCAATATGAACCGTATTTGCAGGTGCAATCAGCCAGGTGCCAAACCCACCAACCAGCATGGCGATCGCCGAAACCACAAAAAAATCAACCGTTCGCCACCACATCACCAGCCAGCCTAAAATAACGAAGGGAATGGTGTTCGCCATCAAATGGGCAAAGTTGCCGTGTAGAAACGGGGCG
The DNA here is from genome assembly GCF_015207605.1 of Oculatella sp. LEGE 06141. GTDB lineage: Bacteria > Cyanobacteriota > Cyanobacteriia > Elainellales > Elainellaceae > Oculatella. Next base: position 4,001 of record NZ_JADEWO010000088.1, read on the forward strand.
AATAAAATTCCTCGCAGTCCCACAGGGTTGCGAGGCAAAATGCCGTAGATATCCAGCGCACCGCCAAAAATTTGATCGATCGCTTCCAAAACCCACATCAGTGTGACAAACCCGGCCAAAATCAGAATTTGAGCTTTGACTTCACGGGCGAGTGACTTCATCTCGTTACCGCTCATGGACTGACCTCTTAAGCTAAATCAACGGATGGTAAGCGTTCTAAATTAGGTGAAGGCACTCTAGACCAGAGACCGTAGACCGTTACCGACCGTTGCCAACTGCAATTGAATGGCTTGAGACACTCGATCTCATTCAGGTCAGTCTAAAGTCTATTCGTCTAAAGTCCGTCATCTAAACAGCAAGGCTCTACACTATCTTAAGTAACCCGTTGCGCCAACCGCCATTCCGCCCTATTTTCCTATGGTTAAGCCAATCCGTCCTGATTTTGATTAATCTTGAAAAGATAAGCGATCGCCCACTCTAATCGACAGGCAAAGGGAGTTCTGATGATACGCAAGCACCCCATGATCTTCACTTGGAAGTCACGCAGTAGCGTTGCCCTCTCGCTTGTCCTGTTGTCGGCTGGCCTGGTTGGGGTTGAACCGCCCCGTGTGCAAGCATCAGACCTGGTAATAGCAACAGCGCTATCGACGCAAGAGCGGCAAGAGCTAGACCAACTGCGGCAGCTTAACCGAACCACGCTGCTGTTTAACATCATGCTGGTGGTGCTGGCGCTGTTATTGGCAACGGCGATCGTGGGGTTGTGGCTGTTACGCCGCTCTGTGGTTCGGGAAATCACCGCCATTGTCAAAGCTCACATGCAAGAGGTGGGCGACCTGGAAGGTCAGGTGGTCAAAGCCCAAAAAGAAGTTGAGGGCATCCTGCGAGATTTTGATCAGTTTGTCGGCGAGTTAGAAGGCGAAGCCGAAACGTTTCAGAAAGAAATCGGCGACAAGCGCAGCACTGTCTCTAAGCTCGTGGCTGATATGTCTGAGCTAAAGGCACGCATCGTCGCCAACCTGGAGGCGCAGTTAGGCGAAGCGCAGCAGAAACTCTCAAATTTGGAGACTCAGTTTGAAACCCAGATTGTTGAAGTTGAAAGTCATACTCAAACCCGTAAACACGCCATTCTAGAAAAGCTGGAGCAGTCTGAAGCGGAATTTGTGACTCGGTTGAGCCAACTGCAAAACGGCGTTGAAACTCAGAAAAGAGCAGTTTCCGAGACGATCAGTTTGTCCGAAGCCGAATTTGTGTCGCAAGTGTCAGATTTCCGCGCCGGGGCGCAGGGGGAACGCGACTTGTTCCTGGAAACCCTCAAACGGTTAGAAACCGAGCTAACACCGCAGCTTGAGCAAATCCGGGTAGAAGCACAAGCGCAAGTGCGCGAGCAAAAAGATCGCGCCTTTGAAAACTTGCAGAAGCTAGTAGCCGAATTCAGCAATCAGCTAGGTGAACTGCAATCGGGTGCCTATACGCGGCGCGAACAATTGTTAGATAACCTCAGCAAACTAGAAGCCGATTTTGCCGCTCGTCTAGCTGAACTGCAATCGGGAACAGATAGCGAAAAGCAGCACATGGTGGAACGGTTGGGACACCTGCAATCGGAGTTGTCCGGGCGCATTGCCGATATGCAAGCCGATACCCAGGCGCATAAAGACGCACTGCGGCAGAACATTGAACGGCTAGATACCGAATTTGCAACCCAACGGACTGAACTGCAAGCCAACACCCGATCGCGTCAAGATCAACTGCGTCAAGACATGGAACGGCTAGGAGCAGAATTTGCCCAGCAGTTAGCCGAGTTGCAGAAGACAGCAGCAGGTCGAGAATCAGATTATGCGTCTCAGCTAGCGGCTCTACGCCGAACCGCTGAAGGAAAGGAAGCAGACTTAACCAATCAGCTAGCGGCGTTACGATCGACCGCGCAGGGCAAAGAAACAGACCTGACCAACCAGTTTGCCGGATTACGCTCGGCCGCTGAAGGCAAAGTGACAGAACTCGAAGGCCACTTTGCCGAACTGCGATCGCGAGCCGAAGGGCGCATCGGTGACTTCGATCAACAGTTGGCAGAGTTAAGAGCGATCGCCGCAGGACGAGAAACTGATTTTGCCAACCACCTAGCCGAACTGCGAACAGGTCTGCAAGGACAAGACACAGACTTTACCAACCAGTTAGCCGACCTACAATCCAGCTTTGAGACCCGCCGCAATCAACTGTTCGAAACCGTCGAAGCGTCCCAGTCCGAACTTGCCGAACAGTTAGCGGCGCTCAAGGCAGAAGTGCGCGACCAAAAAGATCGAATTCGCGAAAACGCCGACAAGTTAGAAGCGCGGTTTGCCGCCAAGCTCACCGAATTGCAGTCTGCTGCCGAACATCAGCAAAACCAGACGCTAAACGATTTACAATCGGTGGGAGGTTCCCTGGAGGAACGGTTGCAAGCGCTGCAAACCGACGCACAGGCGCGCAAAGAGCAAATCTTGCAACAGCTTGCCGAGATTTCGCCCCAGCAGATTGCCGAGTCGTTTATGTCAGATGTGCAGGCACGGTTGCAGACACTGTCCGAGCAGCTCGACTTGCTCAACACCAACCATCCTGATCTGTTCCTCAGCATTGATGATTACGTCAAACAAGGCAATCTGCTGTTTGAGCAAGGCCGTTACGAAGATGCGATCGCCCAATACGACCAGGCATTAGCCACGCAACCCGACAATGCGTCGCTGTGGTATCAACGGGGTCGCGCCTTGGAGGAATTGAAACGGTATGAAGGGGCGATCGTCAACCTCAACAAGGCGTTGTCTCTACAGCCTAACCATGCAGAAGCGGCATATCACAAAGCCCTGATTTTGGTTGAGCTAAAACAGTACGAGGCTGCTATCAAGACCTTTGATCAAGTCCTAACCACTGACCCAGGTAATGCAGTCGCCTGGTATCAAAAAGGCATTGCTCTGAGGGAACTGCGTCAATATGAACCGGCCATTGCCGCCTTTGACAAAACCGTTGAACTTCAGCCTGTCGATGCTAAAGCGTGGCTCAATCGCGGCATCTCATTGGTGCGGTTAAAGCAGCAGGATGAGGCGATCGCCTCCTTTGATAAAGCCATTGAACTCAATGCCGACTACCACGAAGCCTGGGTGAATCGCGGTGCTGCATTGGGCAGTTTGCAACGGCATGAAGAAGCGCTGGAGGCGTTTGATCGAGCAACGCAAATTCAGCCTGATGATGCTGTTGCCTGGTTGAATCGGGGGTTAGCGCTAGAAGAACTGAACCGATATGAAGATGCGGTGGCTTCGTTTGATACTGTGATCAAGTTCCAGCCCGACTCGTTCAAAGCCTGGAACAATCGGGGCAACGCCCTGACAAAACTCGCCCGCGATCAGGACGCGATCGCCAGCTTTAACAAAGCCATCAGCCTCAATCCCAAATACCCTAGCGCATACTACAACAAAGCTCTCTGCTATGCCTTACAGGGACAAATTGACCTTGCGCTTGAAAACCTCCAAGAAGCGATCGACTTAAATCCCAAGTATCGAGAAGAGGCCAAGATTGACTTTGACTACGAAGAATTTGTCGAAGACACATGGTTTAGAGAAATGGTATATGAAGAATAGAGCGACTCTACAAGCAGAATACGGCTGTTGAGCTACCTTTCTCAACTGTTATCTCAACCGTCATTAGTTTAGCGGAACGCCAAAAAAGAAAATGTAGAGTAAGAAGCCCGAAATAATACCATAGGCGCAGGAAATGAAGGCTCTAAAGGACGTTCCTCGCCCAATTGAAACCAACAACCCCAGCGTAAATGAAATGGCAAACTCGCCCAGTGGAATAGTTGGGCTGAAGTAATATTCAACCAAAATTAATAAAATAATCATCCAAACCGTGAACACAAAATAGAAGTTGAAAACGGGAACTCGGTCTGGAAGACGAAACAGACGCGTGAAGAAAGTAATGTAAGTCACCGTAATGAGCGGCAACGCTGTAGCGGCAAGGCTGCGAACGCCAGTTTCTCCACTCTGCGAAAAGGCTAAAAGAATTAAATACAGCAAGTAACCAACCAGGATGACGACGGCTAAAACCACCGCGCCAACATTCAAAACTTGGAGCGGTAGTCGAGGTTTAGAAACTTGATCGTCATCAGCAATTCTTGGCATTATGGCTGCACCATTCCTGCTTAAATTCTAGTCACTGTAGCAATTCAATACCGAGCCTACAAACTACCCCAGGGCGTAACCGCTGCATTCAGGTTGTGTTGGCTCATTTCTAGCTGTTATTTCTACATCATTACATTTGTGTTTGCACTTCTCTCAAAACACGACGCTTTTTACTAAAAAGTTAGCCTGTGCTGTTAGTGCTGCAAGCATGTTCGCCTAACCCAGGTCTATGACGTTCAATCTAGAGAAACTGCATCTTTGTTTTCGTTACATCCAGGTGATTAAACTCTGGCAGCAACGGGAATTCTGAAAGTAGATTTCACCTTTGTCTAAATATGCAATCCCTATGTCAACCCCCATTATTTTAATAGAACCCAGGTTGGCTCAAACTCCAACAACCGCTACGGCAGTACGTCCCCTCCAGTTTGGGATGATTTCGTCAGGAGTACTAGTATTATTACTAATTGGCTTGGGTGCATTTACCCAAATCAAAATTAAGCAGCTCAACAAAGAAAAGCGGTTTGAAGAGTACAAGAATCGGGAACTTCAGAAGAAGCTCAAGCTAGCGCTGAACACCATCAGCAAGATGGAGAAAAACCCGGATCTCATTCACTCGCGCGAATTTAACCTGGATTACCTCAGGATGCGAATGGAAGAAGAGCAGTTCCACTTTGCCATTCTGAATCAAATTAAGATCAGGGTTAAGGAAAAAATTTCGATCGCGCTACGCCCCAACCAGGCCGAACAGGGATTAGTTGGCATCGCCAGCACCGGACGGCAAATCGATGAAATTTTTGACATAGAATATGACCCGTCTGGTACCAATCGCGGCAGCAAGCGAGTTCTATTTCGTGTTCAAATTAAGCTGATGAAATTACCAGCCCAACCCACTTCGGTTACAATCAGCCAGATTATCGAGTGCATGGAAACCTTCATGAGTCCAACAGCAGACGATCACTGGCAACCAACTCTCCAGGGGCGAATTGCTTCCATGCATTGGGATCAAAAAGCCAAGCCGACGCCATTGCTGGTACTGGAGCAGTCCAACGAAGGGGTCAACGTTACGTTTCGCACCAACCGCATGGTGCATTAAGTTCAACTTGGCGCTATGTGTAATCACTAGCTTTAAAAAAAGGGTGTATCACCACTACGTATCTATGCTAAAGTGCTTGCAGTTTGCCTTACAGGTAGAGCAATCTGTAATTCTCTGAAACTATATGTTTACTGGGCGACGCGATCGCACCAAAAATAAAGGCTCCAAATCGTTTTAAGCCCCAGAATGGGTAGGAACATTTCGCAACGAACACCCCAAAACGCGTAGTTTTGGGAGCAAATTGAGATTACTCTCCAGAAATGAGCAGTCATTCTCCATTCTGCACGAACAAAATGCTCCTGATCCTCATCACCGAACCGCCAGAAACCCACCATTCCTGGCGATGTACTCAGCAGAAAGCTTTAACTTTTTTGTCGAACCTGGCTGATATATTGACCGTGAATATTGACCATGTAGGGAACACAATAGGTCAGCAGAGCAGAAATCAAGCGATCGCGCCCTATTTGGCCCTTAAGTAAGGCATTGCCATGATTGATCACAAACAGAATAGAGCCAACGACCAGCGCTACTTTTAATCCCGTTGGCGCAAATTTTGGATCAATTAAACTGGCACAAAATCCTTTGAGGTTTGATTTCATGAGTTGTGCAACCATCTGTACGATTATGCAGCCACACGGACTGTCGATCGCCATAATTGAAGGGGATAACTAGAAAACACCTGTTGTCCAGAACACAGTGCGAAGTGGTTTGATGCCAACTGCGCCACATGGATCAAGCCACTGCTTCAAGCAACAACTGCCGAGTTCAGAGTCATGCCCACAGGCGTTGGTTTGAGCCAAACCAGCATGACTCACCAGAACTCATCCAACAGTAATATTTAGAATCACAGCATCCAGCAGAATTCCCAGTCATCGACACTTGGCCTCGCTCCAGCCTCCCATTTGTCTTGTCTATTCAAACGCCATACAGCTTAACCGCTCACCCTCCAGGAAAGCGTAGCCATAAGCACAGGAACCTGACTTTCACCTGGCAGGGAACACTTTCCAGCGACTGATCCTACGCCTCATCTTTACCGCCACCTGAAACAGTTGCAATCATCGAGCGCCCCAAAACGGTGTCGTAACCGAGCGCTACTGGGGGTCTCGGAAGGCGATCGCCCCAGTCGAACAGACTGTCAGCATCAGAACTTCTTAACCAACAGATTGAACAGATTAACAAACCAGTTAGTACCAACCAATTGATTGTCAGCCTGAATATAGATTGGCGTTGCCCCCGTTTCAACCACAACAGAGTCGTCGCCTTTATTTGTCTCCACGATGGTTTGACCCTTGTGTGTGCTTTCAACCGTCAGTGTATTGTTTCCATCTCCAAGCTGAACCTCCAAGGATTCAAAAGAGCCATAATCAATATGACCCGCCATACCCAACCCAGTGAGTTGAGTATCGGTTAGTATACCTGAGTTGGTTGAAGCATCTCCTGCATTGTTAAGTACAAGGCTATCGTTGCCCAAGCCACCTTTAACAAGCAGTGGAGCATTGATCTCCTTGATCTGATGATTTTGGTTGCCCACCTTAATCAGGTCGTTGCCTGCCCCTGTCTTGATCGTTGTTTCGCCAGAGATGGCGTAGACGCTGATCGTATCGTTGCCAGCCGCAGTATTGAGAGAAATCTGCCCTTGATGAGTGTTCTCAATAATTAAGGCATCACTACCGCTGCCAAGCTGCATGTCTAGCGATTCAAAGGCGCTGTAGTTTATTTGACCCTTCATTCCCAATCCATTGATCTGGGTGTCGGTGAGAATTCCACTGCTGTCAGTGGTACTGCCTGTATCTACAATATTGAGAGTATCCTCACCGCTGCTGCCTTTGACGGTTAGCTGGGCAGCAATGCCGTTCAAGTGCTGCTGCAAGCTTCCTACATTAACCGTATCATCACCCGCATTCAAGTCAATCGATGTTGCTCCGGCAATGGCCTCGACGTTAACCGTATCGTTACCTTCTCCTGTGTTGACGGTGGTTTGACCTTTGTACGTGCTTTGAATCGTAAATACATCACTGCCAGCACCAGTAAGCAGGGTTAACGCTTCAAAACTACCGTAGTCAATCTGTCCAGTCAGCCCTGAGCCAATCAGCCAGGACTCGGATAGAATGCCTGTGGTATCGGCAAGATCGCCAGAGTTATCAACTGTGAGGTGGTCATTACCCGTTCCACCTTTAATAGACAGTAGAGCTTCGATGCCGTTGATAAGGCGATCGCTGTTTCCAACGTTAACTGCATCATCGCCTTCGCCAGCAGCGATCGTCGTTGCTCCAGCAATGGCCTCAACATTGACAGTGTCGTTGCCAGCACCAGTGTTGAGGTTTGTGGTTCCCTTATGCGTATTCTTGACGGTGAAGACATCCTGCCCTGCCCCTAGCTGGACTTCTAACGTTGCAAGGTTGCCGTAGTCAATCTTTCCGGTCATTCCCAACCCAGTGATTTGGGTATCCGTCAGATATCCAGATTGATCTGTGGAGTCTCCAGAGTTGTCAACCGTGAGCATGTTCTGCCCTAATCCACCTTTCAAGGTCAGCAATCCTGCGATCGCTTTTACCTGCTGAGTCACGCTGCTGATCTTAATTACGTCATTGCCCGACTCGGTAGAAACCGTCGTAGTCCCTGAAATGGCTTCAATATTGACTGTATCGTCGCCATCAGCCGTTTCAATTTTGGTTTCGCCTTTGTGAGTGTCCTTGATGGTAAAGACATCATGACCAGATCCGAGCTGAATGGCTAAGCTCTCAAACGCGCCGTAGTTGATTTGTCCAGCCATGCTCAATCCAGTGAGTTGAGTTTCGCTGAGGCTACCAACGGTATCCAACAGGTTACCGGAATTATCAACTCTCAAATAGTCTGTTCCCGTTCCGCCTTTGAGAGTGAGCTGAGCCTCAATGCCGCTAAGCACTTGATTGAGACTACCAGCATTGACGATATCATTATCGGCTCCTGTGGAAATTGTAGTGACTCCTGTAATGGATTCAATATTGACCGTATCGTTACCCTCTGCCGTATTAAGCTGAGTACTGCCACGGTGGGTTGATTCAATGGTGAAGCGATCGTTGCCGCTACCCGTTTGGATATCTAAGAGTTCAAACGTTCCGTAGTTAATCTGGCCTGCCATTCCTAAACCACTGAGCTGGCTCTCGGTCAAGATGCCCGTATTGTCGTTAGAATCGCCAGAATCATCAATATTGAGGACATCAAAGCCAGTTCCACCTTTAACGGTTAACTGTTTGCTGATATTATCTACCAACCGTTCAGAGTTGCTGATGTTGACAGTATCGTTTCCTTCGCCAGTTGAAATGGTCGTTGCACCTGAAATCGATTCAACGTTGACGGTATCATTGCCAGCCATCGTATCAACTTGAGTCGTACCTTTATGAGTACCTTTAACAGTGAACACATCCTGTCCTGAACCGGTATAGATACTAAGTGCTTCAAAAGAACCATAGTCAATCTGTCCAGTCATTCCCAACCCGGTAAGTTGAGTGTCCGTTAGAATGCCTGTGTTATCAGTTGTGTCGCCGGAATCATCGACATTAAGTGTATCAAAACCTGTACCGCCCTTGATATACAGTTGACTAGCAATGTTATCTATCAACCGAGCAGGGTTGCTGATGTTGATAGTGTCATTCCCTGTTCCCGCCTTAACGGTAGTGATTCCATACACTGCCTCAATATTGACCGTATCATCACCGTCTGCTGTTGTCAGGTTTGTTACAGTTTCATGAGTACTCTCGATCGTGAAGACATCACTGCCCGAACCCAGGTTGATATCGAGAACTTCAAACGTACCGTAGTCAATTTTGCCTCTCATACCGAGGCCGTTAATTTGAGTGTCGGTCAGAATGCCGACATTGTTTGCTGTGTCACCAGAGTCGTCCACATTCAGAATATCGAACCCAATACCGCCTTTGATGGTCAAGAATGCATTAATATCATTGACGGTGTTGTTGAAGTTTCCTACATTGACAACGTCATTACCTGCGGCTGTTCTAACCGTTGTTGCGCCACTGATAGCATGAATATCAACTACATCGTTACCATCCCCAGCATTGAGATCAGTTATACCCCGGTGGGTGCTTTCAATCTCAAACCGATCGTGACCTGAACCCAAGCGGATATTCAGAGTTTCAAAGGTGCCATAGTCGATATAGCCACCCATATCCAATCCGGTGATTTGAGTATCAGTGAGAATGCCAAAGTTGTCATTGGTGTCACCAGAATCATAAACATTGAGTGTGTCGCTGCCGCTACCACCTTTGACAGTTAGCAGAGCTGCAATGTTATCAACCAAACGGTTTGGATCACCAACGTTGACCGTATCATTGTCTGCGCCTGTTCTAACTATCGTTTCGCCAGAGATAGTTTCTACGTTTACGGTGTCATCACCATCCGCTGTCGAGAGGTTAGTTTTTCCGGTAATTGTGCTCTTAACGGTTAGCGTATCGCTGCCTGCACCAAGGGTTAGTTGTAAACTCTCAAAGCCCAGGTAAGCAATGCCCAGAGATGCCTCAACAGCCGTTTGATCAGTATTACCCATCCCTAACCCTATCAGGCGATCGCGGGTCAGGATGCCGACATTGTTCTGGAGGTCAGCCGAGTCGTCGAGGATAAGCTGATCTGCACCATTACCAGCATCGATCGTTAGCAAACCGTTGACTCGGTTCAGCGTTCCGCCTGTGTTGAGCGAAGGAATCGCGTTGCTGCCAACGTGAATTAATTCATCACCGTCATAGGTCAGAACGGTCATCTTATCTGCTGCCACGTTGGTGATATTAATCATGTCGCGCTGATTATTAGTCGTCACCAGTGCAGACTTCGCTCTGATTTCACCACGCAAATCAACAATTACACCGTCAAAGACCGTGTCACCAATAATTGGCAACCGAATCGTTTTACTGCTGGTATCTAGATCAATACCTGGATTGCTGACGTTGTAGTCGGTACGAATCGTTACATCCTGACCCGCAGAAATGGAGGTTCCTTCGGTCATGGTGAAATCATCCCCAACCAGCAGAGTAACAGACCCCTGGTCAGTCCTGATTGTCGCGCCACTGTGCATTAGGAAGAACTCGGCTTCTGCATCTGCCGTTTCAATCAGCGTCAGGTTAATATCACCCTTGACGGTGGTAACGCGACGTAGATCTAATCCTCCCGTTAGTTCTGTGAAAATCACATCGCTACCAGTTTGAATGTCAAGCTGCCCACCTTGGGTATAAGCGATCGTAGCTTCATGTCCTAACACTTTGCTGTTATTGAGGATATCCATGTAGCCGACTAAGCGGGTATCACTTGTTCCAGCATTGACAATGAAATCACCACCTGTAATGACTTGTCCCTTTACATTTCCAGCAACCGTTAAGCCTCCAAACTTGTAAGTTGCTTGCTGTTGCTGATTGTTGCTATCGACACTTTGACGAATGCTCAGGTCAACATTACCCGTTTGGCCAGTCATCTCATCGACGTTCACAGTGATTGAACTGGCATTTTGCCGTATTGCCTGGAGATCGAGATGAACAGCCCCCTTGGCAAAGCTGTCGAGGAAGATACCTTCCTGAAGCTGATGAGTGCCAGTTGCACCAGCGGTATTCAGATCAATTGCAACAGGAGTTCGAGCCAGGGCATCGGCTTCTGTTATAGCCAGTTTAATGTCATCAATACCAATCACGATCACATAATAGGTTTCACCACTCCGCAGCCCCTGAATAGGAGCACCACTAGACGAGTAGCTAATCTTCTGCCCATCCGTAAACCCGTGGTTTCTCAAGTGAATAGTATCCGCAAAGCTGTTAACCGCCGATGTGGCAACGGTATAGCTGTTGGAAACTCCCCGGAACCCTTGGATCAGATTGGCTTTAATGCGAGCGGTTTCTGTACCAATTTTTCCTTGTCCAGCCGTTAGTTGCAGATCACGAGTTTCAATCAACCCATTGCCACGAGACAGGATATCGCCGCCCGCATTGAAGATCTTAGTAACGTGATGAGGATTGTAAATTCGTCCCTGAAGAATTACATTCGATGATCCATAGTTCTGAATATCAATGGTAGACGGGTTGAGAACTGAGCCACTGTTTGCCGGGTTGCTCCAGGTAAACCCACCCTTATTCTCCACACTAACGGTCACCGAAGGCATCCCTACTCCAATAACATTGATGTTATTGATGATCAGATTCTTGTTCGAGCGGTTGACCAACTCAACGTAGTCGTAGGCTTCTTGCACAGTACTTGCGGGAGGACTGCCCGTAATCTGACCTGCGGAGTTTGCATAGCTGCGTTGATGAATCACAAACGTGGCACTTCCTGCGCCTGCTGGAGCAATGTCATTCACAATGATGTCAGTTGCCGTTTGCTGAACACCTACATTGACTTGGCGACGGATACTTCCATCTGCGTTAATTTCCAGCTCTGGATTTGGCGCACTAAAGAAAGTCATATCCGAGTTGAAGTTAATCGAACGACGCAAGGTAACGTTATGGATTTCCTTTTCGGAACCGGGTTCTGGGATCAGCGGAATATCTGGAACAAATGGAATTGCGTTAAAGATCTTGATCGCCGTGTTAACAATATCTAAGGCGATTGTTGCAGCACTGGTGCCATGTTTAGCTGCATCACTTTCCAGAGAACTTGCAGAATCTCCCTTGGTCACTGCATCCGCTTCAACATACAAGTTGCGGGTATTGATTTTTGAGCCAAATGCCGTGTACACTTCGGCACTGGTACTAATATTGGTCTCTGATCGTGCATCAGGCGTTCCGTAGATGCCGTAGAACGTCGTATCTGACTCTGCCTTTGTCCGCAAATCAGCTTGTCGAGCCAGTAAAGTAATGGTCTCATTACCAATCAGAGTGGCTCCAGTTTCCAACGTTACTTTGGTGTCCAATCCCGTAATCTGCATTCTGGCAGTAGCATCGGGATCTCCAGTCGCTCCTCCCCCACTGGTGTCTGCATGGGTGTAGGCATCAAGTTCATGAACATGAGCACTGACGGTCAGCTTACCACCTGCGATCGTGGCATCTCGATCAATGGTCGTACGGGTATTAGCACTGGTTATGTAGAGGTTGGCGTTCGATTTCATGTTGGCATTGAGACCACCTACTCCCGAAGCATCTGCGATAACATCCGCATCAATTGACGCACCTGAAGTAATCATCAAATCGTCTTTCGCAGAAATTCTAGAACGCTGCCCAACCTGGGTTAAAACATCATGGTTGATGGTAGCGTTAGAGTTTGCCGTTACGTTTGTGAAAGTTGAGTAGGCTTGAACTTTGGCAGATAGGCTGACATCTTGGAAAGAGCGGGACGAGAGGGTCATAGACCCTCTAGCGCTCATTGTCGTATCGTTGCCGATTTGAGTTCGAACATTGTTACCTAGAATTGAGTTAACATCTGAACCATTGCCCGAAACAAACAGAGAGCCTGTTGCACTCTTCACTACAGCGGCAGCATTACTGGCTGACCCAGAATAAACCGTAATATTTCTCTCAGCCGTAATTAGTGCTCCACTACCGATGTTGGTCGTCACGGTTGCTTCTGAACGGGATGTCGCCTTATTGGTTTCTGACGTTCCTAGCAAGGCTCCAGAAGCAGCACTGGCGGATGCGGTTACAACTCCGTCGCCCGATGGAGCAGATCGGAACGACAGTGCGCCTCCTGCTCCTGCCAGTTTGTGAGTTCCTGTAGTTCCAGCCGTATTGATATCAAAGATCAACTTATGAGTACTGCTCGTGCTGCCACTGGGAGCAGTCAGGTCTAATCCTTCAGTACCGATAGTATACCGACCTGCAACGCTGTATTTACCAGTGGCGTCAATAATATCGATTGCAACTTCAGTTCCTGCCAGAGCATCTGCTTTCGTTGCCGCCAGTTGGAAGTGGTTGGCATCAACAGCGATCGCATAGTAAGTCTGTCCATCCTGTAACCCTGGTAGCGTCTCTGCTTGGAGGCTAAAGCTGCCCTGAGAACCTTGATTAAACGAATCTACAGGAATACCATTATCCAACTCGATTAAAATAGCTGATCGCTCAGTCAGCAATGGTGCCAGATTGGCGTTTAAGGTGTTGAGTCTATCTCGTTCTACTTGGGTCAGCGATGATTTTGCTTCTAGTGTTTCAATCTCAGATGCGATGACGGCAATTTCACTTTCCAGGGTAGTCCATCGTTCTGCGCCTGCTCTCGAACTTGCCAACCTTAGGACATTATCGTTAACTCTAATAACGTAATAATCCTGGTTGTTGGTTAAGCCACCAATGTCACCAGATTGAGCGGTAAACCTAACCTTCTGGCCTGTTACAAACCCATGGGTTCCAGTTCCCAGGTCAATTCTATGTTCGTACGCTCGAATTTGCCTTGCAGTTGGCTGTTCCTCTGAAGCCGGAACTGGAGGATACTGATCAACAACATTGCTCGCCAGGAAGTTAGAGACTGATGGCGTGCGATAGGTAACGGCCTGCCCGCTGGTGAAGCCATGATTGTTCAACTGAATCTTGTATTCTCCAGTTGGACTTTCCGTAAAGGCAGCAGCGGTAAAGGCTGCTGCTGAAGTGGTGGCTGCTGCTAGGGTGGTAACCAGCTTGATTTGATTGTCACTGATGCGGCGGACATAGTAGCTTTGTCCGTCAACCAAACCATTAATTCCGGTGCCTTCATATTTCAGACGATCGCCATCCTTAAACTGGTGGTCGGTAGCGAAGGTAATGATATCCGTGTCAGAATCCACCGAGTTGCTCGTAAATGTATTACCAAGCTGTACCTCTGTGTCACTGAGTTTGATTACCTTATATTTGCGATCGTGTTCCAGCCCGTTGATGCTGGTATTGCCACCATTGAAATATGTCACCGTATCTTCAGAGGACAAACCGTGGTTTTGAGTTGTGGTGATAGTTTCAGTTGTGCTGTTTGCGTTTTGAGCGTTAAAAGAACCATCTCCAATATTGCTACCCGGAAGCGCACCCCCTGTATTCAGTCCCTGTAGAGCCTCAACGGTAAGGTTGCCTCCTGCGGCAATATTGGTGTTGTTGCCGATGGCAGCACTGATGGTGGGGTTCATAGACGCATTGGCTGACGAGAACCCGACCTTAACGCCTGCGGCTCCGCCATAGCCTTCAGCTTTGGCATCAGAGTCTACGTTAGCTTGCGATCGCACAATAATATCGGTCGTGGCATTTACCCTGGCATTATCACCAATCTGAGCATGGGTTTTGGGTGTCACGCTGCTTGTTGCTTCAGTACCAGTACCTGCTGCTAAAAGACCGCCTGCGGCAGATTCAGTCGTTGCCCTACCGTGATCCGTTGAATTGGCAAATACAGTCACGTTATTAGCATTCAATACGGAGCCATTCATTTGAGCAGTGGTATTACTGTTCACGAAAGTACTTCCCTTGGTCGTGCCAACGCCTGCTCCCAGGGTCAGTGCTTTTCCATCCGCATTAGAGGAAGCAGCATTGACTGCATTAGCAACCACAGAAACATTACCCCTCGCTTGAACCTGGCCACTGCCACCAATTTGCGCCGTGACTGTAGGATTCAGATTTGCCCTGGCTGTTGCCCCTGAGACTCCACCAAGAGCTAACGCTGAGGCATTGGAATTAGCATTAGCCGTATTTTTGCCGTCGGCAGTGAGGGTAAGGTTGCTGGCATCTGTAACTTTACCGTCCATAAAGGCTTTAGTGCTGCCAGTAATGTTTGCCGTTGCATCCGTCGCTCCTACCCCAGCTAAACCAGCAACAATTCCATTGGCAGTTGCAGTAGCCGTTGATGTAGACACTGGGGTAATGGAAATGTAGCCAGAGTTGGACAGATTACCTGTACTACCCACACCCGCATCAGCGATCGC
>NZ_JADEWO010000089.1 GCF_015207605.1 Oculatella sp. LEGE 06141
GGCACACGTCGTGCTTACACTACGACCCGATGGACGGCACCTTAACGCAACTGTATGGCGCTAAGAAAATTCTGTTATTTCCGCCATCACAGCTTTACAATCTGTACCCAACTTCGGTTCTAAAGCATTTGCGCTATGGCTTGCAGCTTCGCGCCGTCTACAGCCAGGTGTATCCAGAAAATCCAGATTTCAACGCGTTTCCCAAATTTAAGCAAGCACTAAAGCAGTACCAGGTTGGCATCCTCAATCCCGGAGAAATTCTCTTTCTGCCCGCTGGTTGGTGGCATGAAGTGACCTCCCTGGAGAACGACATGGTTTGCTCAGTCAATCGCTTCTGGCATGTTTTGCCCCTATCACGGGCGCTACGTTCCTGGAGCAAATGGCGGGCGCATTTGGGTGGGGTGCTGGCAGCTCCTCATGTTGCGTTGAATTTGCTCAGTGCGCTACAGAGCAATACGCGAACAGGAGAACTGCGAAAACTGTTACAACGGCTCTAAACACCATGCCTTTCCTCACCGTGGGGGACCCTGTTCCCTGGTTCATTTTGCCTTCTACGTCAAACCCAACGTATCACTTTGATACAGTGGGGGGCTATCGTACGATGCTTTTTTTCTTTGGCAGTGCCCAGGTCGAGACGAATCGACTGGTGTTGAAGGAATTTTGCGATCGCCAGGTGCAATTTGAAGCAGACAACACCCCCTTTTTTGGGGTCAGCATTGATCCGGCGGATACGGAATTGGGAGCAGCGGTGACTCATCCCACCTACTGCAAATTTCTGTGGGATTTTGAGAAAACCGTGAGCCAACAGTATGGCGTTTGTCACCCCCATCCCGATGGGGGCGATCGCTACACGCCTAAAACCTTTGTGTTAGACGAAAATTTACGCATTCTGCAAATATTTCCCTTGCGCGATCCGGCTGACTATGTCGAGCAGATTGTGCAGTTTATTCATCAGTTGCCGCCGCAGGAACCGCCCAGGGATGCCAATCGTCAGGCTCCGGTTCTGTTCATTCCCAGAGTGTTCGATCCTGAGTTTTGCCAGCATTTGATACAGGTGTATGACGCTAACGGCGGTCGAGAGTCTGGCTTTATGCGGCAGGTTGATGGCAAAACCGTTGAAGTTCTAGATCATGGCTTCAAAAAGCGGCGAGACGTATTGGTGAACGAGCCAGCCTTACTGGAACAAGTGAATAACTACATCTTGCAGCGAGTCAAACCAGAGATTGAAAAAGCGTTTCAATTCAGCATCACGCGATTTGAACGCCATTTAATTGCCTGTTATGAGGCAACTAATAATGGCTTTTTCAATCGCCACCGCGACAACACCACAAAAGGCACGGTTCACCGCCGCTTTGCCATGTCGTTGAACTTGAACACGGGTGAGTACGACGGCGGCTATTTGCGCTTTCCAGAGTATGGAACGCAGCTCTATCGTCCCGAAGCTGGGGAAGCCGTCATCTTTTCATGTTCGCTACTGCATGAAGCAACGCCCATTACTCGCGGTACGCGGTTTGCGCTGCTCTCGTTTTTCTATGACGACGAGGATGCCAAGGTGCGAGAGCAAAATCGCCACTACGTTGTTTTGAAGAACAGCAACCAGCCGGCATCGAATGGCGATCGCGCCCAACCCGTTGCGGAAAAGGTTCCCCTTGGGTTTCAACCCAAGCGCAAGAAAAAACGGCGTTAAGGCTCGTCTAGCCACGGCAGAAATGAATGAGCCAAAATAGCGGCCTGGGTGCGATCGCGTAAATTCAGCCGGGAGAGAATATGGGAAATGTGGTTTCTGACCGTTCCTTCCGATAGGAACAATGCCTGGGCAATCTCTCGGTTGCTAGCTCCGGCAGCAATCAGCCGCAGCACGTCCCGTTCTCTTGCTGTTAAATCGGTTAACCCCGGAGGCGGCGCTGGTGCTGGGTTTGGTTCAGCAGCGGGAACCTGAGCAATCATTTTTTCTAGAATGCCGGGGCCAAATTGGGTGTAACCTCGATCAACCGAACGAATTGCCTCAGCCAATTCCTCGGAAGGCGTATCTTTCAACAGATAGCCCTTGGCACCAAAGCGCAACGCTTCTGCCACGTATTTTGTATCGTCAAACGTGGTCAAAATTAAAATTTTAGTTCCAGGAAACTGTTGGCAGATCAGTTGCGTTGCCGTAACCCCATCCATCACCGGCATCCGCACATCCATTAAAACAATATCAGGCGGCTGGGCGGTTGCTTGTAGCCCCTCCAGCACCTGGATTGCCCGTTGACCATTATCGGCTTCGCCCACCACTTGAAGATCGGGCTTCGTCTCTAGCAGCGTCTTCAACCCTCGACGCACAATCTCTTGATCTTCAACCAGCAATAAGCGAATCATGAATCTGCCCCATTCAACCTGTACGGAAAAAGTACATCAAACGTACGTCAATGTTTTAATGGCTGTGTTCATTTATGGTAATTTTTCAGGACGAATCAATGCGGAAACCTGGCGCTAATTTTGCAGCCTGCTTCCGGTTTGCTGATAATCTCTAGCTGGCCTCCAAGCGCGGCGGCGCGCTCTTTCATTCCCTGTAACCCGAATCCTGAGAGGTTTTCTTCTCGGCAAAAGCCGTTGCCGTTGTCCTGTAGCGTGACGAACAGCGTTGAGTCCGTAGCGTAAATGGTGATACTGACGGCTGTGGCGGCTGCATGTTTACAAATATTAGTCAGACCTTCCTGCACTATTCGATAAATAGCGGTGTTCAACGGGTTGGAAAGCGGTTTAGATAAATCAATACGGCACTCAGGCAACACTCCAGTAGTGTGATGAAATTCAGTCACCAGAGCGGCGATCGCTCCCTCCAACAACTTGCCCTGTAATGGGTCCGATCGCATATCGGCCACCGACTGCCGCACTGCTTTAAGCGCTTCGGAACCCAGCAGCTTTGCTTCCTGCAAAAACTCGTAGGCTTTGTGGGGGGCATCGTGCCACAGGGTTAAGGCTGTTTCCATTTGAATGTTCAGCGCCACCAGGGCGTGCCCCAGCGAATCGTGAATGTCTCGCGCAATCCGGTTTCGTTCTTCAACCGCTGTCATTGCTTCAATTTGCTGATTGAGCGATCGCTCATGTTCTAAAGCGCGACGTAGTTCTGCTTCTGCTGCTTGCAGGCGTGTATTCTGGGTTTCAAGCTGTAGCTGCAATCGCCGCAGCATTAACTGATGTTCAATTCGGGCAAACACTTCCTCCACCTGAAACGGCTTGCTGATGTAATCTACTCCGCCCACCGCAAACGCCTTCACTTTGTCAAACACTTCATTGAGGGCGCTGATAAAAATCACCGGAATAGCCCGGGTTTCGGGTTGGGCTTTGAGCTGCTGGCACAGGTCGTAGCCATTGATGCCGGGCATGTTGATGTCTAACAAAATCAGATCTGGAGCCTGCGCCCGAACGCCCATCAGCGCAGTTGAACCATTGGTAACGCTACGAACGTCGTAGCCTTGTTCCGTTAGCATGGCTGACAGCAACCGCAGATTGTCTAACGTATCGTCAACAATCAGAACATCTCCTTTCGAGACCTGGTTTGCGTTCATAAGTTTAGGGGCTTAAGCAACAGTATGAGGCGACAGATGATGAGGCGACAGATGATACGAGGTTAATCTTGCTGCTGCAACGATCGCTGCTGATTTCTTGCAGCGCTATCAGGCTGGTTCAAGCCGATGACGTTAACCTCTTTGGAGGGTGTCTGAGAAGGGCTCAACATTCTAAATTAGCCCCCTAAATCCCCCAATTTTGAGGAACTTTGAAACAGAATTGATTCGGAAGTCCCCCAAAATTGGGGGATTAGGGGGCGGTTCGAGTTGGAGCTTAGCGCTTTTAAGACATCGTCTTAACCAGAATTGTCCTGGAGGAAACGGTAACGCTCCTGGCACTGGTTGGCTTTAAACCTCAGAACAACAGTTGAGAGAAGTAAGAATTATAAAACGGCTGATGCGCTCTGGTGCAATTGACTGACAATTAAGTAACAACCAAATGCTGCAATCTTTTAACGTTGCTGTGGCGGGTTGAGCGAGTTTAATAAGGATGGTTTAACGGTGTAAGAGACTGGTTGAACGGTAGCCAATGGGCTGTATCCGCCCCTCTTTGGGTATGCCCAAAGCGTGTTGAGCTACTTGGGGGATGACCGAGCCAGTTCTGTTTCAGGGTTCTTCAGGAATGCGGGCTTAGTGCCTGCGGCAAGCCAGACAAGGGGGTGATTCAAGTATGATTAGCGCCTTTCAAGTATCTTCTTAAACGCCACCCGAACCGCGTCCGAACTCCACAGATCCTGGACTGCGCCGTCAACACTCAGCTCACTGGCGATTTTGAACCAGAAAGTGTACACGCCCCAAACAACCGCTTAAATCCTATTGAGAACCATTCAGTTAACGCAGGAAGACTTTAATGTACAACGCCGTAACTCAATACATACAACGTCTAAAGGTGCTTTGGTGTCGGTTATCCCTGCCAAAGTTTAGACAGCATCAATCTCTATGGTTGCTCTTTGTACTGAGTCTAATTGTGATTGCTTGTAGTCGTCAGCTTCCGTCTAATTCATCATTAACAAGTGGGTCACCTCCTACCACAGACCTGACGATTTGGTGGGATAAAGGTTATCTCTTAGAGGAAGATGAAGCCTTACAGCAAGTGATCCGCACCTGGGAGAAGGCACACAACACCCATGTGAAGCTGTCGTTTTACACCGCCGACGAAATTGCTCAAAAAGCGCTGAGGGCAGAACAGGCCGGCAACCCGCCAGATGTGTTGTTTGCCAGTCGGGCAGAATATCCGCTTCTAGTATGGGAAGGCAAACTAGCTGATGTATCAGAGGTCATTGAACCTGTTAAAAACCTTTACTCGGTCAGCGTCTTGAGGGCTATTCGATCGTATAACAACGTTGAGCAAAAGCGAGGCTATTATTCAGTTCCGCTGCATCAGGCCACCATTCACATTTTTTACTGGAAAGATTTGCTCCAGCAGGCTGGGTTTACGCCTAGTGATATTCCGTCTGAATGGGATGCTTTCTGGGATTTTTGGAAGACCGTGCAAGATAAACTGCGATCGCAACAAACCTTCGGCAACTACTCTGCTATTTATGGTCTGGGTCTACCTTTCTCAGTGGGCGCATCGGATACTTACTATGTGTTTGAACAAATTTTGGAAGCAAACAACGTTTCCCTGCTCGATCAACGCGGTCGTCTCCTGGTCGATCAACCAGAGGTTCGAGCTGGCATTGTAACCAGTTTAGATTGGTACTCACAATTGTATCAGCAGGGATATGTGCCACCCGATGCGTTGAAATGGCTCGATCCAGACAACAATCGCAGCTTTATCAATCATGAGGTGGTGATGACGGCTAACCCAACGCTGTCGATTCCTAATGCCCTGCGTCAAGATCCGGATCTGTATCTAAACCAGTTGGGCACCTTACCATTTCCACAAAAACCGAGCGGTCAGCCCATGCGCCATATCGTATTAGTTCGGCAGGCAATGGTATTTGCAACGTCTAAGCACCAGCAAGCAGCCAAGGATTTTCTGGCCTATTTAATTCAGCCAGAGGTGATGGAAACGTACCTGCAAAGCGCTGGAGGGCGATACCTGCCGGTGTTAACCAAAGCCAAACGAGCTGCGTTCTGGACAGACGCAGCCGATCCGCATATTTCCAGTGCAACAAAGCTATTAGATGCCGGGTTAACTCGTTCCTTCTCTAATGTGCAAAATCCTGCTTACAGCATGGTTCTCGGCCAAAATATTTGGGGCAAAGCGCTGGATCGAATTCTGATCGATCGCCTTTCTCCAGACCAGGCGGCAAATGAAGCGATCGACCAGATCAAACAAATTTTTGACCAATGGAACCAGGAGCGGCAAGAGCTATAACCCTCTGGTTCAGTTAGTTCTGAATTGGCAGTCGAATCAAGAACTCGGCTCCTTGACCCGCCTCCGATTTCACATCCAGGCTACCACCATGTCTTTCCACCACAATTTGATGGGCGATCGCCAGCCCTAACCCCGTTCCCTTGCCTACCTCTTTGGTAGTAAACAAATAATCAAAAATTCTGGCTTTTACATCTTCAGAGATGCCTTTGCCGTTGTCGCCAATTCGGATTTCAACGGTGTTCGGTTCAATCAACGCCGTTTGAACTGTAATGATCTGGGGATTAGCGTGCAGCTTATCAAACGACGTGTGCTGGGCAACTTCATCCAGGGCATCGATCGCATTCGCCAAAATATTCATAAACACCTGGTTTAACTGCCCAGGGAAGCATTCGACTGGCGGCAACTCACCATAGTTTTGCATGACTTGAATCGTAGGCCGGCACTCATTTGCTTTGAGGCGATATTTCAAGATCAGTAGAGTGCTATCAATCCCTTCATGCAGGTCAGCACTAACTTTGTATTCTGTATCCGTGCGCGAAAAGGTACGAAGGCTGGTGCTAATAGACTTAATGCGATCGGATGCCTCTTTCATCGAGTCCAGCAGTTTTGGCAAGTCTTCACAGACAAACGCTAAGTCAATACTCTCGCTATGCTCTTGTATCGCGGCAGATGAATGAGGATAGTGTTGTTGATACAGCGTCAAATGACTGAGCAGATCTTGCACATAATCCTCAGCATTACTGATGCTGCCACTGATAAACCCAGTGGGATTATTGATTTCGTGAGCAATACCTGCCACTAAATTTCCCAACGCAGACATTTTTTCATGTTGTACCAGTTGAAGCCTGGATTGCTGCAATTGCTCCAGAGCCGTTTGCAATTCGACCGTGCGTTCGGCAACTCGTTTCTCTAAATCCTGAGTCAAAGAACTCACCTGGAGGTGGGTCTTGACCCGCATCAAAAGTTCTAGCTCTTGAAAGGGCTTGCTAATATAATCGACTGCTCCCAGAGAAAACCCTCTGACCATACTGCCGATGTCTGATAAAGCCGTAATAAAGATAACAGGAATGCTAGCCGTAACAGGATTACTCTTAAGGTGGCGGCAGGCTTCAAACCCGTCCATTCCAGGCATTTGAACATCGAGCAAGATCAAATCTGGCAGGTGGGTATTAAGCCGTTTAAGCGCTCGCTCTCCGCTGATAGCAGTTGCAACGGTATAGCCTACAGATGTCAGTATTTCGGTTATCACTTCTAAGTTGGCTGGCGTGTCATCAACCACCAGGATTTTGGCATTACTCCCCATAAACAGATGTCCCCGTTAGATAGTGTTGCAGCAGTTCTTCAATTTCTTCGGTTTTGAATTGTCTGGTAAGTTGAAGAATGGGTTCAGCAAACGGGACATAACGTCTATTTGTATGAACTAATTGCTCAATCTGTTCTCGCAAGGTACGCAAATTTGACTGCTGAGCCAACGCTAACAACGCTTGCAAGGTTTGCATTGGCGGTAAAACGATCTCCGTGGGTATCGGCTCCGATTGTGCAGGATCAACCTGCGGAAGCTCATAGACCCACTCCAAATTCAAGTGTTCTGACAGCAATTGGAATAGCGACCTAGCATCTACGGGTTTAACCAGAAAGTCATTGCCTCCATTGTCTAGAGCCATCTGCTGATCCATTTGAGAGACAGACGCTGAGGAGACGATAACCTTGGTTTGCTTGAGGTCTTCCATATTCCGAAGGTGCTTCAAGAATTCAAATCCGTCCATGACTGGCATAGCCAGATCCGTGATCACTAGATCCGGTCGAACCGAGCAAAGCCGCTCCAGTCCTTCCTGGCCGTTCCTGGCTGCAATGACCGTAAAGCCAAGGGGTTCTAAAAGATTCACCAGAACCGTGCTGTTTTCCCAACGGTCATCTACTACCAGAATCTTGCGGCGATCGCCCACGTATCCAATAATGCGATCGCTTCCCTCCAGGGTTCCCTGCTGCTGCGCCCAATCGTTGGCTAGCGGCAATTCAACGGTAAAGAAAAATTCACTGCCTTTTCCCAATTCACTCTTGACCTGAATACTTCCCCCCATGAGCTGGACAATGCGCTGGCTAATGGCAAGTCCCAGTCCGGTTCCTTCAGACTGCCGTTGGCGATCGCCCACCTGCTCAAACGCTTGAAATAGTTTGGTGAGATGTTCCTCAGCAATTCCCACGCCTGTATCTGCCACCTGAATGTGAAGCGCAACCCAGGCATTCGACGACTCCAGGCTATCTACCCGCAGGGACACCGACCCTTGATCGGTAAATTTAATTGCATTGCCCAATAAATTAATTAAAACCTGACGCAGGCGTTTTTCGTCTGTAATAACCCCTTCCGGCAGCCGAGCACTGGGCTGATAAATAAACTCAATTCCTTTTTGCTCGGCTCGGATTTTGCACATCTCCACAACGCTTTGTAGCAATGATGGCAAATGCACAGCAACAGGAACTAACTCCAATTTACGAGCTTCAATTTTTGACAGATCCAACACATCATTAATCAGAGTCAGCAGGTGAGCGCCACACTGGTGAATGATATTAATGCCATCCCGTTCTTTGTTCGATAGGGTATTTACTCGTGCCAAAATTTGAGCATAACCAAGAATGCCATTGAGCGGTGTCCGCAGTTCGTGGCTCATGTTCGCTAAAAATTCGCTCTTGGCCTGATTGGCTGTATCAGCCTGTTCCTTAGCCTGCGCTAATTCAGCGGTGCGTTCGGTGACTCGGTGTTCTAGCGTTTCAAAGGAGGTCTTCAACTGACCGGCCATTTGATTGAAGGTTTGAGCCAGCTTGCCCACTTCATCCTCGGTCATCACCGGAACTGTTTGGCTTAAATCCCCTTCAGCTAAGCGAGTTGCGGCTACACCAATTGCCAAAATGGGGCGAGTAATCCGCCGGGAAAGCAAGTAGACGGCAACCAGGAGTAGGCCAGATGACAAGAAGCCAATCACCAGAATGTTCCTGGCTAGTTGCTGAGCGGGTAGAAATGCCTGAGACTGTTTGATTTCGGCAATTAAAGCCAGATTTTGTTCTGGTAGCCAGCGGTAAACTCCTACGACTGGAACGCTTTGGTAATTGGTGTAGCGACCAAAACCGCTCTGTTGATCGATCGCACGATTGATGCCTTCGCTACTGATGCCCTCCGCTATGGAACTGGCGCTTTCCGGACTGGTTTCTCCCTGTTTGGAGATAAAGATCGTTTTTCCCTTAGCGCGACCAACAATGTAAGTTTCAGCCGTTTCGCCTAGCCCTGTATTGTCTCGAATCAGCGTATCTACATCATCCAGGTTCAAATCAGCTACAAGCGCTGCCGTACGGATTCCCTGCTCGTCCAGAATGGGTGTGGCTACGGTAATCGCTGCTTTTTGAGTTTTCGGGGAGATGTAAAAGTTGGGCACCACAATGTTGATGCGATCGCGGGTGAAGTAGGTCGCCGGATCGCCAAGGGGACGATAACTTCCTTCTAGACTGGGATCATCTGAAGCAAACACTACAAAGCCACTATTGCGAGTAATGCGAATATTACGGAGGTTGGGTTTGATTTCAATTAAATCAGCAACATGCTGTGCAAGCGACTGGTGAGCCATCTGATAGGCAGGCTGAGTCGGGTCTGCGGTCAGCAGAGTATTAATAGCCACCTGAATTTCGGCCTCTTGACTCACCAGCAAGATATCACGCAGTTGGTTCTCAACCCACTTATCCAGTTGATCACTTTTTAGTTTGGCGGCAACGGTAAGCCGATTAATGACTTCTTCTTCTAACGAATGGCGAGCTTGAAAATAGGAGCCAACGGCCACTGTACTGATAGTAATAACTGACAGTACCGAAAAATAGCTAACCAACTGAGTTAATAAACTTTTATTTATCCAGCGTTTCATACCCAGTTCTCCCATTCCGTCCAAATGTTTTTGATCTGATCGATCGCCCACTGGCTAGCTTCAGTTGGAGATCCTTTATCTTGAATGACTTTGAGCACCATCTTGGCCCACAGTTGTTGGCTGTGGACTTCACTGAACGCCGAGTGAACGACTTCATAGGGGGTGAGACTAGGGCGATGATAAATCTTCAATGCCGTAGAAAGGTGAGGATCGGTGGAATCGCTCCAGAGAGAGTTTTCGAATAGTTGCGGCATCACAGGCAGCACTCGTCCTTTAAATCCGCTAATGAGCTGACCAATGTTTTTAGGCTCAATTAGATAGGTCAGGAAGTCCTTCGCTGCGTCTGGATGCTGGCAGGTTTTGGGTACGATCGCCTGTTTGATGCCTTTACGGGTAGGTAAGGTTGTGCCATCTAGTTTGCGAGGGCGATCGATCGTAACAATCTGTTGATACCGTTTGGCTGCATCCTGGTTGTATGAATTGGCTGGCAGTTTTTGCGTTAGCGGAATGGACAACGTTAAATTCTGCGTCATCAAAATGCGACCGTCGAGGAAGCTGGTATTATTTCCCGAACCAGTCCAGTCCATTGCAGCAGGTGGCACGTAGCCGTCTAAAAAGAACCGGGTGTATTCGTCCAGGGCAGTAATTAAACGCTGTCGATTGGCTGGTTCTTCGAGCAAAAACTCACCTTCAGAGTTCACCACGGCTACGTTGTAGGCATCGAGAAACATCATTAATGAGGTGTAGGTGTCAAACCCTACACTGGACATGCACAATCCCAGGCCATAAATATCGGGGTGTCCTTGCGATCGCAACTGCGTTTGCGCCGTTTGCCAAAATTGCCAGAATGGTTCCCAATCAACCGGAACATCCGCAGAGCTGAAGCCGATTTCTTCGACGAGATGCCCCCAGTAGTGAATGTAGTCATCTGCCTGCCACAGCGGCAAAGCATAATAGCTACGATCGCCCTGCACCTTGTTTCGATAGGAGACATGCGAGAGAGCCACATCTGTATAGCGAGTGTGGTTTGAGGCAATGACGGTAGACAGATCCATCAATTGATCTCGCCACGCCAGTTTGGGGGCAATGCCCGTATCAACGCCTACTGAATAAACGACATCAGGCAGTTTAGGATTGCCCGGTTCTTGAACAAGCTTGGTCAACTGTTGCTCAATTAAATCAACAGGCAGCAGTTTTAGGTTTACCGTTAAGCCGGACTGTTTCTCCCAGTTGTGAACAAGTTGAATCACCTGTTCGTTTTCTTCAGGTAGAAACCCCTGCTCCCACCAAATCACCAGATCTGCCTGATCGGATAAAGGTGTAGTGCTAAGGGATGAAGGCTGGGAACGTGCTGTGCAGCTTGCTAGTCCCAAACCCAATCCGAATAAGGATAGCCGTGAGAAGTCGCGCCTGGTAATCATAGAAGTTAATGTTGAACGTCATAGAAGAAAAAGTGAAGTAGCTCAGTCAACTCATTGGTTTTAGTTGACTGAATGGTGTATGTTATCTACAACTTTCAAGCAAAATAGGATAGTTAAATATAAGGTTGGATAATTGAGTACAACGGATTTTCTCCTGGTTCAATTATCTATAAAACCTAGTGTGCCCACAGTGATGGGCGATCGCACCTGTTATTTGTTCTCCAACGGCTCCGCAGATCACCCAATAATACAACGGCAAACCCTCATCAACAGGGCAAGCCGTTTGACATTTAAGCTACTCATAAGGTAGCCAGATGGCAATTGTGACACAGTGTTATGGGGCGATCGCTACCGTGTATACACAGCATCCTACTGTTTGAATCAGAGTGACCTACCAGAAAACACCAGGTCAATTGCAATAGACCCAGACGTATTGCTGTCGCGTGCTTCTTGCAGAGTATGTACGCCCTACAAAGAACATTTAATCCGTTTCAAACAGCCTCTAAGAAGGTTTACAGTCATCTATGCTTGTTGCGTGTCAGTAGTGACTTTGCGTTGAGTTTTAGCACTGTAAAACGGTGGAGTCGTCAATGGCGCATCTTGATCCAGTACAGACAGAACTACAAAGGGGTGCCAATTGAGGAACAAGGCAAGTAGCTGAAAGCCGCAGAAAATCAAAGCAATAGAGAATCAAGGTAATGTAACGGCTTTGCAGTTTGGCGATCGCCGCGATGTACCCATCCTGTAATCGAGTCAAGAAGGCACAGCGAATTCACACCACCATTCAGCAACGCCCAATACTCCACTAAGCTTCTGGCTTCAAATCCCGCTCCATTAGAGTTTCCACCGCTGCCCGTGGCGTAATTTTGCCATTGAGCAACAAATAGACTTGCCAGGATACTGGTACCGGAATGGTTTGTTGCTTTGCCAAATCAATAAGGACATTCGTGGTATTCACACCTTCAGCCGTACCTTGCAACTCAGACAAAATTTGCTCCAATGGCTGCCCTTGCGCCAGCCCATATCCCACCCGATAGTTACGGCTCAGGGAACTGCTGCACGTCGCCAGTAAATCGCCCAATCCGGATAGACCAAAGAAGGTTTCTGGCTTCGCTCCTAACCGAGTGCCAATGCGAATGACTTCTGCCAGGGCGCGGGTCAGCAATGCTGATTTAGCATTGGTACCCAGGTTTAACCCATCGCATACCCCAGCAGCGATCGCAATCACATTCTTCAAGGTGCCACCCAGTTCGGTTCCAAGTGGATCGGTATTGGTATACACCCGAAAGCGATCGGAAGCCAACACCGTTTGTACCATTGCCGCTGCCGCTATATCCTGACTGGCAACCACTGTTGCCGCGGGTAATCCCTGAGCAATTTCTTTCGATAAATTGGGGCCCGACAACACCACGATCGCATGATCAGGCAGCATCCGTTGCCAGATTTGAGACGGAGTAGACAGCGTTGCCGCATCTAGTCCTTTGGTGGCTGTAACCAAAATGGTATGAGCCGGAAGGGCGATCGCCTGTAGCTGGGTAGCCACATCGGTTACGCCGTTCATTGAAATGGCAGAAATAACCACATCTGCCGTTTGCACTGCTTCATCTAAGGAGCCACTTCGACGCGACCAGGTACGGACGGAGTGACCGTTGTTTGCCGCTAAGGTAGCCAGGACAGAACCCCATGCTCCTGTTCCCAAAATTGTGACGGATGCGTGTTGCACGTAAGCTAAAGAATGAAATAGATGTTATGGCACGTTGCTATGGTAACGGTTGAACGCAAAATCACGAAATTAAGATCGCCTAATGAACAGGCGCTAAACCGTTAAAACGTCGGCAGACTGGGCAACTTCTTGTTCCAACACATAATCGGGCAAGCAGTTTTCCTGCACATAAATGGCGTATTCTGCCCGTTGGCGATCGCACTCTGCCTCACTCCAACCACAATAGGCTTGCAGCGTTGCCGTTAGGACAGGCAGCACATCAAATCCATAATTGGCCTGCATTGCTAATGTGGTGCGGCGATGGCAAATATCCACCAGGGTATACGCCATTTCAGATTGGACTGCGTACACCACCTGCGCTTTGATATCGGGGAGGGAGGGTACTAGAGGCGCTGCCAGATCAGGATGCGTGTCTACCAGCGCTAACAGATCGGTTGCTTTGGCTCCATACAGCCGAAACAAATGATGCACCGTTGCCGCAGAGAGACGCGATCGATAGGCATCAATCGCCTGAGCAATGCGCGGATCGTGGGGCAAAATAGCACCCGGTAGCGGCAGGTGACGGGTCGGGCAAGCCGGAGCCGATCGCCCCAGTTTGCGATACACCGCATCCACCATTTCTTCTCCCACGCGGCGATAAGTGGTGAGCTTACCACCGATCAGCGAAATCAGATTAGCAACTCCCTCCGAATGGTGGTCATACAAAATGTGGTTGCGAGTAATGCTGCCCGGATCTTTACCCGCTGCATTGGGCAACGGACGAATGCCAGAATAGGTAAATTTCACATCCTGTCGGGTTAGCTTCGCCGCTGGTAGAACATGGTTCGTTTCAGCAATTAAGTAATCAATTTCGTCGTTGCTGGCCTTGACCCGATCCAGATCACCCTGGTAGTGCAAATCAGTGGTGCCAATCAGGTATAGGTTCAGCCACGGCACAATAAAGAAGGGGCGATGATCTGCCCTCGCCTCTACATAAAGCGCCGTTTTTGGGGCACCCGGAAAGGGATTAACAAGGATGTGGCTGCCTTTGGTTCCGCCCAGTTTGGGGGTATTGCCAATTGGCGTAGAATCGCTCGATCGCAGCACCTGATCGACCCACGGCCCAGATGTATTTACAAAAATAGAGCGATCGCCTCCCTGCACTGTAAACACATCCCCCGTTTGCCGATCCTGACAGGTCACCGACATGAGGCGATCGCCCTTTCGATGCAGTGCCGTTACCTGCACATAATTCAACACCGTTGCCCCGGCAGCCTGGGCGGAAAGCACCGTTTCCAGACACAGACGCTCGGCATACTCTGCCTGCCCATCAAAATATTGAGCGGCTCCCACCAAACCCTCCGGATTAATCTCTCGAAAGAGCTGCCGAAATTTTTGCTGAGGTAGCATCCGGTGCGACAACAGCGACTTATCCATGCTCAGCAGGTCATACAACAGCATCCCGGCCTGAATTTCCCAATAGCGGCGGGAACCCTGGCGATACAGCGGGATGGTCATTTGAATCGGCTTCACCAGATGAGGGGCAGTGTGTAGCAAAATTTCCCGTTCGCGCAGCGACTCTCGCACCAGCTTGAACTCAAAATATTCCAGGTAGCGCAAGCCACCATGAATCAGGCGCGTAGACCAACTGGTCGTACCGCTCCCAAAGTCGTTTTTTTCAATCAGGAGAGTCTTCAAACCGCGCAGGGCTGCATCTCTGGCAACACCTGCACCGTTGATGCCACCGCCGATCACAATCAAATCGAAGACCGTAGTTTGAATTTGGGCAAAGTCTCGCATGGATTACCTGGGGGTGTCACACCCAATCCTCCCTGGTTCCATCATGCCAATTTAGCGGATTCGTTCAACGCTCTACGGTTAGAGGGTAGGGAATGAAAACGGGTGTGGCAACCAATCTACGATCGCCACACTATACTCAACGTCTGCCGAGTTGTACGACAAATCCGTTGGAGCCGGAACCATTTCTCCTCGAAAATCGAGAATCTGCACCAAAACCAGATAGCCGATCGCCAGAATTAACGACACAACACCCGTCAGGATTGCGATAATCTTTGATCGATCCATAAAGATGCCTAATTCCTTTGCGTGATATTTTTTGACATAAGTCTTGCTCTAGCCTGACACAAAAGGCCATAAATGCGGGAATCCTAAACGAAACCCCATTGTCACAGTCATCTCAAACGGTTTTCTGGGAAATAAGATGGAAACGGTTACACCCCTTCTCTCCCTACCCACTACAGCCGATCGCCCCCTGGTAGTGCAGACAAACGACTTAAAAAAGGTCTATCGCACCGGTTTTTGGCTGAATCAAAAAGTTGTGCCGCTCAAGGGCTGCACTCTTCAAGTTTACGAAGGTGAAACCTTTGGCTTGCTAGGCCCAAACGGTGCAGGTAAAACCACCCTGCTAAAAACCCTGCTTGGCATTATTCGCCCCACGGACGGTAAAGGTTCGCTGCTGGGTAAACCGTTGGGCGATCGCTCCGTCAAACAACGCGTGGGCTACCTGCCCGAAAACGCTTACTTCTACGATTTCCTGACAGGGTGGGAGTTTTTGCAGTACGTTGCTGGCCTGTTTGGTATTCCCGCCGACGTGCAGCGCAAGCGAATTCCTGAACTGTTTGAGCTGGTTGGTTTAGCGCAGTCTGCCGCTCGTAAAAAGCAACTGCGCCAATACTCGAAGGGAATGCTGCAACGGGTGGGTATGGCGCAAGCCTTAATTAACGACCCGGAAGTGGTGTTTTTAGATGAGCCAATGTCGGGGCTAGACCCGTTAGGGCGCTACCAAATCCGCGAAATCATCCTTTCGCTCAAAGCGCAGGGCAAAACCATTTTCTTCAATAGCCATGTGCTGTCGGATGTCGAGAAAATTTGCGATCGCGTTGCCATTCTGGCGCGAGGAGAAATGCTCTGCGTCGGCTCACTGCAAGAGCTATTAGGCACAGCCGATGTTTATCACGTCAAACTCAAAAACGGCAATCCAGCCGTTTTGCGGCGATGGGTGCCCGACCTGGAATTTCAAGACGATGGCTGGCATGGTCACTTGAAAGGACACCCTCCAGATTTTCTAGCAAGCCTTGACCTGATGGGTGCCCAACTCGTCTCCATGACGCTGGCGCGGCCATCTCTGGAAGAGTTTTTTGTGCAACAACTGCGGCAACGCGGCATCTACGCCAGTCAGTAACCATCCACTCAACGTTACTGAGAAAGGGGCAGTGCCAACTGCCCCTTTCTCATGGTCTGCAACCGATCCAAGTTGTCAAGAGGCGATCGCTTCTGGCTTTAGCGCAGGTTTGCCGTCACGTCAGAGGATGCCAACACCAGACCCGATCGCCCCGGCAGGTTTAGCAGCAAATGATCGCCCATCCAGGTGGCTTCACCGTTGCCATACACCACCCGCTCGGGCTGCGACGGCAACCGCCGAGCAACCGCTTCCAGCTTTACTTCAGCCGCCTCCGTTCCAGCATTAATGGCCACAATCAACGAAGTTTCATCGAGCGATCGCGCCAACGCATAGACCAAGCCCTCGGCAAACAGCACCTCATATCCTCCGGTTCGCAAGGCCGGATAGCGATGGCGCAGCTCGATTAGCTGTTTGTGGCACGTCAAAAAGTCTAACTTCCAGTCTGCTTCCAGAGGGAAGCCGCGCCGCGAATCGGGATCTAAGCCTCCTGGCAATCCCACTTCATCGCCGTAATAAATGCTGGGTGCCCCCGGAAACGTGAGCAGCAATAGGGTTGCCAGTTTAACGCTGTCTTCGTCATCTGCGGCGATCGTCAGCAGCCTTGCCGTGTCATGGCTGGCCAACAAATTAAGCTGAGTGAGCTGAATCTCCCAGGGATACATCCCCAACAACGCCTGAATTTTTTGGGCATATCCAGATGCATCCAGTGCCGGATACGGTTCATAGCTACGGTCTTCCACATGGTGCCGCTGCACGCGATCGCCCGCTGTAAATGCAATGGTCGGAGCTGTAAACAGGTAGTTCATCACGCCATCAAACTGGCTGCCGTCCAGCCATTGCCGTGCATCCGTCCAGACTTCACCCACAATGTAGGCATCTGGATTGACCGCTTTGACGCGATCGCGAAACTCTTGCCAAAATCCGGGCGTTTCAATTTCAAACGGCACATCTAACCGCCACCCGTCGATGCCAAACTTAATCCAGTATTCGGCAATCTCCATGATGTATTCCCGCACGGCTGGATTGTCGTGGTTGAAGGTGGGCAAGGCTCGATTACCAGCCCAGCCCACGTAGTTTGCGGGGCGATCGCCATCATAGGCCGACAACGGCCAGCCCTCAATGCGAAACCAGTCTACCCAGGGCGAGTGAGGGCCGTTTTCTAAAATGTCGTGAAAGAAGAAGAAGCCGCGACTGGCGTGGTTAAACACTCCGTCTAGTACCACTTTAATCTGGCGTTGATGGGCAGCATCTAACAAATGCTTTAACGCCACATTGCCCCCCAGCATCGGATCAACTTGATAATAATCGTGCGTGTGATAGCGATGATTACAAGCTGATTGAAAGATGGGCGTAAAGTAGATGGCGTTAATTCCCAACGCTTGCAGATAATCTAACTGCTCAATCACTCCCCACAGGTCGCCGCCTTTGTAGCCCTGGAACGTGGGTTGAGTGTCCCAGGCTTCAAAGTTGACATGTTCAAGATTGAGAACACGTTGAACTGGCTGCTTTCCCCTGGCAAAGCGATCGGGAAAAATTTGATAAAAAACAGCGTGCTTCACCCATTCTGGCGTTTGAACCTGCATATGTATCATCCCCATCTATTCCCTGCCAAGACTACAAGACTCTTACATTTCTGATGACTACCTCTAGTGAGAAAGCAAGATAAACGGATGCGTCGTTGTCAGAAGGCTCTGACCTATTTAGACCTGAAGCTTTAGAGGATGTTTGAACAGTAGCAAATGTACTGCATTTGCCCCCTGTTCTGTTTCAAAGTCCCCGTTCGGCTGAGCGCTCACGTCGAAGCCAGAATTTGGGAATTTAGGGGGCGGTTCGGGTGACATTCAGCACCTTTAAAACAACGTGTTAGAGCAATGTTTGAACAGTGAGCGAATGGCGATCGCCCCACCCCACTTGAAAGCACAAGGCAGAGCATGAAGGCTCTGCCTCCTGAAAACCGATAGGATATTGACTCTCTTTTGCAGATACGGTAGGTTGAGATCTTATCGCGACTCAGTAGAGTGGCGATCGCACCGCCCGAAAATTTAGTCAAACGCGACCCGAAGTTGTTAGCAGCAACTCCGAGCCGCTGGCCCAGCCAAACTGAGTAAGCAGTTGGTGGGCTAAGGAAGCATTTTAACCCTTCCCAGCCACCCCGATTTGCTATGAGCATTGGCACGGGGTGGCTAAATTTTTGGGTTTTCCTACCCGTTTCACACAAAGGAAGTGAAAACCCATGACTCAATGCTTACTCAATTCTTCTGGAGCCGCCAGCGCTCCAGCACGTTGCCATCCATCGATCGCCCCCCAACCCGAACGAGATCCGCTCAAGCATTTGTTGATCGGCTCTCCTCGCGCCATTCGTCACACGATTCACCTGTTGCATAACCTGCACTATGTGGAGGCAGGGTTGTAGAGTCCGCTGATTGCCATTCCCAACCAGCAGTTGCTCATCACTCCTAATGACGGAGACATGATGAGTCTACTGCTGCGGCAGATTCGATTCGAGTAACCCAAGCCGAGAGGCGATCGCACCGATCCAGCGAAGGGCGATCGCTTCCCAGGGCGTTTAAGGATCGTGAATTAAATAACCTGTAATTCTGGTTTGGCTGTGTAATTCCATTGCGGTAGAAGCTCGTCGAAGACAATCTTCATATTGGCTTTGAAACCTTCAGCAACTTTTCGACCTTTTTGATACA
>NZ_JADEWO010000008.1 GCF_015207605.1 Oculatella sp. LEGE 06141
TGTATCAAAAAGGTCGAAAAGTTGCTGAAGGTTTCAAAGCCAATATGAAGATTGTCTTCGACGAGCTTCTACCGCAATGGAATTACACAGCCAAACCAGAATTACAGGTTATTTAATTCACGATCCTAAGTGCCTGTTCCAAAACTGAAGATCGTTGATTTTCCGGCAATTGGGGAGCGATCGCTGCTAATGCTCTAGCACGGCCACTCGTAAACTGGATGGATAAAGCAGTATCAAGTGCCTGTTCCAAAACTGAAGATCGTTGATTTTCCGGCAATTGGGGAGCGATCGCTGCTAATGCTCTAGCACGTTCCTCCTCATCCTGAATAGATAAAGCAGTACTAAGCGCTTTTTCCAGTAGCTTAGGATGTGATTCCGGTAGTTTGGTAGCAACTGCCACTAAAGCTCTAGTGAGATAATGCTCATTTTCAATAAACTGGGTAGCTGTTAGTGCATGTTCTAGTAGTATCGGCTCAGTTGGCGGCAAATGAGATGCGATTGCTACCAATGCATAAGAACGGTCCCCCCCATCCTGAATGGAAGCGGTAGCTTCGAGAGCCTTGGACAAAACTTTTACAGGCGGTGGGGATAATTGAGAGGCTAACTCAACCAGTGCAATAACTTGTTCGGAAGCGTTAGCAATACGGTCAATCTCAACTAACCGCTCTGCTACTAACGAATCATTTGAGCTTTTCAAAACCGAATTGGGGCCCATATCGGGTTTCCTTTATGAGGATAGGTAAAAGTTTAGAGCCAAAAATAGTAATTACAGAACTTAGCTATGAGCTAGTTTATACTCGTTGATCCCTAAGATTTTCAGTAGTGATATCCTAACTGATGGGGATTGCTACCTACCAAAGCACTTCCAACAGACTTTTTCAAAATCATCTTTGCAAACTGTCACTTCAACGCTTGAAAAGTTGATCAGCGGTACGTCTGACAAGTTTATTAGCTCCACTACATCAACTCGACATTCATCAGCTCCATTAGACCTACTTGCTCCATTAGGACTACTTAAGGAGTATGTTCTGTAAAGAAAAGGTCAATATGTAGTAATTTTTCGGAGGGCTAGGGAACATTGAGTAAAAGTTGAATATTATCTAGTGTCTCTATTCCCCCCTAGCCATGTACAGATTTTTGTCTGGTCTGTTGTTTGGGTCTATACGTGTGTGGCTGCAAGCTACAGTTTCTGGTAGCCCAAGGGAGCCGTAGGTTAAACAGCATCTTTCACTCTTCGTGTTTAAGAAGCCCTAGAGGTAGAAAGTATCTCTAGGGCTTAGTTCGTAGGGGGCGATCGCTCACCAAAGCCCATCATCTCCCGTGTTAAGAATGTTAAAAGACAAGCTTCCAGGACATATCACCTGAGTTACTGCTATGACTCTACCGACCTTGTTTGAACTCTGCTATCCCCGTCCTGATGTGAAGGATGGGCGAATATCCGAATCGGATTTTGCGGCAGATTTGGCTCAAGTATTGCGGGGAGAGGCTCCGGCAGAATATCTCGACCCGGTAAAGTTTTTTGCTAACACTCATCCAACCCGTGGACTCCGGGAGTTGTTGCAGAATGTCTGCTTGAGATTGCAGGGCAGTAGCGATCAGGTCGCTTCGATTTTCCGTCTAGATACGAACTATGGAGGCGGTAAGACCCATTCCCTTATTGCGCTAACCCATGTGGCGAAGGGAATTCAGGGGGTCTCTAATGTCGAAGAATTTCTGGATGCGGCGCTTGTACCTGCTGGTTCTGTACGAGTCGCGGCTTTTGACGGGGAGAATGCTGACCCTGTGGTGGGGCGATCGCTCGGAGACGGAATCCGGGCGAAGACTCCTTGGGGAG
This sequence comes from Oculatella sp. LEGE 06141, assembly GCF_015207605.1. Taxonomy (GTDB): domain Bacteria; phylum Cyanobacteriota; class Cyanobacteriia; order Elainellales; family Elainellaceae; genus Oculatella. Next base: position 1,835 of record NZ_JADEWO010000008.1, read on the forward strand.
AGTTAGCCTATGGGTTGGCTGGCAAGGATGGATATGAACTGATCCGGACCAGTGACGAGCAAGGGATCGCACCAGGTGCGGAGACGATTCGGGAGCTATTTGGGAATGAGCCAACACTGATTTTGTTGGATGAGTTGTCGGTTTATCTGCGGAAGCTGAAGGCGAAGGAGCGGGAACGGGCTGGAGGGCAGTTGACAGCGTTGCTGACAGCACTGTTTAAGGCGGTGGAGTCATCCCCTAGGGCGGCGCTGGTATTTACCCTGGCAATCGGGAAGAGTGGGTTAGCGACGGATGCCTATAGTGATGAGAACCAGTTCATTGCGGCGCGGATGGATGAGCTAATGAGCGTTTCGGCTCGGAAGGCAACGTTGCTTGATCCAACGGAGGAGGATGAGACGGTTAAGGTTTTGCGCCGTCGGCTTTTTGGCTTTATCGACGACCAACGGGCAGAGGAGGTGATTCAGGACTATCAGCGGTTGTGGGAGCGCCATCGAGAGGCGATTGGTCCCACCTCGGCAGCAGATATGCGCCTGGAAGCGTTTCGTAATGGGTTCCCGCTCCATCCAGAGTTGATTGAAACCCTGCGGGATAAAACTTCTACCCTAAGCAATTTCCAACGAGTGAGAGGGCTGCTGAGGCTTCTGGCTCGGACGGTGGCGCAGCTCTGGCAGGAGCAACCTAAAGATACCTATGCAATTCATCTGCATCACCTGGATCCGGGCAATGAGGTGATTCGGCGTGAGATTGTGACCAAGCTGGGGTTGCAACAGTATCTTCCGGCGATTCGGGCGGATGTGGCTGGTGTGGCAGGGGATCAGCCTTCGTTAACGCAGGAGTTAGATTTGGCCCATTATCGCGGGCTACCTCCCTATGCAGCATATGTAGCTCGGATTATCCTGTTCCACTCCCTGGCTTTTAATGATGCACTAAAGGGGCTGACGGCGGAGCAGTTGCGCTATTCCCTACTGGCTCCGGGATTAGATTTGAGCTTTGCCAATGATGCTGTTCGCCAATTTGTCCAGAATTCGGCTTATCTAGACGATCGCCCTGGTGTTCCGCTGCGGTTTATGACAGAAGCGAACCTGACGCAGTTGATCCGTCGCTACATGACGATGGTTGACCCAGGGGAAGTACGTACCCAGTTGAACGATCGCATCCGCCAGATTTTCAAAGGCACGGTGCTTCAATCTGTTGCGTTTCCGGGTGGCTCCTACGATGTTCCTGACGATACGGGGGAAGGCAAACCTTACCTGGTGATTTTGGGCTATGAGGCGGAGTCGGTAAATGCCTCACAGCTTCGGGTGCCGCCTCTGGTGGAGCGTTTGTACAAAGAGAAGGGAAGCAGTGGCGACCTGAGGATTAACCGGAACAATCTGGTGTTCTTGTGCGTGGACGCGGAGCGCAAGGAGGAAATGCGCCAGAAGATGATCCGCCGACTGGCGTTGCGGGATCTGCGTCGTCCTGAGGTGCAGGCGCAACTGGCGGAGCATCAGCAGTTGAAGCTGGCGGAGGAGGAGAAAACGTCTGAGACGGCAGTGGCGATTAGCATTCAGCAAGCCTATCGCCATGTGTTCTACCCATCCAAGAATAAGCTGGAAGGATCGGATGTGGAGTTGAGCCATGCCAGCATAGACACTCCTAGTTCTTCGGAATCACCAGGTCTGGGGCAAAAGTCGATTGTTCGGCAACTTCGGGAGGCAGATCGAAAGCTACGATTGCCTGAAGACCAACCGGATTCGCCCTCCTATATTCGCGATCGCACTCCCCTACGGCGAGGGCAAATCAGTACTGCCAGTTTACGGTTGGAATTTTACCGTGACCCTGGCTTGCCGATGTTGGTGGGCGATGATGTGTTTATCAAGGGCATTAAGCAGGGCATTGTGGCTGGGGATTTTGTTTACCGCAGTGGAGATTTGCTGTGGGGTAAGGGTGATCCTGAGGCCAGCATCAAGATTGATGAGAATTCCTACATCTACACGGTTGGGTACGCCCGCGAGCATGAGATCTGGCCGCCTCGGGTAGAGCCAACTCCTACTCCATCGGGTTCTAGTTCATCAACGTCTTCCCCAACGGCTCAAACTCCCACCGGAAGCTATAGCACTTCGGGAACGACAAGCGGGGCTGTGGCTCCCCCAAGCACTGATTTCCCCTCAGGCGGCAGTACGTTGCCACCCAAGACCTTTGTGGCGGAGGGTCCACTGCGGGAAGCGTTGGGTTCAATTTGGGAGCAGGCCCGTGCCTCTACGTTTAAGGCGATCGCCTCTCTGGAAATTCAAATCTTTGATGCCAGTGATGCCTTTATGCTGTTGGGGCTGATTCGAGCGATCCAGAAGGCTGTGGTGCAGGTTAATTTGGCAGGTGCCTATGAGACAACTAGTGGAAGTACCTTGAACTTTGAGTTTGAGGGGCAGGTGGATGATGCGTTGCCTGTGAAAGATTTTCTGTCGGCGCAGATTCGGGCGGCAACAGAAAAGACGATGGATGCGACCTATACGGTTAATTTTTCGGAAGGACTTGACGTAAGGGGGGATGAACCTGAGAAGCTGTCGGAGCGGTTAAGCCGTTTAGGGGCTGGGGCCGCTCATATTACAGCCAAAGCTCAAGGAGCAGATTGACGTGCATGCACAGGCGATCGCAGCAACATCCAATAATCATCACAGTGGTCACCCTCGCTATGAGTTGCGGGCAGAGAGCCTTGGTTCTAGCAATTTGCAGTTAGAGGTTTGGCAATTGCCTTCTATGGCAACGCCGCAGATTGTACAGCCAGTGCGGGTGGCGGGTTTGAAGGGGCGAAATTTGGCGCTGATTGAGAATCGGATTTTGCGTCGTTTAGCGAAGGCGGATGTGTCGATGGGGGGGCTGAAGCCGGGAAAGCCGAAAACCTATGCCCTAGACGAGGAGGTGGCTCTGGTTTTCGGGCTGATTTTTCGGGTGCTAGCTCCTATGCGTAGTCGAGATAATATGCTGGCCTGCATTGAGGGAATTGAGGCGATGAGCCGAGAGGAGGCAGCCTATTGGTTGGGGATGGCGATGCATCGGAAGAATCCCCGCCGTGTGCTGATGTCTTTAAGAATTTTGTTGACAGATCCGCATAGGTAGAAGGAATTATGACGAAGCGCCTGATTGAAGAATGGTTGCCGATCGCGGAGTTGAGTGAGGAGAGTATACGAGAACGCCGTTCTATGACGGCTTTGCCTCCAATCTACTATCTCCATGTTTGGTGGGCGCGGCGACCATTAGTGGCTTCACGGGCAGCGGTTTTAGCGTCTTTGTTGCCTGCGGATTGCGATCGCAAACAGTTCATGCACGTTCTGGGGATTCATGGCGATCCAGTAGCAACCAAACGTAGACTAGATCTAGCCAAAAAAACAGGCGAAAACTTAGGCTTAAATCCCTATGGGTATGATCGTGCTTTTAAGTACAGTCCTACTGAACACGATCGAAACTGGATAAGCGAAGAGTTGCAAAAACTGGGTTTGGAAACTCCTAGAGTTCTAGATCCAACAGCAGGTGGCGGAAGTATTCCTTTAGAAACCAATCGATTAGGATTTTCGACTTTAGCTAATGATTTAAATCCAGTAGCGGTATTGGTTCAAAAGGCAACTTACGAATGGCCTGCTCAATATGGGAAAGCAATATTAGATGAATTCAACCGCATCAGCAAACGATTTCTTGAGTTAGCTGAACCAAAGTTTCGGCAAATGGGAATTTATCCAGAGGAGCCTAAAGGTGTACAAATTTTAGGCTACCTCTGGGCCAGAACGATTCGGTGTCCTTATTGTGAGGGGCTGATTCCGCTTTCACCTAACTGGAAACTCGCTCCCGATGGAACCGGGGTGCGCCTTCTCTCACAGTTGGGGGTTGGTGTGGGCGACTCCAGCCGAGTTTGTCAGTTTGAAATTGTTCACTCTGAAAATGCGCAATCTTCTGGCACCGTGAAGGGAGGCGATGCCACTTGCCCCTATCCCGATTGCCAACGAGTCATTGAAGGAGAGGAAGTCAAGCGCCAAGCTCAGGCGGGTGAAATGGGAGAGCAACTGTTCTGTGTGGTCTTTAAAAAACGCATCGTCACCTATACCAAAACGGGCAAAACCCGCGAAAAATGGGAGCGAGGCTACCGCGCCCCTCGACCGGAGGAGGATGTTAATGACCTGATTCAGCAAACATTAGCCGAAAAATCACCTGAATGGGACGCTATGGGTTTGATACCTACAGAGGCTATAGATAGCCTATCTAATTACGATCGTGGCCATCGCTTATACGGAATATATAACTGGAAAGATTTCTTTTCGCCGCGTCAGTTGATTAGCCATATTTTAAGTATTGAAGTATTTCATGAAATACTTGCAGAAGAGAATCCAAACGTTATAGAAAATCCATCAGCCCGAAAAGCTGCTCTAGTTTATATAAGTTTTGCACTAGACAAACTTCGTGACTATAACTCACGTGCTACAAGATGGCATGGCGGACGAGAAGTCATGGTTAATACATTCGATAAACACAATTTTGAGTTCAAGTGGTCTTACGCAGAAATGGCTCCTCTCATAGTTGGCCTTGGTTACGACTGGGTATTTGAGCAAATTTCAAAGTGTATAGAGGAATTAATAGAACTTACTTTGCCTAAAGCCTCAAACGACCATAGTGGCTTACCCTTGTTCCAAGAACAATCACTGCACAGTCCCATAGCTTCACAAGCTATCACCATCACTTGTCAATCAGGCGATACCCTACACCATCTGGATGATGCCAGCATTGATGCCGTCGTTCTAGACCCACCTTACTACGACAACGTCATGTATGCAGAATTATCAGATTTCTTCTATGTTTGGCTCAAGCGCACGGCTGGGTATCTCTATCCTGAACTATTTACGCGACAACTTACTGATAAAGATAATGAGGCAGTAGCTAATCCAGCTAAGTACAAAGGTCAGAAGAAAGCAAGGGAACTAGCAGGACAAGACTATCAAGAACGTATGGCAGCTATCTTTACAGAATGCCGTCGTGTGCTGAAACCTGATGGCATCATGACTTTGATGTTTACACACAAAGCGTCTGGAGCTTGGGATGCATTAACCACGGGTTTAATTGAAGCAGGGTTTGTCATTACTGCCAGTTGGCCGATTAATACCGAGGCAGAAGGTTCATTACACATTAAAGATAAGTCCGCAGCCAACAGCACCATCTTTCTGGTATGTCGTCCTCGCACTAAAACCCCTGATGATGAGGTGCAGTATTGGGAAGATTTAGAGCCATTATTGGCAAAAGAAGTTCGTAAACGTATTGCTGAATTCCAAACCGCAGGGATTCGCGGCGTAGACCTGTATCTTTCCTGCTTTGGCCCTGCATTAGAAGTCTTCTCTCGCCATTGGCCTGTTAAACGAGGACAGCCCCGCATTGAGGTGACTTCTGGTAAAACAAAACGAAGTAAAGTCGTCTCTGCGGCAGTTGATCCCTACAGCGTCACCCCAGAAGATGCCCTGGAAGCTGCTCGACGTGAGGTGAAACGCTGGAAACTAGAGCAACTAACCAATGCTCAACGCATCCATGAGCTTGACCCCCTCACCGAATGGTTCGTATTAGCCTGGGATGCCTTCAAAGCACCGCAGTTCCCCTACGATGAGGCATTGCGACTGGCGCGAGTCGTTGGGCTAGACATCGATCGCGAAATCATCAAAGTCCTGGCTGAAAAGAAAAGCAGCGACGTTATTCTGTGGGATAGCTCCATCCGTGCCGCCAAAGGCACCCTCGGACCCACTGATGGTAGCCGCAGTTTCATTGATGCCATTCACCACGCCGCTCATCTGGGTCGCACCCGCAGTCTCGACACCGCCCGCGAACTCCTCGACACCACTAAACTCAGCCAGGAACCCCGCTTCCTCGCCGCCCTGGAAGCCGTTCTAGAGGTGCTGCCTCCCTCCAAGGCCTACACAGGCTTCGACCCCTCCAAATCCATCATCCCCTCCGCCAGCGACTTTGAAGCCCTAGAAAACCTCCGTCGCCTCGCCTTCACCGAGCAAATTGATGAACCAGAGCAATTACGGTTGTGGGTAGAAGGGGTAGCATGAGCAAGCTCAGCGATTATACCTGGAAGTTCAAATACAGCCCCGACGAGGGGAACACCATCCTCAACGAGTTCTACATTCCAGCACTTCAGCGTGCTAAACGATATTGGCGCACTACCGGATACTTCAGTGCATCGGCTCTATCCCTTGCCATGCGCGGGATCGAAGGCTTAGTTCGCAATCAAGGCACGATGCGGCTCATTGTCGGCTGTACGCTTGAACCGCCCGAAATTGATGCTATTCAACGAGGTGAAGAGCTCAAAGCGCGAGTACAGCAAAATCTTGCCAATGTCCCCTTAGAACCTGCCGACGAACCCGCACGGCAAGCTCTAGAACTGCTGGCTTGGTTAATCCAACACGGCATCTTGGAAGTCAAAGTTGCTGTGCCCTGCGATGTCCAAAAAAAGCCGATTCCTAACCCTGCCATCTTCCATGAAAAAGCCGGAATTATTGAAGATGAAGACGGCAATCGCATTGCATTCAATGGCAGCATCAACGAAACCGTCAATGGATGGTTACGGAACTGGGATAGCTTCCACGTTTTCACAAGCTGGATCACTCCCCAACACGTCGATGCCGAAGAAGATAGCTTCGTGCGATTGTGGAGTGGGCGATCCCCCCACGCCCTCGTCATGGATGTCCCCGATGCCCTCAGACAACGCCTCCTCTCCTACCTTCCTGAAAACGGCAGCCTCCCTATCCGTTTAGCTGGATCTGAAGAACTACCCCCAGCCGAAGAACCACCTCCGCCAGAACGCGAGCCAGAGCTTGATCCACGGGCGATGGTCTGGAGCTACATCACCAAAGCACCTCAACTCACCCCTTCAGGAGAACGGATCGGAGAAGCCACCAGTGCCGTCACCCCCTGGCCCCACCAGATCCGCGCCTTCAAACGTATGTGGAACCGTTGGCCTCCCAAACTTCTCATTGCAGACGAAGTGGGGCTGGGCAAAACCATTCAAGCAGGCTTGCTTCTGCGCCAAGCATGGCTCAGTGGTCGCGCCAAACGCATCCTCGTCATGGCTCCAGCCGCTGTCCTCAAACAGTGGCAAGTCGAACTTCGAGAAAAATTCAACCTCAACTGGCCCATCTACGACGGCAAAGCTCTAAGCTGGTATCCCTCCCCCGGTTTTCAAGAAGACACCCTAAAACCCGTTAGTCGCACCAATTGGCACAAAGAACCCTGTGTCCTGGTGTCCAGCCACCTCATGCGCCGTCAGGAACGCGCCCAAGAACTGTTAGTTGATGCGGAACCCTGGGATTTAGTGATTTTGGACGAAGCCCACCACGCTCGTCGTAGCGGAGGGATTCAGACCGGAGTAGTGCGCGATCGCTACAATCGCCTGCTCACACTCATGCAACGCCTCAAAGACCGCACCCAGGGTTTAGTCCTCCTCACCGCTACCCCCATGCAAGTCGATCCCATCGAAGTATGGGACTTACTCAAACTATTTGGCCTCCCCTCCGAATGGGCAGCCCAGGACTTCCTCAAATTCTTTGACTTGGTTGCTAAACCTGCCCCCAGCCATGAAGAAATGGCTTACATGGCGCGTCTCTTCCGAGCGATCGAGCGCGAGTTTGGCTCCGTCACAGAAACATTTGCCAAACAATTTACCCCCAACCACAGCAGCATCAAAGCTAAGAAAATCTTAAAAGCTCTCCGCTCCGAAGCCACCATTCCCCTCCGCCAACTAGAAGCCTCTGAGCGAGAAGCCGCCATCAAACTCATGAAGGCGCATACCCCCATTCAAACCCTTATCTCCCGCCACACCCGCGAACTCCTCCGCAAATATTACGAAGCAGGCAAGATTTCTACCCCCATCGCTAGAAGGGATGTCCAAGATGTCTTTATCGACCTTTCCCCAGCCGAGCGATCGGTCTACGATGCCGTGGAAGAATACATTTCCACGACCTACAACAATGCCGCAGCGGGCGATCGCAACGCCGTAGGGTTTGTCATGACCATCTATCGACGACGACTAGCCAGCAGCTTCTTCTCCTTGTCCCGTACCCTCCAGGATCGCCTCATCCGCCTCAAAGACCGAAATCAACCCACCCTTCCTCCTCCAGACATCCTCACCGAAGACCTCCCCGATGAAGCCTCAGGCGACGAAATCCTTGACCAGGACGAAGCCGCCGAACTCGAACGCAAAGCCCTCAACCTGGAAGAATCCGCCGATTTGCGAGACTTACTGGATGCCGTCCTGACCCTTCCCGTAGATACCAAAGCCCAAGGGCTGAAAGACCTCCTGTGGAAGCTCAAAAAAGACGGCTATCGCCAGGTCATCATCTTCACCCAATTCACCGACACGATGGATTTTCTCCGCGACCAACTGGTCAAAGACGGTCTATCCGTAATGTGCTTCTCCGGCAGAGGTGGCGAAATCCAAACAAAAGACGGAGACTGGCGCACCATCAGCCGAGAACAAACCAAACAACGTTTCCGCAAAGGCGAAGCCGAAATCATGCTCTGCACGGATGCAGCAGCCGAAGGTCTCAACTTCCAATTCTGCGGTGCGCTCATCAACTACGATATGCCCTGGAATCCCATGCGGGTAGAACAACGCATTGGACGTATCGATCGCTTAGGCCAGGTCTATCCCAAAATCTGCATCTACAACCTGCACTACAGCAATACTGTGGAGGCGGATGTGTATATTGCATTGCGCCATCGCATAAAACTCTTTCAAAACATCGTCGGTCGTCTCCAGCCCATCCTTGCAAAACTTCCCAGTTCTATCTCCAGCCTTGTGTTCAGTCGAGGGCAGGATAGGGAGCGCGATCGCCAAAACCTGCTAAGCCAAATCGAAGAAGAAGCCAGCCAACCCCAGGACGGCTTCGACATCAACATCCTCGCAGTACAAGACCTGGAAGATTTAACCTCAACTCCCCCGGCCTACGACCTATCCGATCTAAGAGTTATCCTAGAACGCCCTAATCTACTACCCGCAGGCATCCAAAGCAAGCAAACTGGCACCAAAGACTTTGCCTACCTCCAACCCGGCATGAACCAACCCATCCGCGTCACCACAGACCCGGACTTCTACGACGAACATTCAGATAGTGTCGAGTTATGGTCTCCTGGAAATCCATTATTTCCTCAGGAAAAACTTTCTACTGAATTTGATGTAGACGCTGAAATGTTCAAGTTCATTCTGCAAAAAGAAAGAGATTCTTGAAAGCAAATTCCTTGCTTAGGGATTTACCGCTTTGACAGAATGTGGGAAGTCTTCCGTTGGCAAAAAACCTAGTGAACAGTCTGGTTGCTCACACCATCCTAGCTCGCAGTCATACTCACTGTCATAGATAACTATACTAGTTTCATCCGTTAACCATTCTTTGCATAGTTGAATAACGTTTTGCTGCATATTCCCTAGGAGACTTTTGTTACTGCATCTTCCCCAGACAATCCATGCATATACGTCTGGAGAAACTAAAAGCTCCTGAAGCTCAGGTTTGGACTGCAAGTCAGCTTCAAGATCAGCTTTTATATCTTTGCTGATGCAGCTATACACTACTCCCTGCCAATCTAAAGCAAAAACGGCATAAGCCCCTTGGCAGCTAGGTATTCTTTCTCGACAACGTAGGGGAACAGTTTGAAGATGAGCAGAAATTTCCACTGAATATCTTCCTTCAGCGTAGCTATCTAGCTCATTACCTACTTCATCTGGCTTCAGTTCTCCAGCCTCAGCATGAGGAATATCCCTAATTTCTCCTCGGGCAATGCCTTCCACCACCTCCGACCTGGAAACGCCATACTGCCTAGCTAAGTTATCCAACTGCTGTATAGCTGTAGGAGTAAGCGTCATATTGACTTGCCTCTTCACCTCATTACGTAAAACAGGTTCTCCCCTTTCACGCTTCTTGCCTTTTGTCACGATTCTATGACATTCCTGTGTTAACTACTATGGATATATTCTAAATGCCTTTGGGTTATGGGGATAGAGGCCTCTGATTAGGAAGAGCCTTCCATTTCGCATATGGTAACTAATCAACTTCTCTAATTTGATTTAGGCATCTAGAAAAGACTAATTAAGTAGTTCATATTTATAAACTAAAAACAACAATCTGATTGTTCCATATATTGATCAGTTGGGTTCATCAGCCTATATTGCGATCAACACAGAAGAAAACCTAGAAACTTTATTCCCGAAGAGGAAGCATTCAAAACTTTGACTTCCTGCTGGTTTCCTTCTTAAGTTTGGAGAGATACTTCAATGCTTACAAAAAATGAATTAGAGAGATTGGGCGATTGCCTCGATCTCTCTACACAAGCTCGGCATGAAATTTTTCAAATCCGCACTTCTGAACCATCTCGTCGTGTAGGTGGTGGAAGTAAGAACGTTTCAGGACGTTTTCCTAGTTTGAAGATGGGAATAACAATTCAATTTGAATCACACAAAGTTGAACTTCCATGTATCTATCAACTAGAGCATGACGAAAATGTTTTTGAATTTTACGATCAACCACCGGCAATTAAACTGGATTGCTTATCCAAAGACAACCGACAATTCAGTTTCTTCTATACTCCTGATTTCTTTGTTATTGCAAAGGATGAAATCGGTTGGATTGAGTGTAAAACTGTGGAGCAATTGAAAAAACTAGAAGAAAAGAATCCAAATCGCTATTATTTAGGATCTGACAATAAGTGGCATTGTCCTCCAGCAGAAGCGTATGCAGAACGGCTTGGATTTAGCTTTCGTGTTTGGTCTGATGATGAAATTAATTGGACTTTACAACGAAATATAAGCTTTTTAGAGGATTTCTACGCCTGTTACTTAGACAATGAGGCAGCAGAATTTTTGGTCGAAAAATCAGCAGAAAACACAATTCTTTCCCTTGTATCGGCACAGCCAGGAATGAGTTTGTCTCAACTTCTTCTTCATGCTCAGGGAACTGAACCAGATGACATTTATTTCTTGATCGCTGCTGAAAAAATCTATGTTGATTTGATGGCTACTCCCCTAGTTGAGCCCGAGAGATGCTTTGTCTTTCGAGATCGTCAAACCGCTTCAGCTTATAAGGCGATGCTGTTTTCGCAGGCTAACACAGATTCAATATCTTCTCCTATTGTTGATCTTTCTCCCGGCAAATCCGTTTGTTGGGATGGAAAAGCTATGAAGATTATCTTCGTTGGTGAGACGGAGATTTTACTCCAGGGAGAAGATAATTTTCATGGACGAGTTGAATTGCCAGTTTTTGAGCAACTAGTTCAAGCAGGCAAAATTGTAGGAGTTAAGGTTCAACCTCAAGATAATCTGAGTTCTGCAGCAATGGAGTTGCTTCTCAAGGCAAGCGAGACAGACCTCAAGGAAGCTAACAGACGATATAGGTGTATTGAACCTCGCTTACGGGGAGAACCTTTTGAGAAAGGCAGTGTGCCTCAACGAACTCTTCGCTACTGGTATGCAAAATACTGCCAAGCTCAGCAGAGATACGGTTATGGGTTTGTGGGATTGTTGTCATTCGACAGTCTTAAAGGAAATAGCAATCCAAAATTGCCGAAACATCTTGCAGAACAGATAGAGAAGTTTATTGAAGAGAAATATGAAACTAATAAGCAAATGGGCAAAGTTCATGCATATGCACTTTTTGTTAATGGTTGTATTTCTGATGATATTCCTGAAGAGCAGGTTCCAAGTTATAAAACATTTGTTCGAAAAATTAAACAACACTCGGGGTATGAGCAAACACGTAAGCGTGAAGGTAGCCGTGCAGCCTACTCACAAGAACCATTTTATCTGGAGTTAAAACTAACAACACCGCGACATGGTGATCGCTCATTTGAGATTGGTCATATTGACCATACTCAACTAGATGTTGAACTTCGCTGTTCGAACACTGGAAAGAACCTTGGTAGACCTTGGGCTACTTTTCTAGTTGATGCTTACGACAGGCGAATTCTAGCCGTTTACATTACTTTCGATGCTCCGTCTTACCGCTCGTGCATGATGGTTTTAAGAATTTGTGTCAAGCGGTTCGGACGATTACCCAAAATAATCGTCACAGACAATGGCTCAGAATTTCACAGTGTTTATTTCGAGACATTACTAGCTTTGTTTGGATGCATTCATAAATATCGTCCTCCTGCTAAAGCTCGTTTTAATGCAGTAGGTGAACGATTGTTTGGAACCTCTGCCACGCAGCTAATTCATAATCTCGCTGGCAACACTCAAATAACTAAGAAGGTTCGATTGGTGACAAACTCTGTAAACCCTAAGAATCTTGCACTCTGGACTCTGGGTTTGCTGTATACCTACCTGTGTGAATGGGCGTATGAGATTTATGAAACGACGGAACATCCTACTATTGGATACTCACCAAGAGAGGCATTCTTTTCCAGTCTGGCTCAACATGGTAGCAGGAGCCACCGCCTAATTCCCTACGATGAGCATTTCCGAAAGCTTACATTGCCAACAACCTCTCAAGGAAAAGCGAAGGTTCAACCTAACTACGGAGTTAAAATCAACCGTTTCTATTATTGGTCTAACGCTTTCCGTGATCCGGAACTTGAAAAAACCTGGGTAGATGTACGCTATGACCCGTTTGATGCTGGAATTGCATACGCATATGTAAAAGGGCAATGGATTGAATGTCACAGCGAGCATTACTCGATTTTAAAGGGTCGTTCAGAGAAAGAAATTCAATTAGCAAGTGCTGAATTGCGTGAACGGTATCGGAATCATGATAGAGATTTCAAGCTGCGAGCCAAAAATCTAGGCGCTTTTCTAGCTAGCGTTGAAGCTGAAGAAGTTTTGTTAATACAGCGTCTGCGAGATGCTCAATTAAAAGATGTTTTTGAGGTTATAGAGGGAGGACGCATTAATCGAGATCCTTATATTCACACTAAACATGAAGAGAATTCTTGTGATAGCGGAAATTGTTCCGCTGAAATGAATTCAAAGCTCAATTTAGCTGAAATTGAAAATCAAGAAGAGCTAGGTTTCTACGAGGAGTATTAATTATGCAAACTAGTTCCGGATTTCCTCGTGAGCTTCTTGATCAGTCAAAGGAGCAACGACTTTTCTATTTTGAAAGCTTCACAATAGCACATCCTAAGCTTCGTGAAACAACTGCGAGAGCAGTGCAATTCATCGGCAATCAGCAGGCAAAGGCATCTTGTATAACAATTGTTGGACCTACAGGAGTTGGTAAAACTACTCTTCTACAAAAAGTTGAGCAAGTTCTAATTGAACAAGCTCTTCCTAACCTCAAGAAAACGCCAGGTCGTATTCCGGTTATTAGGGTTGAGGCGATCGCACCGGAATCTGGAAGTTTTAATTGGAAAGACTATTTTCTTCGATGTCTTCTTGCTTTGGAGGAACCACTGATTGATTATAAAATTGACTATAAGACGCGAGGTGTTCGTCGTGACTCAAGTGGAGAGTTAATCATCGAACCCAAAACATCATCACCTATAGTGCGTCAAGCTCTTGAAAATGCCTTGATTTATCGTCAACCTATTGCTGTCTTAATTGACGAAGCGCAACACATGCAGAAGATGGCAAGTGGACGACGCCTTCAAGACAACATGGATTGTATTAAGTCTATGGCAAATCTGACTCGTGTACCGCATGTTCTGATAGGTACTTATGAACTTCTTGCATTTCATAACCTAAGTGGACAGCTTAGTAGGCGCAATCAAAGTATTCATTTTTCACGCTATCGGGCTGAATATCCTGAAGACGTAACTGCATTTAAGACTATTCTGAATACATTTCAACGCCACCTGCCGTTAAAGGAAGAACCAGACTTAGTAAGTCATTGGAAGAACTTTTATGCCCGTAGCCTGGGATGTGTGGGAATTCTTAAGGATTGGCTTACCCGCGCACTTGCTGATGCATTAGAAGACAACTCTTCAACCTTAACTCTTCAACATATAGAACAACGGGCTATGTCAATAGCCCAGTGCAACAGGATTCTACAGGAAATTGAAGAAGGGGAAAGATCGCTTCGAGAAACACAGCAGGATTATGAACAACTACTAAACTCTCTCGGATTAGGTGATAAAATACCTGCTCCTTTACCGAATCCACTACCTTCTGCAGATGCAGTAAATGCAACAACAAAATCCTCGAATAAAAGACGGAGTAGGAAACCTGGAACACCGAATCCTGTACGACGGAAAGTGAAATAGGAGGGTATTTATGGTAGACGAACTAACACTCTATGAAGGGTGGGATTTAAGTAAACCTCAGCTTATTACAAAACCCAGTCGTTTATTCTGTTTAGAACCTATAGGTATAGGAACGCCTTATATAGAAAGTATAGTTAGCTATACTTCCCGGTTGGCTATCGCTCATACGGTACAGACTGGAATGTTGGTTATGAGTGAAATTGCTCCTCTTATGAAAAAGGAGTATGCTTTTGATGGCAAACACGGTGGCTTGGACAAAATTTTTGCTAATCAAACAAGAGCACTTCATGGCACAGGGATGTGGGCTCAGAGTGTAGTACATGCCATTGAAATTTTAACGGGAAAGAGTAATCTGTCTTTTCTTACAATGTTGCCATGGGCACAAGTTTTACCTAACAAAGGCTTACTGAAAGCTTATAGAGCTTGGTGTCCCTTTTGTTTTGAAGAATGGCGCAGTAAAGAGCAGGAAGTTTATGAGCCACTTCTTTGGTCATTAAACTCCGTTACAATTTGCCCTCGGCATGACCGCCCTCTAGATTACATGTGTTCATACTGCCAACGAACTAGTCAAACACTTGCTTGGTCCTCAAGACCAGGTTACTGCCACAAATGTCATAGCTGGCTGGGCACTTCCGAAATTACCTCATGTGATATAGGGCAACTGAACAAGGAAGACCTGAACAAGGAAGACCTGTACAAGCAGCTATGGATCACGCTGAATATTGGTGAATTACTTGCGGTCAGCCCCGATTCATTTGTTCTGCCATCTGCTGAACAAATTAAGAAAAAATTATCTCGTTATGTTGAGATTGCAGCCAAAGGAAACATCGCTCTGTTTGCTAAACAGCTTGGAATGAATCGTACTCAAACTCATAGGTGGTGCACAGGTAGAACACAACCCACTATTGATATTCTTCTAAAATTTTGTGACCGTTTAGAGACATCCTTGCTGGAGCTACTAACCAGAGACTCTATTGATTATTCTTTTCCCAAGGGAATGAGTTTCAATCAAGCAGCTCAAAGAACCGATCAGAATAAAAAATCCTCGTATAAGAAACAAAGTAACTCTGAGCAAATTGAGAAGATTCTTAAGAAGGTCTTAGAAGAATCTCCTCCTCCATCTCTACCGGAAGTAGCTAAACGGCTTGGATATAAAGGATCAACAGCCCTTTACTACCATGCAAAGGAACTGTGCCATGCTATCTCTACAAGATATGAGGAGCACCGCAAAGCAGAAGTTTCAGATCAAGTTCAACAAATTCTTAAAGAGTTTATAGAAACCGATGATTATCCCCCTCCTTCTGCACGTGAGGTCTGTGAACGCGCTGGTATTAGCTGGGCTACTCTCATTAAGTATCCAGAGGAAAAGAAGGCAATTATTGTCAAATATCGTAGTTACTTGAAGCAATTTTCTAACCAGAGAATTCGACTCATCAACGAAGAAGTTAGAAAAATTGCTTTTGAACTACATTCAGAAGGATTAGAGCCTACAGAAAGCCGTGTTTCAATACGTATGCAAAAACCAAAAGCAATTCTTCAGAAGGCATCTATCAATGCGCTCAAAGCCGTACGTCGTGAATTAGGTTATGAAAGCTAATCTGTAAATGCTGACTTTGTAACTATGAAATCCTCTGAGAGTTTAGGAACTTATGATCTATGGAGATTCGAAGAACTACAGACTCCTGACCATAGCCGCCTCTACCATCTTCAAGCAATTGGCATCGGAACATTACTTGCAGAAAGCTTAACTAGCTATGTTGCTCGACTTGCAATAGCTCACTGTGTAGCTACAGGAATATTGATGGAAAGAGAATTTACAAAGTACATCCAAAAAACCTATGGAGGCGCAAATCTTCATACGATTTATCATGCAACAGCAGCTCTGAATGGAACAGGTTCAATGGCTACTGAGCTTGTTCAAACGCTGGAACAGTTAACTCTACGTAACGACCTCCGTTTCCTGACACTACTCTCTTGGTCTGAACTTCTTCCCTCAAGAAACCTATTGCGCTCTAATCGGGCTTGGTGCCCAGTTTGTTATGAGCATTGGCATCATTCAAGGCAAATTCTCTACGAGCCACTTCTTTGGTCACTACAAGTCGTTCAAGTTTGTCCTCAACATAGACAACCCTTAAGGCAAGAATGTCCTCATTGCCATAAAAACAACTTTGTACTTGCTTGGCGATCCCGCCCAGGATACTGCTCAAAGTGTGAAGGATGGCTTGGTGAATCGAGTAATGATGAACCTGAAGAGAACATTGAGAGCAAAATTGATTGGCATGTTTGGACTGCTAAATCTGTAGGGCAACTAATTTCTGCATGTCCTCAACTGACATCTCCCTTGAAAGAGCGTTTAGTTAGAAATCTTCTTGCCTATTCTGATTTTCTCACTGAAGGAAATATTGCTGCATTTGCCCGGCTACTCCAAATGCCAAAAAATACTGTATGGCTTTGGTGCAAAGGTAAAAACTTTCCTTCCTTAGTAGAACTTCTTAAAGTTAGTTATCGTCTTAACACCCCAATATTTGACCTCCTAACGAGCGACGCTATAAATACAGACCTCAAAAAAACTGCTTCTTTAATGCCAGTCCAATCCACATCCTTAAAAAGGCGAAGCCCAAACTTTGATGCAAAGTCTATTAGGAAACAGGTAGAAGATTTTGTTAACAAAGATGAAGAACCACCGCCTTCTATGAGGGAGATAGCAAAGCGACTCAACCATAATGAGCGTACACTCTCTAGAAACTTTCCCGACTTGTGCCGCATCATTTCTGCTCGATATCGTAACTATCGAAAGAATAACCAAGAAGCAACAATTAAACTATCCTGCCAAGAAGTTCGTCAAATAGCCTTTGAACTCCACAAAGAGGGCCAACGGCCTACCGAAGATCGTGTTTCGGCACTAATCTCCAGACCAAGTTTTCTCCGATATCGGCAAGTTCGGAGAGCCTTGCTAGAAGCATGCCAGGAACTTGGGTTATGAGAGAGAGTTAGCAAACTATGTCAGCTACTTAACTTGCCATAACTTCGACTACCGTAAGCGCGATGCGCGTTAATCACAGTGATGTGGAGCGCAAAGCGTCCCACATCACCATTTTTGTACTTAACACGGTTTCACAACGCCATACATTGGAAGCATAACTTTGCCGAATTGAATTGGAAGCATAAGCTTGCCCCACCGGCAAAGTTATGGGTTAAGTTTCAAAAACATCCTCAAACCCTTGTGTAATTTCAATGGAGCTAAGGAGATTCGAACTCCTGACCCCCTCAATGCCATTGAGGTGCGCTACCAACTGCGCTATAGCCCCGTGATGCGTATCTCATAATGCCTTGAATTGGGTCACATCGTCAAGCAACATTTCAATCTCGGCACTTAATCCAGTTTAGCGTATGGAACCGCGCATTAACCTTGTGAGGACGACTAGGGCATGTCTAAAGGAAGCTCCGTACCAGTTCTGACCAGAAAATAGCACTTTGCAGGGGAGAGGGCAACAGCAAAGTTACTAAAGTAACTCCTTGGGGCTGAACCGAAGGGTTCAAACGTTACTTTGAACCTAACTAATGGACTGATCCTTAAGCTGAGCTGTAACCTCTTCCACCGCCCGAACCTTATGCAGTTCTGCTTGAGCCTCCCACTCATCCAAAACAATATAACGAGTAAGGCTTGCAATGCTTGAATGTTTTATTAATATTGGCAAGGGTAACACTAGCCTTGACCCAACTCCATCAAAGGAAGCCCCTACCCACCAATGTTCCACCGCACCCTATCAGCCGCTCTAGCCAGCAGCACGATTGCCTTTAGTTTAGGGGGGTGTTCTGCATCTCCAGAGGTACCCCTTGCCCAACTAAGCACTCCGCAATCCGATCGCACCCCTACTACTGTCGTCTCTACTGGGGACGGGAACACCTTTGTTGCCTGGAGGAGCCTCTATTGAGCTAAGAGTGGTCGATAGGGATAGGTATGGACTTACCGTTGCCGAGGTCTACTGTAACGGATAGTCTATCAACCTCCAGATGGTTCGGGAGGGGTGAGCAGTCGTCTACCGTCAGTACTTGAGCGGTTGCCAGAACGGGCAGGAATACCTCAATGCTGAGGCCAATGCTCGACAGCAACGCTTAGGGTTCTGGAGTCAGTCGAACCCTGGTATGACTTTGTTATGCCTTGGGACTATCCCACTCCTAGGAAACAATTTGAGTGGGGTATGTCAGGTAAAACATTAGGAGGCTGAGACTACATTTTCTATCAGGCGTTCCAACGCTTTGAAGATTAAGTCCCAAAACATGCCAACACATACAAAAGGAGCATACCGCAGCAGCGGCAACTTCGAGCGATCGAAAGATCTCCAAGGGATGCGGTCTAGCAACATTGGTACGATACAGGTGAGCGCATAAGCTGTCGCAACCGCATTGGATAGTCGAGGAGGAATATGGGCAGTCGATATGGGATTCAAATACATTCCCAACACGATAAAGACAATCATCAAAAGCTGATCGCACAAAAATAGTGACTGAGGGACTAAGGGATAGATTTCCTGGAGAAACCCTCCGTTTACCCGTCGTCTCATTCCTAAAAGCACTGCCCAGCAAACAGCACTCACGACCCCATCCCCTTTCAGGCCATAACGGCTCTGAAATACCTTGACCGCCTTCTCTGTGTCTCTACCAAAAGAGTCACTGGCATCCTTAATCGAAAATCCTTCCTCGCGCAGGATCATTTGCAATGTCTTGATTGCCGCTTTTATATCAGGAGATGCCTGCCGATTACTGTGACGAGACAGCGTTGGATAGTATAGGCAAACCCAGGTCAAGATGCCAACCACCCCATCGGCTAGCAAATTATGCTTGCGTTGAAATGCTCGAACGGCTCGATCCGTCTCTGCGTCAAATTTGCCACTCATTGTCGAGAGGTACCCTTTATCGTGCAGGTACTGTTGTAACTCGTCAAGGGATTCCTGCAGGGTTCTGGTACTGATCTCTTGATAGAGTACAGGTCGTTTGTTAATTTGCAGAAACGCATCTCGGTTAGGCAGCATTGGCTCTGGTTGCCCCCAATCGACGGGCAAGAGCTTGCGGAAGAATTTAGTCATGGCTCGTCTCCAGTTCAATCAAGAGACAATTTCCCTGTCGTCCCAAAACCTTTACCCTCTGCCCATCTACCAATGGGGTTGGTTCAGCTCCATAGAATTGGAAGTGCCAGTATGTTCCTGCAAACTTAACCATTAGAGGAGATCCTTGCTGCACATCCATTATGGCCAGGCAGGGCGTTGAAAACAGTTTGAGGGGAAGTTCTGTAAACCCATCCTCATAGGCGGCTGTTGGTTCTTGCGAGGGCTGATTCTCTGAAGAAAAAAGCAAATCTAAAAATCTCATAACATGATCCTTAAATTATCTGAAACAGCAATACAGCAAAAAACGCTGTGGTTCTCACCCCAGCGTTTGTAGTCGGTAACCAAACTCTCTTAGCTAGTGAATAATGCGATCGCTTGA
The DNA here is from genome assembly GCF_015207605.1 of Oculatella sp. LEGE 06141. Classification (GTDB taxonomy): domain Bacteria; phylum Cyanobacteriota; class Cyanobacteriia; order Elainellales; family Elainellaceae; genus Oculatella. The sequence goes on from NZ_JADEWO010000008.1 coordinate 21,521, forward strand.
TTGAACTTAAGCGTGATCCGCTGTAACAACGGCTTCGTGCATGGTCGTGCTATGAATTTTCCAATAACGCTCTTCCATCACACTAGCCAGAGGAAAAACTGTACCTCTTGCCCTGCAAGGATTAAGAAGCAATAGCGCTCATTAAGTTACACCTGCTGAAACGTTGAATAACTGGAACGTTTCAATTTTTCTCTGGCGATATTGGTGGAAGAGCGATAAGTAGTTCAACAGGTTAATGGTGCCTCCCTATTGCTTTGAGTCGGTTGCTAGTCATCACGCTTGCATAACTGAGTCACCGTTGAAGAAAATTTTGGGAAGGTGCCTCCTCTCTTGCACCCGCTAAAATCTAGCTTCAGCAGACCAAATCCGACGGGTAAAATGTCCAGCAGCCCAAGTTTAAAGCGTTCTCGATACCTGGAAATTAGACTTTGCTCATTTGCTGGACACTGTTCCAAAAAGCGTTGTAGATCAGCACGCTGACAGCGAAACGATCCGCGTAGTGAAAAGACCCTTAGCTCAATCTCCTCAGACCTTCCTATTCGCCTAACGGATAGGCTTACTTCTCCGTCAATCTCCCGATCGCACACATAAATTCCTTCTTCCAAAGCCGCAAAGGCTGCTTCGGGAGAGTTTGATTTTTTTGGTGACAACATAACGCGAGTTTACTGAATAGTGGACTCGTTTCCCTTGCAACCTCACACCGACGCTTGGAACGCTTTAAAATCTTGACTTCCGAGTTTCAACCGCGTCAGTTGACAACTTGTCAATTCTAAACTCGGTCTTTCAGAGAATCTTAAAGGGCTTTGCTCAACTTGTCAACGCAATTTTGACAAGTTGTCAATTACCGTTTTGAAAACTTGTCAGCCTGAAGTATACTGAGAGAGACAGAACCCTTGGCCTGTGAACCTCTTAAGTACCCCGCTCTGTAAAGGTTAATAGTGGCTGAAATTACTGAGGATTTTTTGAGAACGATCGCGGCTCAGCACAATGTGTCTGAAGACGAGTTGCGTACTTTGCATTTGGCTCTGGTAGGCCAAACCGCTGAAAAAATCGCTGCCACTCTGGGGAACATCAAAGCATCAGCCGTGCGAAAGCGGCTGAAATCGGTTTACGAAAAGTTTGGGCTACCGCTGGAAGGCACGGCAGGAAAGCTAGAGGTTTTAAGGGGAATTCTAAAGGAGCAGTATCAGTCCGTTAGGGACGTTTCTATCCAACCGCTGCCTGATGTTGGAGAACCGTTGTCTGACTTCGGAGAGGCTCCAGACGTTTCGGTTTTCTATGGACGTGCAGAAGCGTTAAAGACCCTAGAAGCCTGGATCATTCAAGACCGGTGCCGATTAATAGCGATCTTAGGAATGGGGGGAATCGGCAAAACCACTTTATCAGTAAAATTGGCTCAGCTCATTGAAGGACAGTTTGAGTATGTCATTTGGCGATCGCTCAAAGATGCACCGCCTTTCAAACAGCTTCTGACTAGCCTGACTAAGGTTTTTTCCAAGCAGCAAGACATAGATACCGACTCATCCGAAACACCCACCGATAGCATTACCCAACTTCTGGAGTTTCTCAGAAGCCATCGCTGTCTGTTAATTCTCGATAATGTTGAGTCAATTCTTCAGGCAGGGAAGACAGGCGTCTATCGAGCAGGATATGAGGGCTACGGCGAGTTATTAAAACGAGTGGGCGAATCGTCCCATCAAAGCTGTCTGATAATCACCAGTCGCGAGAAACCGAGAACACTTGCCGCACTAGAGGGAGAAATCTTACCTGTGCGCTGCTGGCAGATGTATGGAATTGAGGCTGTTAGTGGGCGGGAGATCTTAAAAGCGAAAGGGTTACAGTTACAGACGGAAGAGCAGGGAAAGGAGTTAATTCGTCGCTGTGCGGGCAACCCATTGGCTCTAAAACTAATTGCTACAACCATTCAAGAGTTGTTTAGTGGCAATGTCGCTGAATTTCTCAAACAAGAGACGATCGCCCTTAATGAGATTCGTGTGTTGTTGGATCAGCATTTCGATCGCTTATCAAGCTTAGAGCAGTCGATTATGTACTGGCTAGCCATTAATCGAGAGCCTGTGACTGTTCAAGAGTTACTGGATGACATCATTCCACCCGTACTAAAACCCCGGTTATTGGAAGCATTGACGGGACTAATAGGGCGATCGTTAATTGAAAAAACATTGGAAAAAGCGGCGTCTAGTTTTACACAACAGCCCGTTGTGATGGAATACGCGATCGAACGACTAGTGGAACAGATTTGTGATGAGATTAGCCATCACGATTTTCATCTATTTCACAACCATGCGCTGATTAAAGCAATTGCTAAAGATTACGTGAGAGAGAGTCAAATTCGCCTGATTCTACAACCCGTTGCTGCCTATCTAACCGCTCGATTTAGCAAAGCAGAAATGGGGAATTGGGCAATTCAAGCACTCTCAAACTTGAGGCATCAATCTCTGCCTTTGCGAAATTATGCCGCTGGGAATGTGATCAATTTGCTCTGCCAATTAGGCATTGATTTAACAGGATATAATTTATCTCATCTCGTCATTCGTCAAGCTGATTTGCAAGGGATCAGGCTGCCTCATGTCGATTTTTCGTATTCTGATCTCAGCCAATCCACGTGTAGCGAACCCTTCAGTAGTGCACTTTCGCTAGCCTTTGGATGCGATGGTCAACTGCTAGCAGCCGGAGATGCTAACGGAGTCATTTGTTTATGGCAAGTATCCCAGTTTCAACAGGTTTCAGTCTGTAAAGGGCATACCAATCGAGTATGGTCGCTCGTTTTTAGTCCTGACGGTCAAATCCTAGCCAGTGGCAGCGAGGACAAGACTGTGAAAATCTGGGAGCCGACAACGGGAGAGTGTCTCACTACCCTGCAAGGACACACGAGTCGGGTGTGGTCTGTGGCTTTCAGCCCTGACGGTCAAACACTTGCGAGTGGTAGTGATGACCAAACCATCAAACTTTGGAATGTTTACACGGGTGAATGCCTTCAAACCTTTAAGGGACATCACAATTGGGTGTGTTCCGTCGCATTTAGTCCAGATGGTCAACGGCTGGCTAGCGGCAGCGAAGATCAAACGATTAAACTTTGGGATGTTCCTACGGGAGAGTGTCTCCACACCCTACAAGGTCATACAAAGCGAGTCAACTCAGTTCGCTTTAGCCCAGATGGTCAACTGCTAGCTAGCGGCAGTGAAGACCAGACGGTGAACCTCTGGAACCCTTTAACAGGCAAATGTATTAAAGCTCTGGAGGGACATCGCGATCGAGTCTGGTCTGTAGCCTTCAGTCCCAATGGTCAAACGCTCACGAGTAGTGGGGAGGACAAAACCGTTAGACTTTGGAACCTGACAACAGGAGAATGCTTCAAAATTTTGGGACATGCCAATCGAGTCTGGTCTGTGGCCTTTAGTCCGGATGGTCAACTGTTGGCTAGCAGCGGGGAAGACAAAACCGTTAAACTTTGGGATCCAAGCATTGGAGAATGTCTCAAAACCTTCAGAGGATATACCAATAAAGTTTGGTCTGTGGCCTTTAGCGCTGACGGTCAAACATTAGCCAGCGGCAGTGAAGACCAGACGGTCAAACTCTGGAATGTCGCGACAGGCGAATGTCTACGCTCCCTTGAGGGACACGCTAGTCGAATTTGGTCTGTGGTCTTCAGCCCTAGCGGTCAACTATTGGCCAGTAGCAGTGATGATCAAACGGTGAAGCTGTGGAATCTCAAGACTGGAAAATGCAAAACCTTATCTGGACACACGAACTGGGTGTTCTCTGTGGCCTTCAGCCCCAATGGTCAACTGCTAGCCAGCGGCAGTGAAGACCAGACCATCAAACTTTGGCACCCGCTCACAGGCAGATGCCTCCAAACCCTGCACGGCTATAACGGTAAAGTTTGGTCTGTAGCCTTCAGCCCAGATGGTGCAACGCTAGCGAGTGGGGGCGAAAATCAGACCATTCAACTCTGGAATCTCGCAAGCGGTGAACCGCTTGCAACCTTGGAGGGGCATACGAACCGGGTCTGGTCTGTGGCCTTTAGCCCTAATGGTCAACTGCTAGCCAGCGGCAGTGAAGACCAGACGATTAAACTCTGGAATGCAGCTACCGGGGAGTGTCTTAGAACACTGAGAGGCCATCGCGATCGGGTTTGGTCTATTGCCTTTAGTCCCGACAGTCAATTGCTGGCTAGCGGTAGTGACGATCAAACGGTGAACCTCTGGGATACTGGCAGCGGCGAGTGTTTGATTACTCTCGAAGGACATACGAATTGGGTTCGTTCTGTTGCCTTTAGCCCGGATGGCAAGATTCTGGCAAGTAGTGGTGAAGACGAAATCATTATTCTTTGGAATCTCAAAACGGGTAAGAGCTTAAAGAAACTGAGATCTGCAAAGCTCTACGAGGGAATGAACATTACTGGAGTCATTGGTTTGACAGAAGCACAGAAAGCTGCGCTGAAAGCTTTAGGAGCCACTGATGGCGAGTAACTCATTCTACTCGCTTGAGGATAGCCCCGGCCTGATTCCGAAATGCGCTATGCTTTCCAGAATCACCTCATTCCAAACTCACTACACGTTGCACTCAGGCAATCATCAATTGAATCGTTCCGATCGCAAGTATCCTTTAGTTATTTTGAGCAATCGATTACCTGGCGCTAACGATGCAGGAGGGGTCGTCAAACTATTGGCATCCATGTCCATCCCCCAAACGGTCATATGGGCTGGTCCTGGAGCAGTCGTGCCAGATGAGAAATGGTCTCCTGAATTACCACCTCAGATCCGTAGCTATCGGGATCAGTTTTTACTCGTTCAATATCCAGTGCCAGCCACTCTAAAACAAGCTCATTATTCAATCATTGCTAATGGAGTATTATGGGCAGCGTTGCATGGGTTGGAGCAACAGTTTAACGAAAACATTGAAACCCTGTTTGGTCAAACGAATCCTGAATCTCAGTTTTCAGAAGCGTTTGCTAAATATTGGCAATTTAATGAAATAGCGACGAAAGTAGTCGATCGCTGGATTGAACCGGGGGGAATTGTTTGGTGTATTGACTATCAAATGGTTGGAGTTCGCTCAACAATTGCGGGAACTCGGATCATGTACTCTAACTGCACCCCGATCCCAGAGGTTAAGCGTCTGAGCCAAATGTATGTCGGCAGCAAGACATTACTTGAATTGCCTGATTTCAAAAAATGGATAGCGCAATTGTGTCAATATCATTTGGTTGCCTTACAGCGATTTCACGATCTGGAGAACCTGCTGGCGATCGGTCTAAAGCTTGATTCAACCTTAAAAAAAATAGATTTGTCCAAAAACATTTATTATGCATTTGGCAATCGAGTCCGGCTTGTAGACATTCCGCTTGGGCAAAATGTAAAAAGCCTACGCACAGAAGCAAATGTTGCTAAAACGAAATATGATCAAGGGCGATTAAGCCAAACGGTCAAAGACTTAATCGATCGACATTTAATTCATCAAGCTTGCTCCCAAAAAAATCTAGCGCTAGTGAGCCGCAATGATTATACGAAAGGAATTCGTGAAACGATCGCAGCGGTCAATGCTTACTTTCAAATGTATTCAGGAGATGTGAAATTCCTGTTTATTTTGCAGCCTGCTCGAACCCAGGTCGTTGGATATGAGAAGTATCGTCAGATGGTCGATCGAGAGATGGAAACGTTAAGAGCGACATGGGCTGAGAAGGTTGTTTATGTGAATCAAGGAATCCCGCACGATGAATTAATGCTATTACTGCGGAACTATATTGACTTTGTTCTGATCATGGCGACTCATACTGATGGGCATAATCTAATTGCTCCTGAAATGCTAAAAGTTTCTCCCCGAAACTCGCGGAAAGGAGTAATTGCAGTAGAGGGAGCCGGGATGACGGATTATATCGGATTCGAGAATATTTTCTTATGTCAAGACCTGAGTAATGCCAACGCTACAGCAGCTGTGTTTGCCGAGGCAATCAATATGCCTGGTGAACAATTGATTGCGCGATTCAATCGAATGCAACGAAAAAGCTTAAGGATAAACGATCGAACCTACTTTAATGCTCATGTCAATGCGTTATTAGAAGGAGTGGTTTTATGAATGGATGTTGTTGGCGAATGTATTACAAGTAAGATACGCAAACACAACAGACTCTGAAATGCTTGCTATTTCATTGCTCGTAAAGCTTGTAACACGCCTGTAGGGGTAAAGGTTTTAAGCGCTGCATGGCACTTTGTTGCAGCGCTTAAAATCTTGACTGGATAAGGACTTCAGGAAAATTATAATTTAGCTGAAACTTGCCAAAGAATAACTATTTTCGGGCAAGTTTTGAAGTTGAAAAGGCTTCAAATGCTGATTCTATTGTAGATTTTCTAGGTGATCTAAGCATCATTGTCGGGCAAGTTGCTATTTTTCAAGGTTTTTTACTGAATTCCTTATTGGGGTAGTTTTACGTTGGATGCTGTTGGCGAACGTACTACAACTAGCTTAGGCTGACCCTTGAGAGTAAACCATCTCTTAATGCAGCAAAGCGAGAAACGCGAGTGTGAGCATGAGGAATTCCCATCAGCCATGACACAATGCGAGTAATATTCATCGCAACACTTATCAAAACATGTTGAAGATGCGTCTTCGCCGTCCACTTACTCTTCTTCCCTTGAGGACACGTCACTCGATGCGTTCGCCAATGAATCTTACAGCCGTTCTCAATCGAGTCAGCCACAGTCTCGCCAAGATAATTGTGGGGTGTAGGGTTTGAGGCGTGGTGAATGCAAATGAAAATGGCTGTAAACTGGCTTAAGTCGTAAGCATGACTCCACCAAACTGTGAGTCAGGGAAATACTTCCTATAGTGCTTTTTCACTACTTCCAAATCACCATCCAGACTTACGTATAGCGACATTCATTGCGATCGCCTCTTATTCGCCACTGACGCGCAACACGATTTTGCCTAGATAATGCTTGTTCATCGCCTCCTGCGCTTGCGCGGCATCTTCGAGCGGAAACCTCTGCGTGATGTGAACTTGGAACTCACCCATGCTCATCCATCGGTTGAGTCGATCGCACGACATTGGGTTGGCGAAGCCATTTACCTTCTTGAGTTCCACACCGTCGGGCGCTTTGGGTTCGGGCATCACGCCGTTCGGAAAGGTGATTATTCCCCCTGACGCACCAAACTTAGAGTGGATTGAACATCGTCACCACTCACCAGCACCAGCACAAAATCACGGGCACGTTGCACCACGTCGTCGCCACATCCGTCTACTGCTGCATCAGCGCCCAACTGCCTGGGCAACTCTACGCCATCAGTGCCCGATGCGATCGCCCATGCGGTGGTCGATGTCTGGCAACCTAACTCATTACTGGATAACTACACTCATACCCCCATCAACCATCACGATCGCACCCACCATGAAGCTCGCTTTGTCTGATGCTAGAAAGGCAACCACCTCTGCAATCTCTTCTGGCTGGGCAGCGCGCTTGATTGGAGCCACCTTGCCGTGTTCGGTGAGAAACTCGCGACCGTCCTCACGGAAAGTATTAAGCAGGTTAGTGACGACATCGCCCGCACCTACCGCATTGACACGGATGCCGTGTTCGATCGCTTCTAGCGCCAACGTGCGCGTGATCTGGGCAAGCGCCCCTTTTGCTGCGGCATAAGCCGAAATGCCTGGGAAGGTCTGGTAGCAAGCATACGAACCGATGTTGACGATCGCACCCATTTGGTTTGGAATCATCGCCTTGAGCGCTTCTCGTGAGTGCAGAAAGACACCTGTAGCAGTGATACCCATGATTGAATTCCACTCCTCAAGCGTCATATCGATCGCGTTCTTATACACAATACGAGCGGCGTTGTTCACGAGGATATCGAGCTTACCGAAGCGTTCCGTTGCAATGGCAACAACTTCCTTGGCAGCCTGCTCGGTTGCCACGTCACCTATAAACGGAATGATCCGCTCATTGTCCTTGAAAATGTCGTTTACATCGGGGTTGATGTCCTCAGCAATGACAAGTGCCCCGCGACTTTCTAGTAGTTTGGTAATTGCTAAGCCAATGCCGCTAGCTGCACCTGTGACGATCGCAACTTGTCCCTCAAGATCTCGCTGCACAGTGTTCAATTCGTTAGTTTCCATGATTGTTTTGAATTAAAAAAACATGCTACCGAGCGTAAGTCCTGACTATGCCCTAACCTGCAAAACAATTTTGCCGCGTGTGCGCCCGCTTTGGGAGAGTTGATGTGCTTTTTTGACTTCCGCGAGCGGCAAAACAGTTGAAACGTGCGCTTTCAATCTGCCTTCGTCAACCAATTTGCTGATCTCGGCTAATTGCTCCGCGTTGGGTTTGCAGTAGACCCGCGCGGCTTTGATGCCAAATTCCTGCGCTTTTTCTTCAGATGGAAACTGTACTGCTGTCACCAGAAAGCCGCCTTTTTTCAACGTTTGAAACGCTCTTTCAAACGTATCGCCGCCGACCGTATCGAAAACGACATCCACGTCTTTGACGACTTCTTCAAAGGGTTGCTTTGTGTAATCAACGAACTCGTCTGCACCTAAATCTTTGACGAACCCTTCATTGCGATCGGAAGCCATGCCGATCACGAATGCACCCTTTGCTTTAGCAAGTTGAACAGCTAGAGACCCCACTCCGCCTGACGCGGCAGTGATCAAAATTTTCTGCCTGCTACTCAAATTCGCTAAATCGAACATTGCTTGCCATGCAGTCAACGCACCGAGTGGAATCGCCGCCGCGTTCTCGAAATTGAGACGTTGGGGTTTGATCGCTATTTCCCCAATCTTGGCGATCGCGTATTCGGCGTAACCCCCAGAAGGCACGATACCGTAAACTGCATCGCCTTCCTTGAAATCTTTGACATCACTGCCAATCTTTTCGATTGTTCCGGCAATCTCGCCACCGAGAAAGATGGGAAGCTTCAGCCCTAACCTTTCGCCCATGCCATTGCGGATCTTCCAGTCAACTGGATTGACCCCGGCGACGTGAACTTTCACCAAAACTTCGTCTGCTTTCGGCACTGGACGTTCGACATCAACGTAATTGATAACGTCTTCGTTGCCGTATGTATTGATTACGATTGCTTTCACTTTTTTCTCCAGATTTCATTTCATCGGTATGACGAAACCATTTCAGCATTAATCAAAACCTGCCGCACACAGAAGCTACACACCGTAGCCCAACAGCTAATGAAACTATCGGTTTAGGGAGTGTAAGAGTGCTTCAGGATAACTGGTTCCGGCAGCAGCACCGATCGGGACAACTGCTTCAATTTGTTGCAGTTCCTTACCCGTTAATACAATGTCTACTGCACCCACATTTTCATGCAGCCGTGCTTGGCGTTTCATGCCAGGAATGGGGATGATGTCCTCGCCTTTTGCCAACAACCAGGCGAGTGCGAGTTGGGCAGGCGTACACTGCTTTTGGGTTGCGATTTGCTTGATTTTTTCAACCAGTTCCAGGTTGCGGTAAAAGTTCTCCCCTTGAAAGCGGGGACTGTGCCGCCGCCAATCGTCGGGTGGAACGTTATCGGGCGATTGAAAGGTTCCCGTTAAGAATCCTCGCCCCAACGGTGAGTAGGCGATTAAGCTCGTTCCTATCTCTCGGCAGACGGGCAACAGCTCGGTTTCAGGCTCTCGCGTCCATAGGCTGTATTCGGTTTGCAGCATGGCAATCGGATGCACTTGAGCCGCTCGACGCAGGGTTTTAGCACCCGCTTCTGAGAGTCCGGCATAGCGCACTTTGCCGTCTTGAATGAGGTCTGCGATCGCGCCCACTGTGTCCTCGATTGGCACATTCGGATCGACTCTGGCGGGATAGTACAGATCGATGTAATCTACCCCCAAACGCTGCAAGCTATAAGCCAGAAAGTTCTGCACCGCAACCGGACGGTTATCTTCACCGTTAAAGCCACCTTTGTGATCGCGCAGTGCTCCAAACTTCACGGCAATGAATACTTTGTCACGGGGAATTTCTTTGATGGCTTCTCGAATCAGCAATTCATTGTGTCCCACGCCGTAAAAGTCGCCCGTGTCGAGAAAGTTAATGCCAAGGTCAATTGCGGCTCGAATGGTTGCGATACTTTCAGCATCATCGCTTTGTCGATCGCCGTAGAAGTCAGACATTCCCATACAGCCCAATCCTAAGGCTGAGATTTGCACGTCTGTTGCACCAAGTTGACGATATTTCATGGTGTGATTCCTTCAATGTGATCAACGAGTGAGAAAATCTTAGTGCCGGTGATTCAGTTCATTGATTCAGTTCATGATTCATTGCACGATTCTTCTGATTCAAATGTCTAAGTTTTGGAATTGCCATAAACATGAGCGCGACAGCAATCAGAATTTGAGTTGATCCTGTCCAATAGGGAGCAGATGGACTCACGGCCTGGTATAACCAACCTGCCCCAAATGGACCCAGCACTTGCGCGAACGCCATGACCGCAGCAATACTCCCTTGAACTCGTCCTTGGATGTCGGCGCTCGTACTTTCCGACATTGCTCCAATGAGGCAGGTTTGTACGAAGGGCTGTCCCAGTCCAAAAAACACTATTCCACCGTAAACCAGTGGCAAAGCACCTGTAATCGGAAATAAAGCAAACAGAAAGAAGGCGAATGCTGCGGTGAATCCGCCCAGGATGGCAAGACGGATCTCCTGAAACCGTCGCAATAGCAGCGGTAATATGACAAGCTGAACTAAGACAACAAGGACACCGTAGATGACCAATACAGGAGAGATTTGTTCTGGAGTCCAATTGAAGCGATCGGATAGCAAACTGGGTAGATTAGCCGAAAGCAAAATTACACTGGGCCAGAACAAAAAATAACTCAGCAATAGCAACTGCATCTGCGGGAATTGCAAAACGTCGCTTAATTGAGTCAATGGGTTCAGATGACTGAACTGGAGCGATGGGGAGCGTTGCGATCGGGGCAAACTTTCCGGCATCGAGAAATACCCCCAGATGACTGCCAAAACCAGCAGCCCGATCAAAACATAGAGCGGTGTAGCAGGACTACTTCCTGAGAAAAACCCGCTGGTCGCTGGACCAATAATAAACCCTGAACCAATGGCAGCCGTGAGAAACGCAAAGTAGCGAGTGCGATCGCTTGATTGAGTTGTATCTGCCACATAGGAATATGCAGTGGCAATCCAACAGTCACACACACCGACGATCATCCAGCCAACGAACAACACCCACAATGCTCCACCAATGGTAAACATCGCAAAACCGAGGATTGCACCGCACAGACTCACGAGCATCACTACTCGTCGCCCATAGCGATCGCCAATCGCCCCCAAGGCTGGTGCACTGAGGAACTGTGCAAAAGAATAGCCAGAAAACAGTAGCCCAACGGTGAATGCATTTCCACCATACGGCTCGACTAAAGCAGGCAGAATCGGACCTATTACTCCGATATAAAACGTACTCAGGAATGCAGCCAGGAGAATAAATGGATGCAAACGACGTGGTCGCTGAGGCGATCGCATAACGTTCATTTTTACTTCTCTCTTTATTTCTTGAACTACGTTCGTTGCAGTAATCTAACGATTCTGCTAGAGCTTATTGAGCATGAGAGGCGTGTCACTACAACTCCTGGAACCTGTTGCAGCATGAAAAGTTATACTTTCTTACCTGTTCAATGTTTGTTGACGTTCGCGATCGAATCGGTCATTTAACTCTTTTCACTGCCAATAAAAAACTTATTTTTGGCAGTTTCCCTTGAGATGCATTCATCTTACAAATTCGATCAGGCTTTTCAAATGCCTAAGTCTATTCGATGATTGCCTGATTCTCCAAAATTACTTTTGATAACGTTCTATAATTGCTAAGAGTAAGGCTTTCCATGAGTCGAATCTTCACCATGACAGTCGAAGTCTCTCATCCTGACATCATTGCTGCTCACTGCCAAGACCTTGCGACATTGCTCATGCGACATACCGCAGCAAGTGGCAACACTATCTATCCGACTGCGATCGAGCCATTGAGCTTTACGCGGTCTGATGCAGTGTATACCACATTTCGCGAGGTTTATGAGCCACTCCTCGCCATCGTTGTCCAGGGGCAAAAAGAAGTATTCCTAAGCGAGGAAACATATCGCTATAGCACAGGGCAATATCTTGTTGTTTCAGTTGATCTACCGCTGAATAGATGTGTTATTGATGCAACCCCGGACAAGCCGTATTTAGGGCTGAAGTTAAACCTAGACTTGATGCAATTGTGCGATCTAGTTGCCCAAATTACTTCCAGTTCAGGGAAGAAAGAGAACTCGCTTCGAGGTATATCGATCGGCAACGCCGATATTGGACTGCTCGAATCTGTCCTGCGCCTGGTCAAGCTCCTGGATACGCCGCAACATATCCCGATACTGGCACCGATAATGCTTCGTGAACTCTACTATCATCTACTCATCGGCGAACAGGGTGAAGTCGTGCGCCAAATTGCCACATCTGGTAGCAGCATGCAGCGCATTGCATCAGCGATTCAACTGATTAAGGCTGAGTTTACCCGATCGATGCGAATCGAGGATTTAGCAGCTCAGGTCGGGATGTCTACTTCATCATTTCACCAGCATTTTAAGCAAGTGACTTCAATGAGTCCGTTGCAATATCAAAAGCAGCTCAGACTGTTAGAAGCCCGTCGCCTGATGCTAAGCGAAGAGTTTGATGCAATCTCTGCTGCTTATCAAGTGGGATATGAAAGCCCCTCGCAGTTCAGCCGCGAATATTCCCGTATGTTCGGTGCCCCACCGATGAGAGATATTGAACGTATACGCACAGCCTGAACAGGCAGTTCAATTATTCGATTGTTCTTGGTGCATAGCACTCTAGTTGGGCAATACCAGCACCTCGTGGATTGCTGTTGCTGCATTTCCACCTGTTTGGGTTCCACCACCAAGCACAAAGATTCGGTTGCCAATCGCCGATGCTCCCAATCCATGTCGTGGAGTTGGCAAGGGCGGCAATGCCTCCCAAACGTCGGTTTCCGGGTCGTATACCCAACTTTCGGCGAAAACTTTTTGCTCTGGAACCCACTGTTCGCCGCCAAACACGTAAAGCTTGCCGTTGAGTGCGGTTGCAGCCAGACCTCCTTGGGCTTGAGGCATCGGCGATCGCGTTTCCCAACGATCGAGTTCTGGATCGTAGACCTCAAGATTTGGCACATTCACCTGCTGCGTCGTGCCATCAGCATTCCTGACAAAATTGCGACCGCCCACCACATAGATCTTGCGATCAATGACAGCCGCCGCTGCGCTGTTTCGTGCTGTGGGCGCATTGGCACGGGTTGACCAACGCCTAGTTGTGGGATCAAATACTTCGTTTCGCACACTATCAATGTGGTCATTGAACAGCCGAGCATCCTCAGTAGCTCGAACGCGCCCACCAATCAGGTATATCTTGTCATCGACCACTGCGGATACGCCCTCGGCACGAGCCGCTGGCAGGTCAATCCCTCCAGTCCAAGTATTAGAGACAGGATTATAGATGAACATGGTCGGCTGCGCCCGCCAGTCTGGAAACCCACCTGTGAAACCGCCCACACCATAGAGCAAGCCATTGACAGCCGACAGCGTAATGTGATGGCGGGCTTCAGGTATCGGTCTCAAGGCTGTCCATGCATCTTGGCTCGGATCGTAAGACTCGAAATGCGCTGAGAATCCGGTGTTGGGACTGAGTAATCCGCCGACCACGTAAATTTTTCCGTTCAAAACTTCCGGATAGAGTTCTTGCCGAGCGACGGTTGGCGGTGCAGCTTCAGTCCAATAGGGTAACTGGCTTTGTGCTTGACTGAGCACGGGCGAACCTAGCGCGATGAGCAAAAAAGCCAACAGCGACAGGCAAATCAAAGACCTAAATCTAAATCTACGCAACATAATACAGACTCCATCTCAACCGCTCGGACGTGGATTTGGCAGGCGAACCAACCCGCTAAAATTCTTGCCAGAATACCAGGGCATGTTGGCTAAGACGGCTGTTCCTCGATGCCTATATGATGATTTTTTGCCCGTGTCTCGGCTCAATCCTAATAGGTAGATCCGAACTTAACCACTCTGTCCGATCGGTCGAACAATGATTTCGTTGACATCCACATCATCTGGCTGCTCAATGGCAAAGGCAATGGCACGGGCGATCGCCTCTGCTGGGAGGATCGTCTCGCGGAATCCCTCAACCCACTGTGCTGCTTCGGCATCGGTGATCGTGCTAGCGAGTTCAGACTGAGTTGCCCCAGGCGAAATGTTTGTGACCCGGATATCGGACGATTCCTGCCGCAATCCCTCAGAGAGTGCTCGAACCGCAAACTTGGTCGCGCAATACACGGCTGCCGCCGGGTACACAACATGTCCGGCAGTTGAGGATAGATTCACAAACTGTCCTGATTGTTGCTGCTTGAAAATAGGCAGGGCAGCAGCAATGCCATGCAGGACACCGCGAATGTTTACATCAATCATCCGGTTCCACTCGTCAATCTTGAACGCTTCTAGCTTCGAGAGCGGCATCAAGCCTGCATTGTTGACTACTACATCAAGGCGACCAAACTTATCCTGAGCAAACTTGACAGAGGCTTGCATATCTTCAAGATTGGTTACGTCCAGGGCACAATATTCTGCCACGCCGCCTTTGTCGCGAATGTCAGAGGCGATCGCTGCAAGACGATCGGTGCGCCGTGCTCCCAACACCACTCGTAACCCCTTTTGAGCCAGTAATCTGGCTGTGGCTTCACCAATGCCGCTACTTGCACCCGTGATTAGTACGACTTTCTGAGTGTTTTCCTGAGTCATCATGAGTATTCCTATTTATCTCGCGTCACAGGTTGATCGTAGGCTGGGTCAACTATTGTCGAAATACACAAACCTTGCAGATGATTGCCTGATCCTCTCAAACAAGGGTTGTATTCTAGATAGGTGGGTCGTTCACCGTTGAAATATGACTCCAGCAAGATGTGCGTCAGAGAACAACCTCCCTATTGTGAAATGTGGCATCCATCAGAAACTCGCATGACAGCCAAGACACTCGATCACAGAACCACAACCAGCATTTCTTCTGATGAAGAGATTTTGTCAGCGCAGCAGTCTGTGGCGATCGCCAAATGTGCAGAGTTAGCGGCATTAGTTGGTCAGCATACGGATGGTGGGGGAGAAGGTTATCATCCAACCGCGATCGATCCCTTAGTCTTCGTGCGACAGAGCGATCCCTGTATCATCGTTCAGGAAGTCAGTGAACCTCTGTTCGCCATTGTGGTGCAGGGGCAAAAAAAAGTATCACTGAATGAGGAAACCTTTCAATATGGTGTTGCTCAGTATTTAGTTCTTTCGGTGGATATGCCGCTGAGTGCCTGTATGGTATAAGCGACCCCTGAGCAACCCTATCTTGGCTTGAAGCTGAATCTAGACCCAATTCAACTCTGTGAGATTATTGCTCAAACGGATTTGAGTCTCACTCAAAAAGAAAACCCAGTTAGAGGCTGGTGTGTCAGCGATGCTGCTCCGCCCTTGATCGATTGCGTCATCCGGTTAACAAAGCTGTTAGATACACCACAAGATATTCCCTTTCTGGCACCGTTGATCATTCGTGAAATCTATTACCGTTTGCTCACAGACCAACAAGGTGAAGCGATTCGTCAGATTGCGATCGCTGGCAGTAATATGCAGCGCATTGCTGAAGTAATCCAACAGATAAAAGTTGATTTTACAAAGCCGCTGCGGATTGAGGAATTGGCTGAACAGGCGAATATGTCGGCTGCATCATTCCATCGTCACTTCAAAGCTGTCACCTCAATGAGTCCACTGCAATATCAGAAGCAATTGAGACTGTTAACCGCCCGACAGATGATGTTAGCTGAGGCGATCGATGCCACGCAAGCAGCCTATCGGGTTGGGTATGAGAGTACGTCGCAATTCAGCCGCGAATATTCGCGCATGTTTGGTGCACCACCCATTCGAGATATGGAACGGCTACGGGTATCCTGAATGCCGTGCATCTTTTAAGAGGATCAGGCAACGATCTGCAAAGTTTGTGTATTCAAACTCCTGATTCTTACTTATAGGATGAAACTATTCGAGTGCAACAGTCTCTAACTGCGGTTCGGCGATCAGCTCTTGCCTCTGCAATTAGATGTTACCGATTCCGCAGGCTTCGCAGCCCTCAAGGCTGCACATGATCATTTTGGACATATCAAGGGCGCTATGAAATAACAGGAAATCGCATTAATTACTGGGACGATACTGGATTTACCACCGATGGCGAGTTTCGTGACGACGTACTTTATCACGGCGGCTATATTTTTACCGAGAAAGATGAGCTCAGAGTTACTTGATCAAGTCATCAACCCAACCAGCGCTCGTCTGTCTAGCCCAATCGTGCCAACCGTGCGCGGCATTTGGGCAGATGGCGATATGGTCATTGTTCTATGGAATGGCGAGGCGATCGCCACAGATGGATAACCTTACCGGAACACCTACACCTGGTATTTCCGGATGCAGGACGGCAAAGCAGTCGAAGCGATCGCCTTTCTGGATATGCAAACGTTCACCGACCTGTGGACGAGGATTCCTATTTAATTGACTATCTAGTCACTCATTGTTATGCTGTGAGCATGGCTAGACCCAAAAGCGAAGATAAGCGGAATGCGATTATGGAGGCAGCAACACGCGTGATTGCTTCACAGGGGTTAAGTGCGTCAACCGCGTTAATCGCTAAAGAGGCGGGTATTGCAAATGGCTCACTGTTCACTTATTTCGAGACCAAGGCTGATTTGTTCAACCAACTTTATCTCGAACTAAAAACCGAAATGACCGCAGCCGCTATGAAAGACCTTCCGAAGAGTGGCGATCTCCGCAAACAGGTTTTTCACGCCTGGTCGAACTGGATCGATTGGGCTGTGTCCAATCCCCACAAGCGCTACGCCTTGAGACAACTGAATGTTTCAGATGGCATTACGCCTGCGACGCGCAACGCAGCGGACAAGGTTGCTGTTGACTTCAACGATTTAATCAAACGCATCCGTGCCCATGGCTCTTTGCAAACCGCGCCAATAAGCTTTGTTGGTGCGCTTCTAAACGGGTTGGCTGAAGCGACAATCGTCACGATGATCAATGACCCTGACAATGCTAAAAAGCATTGCAAAACTGGCTTCGAGACATTCTGGCGTGCGATCGGCTAATTTTTTTGGCTTATAATGATTGACTAGGCAGTCATTTATCAATAGCAAGATAACGACCACACGATTGAGTGCCAAATTCAATTCTTTAAAGGGCAAAACGCATGACTAACTGGACAACTGCAAATATTCCTTCTCAAAAAAGTCGGACGGCTGTTGTTACCGGCACCGGGGGGCTCGGATTCGAAAATGCGCTGGCATTAGCACGGGCTGGAGGCGATGTTATCATTGCGGGTCGTGATTCTCAAAAAGGCGCAGAGGCAGTCGCAAAAATTCGTAACGAAGTGCCATCAGCGACCGTTCGTTTTGAACAAATTGATCTCGCCAATCTTCAGTCCGTTACGGACTTTGCCAGACGACTCCGCAGCCAGCAAGACAGCCTTGATCTGCTGATTAACAATGCGGGTGTAATGACGCCTCCGAAGCGACTAGAAACCACTGATGGCTTTGAGTTGCAATTCGGTGTCAACTATCTTGGTCACTTTGCCCTTACGGCGCAACTGATGCCGTTGCTGTGCAAAGGGAAAAATGCGCGCGTTGTTACGCTATCAAGCATCGCTGCACGGAACGGCACTATCAACTTTGATGATTTGCAGGCAAAACACAGTTACAACCCGATGGCTGCATATAGCCAATCGAAGATCGCCTGTCTGATGTTTGCTTTTGAACTGCAACGGCGCAGCGAAGCTGGCCAATGGGGCATTGCCAGCTTGGCAGCACATCCCGGTATCGCGCGCACGGCTCTTCTATATAACTCGCCTGGCGGATGGAGTGCCCGCATTGTCTTGCGATCTCTCTTATGGTTCCTCTTCCAACCGGTACCGCAGGGCGCACTCCCTACGCTTTTTGCGGCGACCTCACCTGATGCAAAGGCTGGTGCTTATTACGGACCACATAAGCTGAGCGAAACGCGCGGTTTTCCGGCTTTGTCAAAGGTACCTCCGCAGGCTACAGACACCGATGTGGCAGCACGACTTTGGGAGGTATCTGAAAAGCTGATCCAAATCAACTTTTGAAAAACTGACCAAAACCAACTTTGGCTATCCAAGGGAGATAAATACTTAGCATGACAGGAAATACTGCACCATCAAATTCCCAGTTGGAAGAGATCGACATTGAATATATGCAAGGATGGCGACAAGCCGCTCTCCTTTTTGCACTTTTCCTGATCAATGCACTTGCTCAGATCGACAGAATTTTGCCGTTTATCCTGTTCGAGTCGATCAAAGCGGATCTTTCACTGACTGATACCCAAGTCAGCTTGATCATCGGGGTCCCCTTCGCAGCCTGCTTTACACTCTTCTTGTTGCCGCTTGCCCGTGCTTCGGATCGCGGATCGCCTCGTTTTATTCTCACTTCGTGTATCTTGTGTTGCAGCGTGATGACAGCGCTTGGCGGTTTGTCCGCGAGTTTGGTGTTTTTGGTTCTGACGCGGTTTGGTGTCGCGTTTGGTGTGGCTGGCTGCACTCCTTCAGGACATAAACTGATTGCGCGCAAAATCAACCCAGGACGTCGCGGTCTAGCGTTAGGCATTTTCTCCATGGGCATTCCGCTCGGCGCCATGGTCGGATTTGCGGTTGGCGGCGCGATCGGCGATACGTTAGGCTGGCGTGTCGCCCTATTTGGTGCCGGAGCCATGGGAGGGTTGCTCACCCTGTTAGCTACGTTCGTTGTAGAACCGACCCCGCCGCTTAAGCCAATGGCAGGCAATGTCGAACCATTTTTGCAATCGAGCCTGAAGTTGCTTTCGTCTCCGACATTCCGTTGGCTATTCATCACTGCCACTGCCATCGGTTTTGCCACAGTCCCTTTCTACATCTTTTGCGCGCCTTTCCTTATTCGTACCCATGGCTTCACCGCCACCGAAGCCGGACTGGTGATTGGTTCTTTGCAGGGACTGATGGGAATCGTCGGATCGCTCTTGGGCGGACGCGGATTAGACCGCGCGGTTCGCTCCGGGACAAAGAGATTGCTTCTGCCTCCTGCCGTTCTCTTCCTGATTACCACTGTGACGACAACGGCGGCGTTGTTCGTGCCGACCGGATGGATGTCCGTTCTCTTGTTGGTACCAGGCATGCTTTCCTTCGCATTTATCTTGCCATGGGTTTTTGGTACTGCACACCTTGTGGCAGGTAAGGGTAAGGAGGCGATGGCATCCAGTCTTGGCCTGATAGGTTCCTCTCTTCTGGGTCCAGCCCTCGGGCCTCTGTTTGTTGGCATGATTAGCGATGCAGCTACAGCGGCACAGATGCCAAATGGGCTTAGATTTGGGCTGCTGATTGTTCCGATCGCATGTTCCCTGTCTGGTATCACATGTCTGATTGCAAACCAGCGCATCGCTGCATTGCTTAAACCTGTCCGAAATATAAGGTAGAAAAAGAGGTCGTGTTGCAAAAATAGTAAGGTGAAGAAGCTCAATTTTCTCTAGCTTTGCTCTAAATGACTGCGAATTCTCTATTCAAATGGCACCACTTTCTTCCTGACATCATCTTGTTGAACGTGCGCTGGTACTGCCGCTGTGCCTTGAGCTAACCGGGCTCTCGAAGAAAGGAGACATTATTTTAAGTGTGGGCAGTCAACATACCTTGAGAGCTTGGATTGAGTATGGGTTTAAGCAAGTAAAGAATGAATTGGGATGGCATGATTATCGCTTAAGTGCTTACAAGAGTATTGAGCGGTGGTGGGAATAATTTTTAGTGCCTATGTGGTGGTGAGTTTACATGCAGATGAATTTACAGCAGTTCTCAATCGAGTCAGCCACAGTCTCGCCAAGATGGGTGTGGATTGTAGGATTTGGGGTGTGGTGAATGCAAATGAAAATGGCTGTAAGCAGCACCAGCAGATTGCGGATGAGAGGGGCACACCATCCACAACGCAGTCTTTGCCGTTTAGTCAACATCGATATTGGGAGATGGGCATCACCTGGAAGAGCGCGTTGAACAATTTGCGATTACTGCTGCAACCCTATTGGTGTTGGGGATGGTAGGAAAACTGGCTACATGTATTTCCGATTGCTGAATTGAAACGAGCATTACATCCGTTGATGGACAAGATGGATACTTTTCGTATCCTTCCAATAACCCATGTTGAAGGCAGCTTGACTTCGCTTAGTGTCGCTTCCCGTAGTAACAGAAGAGGGATTAGCACTTGCGGAAAGCAAGGAAAGGGGGCGGTTTGAGTGGCAATCAACACCTTTAAAGCATCCTCTTAAATTGGTGTTATGTCCTAACTAACCCTTTAATTGCTGTAATAGCTAAAAGCTTTAGATAGACTGAAGTTCACAACCGATGAATTGTAGAAGCAGGGTTTGCTCAGTATGTACAAAAAAATGATCACCAGGAAACAGATGCATAGAGAAAGGGGCGGTTGTATGTTCGCGCCATGCTTCTAAGTTGTCTACGCTAACCTCTGGGTCGTGAAGTCCGCCTAGTGCCGTAATGGGGCACTTCAAAGAATCACTGGGAGTATAATGATATGTTTCAAGG
The DNA here is from genome assembly GCF_015207605.1 of Oculatella sp. LEGE 06141. Lineage (GTDB taxonomy): Bacteria > Cyanobacteriota > Cyanobacteriia > Elainellales > Elainellaceae > Oculatella. The sequence goes on from NZ_JADEWO010000008.1 coordinate 42,166, forward strand.
GCTTTGAAATCAGCACGCAGAATGGGCAACAGCAACTGCATCAGTTCTTCATTGTCTAAGACGGCGGCTGGAGTGCCATTGAAGCGGCGCAACGTCTCTCGCAACTCCAGGTCTGACAATGAGTGAATTAGCGGATTAGGATCGGGGATGTGGGGAGCACGACGACCCGACACGAAAAGATGAAGCAGTTGACAGTGCGGGTCGTGACGCAGGAAGCGAGCCAATTCAAAACTGAGCAGTGCTCCCATGCTATGTCCAAAGCAAACGAACGGTTTGTCAAGATAAGGACGCAAAGATGTGGCGATCGCCCGCACTAACTCATCCAGGTGAGGAATGGCAGGCTCTCTCATGCACATCCCCCGTCCTGGTAGCTCAATCGGACAAACTTCAATATTATTGGGTAGGCTAAATGCCCATGGGCGATACGCTAGTGCGCTACCTCCAGCATAGGGAAGGCAAAACAACCGCAACTTAGCGTTGGGGTTAGGGTTTGGCACCGTCACGCAGGGGTTGGGGGTCGCGGTAGTCATTGGTCTGCTGCTAAACGAGTGGTGTCGTAATTGTAACCAAGGGATCGGAAATCTAAAACGTCGGCTGGAGTGATGACCTGATCTGTGGCGATCGCTGATAGCCAGGCCAAAAGATTGCCAGGCCCCAGATTGCCAGGTTTCGATACTCCTCCATCCCACGGAAACATAGGATCGCTGAGATTGTGACCGAATGGATTGCCCCGTACTGGGAAGAAAGTCTGCCCGGTATGTCCTTGATCTTGCCATTCTGCCCAGAGGCGATCGACATTCGCATGAAGTAACCAAAAAATCGGATCGTAGGGCGAACAGGGAATACTGTCCATTGTTCCTAGCGCACGAAGTTCTTTTGGGACTCCATTTTTAGAATGGGCGGTGTCAACCTCGGCACCTCCAATCAGCGTGTGGATATAGGCGTGAAGGCTCCAGTCTTCCACGAATCTACCCCGATCATTTAGTTTCTCTGCGCCTTCCAACAGCGCGTTGAATGCTTCATAGTGATCAATACTAAATAGTTTTTCGGTGTCGGCTTTGGGAAGCGGATATTGATTAAACGGTGGAACAGCAACAAACCGAATGAGGCGATCGCCCAATGGCTTCCCCGTATACATCTCAAAGTGAAGCGCTTCGTTGAGTGTCCAATCGGCTAATGCACCTGTCACCACTGGACCGCCTTCAAATGTACCTAAACCCGGCACTTCAATCACAACACCTTGACCATTGGAACCTAAAAAATTGTCTTGTAAAATGACATCAAGAGCTTTGGGGTCAGTCCAGTCCCAGTAGGGAACCGTTACTACGGGGTCAATGGTCTGAAGCGTTCGTTCAAACTCTCGCAAAAACTGACGATGCCACGGAAGGAAAGCGGCTCGTCCGTGGGCTGGATTCACCTTCTGAGGACCGCTTGTTTCCAAGCCATGACCAAACCCCATCGTGAGTACATGCTGCAAAACAAATTGTTCATAAATACTGAGATTGCTTCCTTCCGGAATCGTCTTGTGCAGTGTGTTAACGGCATTCACAAATGCGGCTTTTTCCGATGCCGTCAGGTCTACGACACGTTTGCGAACCAATTCTGGTACCGTTGATTGAACGTGTGGATAAACCGGAGTAGGCTCAGGCTGCTGTAGCAAAGAAGGACTGAGGTATTGACCTGCGACAGGAACTACCTTGATGATGACGGCGATCGCCACTGCCAATAGCACAAATGACGTTCGCGGGAATTTCTTAAAGGTGGATTTACAGCAGTTCTTAATCGAGTAAGCCACAGTCTCGCCAAGATGGGTGTGGGGTGTAGGGTTTAAGGCGTGGTGAATGCAAATGAAAATGGCTGTAAGGCGATTAACGATGCCGTTCATCAATGAGAATGGTGAAAAGGACAACTCTTTTGTTTGGGTGCAATGAGTGTTTGGCGCTGTTGGCTGAACTTGTCGAGAACTTGTACGGCAGTTTCGTTTCCACAGCGCAAACTACCCACGTCATCACCACCAAACTTCTGGCAAACTGCCCTATGGGACGATGCCAGTTGAGAATAAGCGTCGATAAACCGCTTATGTTGTGGATCGAGTGCCGCCGGTAATGTTGTAAAGATGGGCTGAAGTCGTTTCCAAAGCTGAATCAGGGATGCGTGTTCCCAAGACATGAGGCCACTAAAACTATCTGACCTCACGTAGGGAGGCATCATAGATGGGCGTACTTGCTGTTCATAGGCTTGTTTACTAAAACTACCCGCTAATTCCATTGCAGATCCCGATGCCAACATCAGGTCTGCGGCTGTTTCTAGCTCAAGCTTGGCATTGGATATACTGCCTGCAAGTATGCTTTCTTCAAAGCGACGCAGGCAAATCATTAAGCCCTGAATGTCGATAAAGAAAGACCAGTGAAAGCCTTTCCAAATTTGATAGGAGTCCAGATTTGCCATTACGCTTTCTCCAAATGGATGTCAAATACTCTTGCTAACAGACGAGCATAGCTGGCAAAGCCGCGCCTTTGATAGTTCACTTGAGTCTGGTCAAAGTCCCCTTGTTGAACTAGAGCGAGGAATGTGCGGCAGGTCAGCAACAGGCTCATGACCAGACACAGGAGCGGTTCTTGCGCGTGGATATGTGTGACACCGAAGTACTGGTCAAAGTCCTCTATTTCCCAGGGTTTAAGGGGTGTTTTGGTTGATGTACCCTCGACGGATGTGACTTCGCCAATATCCAGTGCTGATACGGCTTGGTCGAGGGTGGCAATCGCCTCATCGGTTGGTTGTTCGAGCGATCGCAGTAATTGACTGAGTGCTTGACTAAGTTGAACCTGGTGTTCATCACTCAGCGACACCTGGGTGGGTAGCTCCCAGGGAGCCAGCAGATAGAGATGATGGGGAAGAGGGGACATGTTTTGAGTCCATCTGTTGGCGTAGGCTAAGGGGGCGCATATCTGTCCAAACGGATTTGATGTAGTCTAAACAGTCCTGTTTCGATCCGCTTTTTCCGGCATCTCGCCATCCGAGGGGATTGTCGCGATGGGCGAGCCAAATTGAATATTGTTCTTCGTGATTAACCACGACTTTGTACAGGGTGGTATCGTCCGAATCATGAGTCATGACTATTCTCCAGATATCATTAATTGAGTTGAGATCAAGAAGCCGCCGTTGCCTGAGCTACTTCCGCAATTGGTTCCAGGTGTCCAGTACCCGCTAACGTTTCCAGATCAATATCCGCTATGCATCGAACTCGTACGTAATTGAGGGTGAGTTCTCCGACAAGATGAACAGAGCCAACTGGGCGATCGCCATTGATTTGACTCCAATCACAGGCATGATGATCCAGCCGCACGCCGAGTTCTGTGCCGCCTTGCGTTTGGGTAAAGCGAACATGGACATTTCCCCGTTCAAGACAGGCTTTGAAGGCTGAGACTGTTTTTTGGGGACGTAATTCCACTTCGACCGGATGATTTCCTTGAGATAACCGTTGCACCAGTTCATTCATGATAAGGTTTCCGTCACTAATAGTGAATGATCAAACGTATGTTATGAGTTGGGTGTAGCCGCTTCATACACCGGAACTTCAAAGCCTAGAAGGGTGTGGCAAAAAGCTTTCCACTCTGGTGTGATCTGATCAAAAATGATGTTTTCGTCTTTGAAAATACCATCAGTCACGACGTAGTTTTCCTGAAGGTAGAGAAAGTCTTCGTCGGTGAGCGATCGCTTCACGTCCACCCGATTTCCATCTACGTCTTGCTGCTCAAGACGGGCATTTTCGGTTTTTTCATGCCACTGGCTAAACTCACGAAACTGCTTAACCGAATAAGCTTTGCAGTATTTCCCCATTTCTGCCATTACATTCCTCCTTAACTGTTTTCTGAGGCTTATTTTTTAGCAGGTAAAAAGCCACCGTACCGTAGTTCTCGAATACTGTCTTTGACGGCTTCGAGAATTGTAGAAAGGTCTTCATCAGTGTGAGCCGTTGATAGAAAACCACCATTGCCCCGCAGTAAAATACCGCGATCGCGCAAGTGATACGAGAGCAAACTCATGCCAATGGCGGCAGCATTGGCAGTGGGAGCAGGGCGATCGCCTACTGTTACACCGCCTCCCGGTGTTCCAAACATGGAGCCGCTACTGACCATCTGAATGGGCACTCCTTCTGTAGCCAGTTCAGTATTTAACTGATCAACAAAGTGAGCCATGCGCTGATTGAGCCGTTCCTGGAGTTCTGGTCCTTGCTGCTTGAGATGCTCCAGCATGGCCTTAGCGGCTGCCATAGCCAGAGGATGTTTACAGTGAGTTCCCGCAAAGAAAGTGGTTTCAACGTGGGGAGCTGAAGCATCACCATATTGCCACATCCCACCATCTAATTTATCCAGGTACGCCGCTTTGCCCGCAATAATGCCAATTGGAAGCCCACCTCCGACAATCTTGCCATAGGTTGCCAAATCGGCTTCCACGCCAAACCATGCCTGAGCGCCTCCCTGGTGAATCCGGAAGCCTGTCACCATTTCATCAAAGATCAGCGCAATGTTGGCAGTAGCCGTTAATTGTCTGAGCTGATGCAAGAACTGACGTGGCTGCAACTCAAGACGACTGCTTTGAATGGGTTCTACTAAAACAGCCGCCAGTTCATGTGCATGGTCATTGATGATATCTAAAGCGTGTGGACTGCCATACTCTAGCACCAGCACATCTTCAATGAACTTCGGCAAAATACCGGGGGCGATCGCCGCTGCAAAGGGATAGCCTTTTGCACTTTCTACGTTTACTAACGTACCATCAAAGTGACCATGATAAGAACCTGCAAACACAGCAATTTTAGGACGTTCTGTCACGGCTCGAGCAACACGAATGGCGGTCATTACCGCTTCCGTACCCGTATTGCTAATGGCGACTCGCTCCATGCCTGTGAGTTCATGAATTAACGCGGCTACTTCCCCCGCTAATTCTGCCTGGGGACCAAGTTGAATCCCCTTTTCCAGTTGTTCTTGTAATGCTGCTCGAATACAGGGAGGATTGTGCCCTAATAAGTTCACTCCAAATCCCATCATCACATCAATGTACTCATTCCCATCCACATCCCAGATTCGGGAACCCGACGACCGTTCTCCGACAATGGGATAGCATAGTTCCTTCAGTGGCGGAAAGAAACCTAACGTATTGCGGGGGTCGGCAAGGACTGAACGATACGTTTGGGCAATTTGTTTTGATGTTTTAGTTCGAGTGGTATATCGCTCAACGAAGGCAGCTAGATGTTGTTGCTGGGTAACAGGGGCAGATTGGGTCATGGGTTGTTTTATGTCTGTAATACAGCGAATTCCATTTGTGGAAGGGGGGCGGGGGGTATCCACCGATACGGGACACCGCTCCATGCACCCCTACCTTATTTGAGTGAGAAATGCTACTAAGATTTGTGCAATAAATGCCGCTACTTGCGGCTCAAGAAGTAGACCATTTGGTGATTATCGGGAGTCATTAAATGACCCCTTTGGTCATACACCTGAACGTCTCGAAATCCTGTTGCTTCTAAAGCCGCCTGAACATCAGTCCAGGCGTAGTCCTTGGCATAGTAGGTTAAATCTGACCGCTGCCAGGACTGATCAACTTGATAAAAGATGGTGATTTTAAAAGAACCAATTCCATTGATTGAATCGTAACTTTCGCCCACTGCCCAGGCGTACTCATCCTGGACTTCACCGCCGGTTAAAGGATGATTGCGATAATCTCCCTGGAGGCGCAAATCAAATAGAAAGATGCCATCTTGATGCAGGGTCGCATATACATTTTTGAAAACTTGTTTGAGTTCAGCCAGACTCAGAATGTGATTGAGTGAAGCACTCACGGAAAAAGCGGCATCAACCGGAGTGAGTCGTTGGAAATGCCGTGCATCCGCCAGAATAAATTGCGCATTGGGAGCATTGTGCCGTGCGTAGTGCAACATCTCTTCAGAGCCATCTAACCCCGTCATTCCATAGCCTTTGCCGCTCAACTGTTGTGTGATTTGCCCAGTGCCGCAACAAAGGTCTAGAATCTGTGCTCCTGCCTTTAACTGGGGGAGAAGTAACTGCTCCAGGATGGGAAGTTTATCGTGACAGTACCGGGGGCCAAGCGACTGATTGTACAGCCATGCCCACGGATCGTAGGCAGTAAATCGCTGTTCAGATTGGGTGGGCGTATCTATGGACATGATTACTTCTCCTTGCGGCTAAACGAAATGGACAGATGCAGAGTACTGTTAGGCGTAGCTGTAGAACACCGTTCACAGAGGTTTTGCTGCGTTATGCGATCGCTAACACACCCTACAAACATCAAGGGAAGCGCCTGTTAAGTAGCCCTTGTGAGTCAGGTATGAGAGATAGGTTGCAAATAACGCGGCATCAATTGGCGGACAGGGAATAGACTCTTTTGCTAATGCATTCCAGGTGATTTGGCAACTAATGGATAGGCTGGAGGACGCAGAGGATTCAGCAGTTCTTGCAGGAAACAACGGAATGAGGGGATAAAGTGGATGATCGGGCGATCGCTCAGCAATCTGTAATAGGTGCGATCGCCACTGCTCATACGGCAGTTGTTCAATTAAAAATCCAACGGAACGAATTTGATCAAGGAGTAGTTGAGAGGATACGGGATTTAGATGAATCAAATGAAAAGCGTTGTTGCATGACTCAGGTTGTCGAGACAGGTGAATGATGGCCTTGCTGACGTAATCGACAGGTAAGATATCCAATCTCATGTCACCGACTGGCGCACTACCAAGCTGAATGCAGCCCATGATCAGTTTGTACAAGAAGTCATTGGGGTTAAACACTCCCGTTTGGCTATGTCCTGAGATACGTCCTGGACGATAAATAGAGACAGGTAAACCGCGATCGCGCGCAATGGCAACCAGCTTTTCGGCAACCCATTTACTTTGGGTATAGCCATCGGCAGGGGGGCGATCGCCCAAGTCACTCCACTCGTCAATTAAGGTTGAGCCGTTTGTATCCGACCCGATATCCGCTGATGAAAAGACGCTAATGGTTGAAATGAAGTGAACGGGCTTCACGCGAGACTGACAGGCTAACCGCAGTACTTCTTGAGTGCCGAATACGTTCGCCGCTTTGAGTGACGCATAAGGAGCCGTATGATTAACGGTTGCGCCGTTGTGATAGATGACGTCGATCTGATCGGCTAAAGCGTTGAACTGCGCCGTCGAGAGTCCTAAACGTGGCTGAGACAAATCGCCAATGATAGGAATAATTCTGGATGAATGGCGATCGCCCTCTAACCCATAGGCATTCAAGGCTTTGTCCAGTTTCTGCTGACCCGATTCAACGTTCGTTGCTCGGACTAGACAGTAAATAATTGCTGATGATTGTTGCAGCAACTCATGCAGCAAAAACACGCCCAAAAATCCTGTTGCTCCAGTGAGTAAAACATGCCTGGGTTCCGACTGAGACAAACGCATGGCATGGGCTGGACTAATGCTGGCATCGAGAACAATGTCGGCATTGAGATCAAGGGTGAGAGGTGACGGTTGCAACAGTGGGTTGCCTTGACGTGCCTGTTCAATTTGTTCCGCCAGACCAGCGATCGTGGGTTCAGCAAACAACACTTGCAACGGCAGATCCACCTGGAATGTTTCTCGAATGCGCGTTAAAAGCTGCACGATCAGCAAGGAGTGCCCGCCCAATTCAAAGAAGTTATCGTTAGTTCCGACTTGCTCCACCTTGAGAATATGGCTCCACAGATCAGCTAGCCGAGCTTCGACAGCCGTGCGCGGTGCCACCCATTGAGTGTCGAGATCGGGACGGGCTGTGTCTGGACTGGGCAACGCCTTACGATCGACCTTGCCATTGGGAGATAGCGGTAATGTTTCCAGTGGCACAAAAGCGGCAGGTACCATGTAATCCGGTAACTGCGTTCTCAAAAACCGTCGCAGTTCACTGGTGGTGAAATTCACGTTGGAGTCAGGCACCACATAGGCCACCAACCGTTTGGCTCCGGGATTGTCTTCCCGTGCCATCACCACACTGGTCACAATGCTGGGATGCTGATTCAGCACAGCTTCGATTTCTCCCGGTTCAATGCGAAATCCGCGAATTTTGACCTGATGATCAACCCGACCGAGAAATTCGATACTGCCATTGGGAAGAGTACGCACCAAATCTCCCGTCCTGTAGAGCCGACTGCTGGGAATGTCGCTAAATGGATTGGGAATAAACGATTCAGCGGTTTTGATGGGATGGTTGAGATAGCCACGGGCTAACCCCATGCCGCCAATGTACAGTTCACCTGGAACACCCACAGGAACGAGTTGCAGGTGTTGATCTAACACATAGAGTTGCTTGTTGGCACTGGGACGAACGGTTGGCAATAGGGAATGACCGTTGCCACAGGGCTGCATACTGGCATTGACTGTAACTTCCGTGGGGCCATAGGCGTTAATAAAGAGTCTGCCCTTCGACCATTGTGTAATCAGTTCCGGGGCACAGGCTTCGCCACCCACCAGAATCATTTGCAGTGCGGGTAGTGCTTCAAACGGCAATGCGGCCAGGGCCGATGGCGTTAGCGTCATGTGGGTAATAGACTGCTCCCGCAGCAGGTTAACCAGTGCCGCTCCGGGCTGCAACGACGCTGATGTGCCTAAGCAGAGGGTGGCTCCCGCTCCCAATGCCATGACAATTTCGGGAATGGAGGCATCGAAACTCAACGAAAAGAATTGCAGGACACGACTGGTGGCCTCCACGTTGCAGGTGCGAATTTTGTCCGTGGTTAAGTTACCGAGTCCGGCATGGGGAACGAGTACTCCCTTGGGTGTTCCCGTCGAGCCAGAGGTGTAAATGAGATAGGCTAAGTTTTCTGTGCTAACACCACTCGTCGGATTGTAATCAGGGGCTTGAGCAATGGTAGACCAATCCCGATCCAGACACACGATCGCTGCTTGCACCGGGAGCCATTCTGTTAATAGGGACTCTTGCGTTAGTAATACGGACACATGGGCATCTGAGAGCATGAACGCCAGCCGATCTTGAGGATAGGTTGGATCGAGGGGAACATACGCCCCACCCGCCTTTAAAACACCTAACAAAGCAATGATTTGAGCAGGCGATCGCTCCACGCAAATACCGACGCGAACGTCTGGTTTCACGCCCAACTGAACCAAATAGTGCGCTAGCTGGTTACTGCGGCGATTCAGTTCTGCATAGGTCAGGTGTTCATCTTGCCAAACCACGGCAACGGCATTGGGCGATCGCTCTACCTGGGCTTCTACTAACTCATGCCAGCAGTGCCCCACAGGATAGTTGGCGGCACTCAGGTTCCATTCCACTAAGCGTTGACGCTGTTCCTGGGCACTTAAAAGTGGCAGATCCGAAAGGGGTTGATCTGGATGCTGAACAATGCCTGCCAGCAGGAGTTGAAAGTGATGGATGAGGCGGACAATCGTATCGGCATTAAATAAATCCGTACTGTATTCCACGTTGCCCTTCAGCCCCATCTCCGTTTCGGTGAGCGATAGAGTCAGGTCAAACTTGGTGGTGTGGGTTTTGTAAGGAATCGGACTGAGCGTGAGTTCCTGAAGCGTAAACGGTTGTGCGGGAGCTTGCAGCACAAACATTACCTGAAACAAAGGATGGTAGCTGAGACTGCGCTCAGAGGTCAGCATCTCTACGACCTGTTCAAATGGCAGATCTTGATGGGCATAAGCGCCCAGCGTTACATCCCGCACCCGTTGTAAAAGACTCCGAAACCTGGGATTACCGGAGAGATCCGTACGCAGCACCAGCGTATTGACAAAGAAGCCAATTAAATTCTCCAGTTCCGAGCGGGGACGATTGACAATGGGGGAACCGACTAAAACATCGTCCTGTCCGGTGTACCGCCAGAGTAAGGTTTTGAAGGCGGCCAGTAATAGCATAAAGAGAGTAGCGTTTTCCTGCTGGCTCAGGTGTTTTAGTGAGTTCGTCAGCTCTTGTGACACCGCAAACGACTGCGTTGCCCCGCGAAAAGTTTGCACCGCAGGACGGGGGCGATCGCTCGGTAGTTGCAGGGCTGGAAGTGACCCGGCCAATTGTTGTTGCCAATAAGCCCGCTGCTGTTCTAACCCATTACCCTGAAGCCGTTGCCGCTGCCAGATGGCAAAGTCGGCATATTGAATCGGAAGAGGAGGAAGTGGGGACGGACTGCCCGTTAAAAAAGCCTCATATAGCGTGGCAAACTCCCGCATTAATACGTCGGTAGACCAGCCATCCGCGATGCTGTGATGCAGGGTTAACGCCACCACATGATGGGTGTCATTGAGACGCAGGAGCAGAACTCGAAACAGTGGCCCTGTTGCCAGGTGAAACGGCTGTTCTGCCAGGTTGGCAACTAGTCGGGAAACCTCCTGATTTTGTTGGCTGGAAGGCAGTCCCTGGATATCCACGAGGGGCACTGAAACCGCAGACGGATTGGCAATCACCTGGGCAGGTTCCCCCTGAACCGTGGCAAAGGTTGTCCGTAGCGTTTCGTGACGGCACACAATTTCTGTCAATGCCTGGGACAGAATAGGCACCTGAAGCAATCCCGTTAGGCGCACAGCAAAGGCAATGGTGTAAGCGGCACTGCCCGGTTGAAGCTGGTCAAAAAACCAGAGTCGCTGTTGGGCAAAGGATAGTGGAATGGGTTGCGATCGCGCCACAGGTTGAATCGAGTCCGGCATGGGCGACCTTGCATAGGATTGTTGCAACAGAGCCAGAATGTCCGCTTTGTGGGTTTGCAACCGGGACTGGAGTTCAGGCGTTAGCGTACCTGTGGGCGCACTGCAACGGAGGCGATCGCCCTCTGCCCAAATCTGAATCTTGAGCGTGACTAAATCAGTCAATAGTTGATCCAGTGATGTCATAGTTCAATCTCCTCACGTTGATACAGCCCCTCTCCAGACGAATAGCTTTCTGCCACGAAAGCAGGTATGTGCAGTTTTTGGATTTGGTGCAGCCGCTCAATTTGCTCTGCCAGTGTGGTCAGGGTGGGATAGTCAAATACAATCCGGAGCGGCAGTTCCAGCCTGAAGATATCTCGCACCCGCGAAACCAGCCGCAACGCCAGCAGCGAATGCCCGCCCAATTCAAAAAAGTTGTGATCGACGCTAAGACTTTCCACCTCTAATAGGTCTTGCCAGATAGCGGCGAGTTGATTTTCAGTGACGGTTTGCGGAGGGATAACGTGAGTTGTACGGGATGGCAATCGCTCCGGAATCGGTAATGCCTTGCGATCGATTTTGCCATTCGGTGTTAACGGCAGTGCCTCTAGCCAGAGGAATACTGGTGGAACCATGTAGGCAGGCAGCGTTTGACTCAGGAATGCTCGCAAATCTTGATCCGTTGGTTTCGGATGTTGATTGTTTATCAGGTAGGCAACCAGGCGATCGCCCTGGGATGTACTTTGCAGGGTGACAACTGCTTGCCGAATACCCGGATACTGCTCCAGAACGGCTTCCACCTCTCCCAGTTCAATCCGGAAGCCGCGTAGCTTCACTTGATGATCCATGCGTCCTAAAAATTCAATCGTGCCATCCGGGAGATAGCGAGCAAGATCGCCGGTTTTGTAAAGTCTCGAAGATTGAACGTCTGAATGACTATCTGTTGTCCAAAACGGATTAGGAACGAACTTCTCTGCCGTCAAACCTGGTCGCTGCCAATACCCTCGCGCCAGTCCAACACCGCCAATGTGAAGTTCACCAGGAACGCCTATGGGAACTGGATTACCCGTTTTATCCAGTAAATAAATTTGCGTATTGGCAATGGGGTGTCCCATTGGTACGGTGGTCAAATCGCTCTGCGGATCACACTGCCATGCCGTGACATCAATAGCGGCTTCAGTGGGGCCGTAGAGGTTGTGCAGCTCTGCCGACAGTCGAGCAAAGAAGCGCTCTTGCAGTGCCACAGGTAAGGCTTCGCCGCTACAAATGACGCGACGCAGAGACGGGCAGCGATCCAGGTCAGGTTCCTCTAGAAATGCCTGTAACATGGATGGCACAAAGTGAAGGGTAGTGATTTGTTCCTGGTTAATTAGCCTGACCAGATACGCACTGTCTTGATGCCCACCGGGTTGAGCCACAACTAATCGTGCGCCTGTCATCAACGGCCAGAAAAATTCCCACACCGAGACATCAAAACTGAAGGGTGTTTTTTGCAGCACGCGATCGCCCTCATCCAACCCATACGCTTGCTGCATCCACTGGAGACGATTACTCAGCCCCCGGTGGGTATTCATGGCACCCTTGGGCTGCCCGGTGGAGCCAGAGGTGTAAATGACGTAGGCCAAATGGTCTGGGGCAACAGCGCTGACGGGATTGGTGGCGGGAGAGGAGGCGATCGCCCACCCGTCGCGATCGAGACAAAGGATTGTGGCGGTGCTATCGGGTAGGGTTTCGATGAGGTGAGACTGGGTGAGGAGAATGGGAACCTGGGTATCCCGCAGCATAAAAGCGAGACGCTCGGACGGATAGCTGGGATCGAAAGGCACATAGGCAGCGCCCGCTTTCAGAACGGCCAGTAATCCGACGACCATTTCCAGAGAACGCTCTAAGCAAAGCCCCACACAGTCGTCTGGTGTGATACCCAGCGTTTGCAAGTAGTGGGCTAATTGATTGGCACGGGCGTTGAGTTCCCGATAGGTGAGGTGTTGGTCATTGAAGGTGAGGGCGATCGCCTCTGGTGTCTTCTCAACCTGGGCTTCAATCCGTTGGTGGATACCGTGATATTGAAAGTCCACCTGGGTTTGATTCCACTCCAGCAGTAAGGTTTGTCGTTCTGTTGCCGTTAAACACGATAGTTCTGATAAACGCTGCTGGGGGTTTGCAGCAATGGTTTCCAGGAGGGTTTGGAGATGGGTAAGTAGACGGGCGATCGCTGCTGCTTCAAACCGTTGTTCCTCGTAAACAATCCGCAACCACAGGTCTGGGTCTACGCCCGCCATGACCGTGAGGGGATAGTTTGTTGTTTCAATAGAATCTACTTTACGAATATTCAAATCCCTAGAATCTTGGGATTGTGACGCGTTCATAGGATAGTTTTCAAACACTAACAACGTGTCAAAGAGGGGGACTCCCCGCTTTGCGTTACTCCAACGTTGAATATCCATGAGTGGCGTATAGTCGTACTGCCGCGCTTCAACCTGTTGATGCTGAAGCTGTTGAAGCCAGGATAGTAAATCGCTATCTGGCGCAACCTGAACACGAACAGGCAGGGTATTAATAAACAGACCAACCATTGCATCCGCATGGGGTAGTGTTGGGGGTCGCCCGGAAACCGTTGCGCCAAAGACCACATCTGTTTCACCACTGTAGTAGCTCAATAACCAGGCCCAAACTCCTTGTATGAGTGTATTGAGCGTTAATCGATGTTGGTGTGCCAGAGATTTCAGCGCTACTGTGATAGCACTTGATACGTGAATTTGCTGCTGGGCATAGGTTTGAGTTGGTTGCTGTAACGCCTGAGGCTTGCGATCGATGCCGAGAGAAATTGAGGCCGTCAATCCTTTTAGCGTTCTTTGCCAGAAGGCTTTTGCCTGAGAGAGATCTTGCTGTTGTAACCAGGCAATATAGTTGCGATAGGGAGAGTTGCGGTAGGGGGGGCGATCGCGCTCCAGTGGTGTGCCCCGACAAACCGATGCATAGGCCGTTAGCAAATCTTGAAACACCAGTTGAACAGACCACCCATCCAGTAACAGATGGTGATGGCTCCAAATCAATTGATAAGCAGACTCAGCCTTATGGATGAGCGTTAACCGCATTAACGGTGCTTGAGTGAGATCAAACCCTTGCTGAGCATCAGTTTGGAGAAGTTGCTCTAGCTTTTCCTGTTGCTCCATTGGCGAGAACCCTGTCCAGTTAAGTTCTTGCCAGGGAAGTTCTACCTGTCGTCCTACAATCTGAATTGGGTGTTCTAGCTTTTCCCAGACAAACGCTGTTCGCAAAACCGTATGCCACACCATGAGCTGTTTCCATGCGGCCACCAATGCGTCTCGATTGAGCGACCCCTGCAAATCAAAGCTAGTTTGTTCAACATACACTCCAGACTCTGGCGCGTAGAGGCTGTGAAACAGCATCCCCTGCTGCATCGGAGAGAGAGGGTAAATGTCTTCAACATTGTTCAAAATACTGTCTAAGCTCATGAGGTCGCTCTCCCGTAAAACGTCACCTGACCCAGAGCTTGAGTGAGATCCGTTTGGCTCAGTTGGGTTAATGGAAAATCCGATGGGGTCAATCCTCTATCTCTTGATCGCTGGCAGTGAATAATGAGTGTCCGTAGAGAATCCAGGCAGTTTTGCGCCAGAGTTTCGATGGTTTGGCGGTGATACATCGCTTCACTGTAAGTCCAACTCAGGCGTAGCTGTCCATGCACGATCGCCCCATTGATTTCCAACAAGTGACTTCGCCGCCTTTGCGGACTTTGCATCAGCCCAATCGACTCTTGTGAGGGTTTGAACAATGATGACTCTGCAAAGGTTTGATCAAACTGTCCCAAATAGTTAAATATCACCTCAGGTTGGGGGAGCGATCGCAACTGCTCCTTTACCGTCTCGTCATCCCGGAGATATCGCAATAGACCATAACCAATGCCGCGATTGGGAATCTGACGTAACTGCTCTTTAATAGATTGAAGTACTTCCTCTGGATCGGCTGTGTCTTTGATGCCCAGGCCAACTGGAAAGACTGTGGTAAACCAGCCAACTGTACGAGATACATTAACGCTGTCAAACAGGTCTTCGCGTCCGTGTCCCTCTAAGTCAATCCAGAGCGATCGCGCGTTACTCCAGGCGGTCAGGGTTTGAACGACACCTGTCAGTAAAACATCATTGATTTGCGTGTGATAGGTTTTCGGAATGTCCTGAAGCAGTGCTTTGGTGTCGGATTCGCTCAATTTCACGGTTACGGTTTGGGCTGACGCTACCGTGTTCATTCCATCGGGATAATCTACAGGCAACGGCATTCCCTGCTGGTACGCTGATAACCAATAGTCCGACTCTTGCTGCACAGTGTTGGACTGAGCGTAAATCTGAAGGTGTTCTGACCATCGCTTAAAGGACGTAGTCTTAGCCGGAAGTTGTACCGTTGCTCCCCGGCTGATCTGGTCATAGATCGTTTGCAAGTCCTCTAGGAGAATTCGCCAGGATACCCCATCCACTGCCAGATGATGGATGACAACCAGGAGGCGATCGCACGCCCCACCCTGAAACAGAGCAACCCGCAGGAGTGGGCCAGCCATTAGATCTAAACTTGCCTGCAATTGAGCAACCTGTGCTTCAATGATGGCTGGCTGGCTGGCGATCGCTACATTAGCAAGGTCAATTTGAATAAGCGGTACAACAGTATCCGGTGGGGCAATAGTCTGGTGCCATTCTTGCGAAGTTACCCTAAACCGCAAGCGCAGCGCATCGTGATAGTACAGAAGATGCTGAATAGACTGCTCCAGCCAAGCAGGATTGAGCTGCATCTGAGCCTCTAGCATGACCGCTTGATTGAAGTGATGGATATCAGGCTCTGGTTGAGTCAGGAACCAGTGCTGAATTGGAGTCAGCGGCACTGTACCCACAGTCTCCTCGGAACCCACAGTCTCCTCGGAACCCATTGCCTCCTCGGACTGCGTGGGTAGCAATTGAGCCGTCACAACCGTCGCCAATTCGGCGATCGTTTGGTGTTGAAAAAGCTGCTTGGGCGTGAATTGTAGCCCTACTTGATTGGCTTTAGAAATAATTTGAATACTGAGAATGGAGTCTCCTCCCAGTTCAAAGAAGTTGTCATGAATACCAACCTGGGGCAATTGCAAAACATCTGCCCAAATGCGAGCCAGTTGAGCTTCAATTGCTGTGCGGGGAACATCCTCTGAAGCCGTTGACTCAGGAGACGCAACTACCGGGAGATCTTGCTGAGCCAATCCAACGCGATCGACCTTGCCATTGGGTGTTAAAGGCAATTCATCTAGAACCACGAATGCAGCGGGCATCATATAAGCAGGGAGCTTCTCTCGCACAAACTCTCGCAAAGCCGACACAGTTGTAGAACTAGTATCTGTAGTAACACTGTCCTGCGAATGCAGAACGACATAAGCGACCAGTCGGTGCGAGTCAGACAAATCTTGACGGGTAACTACCACAGTGTCTCGCACAACGATATGCTGCCTGAGTACTGTTTCAATCTCACCTAGTTCAATGCGAAATCCGCGAATTTTGACCTGATGATCAATGCGACCTAAACATTCAAGATGACCGTCATTGCGATACCTGACTAAATCTCCGGTTTTGTACAATCGCGCTCCTGGTTCACTACTGTAGGGATCAGGTACAAACCGTTCGGCGGTTAAATCTGGACGATTGAAATACCCTCGTGCTACTCCAATTCCGCCAATGTACAACTCTCCTGGAAGACCAACGGGCATCGGTTGGAGTTGGGCATCTAGCACATAGGTTTGCAGGTTCTGGAGGGGTCGTCCAATCGGCACTTCACGTTCAACAGTCAGAATTGAGTCAGAGCCTGCCAGATCACAGACAGTTGCCGCAATGGTCGTTTCTGTCGGACCATAACTATTCATCAAGCGAATCTGTTGGCTGACCTGCTGCTGCCACATGGCAAGACGTTCAGGCAGCGCCCGTTCGCCCCCCGTAACCACCAGGCGAATTGAGTCTGGAAGCGACAAGGCTTCGTTTGTCAAATCAATGACTGTCTGATGCCACAGTGCTGTGGGTAAGCAGAGTACTGTCAGTGCCTGCATCTGACACTGGTGTAAAAAGGTCTGGGTTGAACTCACCTGATCGTCGCTTCGCAGGACGAGAGTAGCCCCTTGAATGAGAGTCGCAAAGATTTCTTCCGCCGCCACATCAAAGCCAATAGACGCAAATTGGAGAAAGCGATCGCCCGATGTTAACTCGTACTGTTCAACCGCTGCCTCAATGTAGTTGACTAACGCATCATGCTGAATCATCACTCCTTTGGGATGACCCGTTGAGCCAGAGGTATAGATTAAATAAGCCAGGTTTTGAGCATATCCCCAATCCTCTGGGGCGGACTGGCTGTGCTGAGCGATCGCCCCTCTCTCCTGATCCAGACAAACAACCGTCGCGCAACAGGCGGGTAACTGTTGCTGTGCCGTGCGATGGGTAATGAGGAAAGAGACTTGAGCATCCCCCAAAATGTAGGCCAGCCTTTCAGGCGGATGCGTTAGATCCAGTGGCAGGAAAGCGCCTCCAGCTTTTAAAATAGCCAGCAGTCCAATCACCAGATCGAGACAGGGAGATAAATAGATCCCCACTCGCGTCTCTGAAGTGACGCCAAGGGATCGCAAGTAGTGAGCCAATTGATTGGCACAATGATCTAGTTCTCGATAGGTCATGTGCTGATCGTGAAACACAACGGCTGTGGCATCGGGCGATCGCGCCACTTGGGTTTCAAACAGATGATGGAGAGATTGATTTTGAATAGGTGATGTCGGAGCTTGATTCCAATCCATCAACTGCTGCCGCTCTAATTCAGTCAGCAACGATAATGTGGAGAGAGTCTGATCTGGTTGAGCAACAATCCCCTTCAGCACCTGTTGAAAATGCTCCATCATACGATGCATCGCCGCCGCCGCAAACAAATCTGTACTGTATTCCAGTTGTCCGATCAACCCGTGCGGTGTTTCTGACAGGGCAAGGGATAAATCAAAGTTGGTCGTGCCTTTGTCACGCTCCTGCACATCAAACGTGAGTTCCGGTAGCTGCACCGTTTTGTGGGGGGCATTGTGTAGCACAAACATGATTTGAAACAGTGGATTGTGGTTTAAACTGCGCTGGGGTTGCAGTTCATCCACCAGTCGTTCAAACGGCAAATCTTGATGCGCGTAGGCACCGAGAGCCACTTTCCGCACCCGTTGCAGCAGTTCTCGAAAGGTGGGATCACCGGAGAGATTAGTGCGTAAGACTAATGTATTGACGAAAAAACCAATAATTCCTTCAATTTCAGCTCGGTTGCGATTGGCGATCGGTGAACCAATCAAGATATCGGGCTGCCCACTATAACGGTACAAAAGCACCTTAAACGCCGCGAGTAGCGTCATAAATAGAGTGACATTTTCCCGTTGGCTAAAGGCTTTCAGGGCTTGCGTCAGGTCATTGGACAGTGAAAAATAATAGACTGCACCTTGAGTGCTTTGTCCTGCTGGACGGGGAGAGGCAACGGCTAATTGCAGAACGGGAAGTGAACCCTGGAGTTGCGATCGCCAGTAGATCAACTGTTGCTCAAGAATGTCTCCTTGAAGGTGCTGTCGTTGCCAAACCGAGAAGTCTGAATACTGAATTGCCAATGGCAGAAGTGGAGAAGGTTGTCTTGCAGAGAAAGCCCGATAAAGTGCCGTTAGTTCCTGAAACAAAACTTTCATCGACCAGCCATCAGAAATGATGTGGTGCATCGTGAGCAGTAACACATGTTCCCTGGCTGATAGCTGAACTAACGTAACGCGCAACAGCGGAGCATGGGTTAAGTCGAAGGGACGTTGTGCATCTGCTGTTGCCAGTCGGGCAACTTCCGGGGACTGTTGCAGAGTTGGTAACTCTTGCAAGTCCACGAATGGCACGCTCAACGCGAGTGACGGCACAATGACCTGAAGGGGCTGTCCTTGCACGGTATTAAAGGCAGTACGAAGTGCCTCCTGGCGATGAACCGTTTCATTCAACGCGCGAATCAGTGTCTTGACCTGAAGTGTTCCAGTCAGGCGAATCTGAAAGGCAATGTTATAGGCGGCACTACCCGGTTCCAACTGATCAAGAAACCATAACCGTTGCTGAGCAAAGGACAGCGGCACCGTTGTAGGTTGCTCAGCCTTCCGTTGCAATAGTTCGGCGAGAAGCTGGCGCTTTTCTGCTAGCGAACGAGGTGTAGCGTGGATTGGGCGATCGCTCATGAGTTCACCTCCTTCGCAAGTAGTTCGTTTAGTAACGTGTCCAACTCCTGTTCTGACAGTTGATCAATCTTCACGAGTAGGGATGGATCACTCGGAGTGCGATCGCGCTTTTGAATGGGCGTAACGGGTGCTTCGAACTGTGCCTGTGCCTGTAACTGTTGAACATGGTGAGACTGTTGGGCAACGGTGGGCGTTTCAAAGACGCTATGCAGGGGTAAATCTACCTGAAAGGCTTGCCGCATCGCAGAAATCACCTGAGTTGCTAGTAGCGAGTCACCACCCAGTTCAAAAAAGTGATCGTGAATGCCAATGGCCGTAATGCCTAAATACGTCTGCCAGATGTCTGCAATCGTTTGTTCAATCCCCGTTTGAGGCGCAACATAGGCCGTTGCGATGGGTGGCCGCGCATAGGTAGGTTTCACGTCATGGGCGGAAGGAGGCTGCGACCAATGAGCAGACCGCTTTTTCGCAATGACGGTGGGTAAGTCGCGAGTTGAAATCAACACTTGCGGAGCAACCCCTTGCAACACGCGCCGAAAGACTTCAATGCCTTCCTGGGATGTCATCCCCCGCTGGGCGATCGCGTCTTGGGGGGCTTCATGTTCCAGAGACGGCACTACTCCATTAGAAGATGCACTGGAGGGGATGGCATCTCCCAGGCGCTCACCCTTCACCTTCCGCATAGTGAACTCATCCACCGTGACTAATTCATTGCCCTGCTCATCTAGAATTTGGACGTTAAAGGTCAGGGTTTCCGTGTAAGCATCCTGACTGGCCAACGCCCGAATATGGCTGTAAATGCGGCGAGGAAGCGATCGTTGAACGGTTAGTTGCTTGTAAGAAAATGGCAAATATACTCCTCCATACAACCGCCGCATAAAGCCCGTAGCTAAATCTAGCAGGGCAGGATGCAGGGTATAGGCGTTCAAGTCGTCAGCGAAGCGTTCGGGTAACTCTAACGTGGCTAATGCCTGATGCGGCCCTGCGTTAATCTGCTTTAGATTCGTCCAGCGAGGGCCAAACTCAGCCAGTCGAGGTTCAGACGCATCCGATTGGTGGGACACGATTAGCGTTTGCTGACTACACTGGTCGGCAATGGCTGAAATGGAGTGGGCAGCAGATGGGGCATCGGTTAAACAAACAGCCGTTCCTTTTGCATGATCCTGCCATTGAGTTGGATCAACACCAGATTGACTTTTAACCACAAAGTCAATCTCCGTTCCTCGTCGCTGTAACTGTAGTTGAACCTGCTTGTTCTCAGTATCATTGACGCGAAGCGGACTGAGGAAGTAGACATTCTGAAGAGCAATTGCCCCTTCGAAGTGACAGTAATCTGCCACAGCGGCTCGTGCCATTTCTAAGTAAGCTGTCCCCACTAACACTGCCGTTCCCTGAATGCGATGTTCACTCAGCACCCAATGGTTTTGAACGGTCAACTGAGTGACATAGATAGCTTGATTTAAATCTTCACTAATGCAGGTGTCCAGTAATGGATGATCAATGGCTCGACCGGACAGGACAGAAGCAGGAGACAGCGCGCGCGATCGCCCGTTGAGCCGAGCCGCCATACCCACCTCTTTCCAGGTATCCCAGTTGATGGATAGCGTCAATGTCCCATCCTGATCAGACTTGTAGTAAGCAAAGGCATCGAGAAAAGCATTGGCGGCACAGTAATCCACTTGCCCAACGCCGCCGATGATGGCATTCAGGGAGGAGCAAAGCACAAAGAAGTCTAGCGGCAGATCTCGACAGACGTTACTGAGAATGACCGTACCGTTCACTTTGGGGGATAAAATCCGTTCAGTGACATCTCGTGTTTTGCCCTGGATGAGTCCGCCACCAGGAGTTCCAGCGGCATGAATGACACCGTGAATTGTCCCAAAGTGTGCAAGGGACTGGGCGATCGCCTCCTGCATCTGAACCGGATGGGTTACATCTGCACGAATCACCAAACAGTCTGCCCCTGAAGCCTCCAGTTGTTGCAGCAATCGAATTTTTTGACTGATTTCATCCTGTGATTCATGTGTCAACAACCACTGCGACCAGTTTGCTTTATCTGGAAAGGCCGAACGTCCGATTAAAACGAGTCGAGCCTGCACGGTGGTAGCTAAGTATTCAGCGAATGCCAGTCCAATGCCTCCCAATCCACCTGTGATTAAATAAACGCCCTGCTCTTTGAGTGGTGGAACAGCCTGAATTTCGGTCAGTGGAAATGGCTCAAAGGTTTGAATCCACCGTTGCGAACCACGATAGGCAATGAAGCGATCGCTTGATTGTGCTTGCAGTTCTGCCACCAGTGCATCGATTAATGCCTGAAACGACTGACTTCCAGGTTCAGGCATCGTGATGTCAATCGTACGGCAGTTGAAATTGGGATATTCCTGCTCCATTACCCGAACGCAACCCAACGAGGTCGCCTTCTCCGGACAGAGACTATCTGATCCAATCACCCGCTGCATATAGCTGGAAATAACCGTAATGTCGAGAGCATGATCGAAACTGTGTTTGCCCAATGCCTGTGCCAGAAACAGTAGGCTGTAGAACCCATTGGTTTGGCTGCGATCGATGGCTTCAGGATTGAGATCGGGTTGCTCTGGTGCGTCTACTGCCCAGCAGTGAATTATGCTGTGGGGCAAGCGATCGCCCGCCACCAAATCCCGAATGAGCTGATCGTAATGATCGGATTGGGCGGGATCAAGCGTATAGGTTCTGTCATTGATCCGCGCAAACGTATTGCCAAGTTGGGCGATCGTCACTGGATAGCCTTCTTGCTGCAAACGGTTTGCCAACGGAGTTCCAAGCCCCCACTCATCCACAAACATCAAGATCGGTGAAGATGAAGTTGGAGACGGTTGCGGTTGCACTTTTGGGAGAACAGACTGCTTCCAAATAGGGAGATAAAACCAGTCTGCGATGTTGGCTTTCTGGGTTAATGCAGGTTGAGCGGAGTCCTGCGTTAGAGACGACGTTCGTTCAATCCAGTATCGCTGTCGTTCAAACGGATAGGTGGGGAGGGGCGATCGCCACCGTTGCTCATGGGCATGAAATTCAGTCCAGTTGATCGCTACTCCAGATAACCAAAGCTGTCCCACCGTGTGCAGCAGCATCGCACTATCAGATTGGGCCTCTTGGGGATGGCGCAGGGAAGCAAACACAACAGACTCCCCAACAGAATGCTGCCTGACAAAGGTACTTAAGGTTTGTCCTGGCCCCACTTCCAGCAAGATATGAGTCGGCTGACGGAGTAATTCACGAATCCCGTCACTAAACCGTACTGTTTGGCGCAAATGCCGCACCCAGTAATGCGGATCAGTTGCGTCAGCATCAGTCATCCAGGTACCACTAACGTTAGAAATAAAGGGGAGTTGAGGTGCTTTCAACGGCACCGTTTGTAGAGCGTCCGCAAAGGGTATCAGAATAGATTCAACCAACGGAGAGTGAAAAGCATGACTAACTTCCAATTGCCGACAGTGAAAACCTTGCTGTGTCAGCGTTCGCTGAAGTTGATCGATTGCTGATGGCTTTCCCGAAATGACGCAGTGAGAGGGGCTGTTGTGACTGGCGATCGCCACATCCTGATTGAGCAGAGGCTGTACTTCCGCAATGGTTCCCTGCACCGACAGCATTGCCCCCGCCGGAAGTTGCTGCATCAGCTTGCCGCGAATCGCGATGAGCGTCAGTGCATCTTCCAGAGAGAAAACGCCTGCTAACGTTGCCGCGACATATTCCCCCAGGCTATGCCCAATGAGGGCTTTGGGTTGTACGCCCCAACTCATCCACAGTCGTGCCAGCGCATACTCCACCACAAAAAGAGCAGGTTGGGCGTAGCGGGTTTCGCTCAGCAACGTTGATGGTAGATCATTGTTGGGATAGAGAATGTCTCGTAAGTCAAAGCCTAGTTCAGGTTTGAGGAGCTGGCAGCACTGATCTACCTGCTGCCGAAACGTGGGTTCTGTGTCGTATAACTCGCGCCCCATGTTGACGTACTGCGCCCCCTGCCCAGGAAACAAAAAAGCGATCGCCTTTTGTCCAGGTTGCCGATCGGAGTGATACTGAGTCAAAACTCGCTGAGGATAGGGAGTAGAAAGAACCTGCACCGCATCTAGGCGATCGCGACAAACGACCATACGGCGATAGTCGAAGGATTTGCGACCGACGTGCAGTGTATAGGCAACATCCGCCAGGTTCAGCTCTGAATGGTGCTGAAGGCAAATGGCTAAGTTTTTAGTGGCTGTGTCTAATGCCGATTCGGTTTTGGCAGAGAGTAATAAAAGTTGCCAGGGACGCAATGATGGCTGTGATGGGGCCATCGGCGGCGCTTCCTGGAGAATGATATGGGCGTTGGTGCCACCCATGCCAAAAGAACTCACCCCCGCCCATCGTGGCGTAGTGGAGTGCCAGTCCGTCAGCTTAGTGTTGACATAAAACGGACTGTTGGTAAAGTCAATTTGGGGATTCGGTTGCTCAAAGTGGAGACTGGGCGGAATTTGTCGGTGCTTCAGCGCTAGAACCGTTTTAATTAATCCTGCAATGCCAGATGCCGAAACCAGATGCCCCACATTGCTTTTAACGGAGCCAATGGCGCAAAATCCAGTATTAGTTGTTCCAGTCCGAAAAGCTTTAGTCAACGCTTGAATTTCAATAGGGTCGCCTAATGCCGTTCCCGTTCCGTGGGCTTCAACATAACTAATCGTGTCTGGTGATACGCCCGATGCCGATAAAGCTTCGACAATCACTTCCGCCTGCCCTTCCACACTGGGAGCGGTATAGCTGACTTTGAGTGAGCCATCATTGTTGATAGCAGACCCTTTAATCACGGCATGAATCGGATCGCGATCGGCCATTGCCTCTTTTAACCGCTTCAACACCACAATCCCGATGCCGCTGCCAAAAATCGTTCCCTGAGCCTTGGCATCAAAGGTACGGCAGTGACCATCTGGGGAGAAAATATCATCGGCTCGATATGGGTAGCCCTGATTCTGGGGCATTTTGATCGACACCCCCCCTGCCAATGCCATATCACACTCATAATTGAGCAAACTTTGACATGCCACATGCACTGCTACCAATGAGGTCGAGCAGGCGGTTTGAATATTTAGACTGGGACCTTTCAAATTGAACTTGTAAGAAATGCGCGTTGGCAAGAAATCCTTGCTATTGCCGAATGTAATTTGTTCACCCAGTGCCGCAATTAAGTCTTGATTGGAATACAGGTTGATCAAGTAACTGTTCATGTTTGCGCCCGCATAAACACCAATGGCCCCCTGCGGTACGTATCCTGCTCCTTCCAATGCTTCCCAGGCGCACTCTAAAAAGAGGCGATGCTGGGGGTCCATAATTTCGGCTTCACGGGGTGAAATCCCGAAGAAGGTGGCATCAAACCATTCAATCTTTTCAAGTCTGGAGGCGGCTTTAACATAGTGAGGATGGTTGAACGTATCAGGTGCGACTCCGGCAGCTATCAATTCCTCATCGGTGAGCCAGGAAATGGACTCTACACCATCACGGAGGTTGCGCCAGAAGTCTTCCAGCGTTGCGGCTCCTGGAAATCGTCCCGCCATGCCAACAATGGCAATATCCAAGTCATCAATGATGTAGTCCAATGTCTCGGTCTCCATGTCTCTACCTAAAACCCATTCAATGCCACGCGCAGCGATGCCACAGCAAGCGCTATCATCGTCGTTGCTGCTTTGTTTCTCGGCGTTTTTGTCCTCGCGTTGAACTGGCAACCAGGGGTGCTTCTTCCTGGTCGTCCTGCCTCAGGAGTGCGGCTAAAGCATTGACCGTCGGCCGTTCATACAAACTGACAACGGGAATTTGAATATTTAACGCCTGTTTTAACTGGGCGACAACCTGGATACTGCTGAGGGAGTTACCGCCTAAATCAAAGAAGTTATCGTTCATACCAATCTGGGTAACACCCAATACTTGCTGCCAAATACTGGCAACGGTTTGCTCCAGATCAGTGCGAGAGTTGATCTTCTGAACGGATTGGATAGCAGGTGAAATGACTGGCTGACTTGAAGACGTGGCTCGAACAGACTCCAACTTCAACCATTGATCCATGCGAACCTTGAGATCGCTTGTTGAAACCACCACTTGCGCCAGAGTCTTCAAGGCAAGGAGTCGTTCAAAGGCCGCGATTCCTTCACTGGGGCTAATGGCGTGAACTAACGTTGAGTCGGCGATCGCCCCTCTATCCACGTCGGTACTGACCTGCCACGCATCCCAATTGATGCTCAACATCGGGATATCACGGTGGCAACGCTGGCGACGAGCCACGGCATCCATAAAACTATTCGCCGCCGCATAGGCCGCAAATCCCAATCCACCCAGAACGGATGCCAGGGACGAAAATAGCAGACAAAAATCTAGCGACTTGCCCCGCAAAACTTTTTCTAACGTTAGGACTCCATTCACTTTTGCCTGGAACTGTCGCTGACAGTCTGCCAGGGTTAGATCCTGAATGGTTCGCCGATCGCCTGCAATACCCGCCGCATGAATCACGCCGTGAATGTCTCCACACTGTTGATAAACTTGGGCGATCGCCCGTTGCAGTTGTGCCTCATCTCCCACATCTGCTTGAATCACTAAAACCTTAGCTCCCAGGTGTTCCAACCGTTGAATTTGTTGGATGCGGGAACGGGTAACATCCTGATCCGGATAGGTCTCTAGCCACTGCGGCCAGAGCGATCGCTCTGGCAGTCCGGATCGACTCATGAGTACTAAGGTTGCCTTGACCGTTTGAGCCAGGTATGTTGCAAAGGTCAATCCCAACTTGCCGAATCCACCCGTAATGATATAGACCCCCCTGTCTCGCATATATTGAGACTTAGTGTCAGTAAGTTGAACCGCTTCAAAGTCCTGAATCCAGCGGTGGTTTCCCCGGTAGGCCACGACCAAATCCACGGATGTAGTCAGTTCTACACAGATCTGTTCGGCAATCCGCTGGATGCCTGTTTGCCTACTTGTCCCGGTGATGGATAGGCTAACGTCAATACTGTGACAGGTAATATGGGGATACTCCTGGGGAATAACTTTGCACAGCCCCAGACTGGTGGCCTGGGTAGGACAAAGAACTTCATCACCCACTATATCGTAAATACTATTAGTAATTATTCTCAATTGCAAGGGTTTTGTTATCGCTTGTTGCCCAATGGCTTGCGTAAAGTACAGCAGACTATTAAAACCTAACGCCGTATCGGGAGAATCATCCCCTGTTGTGGTTGCCAGGTTCCACAGGTGAATAACGGCATCGGGAAGGGAGTGGGAGTCCGCCAGGGATTGAATCAGGGTGTCATAGTCGGCTCGATGTTGAGGATTGATGCCATATTCATCCTCATTGATGTGGGTAAACTCCCGGCTGCACGTCACGGTGATGACGGTCTTGTTTTGTTGGTGCAAGCGGGTGGCGATCGCCTGTCCAATGCCGTAAGTATCCGCAAAGATAAGCCAGCACTGGGGCTGTTGTTCACACCTGGGCTGAAGCAAGTCGGGTGGAACCGTTTGCTTCCAGGTCGGGAGATAAAACCAGTCTGCAACGTCCAATGGTTGAGCTTGTGACGTAGAGGGTAGGGCACTCGATTCACTCAAGCTAGGTTCAATCCAGTAGCGCTGCCGCTCAAAGGGATAGGTAGGGAGGGGCGATCGCCGCCGCTGCTCGTGGGCAGAAAAGGCTTGCCAATTGATAGAACCGCCAGTCAGCCAGAGTTTGCCAAGGGTTTGCAGCAGAAATGCAACATCAGACTGTTGTTCTTGGGGATGACGTAATGAAGACAGGACGGTGACCGACGCAGTACCATCCAGGGTTTGTTTTGCCAGGGTGCTCAATGTGCGTCCAGGTCCGACTTCCAGCAGGATTTGCGCCGAGGACTGGAGTACCTTGATACCTTCTGTAAACCGCACCGTTTGCCGTAGATGCTTTACCCAGTAGTGAGGATTTGTAGCTTCGGCGGGTGTGATCCAGGTGCCCATCACATTCGAGATAAAAGGGATGTTGGGAGCCTGGAGGAAAACCTGATTGACCTGTGCCAGGAACGGTTCCAGGATCGGGTTCATCATGGGAGAGTGAAAGGCATGGGATGTATGCAGTAAGCGGCAGGTAATACCCTGCTGGGTGAGGCGATCGCTCAACGTTTGGATGGCTTGACTCACTCCAGAAACGACACATCCACAAGGCGCATTGTGAGCCGCGAGAGTTACTTCATCATTCAAAAAGGGCTGTAACTCTGTTTCGCAGAGAGATACCGCTAACATACTTCCCGGGGGAATCTGTTGCATTAAGCGGCCTCGCATCGCCACGAGTTTTAAGGCATCGTCCAGGCTAAACACCCCAGACAAACAGGCTGCCACATACTCCCCAATGCTATGGCCGATCATGGCACTGGGTTTCACGCCCCAACTCATCCACAGTTGCGCCAGTGCGTATTCAATCACAAAGATCGCAGGTTGGGCGTAGCGAGTTTGGGTCAGGAGGGAAGAGGCTGGGGTTGGAGCTTGGGGATATAAAATATCGCGCAAATCTAATCCCAGGTGCGGTTTTAGAAGTTGACAGCATTGATCAACCTGTTCCTGGAAGCCGGGTTCTGTGTCATACAGCTCGCGTCCCATATCCCCGTACTGCGAACCCTGTCCAGGAAACATGAATACGAGTTGCGGTGAAGGGGACTGAACGAGGTTTGTGAACACGGATGGTGAATCAGGATGTTTCAACGCGTTCACGGCATCGTCGAGATCCTGGCAAACGATCGCCCGTCGATGGTCAAAGGCTTGCCGCCCAACCTGGAGAGTATAGGCGACATCGGCCAACTTGGGACGAGCCTGCTGGAGGTGGTCGGCGAGATTCCGCGTAGCGACGTCTAACGCCGATGGAGTCTTCGCGGATAGCAGCAGGAGTTGATGGGATCGGGAGGCTCCAGAGGATAGAATCGGGGCTTCCTCCAGCACCACATGAGCATTGGTGCCTCCCATGCCGAAGGAACTAACGCCTGCCCGCCTCGGCGTACTGGATTGCCAGTCCGTCAGCGTTGTATTGACATAAAACGGACTGTTAGTAAAGTCAATCCTGGAATTAGGTTGCTGAAAATGCAGGCTGGGTGGAATCTTTCGGTGTTGTAGTGCCAGGATTGTCTTAATTAAACCAGTGACACCAGCAGCAACGCCCAAATGACCAATGTTTGTTTTAACCGAACCAATGGCGCAACACCCAGTTTGCAGTTGAAAGGCTTGGGTTAGTGCAGCAATCTCAATGGGGTCGCCTAGTGCCGTTCCAGTGCCGTGGGCTTCAATGTAAGTAATCGTGGCAGGATCAACATCGGCGATCGCCTGCGCCGCCTGAATCACCTTCGCCTGACTATCAATGCGAGGAGCCGTATAGCTAACTTTCAATGCTCCGTCGTTGTTAATGGCAGAACCTTTGATCACCGCTCGAATGCAGTCTCCATCGGCGATCGCATCCTCCAATCGTTTCAGAGCCACAATCCCCACGCCATTACCGCCAACCGTGCCATTGGCCTGAGCATCAAAGGCGCGACAGTGACCATCGGGGGATAAAATATCGCCTTCCTGATAGCGATACCCGCTCTTTTGCTGCGCTGAAACCCCTACACCGCCCGCCAGAGCTATATCACATTCGCCATTCAGCACGCTTTGGCAAGCAAGATGCACCGCCACCAATGAGGTAGAACAAGCTGTTTCAATGGTGCAGCTTGGCCCCTCTAAATTCAGCTTGTAAGAGACGCGAGTGGTTAAATTGCCCGGATCATTGCCCAGCAAAATTTGATTGGGACTGACAGAGGCTAAGAGGCGATCGCGGTTGGGGAACAGGTTCACTAACAAATAGCTACTCAGTCGAGCTCCCCCATAGACACCAATTGAGCCGTCATAGCGGTGTGGGTCATATCCCGCATCCTCTAGCGCTTCCCACGCACATTCGAGGAACAGCCGATGTTGCGGATCAAGGATTTCAGCCTCTCTGGGAGAGAAACCAAAGAAAGCCGCGTCGAATTGATCACTGTCTGCTAAGATGCCTCCCGCCCTGACATGGTTAGGGTCATTCATCAGCACCAAATCAACGCCAGACTGCTCCAATTCCTCAGGCGTAAAGAATGAAATAGACTCTTTGCCCTCGCATAAGTTCTGCCAGAACTGGGCAACGTTTTTGGCACCCGGAAAGCGCCCGGATAGACCAACGACGGCTATTTCGAGTCCGTTCAGCGAATTTCCTGGATAGCTGGTGGTTGGATCACTCATAGTTCAAACTGGATGGAATTACCTGTACATGCACCGTTACTTTATGCGCTTGACTCGTCGTTGCTGCATTCGCTGTTTGCCCTGTTGACGTGCTTCGATGTGGTGGGCATTCGACGATGCTAATTGTTCACCAGGTTGATGATTGGATAGGTTACGGAATTGGCTGAGATGTTGAGCGATCGCATGAATCGTCGGATACCGAAATAAATCAAGAATAGATAAGTCTGCCTGCAACTGGGAGCGGAGTCGAGTATTCACTTGAATTAATAACAGGGAGTGCCCCCCCAACTCAAAGAAGTTATCGTGGATACCCACCGTTTCCAGTTGCAGTACCTCTTGCCAAATCTGGGCGATCGCCTGCTCTAACTCCGTTTGCGGCATGATATACGCCGTATCTAAGTTGGGGCGAATGGTTTGTGGCAAGGGCAATGCGCGGCGATCGATTTTGCCATTGGGAGTCAGCGGCATCGCATCCAGGGGCACAAAGACAGAGGGAATCATGTACTCTGGCAGTCGATTGGACAGGAAGTCATACAAATGGCTGACAGAACTTTCTGCGGTTGCATCAGCCACGACATACGCTACCAATCGCTTATATCCCTGTTCATCGTCCAGAGCTACGACCACCGTTTCCCGAATGCCGGGATATTGACTCAGTGCGGCTTCCACGTCTCCTAACTCAATCCGAAAGCCCCGCACTTTCACCTGATGATCCAGTCGTCCCAAAAATTCAATTGTGCCATCGGGTCGATACCGGGCAAGATCGCCCGTTTTATAAAGTCTTGAAGATTGAAGAGGGGTAACGGTCACAGACAGAGAATCGGTCTGCCGTTTATCGTTTGCCTTTAAAAACGGATTGGGAATAAATTTTTCTGCCGTTAAGTCGGGTCGATTCCAATAGCCCCGTGCCAGCCCCACTCCGCCAATATGTACCTCACCTGGAACACCGATAGGGACTGGGTTGCCAGCTTTATCCAATAGATCAATTTGCGTATTGGCAATGGGTCGTCCAATGGGGACGCTACTGCCTGTGTCTTGTCGTTGGCAGGTCCAATGGGTCACATCGATCGCTGCTTCTGTCGGTCCATAGAGGTTGTGCAGTGCGGCAGGTAATCGCTCTAAACATCGATGCTGTAACTCGGTCGATAATGCCTCACCGCTGCACATCATTTGTCGCACATTGCGACAGTCCGAGAGGTTGGGTTCCTCCAGAAATATCTGCAACATGGACGGTACAAAGTGAAGGGTGGTAATGCGTTCTGCTGCAATCAGTCGAGCCAGGTATGTACTGTCCTGATGACCACCGGGCTTTGCCACGACCAATCGTGCTCCTGTCATTAATGTCCACAGAAACTCCCACACGGAGACATCAAAACTGAAGGGTGTCTTTTGCAGTACACAGTCGATTGGCGTTAGGTGATACGCCTCCTGCATCCACCGCAGGCGATTGCAAAGTCCCACGTGGGTATTCATTGCACCTTTGGGCTGTCCAGTGGAGCCGGACGTATAAATGACATAGGCCAGATGGTTGAGGGTAACGCTGCTTTGAGGATTTGTAGTGGGATAGGCGGCGATCGCCTCCCAGTCGCCATCCAGACAAATGCAGTGTGCAGGCACTTCGGGCAAAGCGTGAACGAATCGTGCCTGGGTGAGGAGAATGGGCACCTGGGCATCCCGCAACATAAAAGCAAGTCGCTCGGATGGATAGGTCGGATCAATCGGCACATAGGCTCCCCCCGCCTTTAAAACCGCAAGAATGCCAATCACCATCTCTAGCGATCGCTCCAAGCACAGCCCCACCAGGGTATCGGGCTGCAATCCCTGCGCCTGGAGGTAGTGAGCCAGTTGATTGGCGCGATGATTTAATTCTCGATAGGTAAGCTGTTGGTTTTCAAAGGTGAGGGCGATCGCATCGGGGGTCTGCTTCACCTGCGCTTCAATGAGGTGATGAATACAGCTGTTATCATCGTACTCCCGTGTGGTTTGATTCCACGCCACCACTAACTGGTGGTACTCCTCCGGGGTGAGCAGTGAAAGATCAGACAAACGCTGCTGAGGATTGGCAACAATACTTTCCAGCAACGTTTGAAAGTGACTGACCAAACGGGCAATCGTGGGTTGATCAAACAAATCGGTACTGTACTCAACCTGCCCTTTCATTCCCGACTCTGAATCCACTAAATTCAGGCGCAGTTCAAATTTGGCCGTTTCGTTATCTAACAACAGGGGGTGAACCGTGAGATTATCCAGAGCCAGCGGTTGTAATGGGGCAAGCTGAAAGTCGAGCTTTGCCTGGAATAATGGCACCATCTGGCTGAGATCCCGTTCTGGCTTGAGCGCTTCGACCAGCCGTTCAAAGGGAAGGTCTTGATGGGCGTAGGCTCCCATTAAGACGTCGCGTACTCGCTGCAAGAGTTCCAGAAAGGTAGGGTTACCCGATAGCCGAGTGCGTAACACAAGTGTATTCACCAACAGGCCAATTAAGCTTTCCGTTTCAACTCGATTGCGGTTGGCAATATCGGTGCCGACAACAATATCCTCCTGGTGGCTGTAACGCTGGAGTAAAACCGTGAACCCTGCCAGTAAAACCGTAAACAACGTCACACCCGATCGCACACTTAGGGCTTTCAGCGCATCGGATAATGGCTTAGAAAGGGCAATCGGATACCTGGCACCTTGAAAGGTGGGCACTGCCGGACGGGGGCGATCGCTCGGTAAGTTCAGTACGGGCAGGGCGTTCAACTGCTGTCGCCAGTAGGCTAATTGTTTCTCAAGTTCGGCTCCTTGCAACCACTGCCGCTGCCAGACCGCAAAATCTGCATATTGAATCGGCAGAGGCGAGAGGGGGGAGGGCTGTTGCCGAGAAAAGGCTTCATAGAGTTGCGTCAACTCCTGAATAAAGATACCCAGTGACCAGCGATCGGCAATGATATGGTGCATGGTCACTAACAAGACATGCTCCGTGTGATCCAGCTTCAGGAGCCTGAGCCGCAGCAACGGCTGTGCCAGATCAAAGACCCAACGCGCTTCCTGATGGGCTAACCGCTGTACTTCAAGTTCTCGATCGGCAACGTGGCTCAGGTCGTGAGTCGCCAATGAAGTTGTCGATACAGGCGCAACGATCTGAATCGGTTGTCCCTCTGGATTCGTCGCAAAGGTGGTGTGCAGGGTGTCATGACGCTGAATGATTTCCTGGAGGGCTTGCTCCAGTACTGGCACGCGCAACGTTCCGTACAACCGCAATCCGCTAAACACGTTATATGAACTGGGATTCAGATCCAGTTGATGGATAAACCACAGCCGTTGTTGTGCAAACGACAGGGGAGCTTCATTGATCGGGGAAAGGGGCGATCGCTGTGGAATCCCGGTTGGAGATGATAGGCTTAGTCCCCGTTGTTGCAGGCGCTTTTCCAGGAGCGATCGCTGCTCTGGCGAAAGGGCTGCCAGTTGTCGAGCCAGCTCATTCATCATACGATTAACCCATTACGGCTACGGTTTTGCGATTGCAGGTCTCTTTCAGGGCATGGAGATGGGGCAGAGCCGCCATGACCGCATCAATGTTGGGATCGAAATCAATGAGGCAGGCCACTTCATCCACTCCCGCTTGCTGGAGGCGATCGATCATTGGTAGACAGGTAGCCTGGGAGCCAATCAGGGTTCTGCCTTTCAGCCAGCCTTCATAGGCAAAGGCCAGCAGACTATCAATGTCGGCATTTGAAAGTGACTTGAGATCAATCTTCAAGTTCAACCCTTTGGCTAAATGCTCCAGTAAGTCCAAATGCGTTTTTAAGTAATTGCAAAACGGCTCTCTCACCTGTTCTTTAACCGTCTCGAAATCCTCTCCTACAAACGTATGGAGCATCATCGCTACCTTGCCCTGCTGCGGATCATGCCCATGCTCTCTGCGGGCTTGCCGATACAGTGAAATATGCTTCGCCACTTCCTCCAGCGTGCCGGACAGCAGCGAGGTCAGAACATTCGCGCCCAGTTTGCCTGCTTCGATATACGTGTTGGGCGACTGGCAGACAATCCAGGTTGGAAATTCGGACTGCAAGGGTCGGGGAAAGGTTTTCACTGGAATCCGCTGACCCGATGCCTCATTGAGTTCGACGGATTCCCCCCGCCATAGCCTTTGCACGGTCTGGATACCTCGCCACATGGCGGCTTTGCGATCGCCATACGGTTCCGTTGACAGGACAAAATCATCCATTGTCCATCCCGATGCAAAGGCGATCGCCACGCGCCCATTTGAGAGGTTATCGACAACGGCCCACTCTTCCGCTACCCGTGCCGGATTATGCAGCGGCATCACCACACTGCCTGCCCGCAATTGCAGGTGATGCGTCACCATTGCCAGAGCTGCTCCGGTTACTGATGGATTGGGATACAGTCCCCCGAAGGGATGAAAGTGTCGTTCGGGCATCCACAGGGCTGAAAAGCCGTGCTGGTCAGCAAATTGAGCGCTTTCAATCATCAGTCGATAGGTATCGGGTTGAACGGTTGATCCATCCCCGGAGAAGTAAAACAAACTAAATTCCATAGGTGCAAACTCCTATTGCAATGTTCGTAGATATGAAGCCGTGCCTCATTTGAGTGAAAACCGCTGTAATAAGTCGGTTTCATGAGCCAGAGTGAGATTCTTTGAGGTACCTCTGAACCTCATCCGGCGATAAGTTTTTCACGTCTTCCAACAGAGCGGCGATCGTCTGCTCGTTCGATGGCGACTGGCTATCGTGAATGACCTGAGCCAATCCGGCAACCGTTGGTGCATCAAACAAAATACTTTTCAGCGGGAGTTCCACGGCAAACTGCTGCCGCAAACGTGACGTAACCTGAATAGCAAGTAGAGAATGGCCACCCAATTCAAAGAAGTTGTCGTGAATGCTGACTTGCTCGATGCCCAGTAGCTCTTGCCAGATAACCGCGATCGCCTGCTCCAGTTTGGTGCGGGGGGCTTCATACGGAGTCTGTACATTCGCTCGTGCCGAGGTGAATGGGCTGGACTGAGGGAGTGAAACGGCCTGTTGCTTCTTCAATCCAACGGGTGAAGGTTGACTCATTCGTTGTGAGAGTGACCCCGTTGAAACCACTACCTGTTCGGCTACAGACATGGCTAAAACACGTTCAATAGCCTCCCACACTTCCTGGGGAGTCATGGCCAGATCAAGCGCATCACTGGTTGGAGATGTCGGGTCGTGATCTGGCTCGTCCGAGTGCCACGCTTGCCGATTGATACTGAACCAAGGTGTGTGGCTCCTACGATTCAGATGGTTGACCACAGCATCGACATAGAAATAGCTGGCGGCATAGGTTGCTAATCCCACACCTCCCAAGACACA
This sequence comes from Oculatella sp. LEGE 06141, assembly GCF_015207605.1. Classification (GTDB taxonomy): domain Bacteria; phylum Cyanobacteriota; class Cyanobacteriia; order Elainellales; family Elainellaceae; genus Oculatella. The sequence goes on from NZ_JADEWO010000008.1 coordinate 76,655, forward strand.
CGCAAGAGAGGATTGAACCAGGCCAAAATCAAGGTGGCGATCGCCCAGAACCGTTTCCAAGACATGAAGCCCCTGCATTCGGGCAGATAGTTCTGCATCACTATTGGCAGGTGTCACGTCAGCGATCGCTCTAATAGAGTGTGCGGCATTAATGGCGGGCGTGTAAATTACACCCTGCAAAGAGCCAACCTGCTGCTCAATGTGTGCGATCGCCTGCCGCATTTGCGCTACATCGGTCACGTCTGCTTCGACCCAGTACACCCGGGCACCTGTTGCTTCTAGGGCTTGCCACTGGTGAATTTGACGGCTCACAGGATCATCTCCAGGGTGGTTTGCAAGCCAGTGTTGCCATTGCGTGCGGGCTGGCAATCCGGTGTTGCCAACCAGGGAAACGTTCGCCTGCCACCGTTCAATCAAGGACATGGCGAAGGAACATCCCAAGCCATGAACTAAATCCCCGGCAATTAAATACGTACCTCCTTTTCGCAGGCGAGACTGACTCGGAGCCGCTGGCAGTGGCATGGGGGCAAAGGTCTGAATCCAACGACGCGTTCCTCGATAGGCAACGGTGGTATCACCATCCGGATGAGTGAATTCTGCGAGTAGAGCCTGAATCAGTTGCGTCGCCCACGCATCGTTAGAAGAAGGGAGGACGACATCAATCACCTGACAGGGAAACTGAGGATATTCCTGTGGAATGACTTTGCAAGCTCCTGAGAGCGTAGCCTTGGCAGGTATCGGAGACTCGGTGCCCATCACATCCTGTAAATGATGGGTGACAACATGGAGCGACAGGGAATGATGATGGGGCACAAGTGCTTGAGTCAAATAAATTAAGCTATAAAACCCACATCGTTGACTGGTTTCATTGTCCGCCTCAGCATCAATACTCCAACAGTGAACCACGCGATGCAGCGGCTGAGTGTGCAGAGCCTGCACCAGTTTTTCGTACTCTTTAGCCTGGCTGGGATTGAGCGTGTACTGGCGATCGCCATGCTGTGCAAACTGCTCACCGGGTGTCACGGTAATCACCGTTTGTCCGATCTGCTCCAGTTGACGGGCGAGTTGCTGCCCAAAACCCGTGGCATCGAGCAGCAAGAGCCAGCACGAGGGGGAAGAGGCGATCGCCTGCAAGTCAGATACAACCGGAGGGGTGCGCTTCCATGTGGGCAGGTAAAACCAGTTTGAACGATCAGACTGGCGCATGATCAGGCTTGAAGAGGGTTGTTGATCTGGAATAGCGGGCTGTGGCTCAATCCAATAGCGCTGTCGCTCAAAGGGATAGGTGGGCAACGGCACCCGCTGCCGCCGCTCATGGGCATAGAAGCCTGACCAGTCGATCTCCACTCCCCCCAACCATAAGCGTCCCAGGCTTTGCAGCAACAAGGCACTGTCGGATTCCTCCTGCTGCGGATGGCGCAGCGAGGCAAGCACCAGTTGCTCTGCTGTTGCCTGCTGCTTTGCCAGAGTCGTCAGCGTTCGTCCAGGGCCGACTTCTAACAGAATCTGGCTAGAGTCCTGCACCAGTTCTTTGAGGCATGAGGCAAACTGCACTGTCTGGCGTAACTGCTCTCCCCAGTAGTGGGGGTCAGTAGCCTGTGCTGCCGTCAGCCAGGTGCCCGTCACATTCGAGAGAACGGGAATCTGCGGTGGATGCAGTCTCACCTGCTCAACCGCTGCAATCAACGGCTCAACCGCTGGTGCCATCAAGGCAGAGTGAAAGCCGTGGGAGGTATGCAACAGTCGTGCTTCCACACCTTTGGCAGCCAGTTCAGTAGAGAGAGAGGCGATCGCTCCCTGGCTTCCCGAGACAACCGAGAGCGAAGGCGCATTACTGACCGCCAGGGTGATGTCTGAACCGAGCCAGGGCTGCAACTGTGCCGCGGATAGCGGCACGGAGAGCATCGCTCCGGTGGGACACTGCTGCATCAACTCTGCCCGCCGCACCACCAGGGTTAACGCATCTTCCAGGCAGAACACACCGGCCAAACACGCTGCCACCAGTTCACCAATGCTGTGACCGAGCAAGGCAGCGGGCTGAATGCCCCAACTCATCCACAGATGCGCCAGAGCGTACTCAACCACAAATAGCGCCGGTTGGGCATAGCGGGTTTGATTGAGCCGTTCACAGTCATGCGTTGCAGCGGTGGGAAAGAGAATCTCGCGCAGGTCAACGGCCAACGCAGGCAGCAGTAATTGACAGCACGTTTCGACCACGGCTCGAAACGTAGGTTCTGTCTCATACAGCTCCTTTGCCATGCCGGGATACTGTGACCCCTGACCGGGGAACAGAAAGGCGATCGCCCGATGCGCTCCGGTGGCCTGACCCGATAGGAGGCGTTGTGGGTCAGAGGATGCCAGCACCGCACTCGCATCATGGGGCTGACAGACCACCATCCGCCGATGCGCAAAGGCTTGACGACCAACTTGCAGCGTATAGGCGATATCGGCCAGATGAGGATGAGGTGAGTGCTGGAGAAGGGTGGCTAAGTTAGCGGTTGCGGTATCTAGAGCCGTCTTTGTTTTGGCAGAGAGCAGTAGCAGTTGCCAGGGACGAGCGGGCTGCGGGGGTTCACCAGTAGGTGCTTCTTCGAGAACCACATGGGCATTGGTGCCGCCAATGCCGAAGGAACTGACTCCAGCTCGACGGGGAATGCCGTTGGATGGCCAGTCTGTGAGTTGAGTATTGACGTAGAAGGGACTGTTGGCGAAGTCGATATGGGGATTGGGTTGCTCGAAATGCAGGCTGGGTGGGATTTGCCGATGTTGGAGCGCCAAAACAGTTTTAATGAATCCGGCGATACCTGCCGCTGTATCCAGATGTCCTACGTTGGTTTTAACCGAACCAATGGCACAAAATCCCGTCTTTTGTGTGCCTGTGCGGACTGCTTGCGTGAGAGCCGCTATTTCAATCGGATCTCCAAGGGTTGTGCCCGTGCCGTGAGCTTCGATGTAGCGAATACTATCTGGGTCAACTTCGGCAATCTGCTGAGCGGTTCGAATCACGGCGGCCTGACTATCAATGCGGGGAGCCGTATAGCTGACTTTACTGGCTCCATCATTGTTTAGAGCCGAGCCTTTGATTACAGCATGGATATAGTCACCATCAGCGATCGCATCCTCTAGCCGTTTCAGCACCACCAGCCCAACGCCATTGCCCGGTACCGTTCCCTGGGCTTGAGCATCAAAGGCGCGACAATGTCCATCGGGTGAGGCAATGCTGCCCTCATGGTGGAGATAGCCGACGGTTTGCTGAGCACTGACCGTAATGCCACCCGCCAGTGCCATGTCGCACTCGCCGCTGAGTAAGCTCCGACAGGCTAAGTGAACCGCCACCAGCGATGTCGAACACGCGGTTTGCACAGTGTGGCTCGGCCCCTGCAAGTTTAATTTGTAGGAGACGCGGGTGCAGGCAAAGTCCTTGTCATTTGCCAGCATAAGCTGAAAGCGATCGACTGACTTCAGCACCTCTGGATGAGCCACTAAATTCAGCAAATAGCTGTTGAACCCTACCCCGGCATAGACTCCAATTAAACCGCTGTAGGTGTCTGGATCGTAGCCCGCCTGTTCCAATGCTTCCCATGCCACTTCCAGCAAAATCCGATGCTGCGGGTCAGTAATGGCCGCTTCTTTGGGATTGAAGTCAAAAAATGGGGCATCAAATAAGTCAACGTCTGCTAGCGTTGCTCTGGCTTTGACATAGTTTGGTTGACGGAACAAGGATGGATCAACCCCAGCGGCCTGCAACTGGTCATCGGTAAACCAGGACACTGACTCCACGCCATCCCGAATGTTGTGCCAAAATTCTGTCAAATTTCGAGCGCCGGGAAAGCGTCCCGTCATGCCGATGACAGCGACTTCTAATCCATTGAGCTGGTTCACGGGTCTGGAATCCTTCATGGGATATAAAACAAACATTTCATCGAGCTGAGATTCGTTGAAACTGCGTCCCAACCGTTATCGACTGAGTTGATTCAACGTGCGAAACCGTTGCAGGCGAGCTTTGCCCTGCTGAAGTTGAGCGGTGCGATCGCCCCCCATCTCCCCATCCGAAACAGAGGCGTGATGGTGCGAACTTAAAAACGCCGCAAGGGAACTGACCGTGGGATAGCGGAATAACTCTAATAGGGGAAACTCGGTGCCTGAGCGATGCTGAAGTTGGCTGTGAACCTGCACTAGCCATAGGGAATGCCCCCCCAAATCAAAGAAATTGTCGTGAATACCTACGGTTTCAACCTGGAGAATGTGCTGCCACACCTGAGCCACCATCTGTTCCAGTTGATTGCGGGGCGCAACGTAGGTCGTCGCTGAACTTAACCGCGTGTCGTGCTGCGGAGCGGGCAGAGCTTGCCGATCCACTTTGCCGTTGGGCGTTAATGGCAGGTTGTCCAACCGGACATACACCGATGGCACCATGTAAGCGGGTAACGTCTGGCTCAAGAACTGACGCAGTTCTCCCGACTCCAGTGATGCCTGTGCATGGAACACCACATACGCTACCAACTCCTGACTGTCCGCGATCGGGCGAGCCACCACCACCGCCTCACGGATGGCACTATGCTGAATAAGCTGAGTTTCAATCTCACCCAACTCAATCCGAAAGCCGCGAACCTTCACCTGATAGTCGATTCGCCCCAAAAACTCCAGCGTTCCATCTGGACGGTAACGAACGCGATCGCCCGTTTTGTAAAGGTTGGAAGAGTGAGGAGTTGAGTGCCCCTCTGCCTGCCAAAACGGATTAGGAATAAACTTCTCTGCCGTTAAGTCTGGTCGATTCAAATACCCCCAGGCCAACCCGGCACCGCCAATGTGAAGTTCGCCGGGAACACCCACGGGAACAGCTTGATGATAGCGATTGAGCACATAAAACTGGGTGTTGGCGATCGCCCGCCCGATGGGAACAGGCATGTGAGCGTCTGCGGGTTCAACATCCGATTCCTGTGACTGAGCCGCCTTGACTGGATGCACCGCTGACCAGATCGTCGTTTCTGTCGGGCCATACATATTCCACAATGTCCCACACCGTTCTAACAGGGCATTGGCAAGGGAACGTGGCAAGGCTTCACCGCCACAGAGGAGTTTTAAGCAGCGATCGCCCTGCCATCCTGCTGTAATCAGCAGTTGCCAGGTGGCAGGAGTCGCTTGCATGACGGTAGCCTGAACCTGGGTCATGAGGTTTGCCAACTGCGTGCCATCGGCGGCAATCGCACGACTCGTCAACACCACTCGCGCCCCCGTCACCAGTGGTAAGAACAGCTCTAGCGCAGCAATGTCGAAAGCAATGGTGGTTAATGAGAGCAGCACATCCTGCGACGTGAGTCCGGGTGTCTGTTGCAACGATTGGAGGAAATTGACCACCGCTCGATGCGGAATCTGCACCCCCTTGGGCTTCCCGGTGGAACCAGAGGTGTAGATGACGTAGGCCAGGGCATCGGGTGTAGCCAGCCCTGGAAGCGGATCAGTGCAGGCCTGGTCAATTGTGGCGCGATCGCCATCCAGAGAAACGTTAGGAATATGGGTCGGGAGGCGCGGCTCAGTCTCCAGATGTTCCGTTAACAAGACGGCAACATCGGCATCTTCCAGGATGAACGCCAGTCGTTGCGGTGGGTAGCTCGGATCAAGGGGGACATAGGTTCCGCCTGCCTTCAGCACGGCAAGCAGAGCAATGACCAGATGGGGCGATCGCTCCAGGCAAACGCCAACGAGCTGACCGGGACGGACACCGACCCCGCGCAGGTGATGGGCTACCTGATTGGCGCGGCGATCGAGTTCGCGGTAGGTCAACTGTTGCTCCTCAAAGCAAAGGGCAACGGCATCTGGAGTTTTTGCTACCTGCGCTTCCACCCATTCATGCAGACACAGGGACAGGGACAGGAAATCTGCCTCAGCGGCATTCCACGCCTGAATCTGCTGATGTTCGGCAGGGGTAAGCAGATCCAGTTCCCCGATGCGCTGGTGGGGGTTAGCCATCATCCCCTCTAGAAGCTGCTGCCAGTGGACAGCCATGCGGGCGATCGTGTTGGCATCAAACAGGGCACGGTTGTATTCCAGGGTGCCCACCAGCACATCGGCGCGTTCCTGTAGGGAGAGCGTCAGGTCAAATTTGGCCGATTGCGTTTGCGACTCCAGCAGGCTCAGGGTTAAACCGGGAAGTTGCAATGCTGCCGCAGGCGCATTTTGCAAAATGAACATGACCTGGAACAGGGGCGTATGGCTCAAGTTCCGTTCTGGCTGGAGGGCTTCCACCAAACGCTCAAACGGCAAGTCTTGATGAGCATAGGCTCCCAGGGCAACCTCCCGCACCCGATGCAGTGCCTCCTGTACAGTGGGATTGCCCGACAGGTTGGTTCGCAACACCAGCGTGTTGACGAAGAAACCAATCAATGCCTCAGTTTCAGCCCGGTTGCGATTGGCAATAGGAGAGCCGACGACGATGTCTTCACTGCTGCTGTAGCGAGACAGTAACACCTGAAACGCGGTCAGCAGCGTCATAAACAGCGTGCATCCCTGCTGCTGGCTGAAGCGCTTGAGCGTCTGGGTTTGCTGAGGGGAGATCTGGAAGGCATAGGTTGCACCCTGGAAGGTTTGTACCGCAGGACGGGGATGGTCGCAGGGCAACTCCAATAAGGGGGCAGCACCCGCTAGCTGCCGCGTCCAGTAGGCAAGCTGCGACTCCAGGCGATCGCCCTCTAACTCCTCTCGCTGCCACGCAGCAAAATCTGCGTATTGAATCGGCAAGTCTGGCAACGAGGTGGCTTGCCCCTGGCAAAATGCTTTATAGAAATCAGCCAGTTCATGAACCAGCACTCCCATCGACCAGCCATCGGCAACGAGGTGATGAAGGGTGAGCAACAGCACATGCTCTTGAGCCTGAAGCCGGATTAGCTTGACCCGCAGGAGTGGACTGCAATCAAGAGGCACAGGCTGTTGGGCTTCGACCTGTGCCCAGCGGTTGACCTCAATGGCCTGCTGAACTGAGGAAACGTCTTGCAAATCAATCAGGGGAAGCGGGAGGGCGATCGCCGTTGACACCACGGGCACCGGATGCCCTTCCACGCGCTCAAAAGCCGTTCGGAGGACTTCATGCCGATCTATGATTGCCTCCAAACTTCGCCGCAACACCGCTACATTCAACACCCCCTGCACACGAACCGCCACTGGAACGTTGTAAAACGGACTGTCGGGTTCAAGCTGTGCCAAAAACCAGAGGCGCTGTTGGGCAAAGGAAAGGGGCAGAGGTTGGGTGCGATCGCGCGGTTGCAGAGGAGCCGTAGTTTTGGGTTCGGTTTTCAGCAGAGTGTCTATCGCAGGCGCTAGCTCGGCAATGCTGGGATATTCAAAGATGTGACGTAGCGGCACCTCGACTCGAAACGCCTGCCGAATGTGCGACACAACGCGGGTTGCCAGCAGCGAATGTCCGCCCAGTTCAAAAAAGTTGTCGTGAACGTGGATGGCTTCCAACTCCAGCACTCGCTGCCAAATTCCCACCAGAATTTCTTCGGCAGGGGTATGGGGAGCCATCACCAAGTCTGCCTCTGGTGTGGAAGGCACCTGAACACCCGCCAGAGACGGCAACCTCCGGCGATCAACTTTACCGTTGGGGGTGAGCGGCAGAGCCTCCAGCGGTACCACGGCAGTGGGCACCATGTAGTCCGGTAAGGTAGCCTTCAACCAACGTCGCACCTCAACCGATGAAGGCGCATTCCGGGCAACGATGTAGGCCACGAGCTGTTTGCCGCCGCCAGGGGCATCCTGTGCCAGCACAACGGCGTGTTGAATACCGGGATACTGGCTTAATGCCGTCTCAATTTCGCCCAGTTCAATCCGGAAGCCGCGTATTTTCACCTGATGATCGACGCGATCGAGGCATTCCAGGGTGCCATCGGGGCGATAGCGAGCCAGATCTCCGGTTTTGTATAACCTCGCGCCCGGTTCCTGGCTAAAGGGATGGGGAATAAATTTCTCGGCAGTCAGATCGGGACGATGCAAATACCCTCGCGCTAAACCCGCACCGCCAATGTAGAGTTCCCCCACAACACCGCTGGGCACCAGTTGATAATGTTGATCCAGAACGTACAGATCGGTGTTAGCGATCGCCCTCCCAATTGGCACGACTCCCGGGTAGGATGCTCCCTGAGGCACCGAATATACACAGCACCCCACCACCGTTTCAGTTGGGCCATACTCATTGACCAGGCGCGTGGCTGGGGCGTGCTGTTGCCAGAAGGCGATGTGTTCGGGCAAGAGGGTTTCCCCACCAATGATGAAAGCGTTCGTACAGTGGGCAACATCAGACGGGTTAAGTTGTTCTGCCAGAAGCTGCAACTGCGCTGGCGTGATCTTGACCAGGCTGAGTTGCGATCGCTGCCGCAGAGCCATGCCCAACGCCTCAATTCCCAGGTCTTCGGGAACCAATTCCACCCGTTGCCCCACGAGCAGCGGCGAGAATAAGCCCGTAACGGTTAAATCAAAGGCGATGGACGAGTGAACGAGGGTTCCGGTGCCTTGTTCAACGGTGTAGGTATGGGTACACCAGTCGAGGTAGTTGGCGAGTCCCCGGTGGGTGACGAGCGTACCTTTGGGGTTGCCCGTAGAGCCGGACGTATAGATGACATAGGCCAGATGGTCGGGTTTGCACTCAATCCGGGGAAAATCGGTGGGCTGTTGGGCGATCGCCTCATCCTCGGCTCCAAGACACACGATATCTGCTTGAAGCGTCTCAGTCGTGAGCATCGGCAGTAACCGTTGCTGGATCAACAGCACTGCCACCTGAGCATCATTGAGGATGTAGGACAACCGTGCTGCTGGGTAGGTGGGGTCGAGGGGAACATAAGCCCCTCCTGCCTTCAAAATGCCGAGCAACCCAATGACCAGTTCGATGGAGCGTTCCACGCACAGGCCAACCAGACCGTCTGGGGCAACGCCCCTCTGCTGCAAGTGATGGGCAAGCTGATTGGCGCGAGTATTCAGTTCCCGGTAGGTGATTTGCTGGTCGGCAAACACTACCGCGACCGCATCGGGCGAACGTTCTACCTGCCGCTCGAACCAGTCAATGAATGTGCCGTCCTGGGTAAGGGGCGATTGCGTCCTGTTCCACTGCATCCACTGCTGCTGTTCCGATGCCGTTAGCAGGGGCAGGTCCCCAATTGGGCGATCGGGATTGGCCGCCAGCGCTGCCCATAGGGTTTGCAAGTGCCCTGCCATGCGGCGAATGGTGTCGATGGTAAACAGATCGGTGCGATATTCCAGTCGAGCCGTGAGGCCGATGGGGGTCTCCGTAATGGAAAGGGTCAGATCAAACTTGGCAATGGGGCGGTCAATCTCGATGGGCTGCACTTCCAGACCAGGCAGGGTCAGCGATTGGCGCGGAGTTTGCAGCACAAACATCACCTGAAACAGGGGCGTATGGCTGAGGTCGCGATCGGGATGCAGCACTTCCACCAGGTGTTCAAAGGGCAGGTCTTGATGGGCGTAGGCTCCCAGCGCCATGCCTCGAACCCGCTGCAACAGTTCTTGCCCGGTCGGATTGCCCGATACGTCCGTTCGCAGTACCAGGGTGTTCACAAAAAAGCCAATTAATTCCTCTACGTCTGGATGGGTGCGATTGGCGATGGGTGACCCAACGACAATATCGTTACTGTTGCTGTAGCGATGGAGGAGCAGGACAAAGCCCGTCAGCAGGGTCATAAACAGCGTGCAGCCTTGCGTTCGGCTAAGCGTCCTGAGCGCATCAGTGACATCGCCGGGGAGGGTAAAGGAATGACTACTGCCCTGGAATGTTTGAACCGGGGGACGTGGGTAATCGGTTGGCAGGGCTAAAACGGGCGGCGCACCCGCCAACTGCTGCTGCCAGTAGTTGAGTTGAGTGTTCAGAACATCGCCCTGTAACCACTGGCGCTGCCATGCGGCAACGTCAACATACTGAATTGGCAGGATTGGTAAAGGAGATGTCTGCCCGTTGAGATACGCCTCATATAGCACCGTCAGTTCCCGCAGCAGCACCCCAATCGACCAACCATCGGCGGCAATGTGGTGCATGGAAATGAGTAGAACATAGTAGCGTTGGCCTGCCTGCGCGGTGCGCGTATCGCTCAATTTCAGTAATTGCACCCGCAGCAGCTCATCCGTGGCTAAGTCAAAGGTCTGCTGGGCATAGGCATGGGCTAACTGCTGCACCACTTTGGTCTGCGTTGTGGCAGGTATATCACTTAAATCGATCAGGGGCAGGGGTAACTCTGCCGTAGGGCTAATCTCAACTAGAGGCTGTCCCTGGTCGGCTCGGATATGAGTCCGTAGGACTTCATGACGTTGCACAATTTCTTGGAAACTACGATGCAGCGCTGAAATATCCAGGCTACCGCTAAGCCGGATGGCCGCTGGCAAACTGTAAAAGGGACTGTCGGGTTCCCACTGGGCTAGAAACCAGAGGCGCTGTTGGGCAAAGGAAATCGGCAGCGGCTGGGTGCGGGAAATTGGCTGAATGGAGGGAACCGCATGGGTGGCCTCTTTCAACGCGGTGGCGATCGCGGGGGCAAGGGTGGCGATCGTTGGCAACTCAAACAGCGATCGCAGCGGTAGCTCAACCTGAAACGTTCGCTGTATCTGTGCAATTACCTGCGTTGCCAGCAGCGAATGTCCGCCCAGTTCAAAGAAGTTATCGTGAACGCTGACTGTCTCCAGTCCAAGAACTCGTGCCCAAATCCCCGCCAGCAATTCTTCAACAGGGGTGCGCGGTGACGTAAACGCAACCTCCGCCGAACGCCAATCAGGATCGGGGAGCGATCGCCGATCGACCTTACCGTTGGGCATCAGCGGCAATGCCATCATCACCGTAAAAACGGCAGGCACCATGTATTCAGGAAGAGTTTTCTGGAGGTGCAATCGCAACTCCGCTGCCGTTATCTCGTGAGAAGACTGAACGTAAGCAACCAAACGGCGATCGCCCTGCCGATCATAATCAATGACCACACTCGCCTTTACGGCTGGATGCTGGTTGAGCACCGCTTCAATTTCTCCCAGTTCAATGCGAAAGCCACGAATTTTCACCTGGTGGTCGATGCGTCCCAGAAACTCGATCGCGCCATTGGGAAGATACCGGGCGAGATCTCCCGTTTTATAGAGCCTTGAGGATTGAAAGCACAAAGACTGAAGGTCTGAGCTTACTTCTGCCCCACAAAACGGGTTGGGAATGAATTTCTCAGCCGTTAAATCGGGACGATTCAAATAGCCTCGCGCCAGTCCTGCGCCACCGATGTGTAACTCGCCAGGAACGCCAATCGGAACTGGATTTCCGGCATTATCCAACAGATAAATTTGCGTGTTGGCGATCGGGCGACCAATCGGAACGCTGGTTAAAGTGCCCTGCGGCTGACACACCCATGCCGTGACATCGATCGCCGCTTCCGTCGGGCCATAGAGATTATGCAGTTCGGCATTGACCCGCTCAAAGAAGCGGGTTTGTAGATCGCCGGGCAGGGCTTCTCCGCTACAGATCACTCGCGTTATGCTCTGGCAGGTTTCCAATCCCAGTGCGTCTAAAAACGCGTGCAGCATGGATGGCACAAAATGCAGCGTCGTCACTTGCTCCTGAGCAATCACCCGTACCAGGTAGGTGCTGTCTCGATGGCCGTCCGGTTGAGCGATCGCCAACCGTGCCCCTGCCATCAGCGGCCAGAGAAATTCCCAGACCGAAACGTCGAAGCTAAACGGTGTCTTTTGCAGCACCCGGTCGGCAGGGGTCAGTCCATACGCCTCCTGCATCCACACCAGGCGATTCCACAATCCCTGGTGGGTGTTCATTACGCCTTTCGGTCGTCCGGTGGAACCCGATGTGTAGATGACGTATGCCAGATGGTGAGGCTGACTCAGACCGGGAGGATTCATCGTGGGGAAAGGAGCGATCGCCTGCCAGTCACGATCCAGATAGACAACTTGTGCTGCGTGGGGCGGCAACGTCGATACCAGAGGTGCCTGGGTTAATAGCAACGGTACCTGTGCATCCTCCAGCATCCATGCCAGCCGTTCTACCGGATAGGTGGGATCAAGGGGCAGATAAGCGCCCCCCGCTTTGAGTACACCCAGAATGCCAATCACCATCTCCAGCGATCGCTCCAAACACAGCCCCACCAGGGTATCGGGCTGCACTCCCTGCGCTTGCAGATAGTGAGCTAATTGATTGGCACGATGGTTAAGTTCTCGATAGGTAAGCTGTTGGTCATCAAAGCTGAGGGCGATCGCCTCAGGCGTTTGCTCTACCTGCGCTTCAATCCGGTGATGGATACAGCGGCGGTCATTGTACTCCCGTGTGGTTTGATTCCACTCCACGAGAATCTGACGGGTTTCTGCTTCCATCAGCAGGGGGAGTTCGGAGACGCACCGCCGTGGATTTGCCGCAATGCCCTTCAGCAAAACGTGGAAGTGCCCCAGAAGTCGGGCAATGGTAGAAGCATCAAACAAGTCCGTGTTGTATTCGCAAATGCCCCGAATGCCGCTGAGAGTTTCCGAGAGGTTAAGCATCAGGTCAAAGCGAGCAGTACCGCTGTCAATCAGCAGGGGTTCCAGCGTTAGACCAGCCATCTCAACAGTGGTCAGCGGCACCCCTTGCAGCGTCAGCATCACCTGAAACAGCGGATTATGGCTGAGGTTGCGGTCTGGATGCAGGTCTTCCACCAGCTTTTCAAACGGCACATCCTGATGGGCGTAAGCGTCCAGGGCGATCGCTTGAACGCGCCGCAGCAGCGTTTCAAAGCTGGGATTGCCAGATAGATCGGTACGGAACACCAGCGTATTCGCAAAAAAGCCGATGATCGCTTCGGTTTCCGCAGGGGTACGGTTGGCGATCGGGGAACCGACAAGAATATCCGTTTGTCCGGTGTAGCGATACAGCAGGGTTTGAAACGCCGCCAACAGCGTCATGAATAGCGTCACCCCATGTTGTTGACTCAGTGCTTTCAGCAACTCAACCAGCGGTGCGGGAATCTCAAAAAATTGCCGGGTGCCTTTAAAGGTTTGTCGGGCAGGACGAGGGCGATCGGTTGGCACGTTCAGCAGGGCAGGACTATTGTGCAAGCACTGCCGCCAGTAGATGAGTTGCCGTTCCAGAGCTTCTCCCTGAAGCTGTTGCCGCTGCCAGTGGGCAAAATCACCATATTGAATGGGCAATTCGTCCAGGGGAGAAGGCTGACCCTGAACAAACGCCTGATACAGAACCGTCAATTCTCGAATGAAGATGCCCCGGCACCAGCCATCTGCAATGATGTGATGCAGCGTCACCAGCAGCCAGTACTCATCCTCGCCCCATGACAACAGCGCCGTTCGCATGGGCGGTCGCTGGGAGAGGTTAAACGGACAGCGCACTTCAGCCCGCGCAAGCCGTTGCACTTCAGCGTCTCGCTGTGCTGCCGGAATAGTGTGTAAATCGACCAGCAGCAGAGGCAATGTTAGGGTGGGAACGATCGCCTGCACCGGGTGTCCATCAACGGCGGGAAAGGTCGTCCGCAACACATCGTGTCGCCTAACCATTTCATTCAAGGCTTGTTCAAGGGCGGCGATATTGAGAGATCCCTTGAGCCGCATTGCCGCTGATACATTGTATTCCGGACTTTGGGACTGAAACTGATCCAGGAACCACAACCGCTGTTGCGCGAACGATAGGGGAGGGGTATCGTTCCGACGTGGGATGGGTTGCGGTTTAGCAGATGCTACGCCCTGCTGCTGAAGTTGTCGTTCCAGCAAGGCTCGCTGTGCTGGAGAGAGTGCTGCAATCCGCTTCGCAAACTCGTTCATCATCCTTATACCCTGATTTACCGACTCAACGGAGACTGTTGCGCCAGCCTCGCCTGAACGTCCTCTGGAGAGAGATTCTCAATTTCCCGCAACAGTTGATCCAGGCGATCATCCCCACTCGCCAGGGTTTGCTCCGCAATCACCCTGGCGAGTCCGGTTACGGTCGGCGCTTCAAACAAGATGCTCTTGAGGGGCAATTCCACCTGAAACTGCTCTCGCAGGCGCGAGATCACTTGAACGGCCAGCAGGGAATGTCCCCCCAATTCAAAGAAGTTGTCGTGAATGCCAATGGGTTCAATGCCTAACAGCATTTGCCAAATGGCGGCGATCGCTTTCTCCACATCTGTAGTGGGAGCCACATAGGGAGTGGCGATCGCGGGGCGAACATGGGATGCCGTTGGTCTCCACTGTTGCCATACCGTCGATTCGGCTAGCAGCGACGGCTGGGCTTCCTGCTCCAGCCGCGCCTGTAATGATGCCGTCGAGACGATGACCTGTCCCGCTCCCGGCATTGTGAGAACCTGCTGAATCGCCTCCCAAACTTCAGTCGGAGTCATGGCGAGATCACTCACGAACGGTCGCTCCATTGGCGAAAGCTCTGCCTCCCACTCGGAGTGCCACGCCTGCCGATTGACGCTAAACCAGGGGGTAGAATGGGTGCGGCTGCGTTGACTGACGACGGCATCCAGACATGTGTAACTCGCCGTATACGCTGCCAGCCCCAGTCCTCCCAGTACGCAGGCAAGCGACGACTGCACCAGGTAGAAATCGAGTGATTTGCCCTGCAAGGTACTCTCTATCACCAGGAGTCCCTGCATACGCGATCGCAACTCTGACGCACTATTCGTCACGTTCAGTTCTTGAATGGAACGGGCACTCTGGGCAGCATTAATCGCGGGCGTATAAATCACTCCATGTACGGTTCCAAAGTGCTGATCAATTTGGCCGATCGCCCGCTGCATCTGGTCTGCATGAGTTACGTCCGCCTCAAATATTAGGAGTTGTGCCCCGGCTGTTTCCAGGGTTTGAATCTGACGAATGCGACGACTTACCCGGTCGTCATCGGAATGGGAGGTCAGCCATTGCTCCCACAGGTGGCGTTCGGGAAGTCCACTTTGCCCCACCAGGGCAACCTTTGCCTGCCAGGTTTCAATGAGTAATTGAGCGATCGCAAACCCCAATCCATTGATCAAATCCCCTGCAATCAGGTAAATGCCCCCCTGGCGCAGGCGCGACGAACCCGGTTCTGCTGGCAATGGCATTGACTCAAAGGTTTGCTCCCAGCGATGACGGCCCCGATGGGCAATAGTCGCTTCAGGCGAGGATACGAGCAATTCGGCAAGGAGCGACTGGATCACGGGATGATCGGGAGAAAGCTCAGTCTGCGGTAGGTCGAGATCCAGGTTGCGGCAGGTGAGATGGGGATACTCCTGGGGAATAACTTTGCAGGCTCCCAGAACAGCAGCACGATCTGGAGCCGAATCTTCTGTACCTAAAACATCATGCAGATGATGAGTGAGCACATCCAGGTACAGCGTCGCCGTTCCCAGTTGGTTGGCGATCGCCTGTGTCAGGTAAATCAAACCATAGAAATCCCTCAGTTCTTCTAAGCCAGCGGTTTCAGGCGCAACTAAACTCCAGCTATACACTACCCGTTGCGGGGTTGAATGCCGAATTCGTACCGTTTGCAGTAATGTTTCGTAGTCTTCAGGCTGATCAGGATTGAGGGTGTAGTGGCGATCGTTCAATCGTGCGAATTCCGTTGCCGGAGTTACTGTGATTACTGTTTGTCCGGCCTGCTCTAATTGCTGAGCGACGTGATTCGCCAATCCGTTTGCATCAGCAAATATCAGCCAACAGGATGGTTCTATAAATGCTGAACGTCGGTTTAGTGCTGGTAGACGCTTCCACGATGCTTGATAGAACCAATCATTGACCGCAGACTTCCGGCTAAGTGAATCAGCGATTCTAGAGGATGATTGAATCGGCTCAATCCAATAGCGCTGTCGCTCAAAGGGATAGGTGGGCAACGGCACCCGCTGCCGCCGCTCATGGGCATAGAAGCCTGACCAGTCGATCTCCACTCCCTCCAACCATAAGCGTCCCAGGCTTTGCAGCAACAAAGCAATGTCGGATTCCTGCTGCTGCGGATGGCGCAGCGAGGCGAGCACCAGTTGCTCTGCTGTTGCCTGCTGCTTTGCCAGAGTCGTCAGCGTTCGTCCAGGGCCGACTTCTAATAGAATCTGGCTAGAGTCCTGCACCAGTTCTTTGAGGCATGAGGCAAACTGCACTGTCTGGCGTAACTGCTCTCCCCAGTAGTGGGGGTCAGTAGCCTGTGCTGCCGTCAGCCAGGTGCCCGTCACATTCGAGAGAACGGGAATCTGCGGTGGATGCAGTCTCACCTGCTCAACCGCTGCAATCAACGGCTCAACCGCTGGTGCCATCAAGGCAGAGTGAAAGCCGTGGGAGGTATGCAACAGTCGCGTTTCCACACCTTTGGCAGCCAGTTCAGTAGAGAGAGAGGCGATCGCTCCCTGGCTTCCGGAGACAACCGAGAGCGAAGGCGCATTACTGACCGCCAGGGTGATGTCTGAACCGAGCCAGGGCTGCAACTGTGCCGCGGATAGCGGCACGGAGAGCATCGCTCCGGTGGGACACTGCTGCATCAACTCTGCCCGCCGCACCACCAGGGTTAACGCATCTTCCAGGCAGAACACACCGGCCAAACATGCTGCCACCAGTTCACCAATGCTGTGACCGAGCAAGGCAGCGGGCTGAATGCCCCAACTCATCCACAGATGCGCCAGAGCGTACTCAACCACAAACAGCGCCGGTTGGGCATAGCGGGTTTGATTGAGCCGTTCACAGTCATGCGTTGCAGCGGTGGGAAAGAGAATCTCGCGCAGGTCAACGGCCAACACAGGCCGCAGTAATTGACAGCACGTTTCGACCACGGCTCGAAACGTAGGTTCTGTCTCATACAGCTCCTTTGCCATGCCGGGATACTGTGACCCCTGACCGGGGAACAGAAAGGCGATCGCCCGATGCGCTCCGGTGGTCTGTCCAGATAGGAGGCGTTGTGGGTCAGAGGATGCCAGCAGCGAACTCGCATCATGGGGCTGACAGACCACCATCCGCCGATGAGCAAAGGCTTGACGACCAACTTGCAGCGTATAGGCGATATCGGCCAGATGAGGATGAGGTGAGTGCTGGAGAAGGGTGGCTAAGTTAGCGGTTGCGGTATCTAGAGCCGTCTTTGTTTTGGCAGAGAGCAGTAGCAGTTGCCAGGGACGAGCGGGCTGCGGGGGTTCACCAGTAGGTGCTTCTTCGAGAACCACATGGGCATTGGTGCCGCCAATGCCGAAGGAACTGACTCCAGCTCGACGGGGAATGCCGTTGGATGGCCAGTCTGTGAGTTGAGTATTGACGTAGAAGGGACTGTTGGCGAAGTCGATATGGGGATTGGGTTGCTCGAAATGCAGGCTGGGTGGAATCTTTCGGTGTTTGAGTGACAGGAGCGTTTTGATCAATCCTGTTACTCCAGCCGCCGTATTCAGATGTCCTACATTGGTTTTGACCGAACCAATGGCGCAGACGTTCTTCTGATTTGTACTCGTCCGAAAAACATGGTTTAGCGCTTTAATTTCAATGGGATCGCCCAATTCTGTCCCGGTGCCATGAGCTTCAATGTAGCGAATCGTTTCGGGGGCAATGTTGGCGATCGCCAAAGCTTCAGCCACCACTTCGGCCTGCCCTTCTACACTGGGCGCGGTGTATCCCACTTTCCCAGCCCCATCATTATTAATAGCCGATCCTTTGATCACACCATAGATATGATCTCCGTCGGTAAGGGCTTCATCAAGCCGCTTCAGCACCACCAGCCCCATGCCACTCCCAAACACGGTTCCTTGAGCCTGGGCATCAAAGGCGCGGCAGGTGCCAGTGGGTGAGGCAATGCTGCCCTCGTGATGCAGGTACCCTTCCCGACGGAGATTTTGAATGGAAATTCCTCCAGCGATCGCCATGTCGCACTGATACCCCAGCAGGCTGCGGCAGGCCAGATGCACGGCTACGAGAGAAGTGGAGCAAGCCGTTCCAATGCTGAAACTGGGACCCTTTAAGTTCAGTAAGTACGAAATTCGGGTGGCAAGGTAGTCTTTGTCATTACTGATCAGGGTTTCCAACGCCTGAGATTGCAGCAACTCGGCGTGAGAACTCAGATGTTGCAACAAATAGTGACTGATATTAGCCCCGACAAATACTCCCGTTAGTTCGGTAAGGGAAGAAGGGGGATAACCCGCATTCTCTAGTGCTGTCCAGGCACACTCCAACAGTAATCGGTGCTGGGGGTCCATTAACTCCGCTTCTTTGGGCGTGAAGCCAAAGAATTTGGCATCAAAGGTATCCACATCCGATAACAAAGCCCCTGCTTTAACATAATTTGGGTGCTGAATTAAGGTTTCATCGACTCCAGCAGCACTCAGTTCCTCGTCAGTCAGAAAAGAAATGGACTCTTGACTGTTGCAAAGGTTTTGCCAAAACTGCGAAACACTATCTGCCCCTGGAAAACGACCTGCAAGTCCGATGACGGCGATCGCCTCAGGAGAATAGCTCACATCTGAATTAATCATGACGGGTTCTTCTATGTTTTAATGCACGCTGCTCAGCGGCGATCGCACGTTGCTGTTGCTTAGCACGGTCGCGTATTTGTGAAAGGTGTATGCGTTCGTCTAACGGGGCATTGATATGCCGAGCCAATGCTTCAATGGTGGGATATTCAAAGGGATCAATGGCCGTAAAGTCTCGCTGAAATAGGGTACTTAAAGCAGCACCCACCTGAGCAGCTAGCAGTGAGTTTCCTCCAAGTTCAAAAAAGCTATCATAAATACCAATCTGGTCTACCTTGAGTAAATCCTGCCAAAGAGTGACCAGGGTTTGCTCAGTTGCGTTTCTGGGACTGGTATAGGGCGTGGAGAGAGGAGGGCGCGATCGCCGTTCTGAAGCGGCCCAAATGCGACTGGCAACAACGGGCAATTCTTGGGCTAAATAGCTGGTGCGACAAGCGCGCCGCTGGATCTTACCACTTGATGTTTTAAGAATACTGGCGGGCTTTAAAAGTACAATTTCATAGATATCAATTTCGTGTTCAAGAGCGATGGCTTGGCGAATTGCATTGAATACAGCATCAGTATCTAGATGCCGCAGATGGCTCCGTTCCACCTCCTGAAGAATGATGACCCTTTCTTCATTACCCATCTCTAATGAAAACGCCGCTCCACAGCCTCGGCACAGGGATGGATGGCTGCATTCAACGGTGAATTCAATATCCTGAGGGTAGTGATTGCGCCCTCGCACAATGATCAAATCTTTGAGCCGCCCCGTGATGAATAATTCGCCATCTCGCATAAACCCCAGGTCTCCAGTTCGCAAGAAGGGGCCTTCCTGAGTTGGGGCAATATACGCCTGAAACATAGTATTGGTTTGGTCAGGTCGTTGCCAGTAGCCCTGCGCGACGCTGGGACTCGACACCCAAACTTCTCCCACTTGATCAGATGCACACTGCATGTAGCTTTCAGGGTTGACAATTGCAACTTGAGTGTCTAAGTGAGCATGACCACAACCGACTAAGCAGCGAGTGTTTGCATCAGATTCACCACCTTCAATGACCTGATGCTGTTCTAAGGCATCTGCTTGCACAGCGCAGTAAATTGGCTCTTGCCCGACCGTTCCACCGGAGATCATCAGAGTTGTTTCTGCCATGCCATAGCACGGATAAAAGAAGCGCGATTGAAAGCCATAGGGTTTGAAGGTGGCTGTAAATTCCTCAAGTGTTTGCTTGCGAATCGGTTCTGCCCCAGTGTACGCTTGCTGCCAACTGCTCAGATCAAGGTTGGCTCGCTCCTCGGGCGTTGTTTTATGAACACATAGTTCATAGCTGAAATTGGGACCACCACAATGAGTTGCCCGGTAGTGAGAAATGGCCTGTAGCCATCGAATCGGGCGCTGGGTAAATGCAACAGAGGGCATCAAGACTCCCAAAAACCCTGTATACAGGGGCTGGAGAATACCGTCTAGCAATCCCATATCGTGAAAGCTCGGCAACCATGAAACTGACACACTGTCGGGAGTGAGTTCAGACAGGTGGCGAATATAGTTCAAGTTGTGCAAGATATTGCTGTGACTCACCATTACACCCTTTGGATCACCCGTTGATCCAGAGGTGTACTGCAAAAATGCCAGTGTGTCTGGGGTCAACGATAGGTTTCGCCACTCTGATGCCCGGTCAGCCGCGATCGCTGTTGTATCAAGACATGGTAGATCAGAGAGATGCAAGACCTCGAAACAGGCTTGAATATCTGCAAGGAGTGTCGTAGTTGTGAGTGCGATCGCCGCTTGCGAGTCTGCCACGATATGCTGCAACCGCATCATTTTTGAATTGCGCTTTAACTGGGGAGGATACGCTGGAACAGCGACGATTCCAGCATATAAGCAGCCTAGAAATGCAGTGATAAATTCCAGTCCGGGTGGATATAGCAAGAGTGCCCGTGTCCCCGGAGCATACTGGTGTTGTAGGTGAGCCGCGATCGCTCGACTACGCCAATCAAGAGATTGATAGGTCAGGCGATCGCTTTCTACCTCTCCATCTTGCAGAAACAGAAAAGCGACCTGATCAGGAGACTGATTTATTCTAAGCTGCATCAAATCAACAACGGTGTCATTCAACTGCCGTTGCGTCTTCGAATTATGGAAATGCAAAATTAAATCCTCAACCTTAAGACTCAATCCCTTTGCTTGGCTAAGGGATAGTGTTTAAACGCTCTGCGGCGGCTTGCCCCTCACGCGGCATCTCACTGAAACGGCAGGGAGACACATTGAAATGTAACGACTGCCCAATGCTGAGTAGAACGAGTTTCGGCTCGCAAACCGAGTGTGATGGTGATCGAAATTCAAACAAGACTCAGGCTAACAGTAATAGGAATAGATTGCAATAGCTAAAATCCAAATCATGTCAAAACTCATCTATATCGCCATCAGTTGCAACCTGGATGCTATGAATTTGACAGTGGACAAGAATGAGGCTGTATATATCGTTACCCCGCCTGTTGTATCTTTAGCGATTAGAGAAATCAACTGGCAAACCCTGTAAAGCCTTATCCTGCAATCGTTTCCAACTCTTGCGGACTGATTTTACTTTCTATGACAAAGAACTTTTTATGACCAGAGAAAGTTCAAAGCCGTCACGCTTGGATTCTCAATAGAGAACCTTAACTAGGAATAAGTGGCAATAAGATGTTCATATATCGTGAATTTTTTGATTCCTTAATGAGAAAGATTGCAATTGGTAGTAATCTGGTTCTGTCTCCACTTTGTTACAGAACTAAGTAAGCAGAGTAGACCTGCCGTTGAATCTAGCAATTGACGTGAGGAGTCATTTTGAAAAGTTCATCGAGATTTTGGTTGGTTTGGATGGTGGCGATCGCCTCTATTGGTTCTACCCACTCTGCTCAAGCCCAGGTTGAAGCACAGTCCGATTCACCTCACTTAACGATTCGTTCAAATATTCCCCGACTGAGCAACCTCAATGAACCAAACTCCTCTGTGGAGGAATGGGTGCAGATGGCTCAAGTGGTTCAAGTGACGGAGGTGCGCGTGAATCCGACTGAAACGGGGGTGGAAGTCATTCTAGAAACTGGCGATGGGGTACTTCCATCGCCAACCCTCACCACCCTTGGCAATGCGTTGGTTGCCGATATTCCTGATGCTGTTTTGGCACTACCCGATCAGAATGATTTTCTGGTGACAAATCCAGCAGAGGGAATTGCTCTGGTCACCGTTACACCCACCGAAGCGGGAATTCGAGTAGCGATTACTGGTGCAGATGCGCCTCCTGTCGCCGATGTCAGGGTTGAGGCACAAGGTTTGGCGATCGCTGTTACTCCCAGTGTTCCCAGTGCTGAAACCGAGCAAGATGCCATTCAAATTGTTGTTACAGGTGAGCAGGATGAAGAATACGCCGTCACGGATTCAACCGTAGGAACGCGAACGGATACTCCCATTATTGAAGTACCACAAGCTATTCAGGTCGTACCGGAGCCAGTTCTAGAAGACCAAAATGCGCTGTCCTTGAATGATGCTTTGAGGAATGTCAGTGGGGTACAAATCTCCTTTGCCTCTGAGCAATCGCCCACTACAGCAGTCATTGCGCGGGGATTCAACATCGATAACTTTTTAGTGAATGGGTTGCGCGATACCACCTTCGGAGACCTGGGTGTTGGGCTGACCAATGTTGAGCGAGTGGAAGTTCTCAAAGGTCCAGCTTCTGTCCTGTATGGATTGGGTGACCTGGGTGGAACCATCAATATCGTCACCGAACAGCCCCTGAGTGACCCTTTCTATGAACTGGAGTACACCTTGGGCAGTTTTGGATACAATCGTCCTGCCATTGATCTCTCTGGACCATTAAATGCTAGTGAAACCCTGCTGTATCGACTGAATGCAGCGGTTGAATTTGGCGGCAGCTCTGTTGATTTTGAAGAAATTGAGTCTCGCCCCTTCGTCGCCCCTGTTTTGACCTGGCAGATCAGTGACGACACCGTACTGACGGCAGAAGCCAACTATCTGAGAAACAACACGAGGTCAGAGTCTCCCGCATTACCGGCTGTTGGTACCGTGATTGGCAATCCCAATGGTGACATTCCGCTTGATGTGAATTTGGGAGAACCCGATCTGGTTGAAACTGAAGAGCAAGTTACCCGAGTTGGCTATCGCCTTGAACATCAATTTAACGAGGATTGGGCGCTTCGCAGCGAATTCAATAGTGCTTTCTTTCGAGAGTTGAACAATACCATTGTTTTTCCATTAGGCTTGCAGCCCGATCAGCGAACCCTGTCGCGGGCTTTGGTTGATGTCAATACCGATCGAGATAATTACGTCCTCAACAATACTCTGACAGGACGATTTAGCACGGGTACCATTGAGCATCAGCTATTGGTGGGGGTTGAGTTAGCACGAGAAACGGTCACGGATCAATTTGTTGCTAATTTGATTAATCCGATTGATATTTTTGATCCGGTCTACAGCCCGGATAGCGTGGGCGATGTGGTCCTTAGCCAAGACTTATTTACCCGCACTGATTCTATAGGGTTTTATGTACAGGATCAGATTTCGTTTACCGACAATCTCATTCTGGTACTGGGTGGGCGATTTGATATTGCAGGCGTGACCAGAGAGGATGCGATCGCTGGAATCAATGACTTTCAGGAGGATAATGCTTTTAGTCCTCGTGTTGGATTGGTCTATCAGCCCACCGATGATGTTTCACTCTACACCAGCTACACGCGATCGTTTACTCCCCAGGCTGGGCAAACCTTTTCGGGGGAAGCATTTGAGCCAGAGCGAGGGACACAGTACGAGATAGGGGTCAAAGCAAATTTGTTGGGCGACCAGCTTTTTGCAACGCTTGCTTTCTTTGATCTGACTCGCACTAATGTGCTGACCACCGATCCAGACAATACGCTATTTCAAATTCAAACAGGCGAACAGCGCAGCCGCGGGCTTGAACTGGATGTGCAGGGTGAGATCTTACCGGGATGGAGTATCATTGCCGCCTATGCGCTCACGGATGCTGAAATTGCCGAAGATGAAGTGTTTGAGGAGGGGAATCAACTATTCAATGTGCCCCAGCATTCCGGCAGTTTGTGGACAGTATATGAGCTGCAATCAGGGGATTTGCGTGGGCTGGGGGTTGGTTTAGGTCTGTTCTTTGTCGGAGAAAGAACTGGGGATTTGAACAACACCTTTGAATTGCCCTCCTATGTTCGTACGGATGCAATGGTGTATTATCAGCGCGATCGCTTCCGTGCCCAACTCAATATCCGCAATCTATTTGATGTTGACTACTTTGAAGCATCTCGTAGTGGTACTGACCTGGAAATCATTGCAGGTCAGCCTCTGACAGTATTAGGAAAGGTATCATGGCAATTCTAAATGGGAGTGTTTATCAGGTAATTCAAGGGGTGATCAACCTCATAGTTTGCTGGAAAAGAAAGAGGCTGAGGAGCCTCGTCTATCCAGTTCTCATCGGTTTGACATGTCTGCTGGTCACAGCCTGTGTCCCTCATGCATCTTCTAATTCTTCTGACACTGGAGCACCGACAGCAAACTGCCGCCTCATTCAACACGCAATGGGAGAAAGCTGTGTGCTCCCATCTCCAGAGCGTGTCGTCACACTGTCACTTCCGCCCCTGGCAAATCTGATTGCTCTTGATATCAAACCCATCGCTACCGCCACCTATGATGCGTTTACTGGTATCGAGGTGCAGCCCTATTTGCAAGATAAAGTTGACGGCATTGAATGGGTCGGTACAGATGACCAACCGAGTTTAGAAAAGCTGGCACAGCTTAAGCCTGATCTCATCCTTGGATTTGATAAGCAGCATGAGCAAATTTATTCCCAATTATCTCAAATTGCGCCAACGGTGCTGTTTGACGTGGGCGATCGCAGCGATTGGAAACAGCTTGTCCTAGAGGTGGCAGCAGTGTTTGATCAGACCTCAAAGGGGGAGCAATTACTCCAGGACTATTCCCGTCGTGTTGACCAGTTGAGGGAGCAGTTAGGAGAAAAGGGACTTCAGCAAGAAATTTCGATCGCCTACACGTTAGGAGGCGATATTTATTCAGACGCAAAAAATTCCTTTCCAGGCAGCATTTTAGAAGATGTTGGGCTTAAGCGTCCTGTGAATCAAGATAGGGTTGCCTCTAACAATGGCAGGCTGATTTTTTCTCAGGAGAATATCGACAGTATTGATGGCGATGTTCTCTTTGTGCCTAAGAGTGGTAATAGTCTTGATCAAGATCAGGACAAGTTAATGCAAACACCACTTTGGCAAACGCTTAAGGCTGTGCAACAAGGACAGGTGTATCGAGTTAATCTTTGGAACTGGACAGGGCTGGATATTTTGGCTGCCCATGAAGTACTAGATGATTTGTTCGAACATCTTGTGGGTGACGAGCCTAAACCGCCTAAACCCTAGTAATTACTCTTTCATTCGGTATGTGTCCATCTTCTTTCAACTCGCATGAAAACGTTTATTCTCATCTGGTTGGGGCAGATGGTTTCGACCATTGGCAGTGCCATGACGGTCTTTGCGTTTATCCTGTGGGTCTGGGAACGCACAGAATCAGCAACAACCCTGTCTTTATTTGGCTTTTTTTCAGAACTGCCGCTGATTGGTGTCATGTTAGTAGCTGGAGTCCTCGTCGATCAAGCCAATCGAAAACGATTAATGATTCTGGGAGATGCAGGGGCACTGTTCAGTACCATCGGTGTCACGGTGTTGTATGCTGCCCATCTGCTTGAAGTCTGGCACCTGTATATCATTGTTGCCCTGCAAACCTGTTTTAGCCACGTACAAAACCTTGCTTATTCCGCCTCGATCTCAACGATGTTGCCCAAAGAACACTATGCTCGTGCAGGGGCAATGCGTACAATTGTTAGCTACAGTGCCACGATCCTTGCACCGGGTTTGGCAGGGTTCTTGTATCCTATGATTGGGCTAAGGGGCATTCTTGGAGTCGATATTGGCACTGCTCTGGTGGCGATCGCCACCCTATGTATTGTCCAGATTCCGCAGCCTGTAACATCTCACTCTAAGGACGAACCGTGTTCAGATACGCCCACGTCCCTTTGGCACAAGTTAACCTTTGGGCTGCGCTACATCTGGCAAAGCCCTAACCTGCTGGCGCTGACCATTGCCTTTTCCTGCTTTTGGTTCTTCCATCAACTTGGAGAATACGTGTTTAAGCCCATGATTTTAGCTCGCACTGACGGAAGCGCTATCATCCTGGGCAGTGTATCTATGGCAACCGGTGCAGGAGGACTGATTGGGGGTGGAGTTATGAGCATCTGGAAAGGCTTCCATCCTCGAATTCATGGAATGCTGCTGGGCTTTATGGGAGCGGGAATTGGCAAACTAGTGGTGGGAATTAGCCCTATTCCACTGGTTTGGATTCTGGGTCGAGTGTATACCTTCATCCATTTTCCGGTTCTACTCAGCTCTAGCAATGCCATCTGGTATGCCAAGGTCGCGCCAGGGTTGCAAGGGCGAGTATTTGCTGCTGATCAGTTGATTGGCATCATCGTTGGAGCATTTACGGCTTTGCTAGCTGGGCCTCTTGCTGATGGCATCTTTGAGCCAGCAATGCAGCCCAACGGAATACTAGTCCCCTTTTTAGGATTTATCTTTGGCACCGGAGATGGTGCAGGTATGTCGTTGCTGTATGTAATTGTAGGTTTTGCAACACTGTTAGTTGGATGTTGGGGCTACAGAATACAACGGTTACGAGAGGTTGAAATACGTCTACCCGATCATGATGAGATATAACCAACTGTGTCGTGCTACAAATACGATGAGCCACTGTCGATGAACAGGCTTGTTGGAAATCAGGGATAATAAGCAGCAGTTTCAAGATACTCTTTCAACTTCCATGAATGCTTCATCATTGACCGCAGATTGCCAATTGTGCTCCGTTATTTCGAAGACAAACGGCGAAGACCCAATCGGTAGCGCCAATCCCTGTGATGGCTGGCTAGTGATGGAGTTACCCCTCCCCTGGACAAACGAACGCTTCCACCACGATCCACTGCTTCAGCCGATTCACAGTTTGTTTCACGATCTTCATGATCAGGGTATTAGAGTCGCACCGATGGCGATCGCCCCCGACCAGGAGTATTCCATTCCCAATCGGGCGAACGTCTTCTACTATTACCGTCCCGATCGTGCCTTTGCCCAATATGAGAAGCAAGCGTTTCTGCTTCCAGCGGATCAAATTATTTTTCTGATAAAAGCTTTGCTGTTCCAACCTGACGATCTGCATCGATTCTCGGCGTATCAACAGCCTACAGATGACATCCGCGATATCATGGTTTGCACTCATGGCAACATTGACATCGCCTGCGCTCGATTTGGACACCCCATTTATGCCCAACTCCGTAAAAAGTATGGCGCTCAGTCTAATGGGAAATTGCGAGTTTGGCGCTGTTCTCACTTCGGCGGACACCAATTTGCCCCCACACTGGTAGATTTTCCCACCGGACAGGTCTGGGGACACCTCGAACCTCATATTCTGGAGGGTTTGATCAACCGAAATGGTCCTGTAACCGATCTCCGCCCATTTTATCGAGGGTGGTCTGGGTTGGGGCAATACGAGCAGATGGTAGAACGCGAAATCTGGATGCAGCGGGGTTGGGAGTGGTTACCTTATCGCAAATCTGGACAGGTGTTGGCACAAGACCCAACCCATGAGGAGTGGAATGCTGACTGGGCTGAAGTGCGGTTAGAGTTCGCTTCACCCGATGGTTGCATTGCGGGCACCTACGAAGCGAGAGTTGAGATCTGTGGTTCTGTGATGACGGCTCGTAACTCTGGAGAAGCCCAAACTCCGGTTAAGCAATATCGGGTCAATCGGTTGAGAATGTTGGGTGCTAACTCCTGACCCATCAAAATGCTGGCGCGCGCTTTCATCACGTTCATGAGAGAAAAGCTGGAATGCCCCAATTCCATTTCTGAAATGACGGCATCATGAGCCAAACATAACGAGTGAATCGTTTCAGATTTCCTCTAGATAGACTGCCCCAAACTGTTCAAGAACCATCCTGCTTCCTTACTCCTCATATTTATTCACTAAAGGATCAATAGTTATGGTATCGAAATCCCAACCAGGGAACTGAGCTAGTTTTGCAGCAGCACTGGCAATATCGTGCAGCGATTTATAGGGATTAAGCCAATGAATAGCACTGCCATCACCTGCACTCCTCATTAACTCCTGATCGATTTGAGGAACGGACAACAAGGAATCGCTTGTAGTAACAGCGCGAATGGTCTCAATCATTTCGGCCTTGTGGTTCTCATTGAGAGCAATCAACCACAACAAACCACGTTCAAAATCCTCACTTTCAGAAACTTCTGCCAATAACTCTGCCGAACAAGAATCTATGAAGGTAAGCAAGTAGGGTTTATGATCAACCACAATTTCTGAGTTGGCCTTTAGTTCCTGTCCTAGAGACCAGCGTTGAGGAGAAACGGTGATTAGGCAGGCTGAACGATGCAGGAAGGCAAAGGATAAAAACTGTGCTGCCACTTGCCGCCATTGCCAGTAGACATCAATTGTCTCTAGCGGTACAGGCAGCCCAATTTCGATGCTGTTCGAACCCAATAGCTTCAGCAACAGGGTAGTCATTGCATCATCCCCAAAACGATTTCACCACATTTTCTCCGACCCAAGAGCCACCAAATGCGCCAGCAACACCACCAGCAAGCCCCCCAACAAGGCCACCCACTCCTGCTCCTACGGGGCCACCCAATGCGCCGATCGCCGCACCTAACTGGGCGCCACCCCACGCCCCTGCGGCTGCGCCACCCCATCCACCAGCAACGCTCCCTGCTGTTACCGCTGTGTTTTCTCCAAAGCGTCCACCATCGGCTTCAACTGCATCGGCCAGGCGAATCGTATCCGTTACAACCGCAACTGGCTTTGCAACTTTACCAACACCTTCAAGCACCCGTGCCGTACCACCCGCTGCTCTCAACGTTCCGGGTGATATTCTGGTGTGTGGATCAGGCTTACCAGTCAACTGTGGGTTTGCATTGATATGGGGGTATTTGGTTTTGTTGTCTGGCGTATCGAGACGAATTAAAGGGGCACCAACAGGCAACCCTGTTGTCTTACTTATTCTTCCTGCATGGGTGTCGCGTATTCCTGTGACAGTATCACCCCGCTGTGGCTCTAGCTGATAGCGTTGCTGTGATCCGAATAAAACTCCTTTTTCGACATTTCCAGCAAGAGAGAGAGGAGTCTGAATGTAAACGGACGTTCCTTCTCGTACTTGGCTAACCTCTTGCTCGGTGAACGAGCGACCATCCGCTTTGCGAAGTTCTCGCCAACGATTCCCATCCCCAAGCTCCCTTTCAGCGATCGTCCAGAGCGTTTCTCCTGAGCGGATAACATGTTCTCGTTGATCAGACTGAGCAGAACTAGAGGCAGATGTAGCCGGAGAGACTGCCGTTTTAGCTCCCGATAAATAGACCAACGTTCCAACTTGGAGATGATGAATGTCTTGCTCTGTGAAGGTGCTGCCATCTGCTTTTCGGAGTTCCTGCCAGCGGTTGCCATCTCCAAACTGGCTCTGCGCGATCTCCCATAAGGTATCACCTGATTCAACGACATATGCTTGTTCACCCAACTCGTTGGAGTTGGCAGGCGATCGCTCAGAATTTGGAAGATAAACCTCAGTCCCAATTTGAAGTTGATGTGCTTCTTGTTCGGTGAAGCTACTGCCGTCTGCTTTTTGAAGTTCCTGCCAGCGGTTGCCATCTCCTAGCTGTCTCTCAGCAATATCCCACAGTGTATCGCCCGACTCAACAACATATGCCACAGACTGAACAGGACTAGAGAAAGCAGATGTGGACGGCTCAGGAGCAACGGAGGCTGAAATGGCGGTTTGTTCTACCACCGTCGTAGTGCTTGGAAGATAAACCTCAGTTCCAATTTGAAGTTGACGTGCCTCTTGTTCGGTGAAACTACTACCGTCTGCTTCGCGGAGTTCTACCCAGCGGCTCCCCTCTCCCAGTTCCTGTTGAGCGATCTCCCAGAGGGTGTCACTCGCACGAACAGTAACGGAAGATCCCAGCGGCTGCGTGAAGGTAGATTCTATAGAATTTGGTTGCTCACTGGGAATAGCGCCATTCAAACTGCTCCAGGTTGGGCGATCGACTTTTTGATCCAGATTTTGAATTGACTGAGAAGGAGTGAGATCAAAAGCCTCAAGGGAGGCGATTTCTGCCTGTTCGATCGCTGCCGATCGATCCAGTAGACCAAATCCAGTTTGGGCATCCCATCCAGGTGTATTGAGGTCTTTAGCACTAGAGCGCAAGGTATGAACAACTTGGTGAACATTCAACTGTGGCTCTTTTGCCCATAGCTCAGCGATAGTTCCTGTCACTTCTGCCGCTGCCAGAGAAGTTCCGGCTAGCGCACTGTTGTCACTATGACCCGCAACCACCAGATCCAAGCCTTCGCCATAGCTGGAATAGCTGGCACGATCATTTCCTGCGGTTGCACCTACTGTAATAATGTGGTCAAACGCTTGAGACGCTTGACCCAGAGCCGACATTGCTCCTCCCTCATTTCCCGCAGAGGCAACAATCAATACTCCGTTATTTTGGGCATACGTTAGGGCTGCTTGTTCTGCCTCAGTGAGTTCAAATCGGGTTGAGACGCTACCATCGGAGTTGATCTGGGTCAAATCAAAGCTGAGGTTGACGATCGCCCCTGAACGTCCGGAAGCTTTGGCAGCATCTACAAACTGCACCAATGACTCTGCCCACTGTCCAGTTCCAACACCCTCTCCAAGCCAATCTGGAAAACGTTGACCAGCCTGTTGAATAGCATGAACAACCTGTGACCCATGACTTTGAGCACTAAAGCCCGTATCAATAACACCGATAAACGGTTGGTCTGAGGTAGCAGGGCTAACTGGTTTTACAGAGATCGATTGACCTGCATGGGACAAGTCAAATGCTTTATCAATCCAAGCCTCCGTTGCAGATTGAGCAGTTTCAATGAAATTGCTAGTTTTTGCTGCCATGCTACGACCCAGGCGAGTAGTCGCATTCACAGCTTCTTTCACATCAGGATGAGCAGACAGGTCAGTAATCTTCTGCTTGATCAATGCGATCGACTGATTGAGGCGATTATCTACTGTAGTCCGAAGCTCGTTATCAGGTGCATTCCAATTCTGTTGAGCGGTATCGATGGAGCTGTAAACAGTTTCAGCGATTTCAGTAACAGCAGCATAGGTTGCTTTCCTGACCGCTGAAGTACTGGATTCAACCATGTTATCAACCGCATCCAGTGCCTTTCCCGTCAGGTGAGCGGCATAATCGATCGGGAGAAGTCCACTTTCAAACTCATCGCCATAAACACCCGTGGAGGTACTGTTCTGTGGTGGTAAACCCGTCAGAGCATCAGATCCGGCTGCGTCATTCCCACCATCTTCAGACTTCAAGAGCGGATGCTCGTAACCTGCGAGAGCGGTAGGTGGTTTGCTCAGCGGTTGTCCAAATACATCACGACTTAAGTTGAGATAACCGCCAGGTAAGCTCGATGTAGCATCAAGACTGGAATTACCCCCATCAACGGGGTTTACTTCTTGAGTAGACATGGGTTAAATATCTTGGGAGCTAGAGTTGTCTGTTAAACACTAAAGATTTCAAGTAGATTTCTCTTATCCAGCTTGTAAGTTGACCGTTAGTAGTTGTTCGTTTTTCTAGTCATAGCAGCGATGCACCTCAACTGACCTTCGTAGAGGTGAGCTTTTTGGAGGTATAAAAACGCAGAGAACAGTCTACCTATTCCTCGTCACGCTCATCATTAACCAATACGACCTTACAGCAGTTCTCAATTGAGTCAGCCACCGTCTCGCCAAGATGGGTGTGGGGTGTAGAGTGTGAGGTGCAGGGTTTGGGGTGTGGTGAATGTAAATGAAAATGGCTGTAACTCAAGCCAATTTTGCAACTCAAACAATTCCTCAAAGCAGCAATTAACGCCGATAGAGACGTGACGTATCACGTCTCTACACGGCTAGAGAAGATTTACCCCAGGTTGAGAAGGGATAGCAGGTACGGTGTACGCGCTATTCTCAAAATGCCCCACAACCCTTGAGCTACTGCCCATTTCAGCACGCCACTGCGGTACATATAGTCTCCGGCTCGGTCGGCTGTTGCCAATTCAAAGGTGCGAACACTACCGCAGGACAGTGCTGATTCCGCCGCAACGCGAGGGCTTTGGTCGCCCATGTAACTCCATTCGCGCCAGGTATGACCGTGAATGGTAAAGCTATGGTTGCGGGGGCGATCGGCGGCACAAATCAAATGGAAGTGAACCTCTCCTCGGCGGGGCACCACCCAGGTCGGAGTAGCAGGATTCGCCAGATTGACCAGTGTCGGATCTAGCAACGGTTCAACCCGATAGTTAAATCCTTTGTTTCCCTGGTCTTCCGTGTCTTCTGCCTCTTCCGCAAGCAGAGCAGGATTGCCCGCTCTGGCAAAATCTTCTGGTTTGTCAGGCAATGGCACCTTGAGATCGCCGTTAATAAACAGCCGCAACCCATCCTGAAGCAGTAGCACCATTTCCTCGCGGCGATCGCCATACTGACCACAGATCGTTGCACGGGTTCCATGCCATGCTGCAGGGCTACACAGAGGTGCGGTCGCTTTGCCAGAAGGTACCCGGCGAGGGGTCGCTCCGCGTGGTTCGACAATGAGTGCGCCAATGAGTCCATGACGACGATGATTTCGCACGTCGGCCATGTCTTGCAGCAAGACAGATCCCACCTGATCGGCATACCACAGATAGGTATAGCTCTCCCCTGGAGAGACGCTTTGGATGGGATTTTTGCCCACGTTTGCGCCATCATACTGCTGCACATCGTAGCGCAGTAAGTCGGCGTGAATGGAAACCTGACTGGAGACGAGACGTCCTGCCTTGTCGTCATCACGACGCTCCGCAAGCACTTCGGGCGAGAACGGTTCTGGAGTTAGGTGGACAGGCAAGCGGTTGTGCAGCTCGATTTCAACCCATTCTCCGGCACGGCAACGCAGCACCAGGGGTTCTGGTTGAACGGGGGGAGATACGGATTGCCACTCGGTTGCGCCGGGAGTGGCGATCGCCTCAAGGCGATACATCAAACCAAACGGATCGACCAGATCGGCATCACGATAGACCAGCGATCGGGCTTCTGCAATCACCTTAAATCGGCGGCGCTGTTGAGTATCAGGCGGAGTCGGTAGCGGTGGATCAGACAAGGGTGTAATGGGCACCAGTTTTTGTCCCACTTCATCCAACTGAGCCGGATTGTGGCTACGAACCAGCCCCCAACAGCCCACCCACAGGTCATCGGCTCCGGCAAATTTCCACAGATAGTCGCCAGTTCCGTAAGACTCCTGCACCGTGAAGGTAAAGGCTTCTGAAATGCCTAGCGTTTGCTGATTACTCAGCGGCGAGGCAGGATCATGGCGGAAGCGTCGCCAGCGCATCCCGTGAACCTGGAAACTGTGTTGTTCTTCATGAGATCCCTGCACCAGCCGCATCCAGATCGGTTCATTGGGTAAGGTATGGAAGATGGGGGTATCGGGTTCTTTGTTCTTCTCGGAATGAAACCAGTAGGCTGGCTCTTCTGGCCGCCGCTCTCGCAGTGGAGAAGAGCGATAATTAACCGCCATCACGCCATTATCATCGTGACTACCAAGTTCATCGGGTGGCTCGATCGGCCTTCCCTTGCGATCGAACATCGGTATCCAATCGGCAACAGCAACACAAAACTCACGAAATTCCTGTACGCCATCGATCGGTTGAGGCAGTTTAATCACCGCTTGTTGTCCACTCAGGATCGTCTTGCTGAGATCAAACGGGTCGTGGAAGGTTGCGCCTTTGGGTTCGACAATCAATGCCCCAAACAAACCGTGTTTTTGGCGATAATTGGCAAACAGATGATCGTGAAAGAAAATGGTGCCAAATTCCTCATCGGCCCACCAGCGATACACCATCTTTTTACCCAAAACGGGCGCACTCATGTAGTTCCAACCCGTACTGGCTCCATCGGCACAAATCGGGTCAAACTTCACCATGTGAACATGCAGCCCACATTCCCCTTCCCACTCCAGCTTGTCACAGGTTGGAAACGCCGGATCAAACGCGGTTCGATCAATTTCAAACGGTAATTGATTGTCGAGCGTGAGTTCCAGCACATCATCATGGCGACAGCGAAAGAACAGCGGCTCTTTTGCCCCATCTCGCTGATCTGGATCGCCCTCTGCGGTCAGATAGAATAAATGTCCATCCGGATCATGCCAACCATCATCATTGTACTCAATGCACCGTTTTACCACGCCAATTTCATGGGTTGGTTGCGGCAGTTCGCGAGGATAGGGGAAGCGCGTAAACAACTCGCCCGGACGTGGATCGGCGTTAAAGGCACTCCATTCCAGGGACGTTGCTTCCCGATAGTCTAACTCCTGCGACATCTCAGCAAAGTTACCCGGAAAAGGAGGCTTGGGCGATTTTTGTCCCACAACACCTGGAATAAACAGAGGGAACCCAGGGCGATCGGGCGTGGGTGCAGGGGGCGGTTCGCGATCGGGTAAAACGGCTAACTTGCCGATCGGCGTTCCGTCTGGATAGCGACCAATGCGGCGATCGCTGTAACGAGGATCATCATTGGGTAGTGCCTCTCCTTCTACACAATCTTGATCGGCATCAAAGGCTTGATGGGTATCAAAGGTGCGGAATATCCCCCACATGCCTTCATGAAAATGAGGATACAGATGGCAATGCCAGATCACATCTCCTGGAACGCCCTGACGATTTCCTGCGCCCCATAGAGGAATAATAGTATGTCCGGTTTGTGGACTGATGCTGATCGCGTCAATGAGCGGAGTTTGGGGATTGTTGGGAACCGCATGCCATGCATAAACATGCAGGTGAAAGACATGGGTTTCTTTGACTCCAGCATGAACCAGCCGAATTCGTACCGGGTCGCCCAAATACGCTCGTAGAATAGGAGTCGCGGGATCACCAAACATCCATGAGCTGTGATGCTGCTCTTCGTTTAGCACAGGCGCGTCTAGCGTTCCCTCACAGTGTTTCTGCCAAATGATCCGTTCCCGGTTAATCATTGGCTCTGCCCGGTAGCTGACTGGCATTAGTGACATATGATCTGCGTCGTGATCGTCACCATGCTCGTTGCCACCATGTTCATTGCCACCATGTTCATTGTCTTCACGACAGCCTGATTTACAGGGATTCTGTTGCAAATCCCCGTGGGGTGGTACAAACTCTGGCTCATCATGAAAGAAGATGACATACTCCCGAAACGAAGCGTTATCAGCCGCATACTTTGGCGGTTGAGAAAACCGATTGTTTGGATCGGGGAAG
The DNA here is from genome assembly GCF_015207605.1 of Oculatella sp. LEGE 06141. Taxonomy (GTDB): domain Bacteria; phylum Cyanobacteriota; class Cyanobacteriia; order Elainellales; family Elainellaceae; genus Oculatella. Next base: position 111,431 of record NZ_JADEWO010000008.1, read on the forward strand.
AGTTTTTTGGGCGATCGCTCTAATTCTGCCCGTGACCGTAAATGCACGTCGGCATACAGCCCATCTTCTAGAAGACCATCTACTCCCACTTCTGGGTTAGACCACCAGGCTCCCTCTGGTTCTACAACCAGGGCACCGAACAGGCCGTGGGCATTTGTTCCATCCTGATTGCCAGAAAAGTTTCCAGCATCGTGGAATGGAAATACCCCTTCATGTTGACAATGCCAGATATAGTTGCGCTTTTCCCCTGGAGCAATGAGACTGGAGGCGTTTTGTCCCACCTGTGCGCCATCACTCGTTTGAATATCATAGCCATCGCCAACCAAATGTAAACCAATGGAGCGATCGCGAATTTCATTTTCTAAATGCACCTCTACAGTGTCACCGTGGCAGGCTCTAAGCACCAGCGGACGCACCAGTGGATGCGGCTGTTTTGCTTCCTCAGACGTTTTGGGTAGCGTCATTCCCAGTTGCCGAGCGCGCGCCTGAGCTTCAACCACCAGTTGAGCATCGTTAACTGTGCCTGCCATTAACTGCTTAATATATTTCAATACGGGTAAATTTTGTTTCAACGTAAACATCAAACCATTGTGGTTGTGATCGCCATATTTGTTGAAGTACAGGGTGATTTCGATCGCCACAACGTGATAATGACGCGAGCTAAACTGACTGAGCGGCAGCATAATATCTTTCCTTACTAGCAACAACCAGTGAATCAGTGAGTAACTTGGCTATTGCTGTAATAGTTGCAAACTTGGTTATCCCTGCCAGTACACTTGTGGGTACTTTATTTTGCTCCCTTGCAAGAATTTAAGGACGATTAGAGGCTGTTTGAAAGGTGTTGATTGTCACTCGATCTGCCCCTTTTTCTGGCTTGCAGCAAGCGCGAAGACCAGAGTTGGGTTGGGGGGTGAATTCACACAATTCAGCAACGCCTCTGTTTGAGCCTCACTATCATGACCCACGCGGTTGAGAGTAAACTCCTGGCATTACGCTCGCTGGCCTCGTGTTGGATTATCCTCACCGGAGAATGGCTTCATCAACTCAAACAATCTTTGAATCTCGATGTGTTACCTCAATCCTTCTCTTTCTTTGGATGGATAGAACAAAACTATACCAGGTGGTATAGCTAATGAATGCAATTTAGTGATGTGCGTTCTATGCCTGCAATCGAGCAGTCAGAGCTGGCAGCCTTAGTCCGAGAAACGCGACAGCGGCTTGACCTCTCGCAGGTCAAATTTGCCAAAAAGCTGGGAGTGTCCTTTCAAAGTGTAAATCGCTGGGAAAATGGACGGACAAAGCCCATACCGATCGCGTTGAAGCAGATCGAACTGCTGCTACAACAGATGGGAGAACAGGGTGAAGACCTCCTTGCTCAATATTTCAGGAAACCGCAGCGATGACAGGTTCAACACAGAGCAAGGCTGCTAACTCCGTCTTTGCGAACGGTGGCGAAATGGGTGAGTTGATGCGATCGCTCGACTGGTCACAAACACCCATTGGGTCGGTGCAGTCCTGGTCACACAGTCTCAAATCACTGGTCAAGACATTGCTCACCTCGCGCTATCCAATGGTGCTAACCTGGGGAGCCGAGTTCACGCAGTTTTACAACGATGCCTACTCTCAATTAATTGGGGATAAGCATCCAACCGCCCTGGGAACCGACATCCGGGAAACGCTGGCAGAAGCCTGGGATACGCTTGGTCCCATGATTCAGCGAGTCATGGCAACGGGGGTAGCAAACTGGACTCCGGCACTGCCGCTGGTTTTAGAACGCGCTGGGTATCGGGAAGAATCCTACTTTAGCGTCTCACATGCTCCAGCCGAAGATGACGATGGGCAGATTGTGGGTATGCTGGCAGTCTGTAGCGAGGTGACGCAGCAAGTTTTAGGAGAACGGCGACTGCGGCTGTTGCGGGATCTGGCTACTCAAACAGGTGAAACGCGCAGTGTGCAGGAGACATGCCAGGATTTGATGACGGCGATCGCCGCTCATCCCCTAGATGTTCCGTTTGCGCTTCTTTACCTACGAGAGCCGGACGGCAGCACGCTCTCCCTCCAAGCAACCGTGGGCTTAACCGCAGACAAACAGCTCTGCCCTGATTCGATTGATTTAGCAACCAGTCACCCGCTTTGGTCGTTCGCATCAGCGGCGGCGGGTGAAACCGTTTTAGTAGAAGCATTGAATCACCACATGACCGTGCTTGGAGGTCTGTGGAATGAATCAGTTCACACGGCTCTGATGATGCCGATCGCCTCTGGTCAAACCGCGACGTTAGGCGTGTTGGTGGCTGGCGTAAATCCCAATCGGGCAATTGATGAAGGCTATCGATCGTTCTACGAGTTGCTAGTCGGACAGGTTTCCGTATCGATTCGCAATGCTCAGGCGTATGAGGAAGAGCGCCGTCGTGCCGAAGCGTTAGCCGAACTCGATCGGGCAAAGACAGCCTTCTTTTCTAACGTCAGCCACGAGTTTCGCACCCCTCTAACGTTGATGCTCAATCCGCTGGCAGAGGTGCTGCAAAGTGACCATCTGCCACGCGCCGAACAAGAGAAAATTGCGATCGCCCAGCGCAACGCCCAGCGGCTCCTCAAGCTCGTCAATACCCTGCTTGACTTTTCGCGGATCGAAGCCGGACGCGCTCAGGCATATTTTGAACCCACGGATCTCGCCACCTACACCGTTGAATTGACCAGTCTCTTTCAGTCTGCCATTGAGCAAGCGGGACTGCGCTTGATGGTGGATTGTCCCCCGTTGCCACACCCTGTATCTGTCGATCGCGATATGTGGGAGAAGATTGTGCTGAATCTACTCTCGAATGCGTTTAAGTTCACCTTTGAGGGGGAAATCGCGGTTTCCTTGCATCTGCTAGGCGACCAGGTGGAACTAATGGTGCGCGACACGGGCACGGGCATTCCTGAAGCCGATCTGCCCCGATTATTTGAGCGATTTCATCGAGTTGAAGGCGCAAAGGGACGCACATTTGAAGGCACTGGCATCGGGCTATCGCTGGTGCAAGAACTGGTGCATCTGCATCATGGCACGATCGCCGTTGAGAGTACTCTGGGTCAGGGCAGCAGGTTTCGAGTCCAGCTACCGATAAACGCCACACCTGCGGTTTCCACAGAGCGAGGCAGTCACCATTCTGACAGCAATGCTCAACCGACCAACAGCGCAACGTCTTATGTGCAGGAAGCCTCAGGCTGGCTACTTGGAACCCCAGATCAGCGGGTAGATGAGTGGCTGGGTAAGAGCGTGGATCAATCTCCCTCTCTCCCTTCCTCTCCTGCTCGCATCTTCCTCATCGATGACAATGCCGATATGCGGAACTATCTGCACCGCATTTTGAGCGAGGTTTATCAGGTGGAGGTGTTTACCGAAGGATCAGCCGCACTCAACGCTGCCCGCACTGCAACGCCCGATTTAGTCCTCAGCGATGTGATGATGCCGGGAATGGACGGGTTCGAGTTGCTCAAGCAATTGCGACGCGATCCACACACTTGCGAAATTCCAATTCTGCTGCTGTCTGCTCGCGCCGGAGAAGAAGCGGCAGTGGAAGGGCTAAGTGCCGGAGCCGATGATTACCTGGTCAAACCGTTTAGTGTTCGCGAACTGTTGGCACGAGTCGCTGTGAATGTGGAACTGGGGCGATCGCGCCAGGCTGCCGTTCGTCGTCGCCTCGATCAGGTCTTGTCTTCTGTCTCTGATCTCATCTATATCTTTGATCTGGCAGGGCGGTTTACCTATGCCAATCAATCGCTGCTTGACCTCTGGCAAAAACCATTTGCAGAAATTGTCGGTAAGACCTTTCTAGACCTCGATTACCCACCTGAACTAGCCGATCGCCTTCAGCAGCAGATTCAACAGGTCATCACCACGCGCCAACCGCTCAAAGACGAAACACCCTACACCAGCGCTCTGGGTACAAGAGCCTATGAATACATTTTCGTGCCGCTATTAGATGCAGATGGCGCAGTCGAAGCCGTGGCAGGTACGGGACGTGATATCAGCGATCGCAAACAGGTAGAAATTGCCCTGCGCGAAAGTGAGCAACGGTTCCGTACGCTGACCGCCACAATGCCACAGTTGATTTGGACGGCAATGCCCGACGGCAATGTAGATTACCTCAGCCAACAATGGGCAGATTACATTGGTTTGCCGCCCGAACAGCTTTATAACTGGCGGTGGCAGGATGTCGTTCATCCAGCGGATCTGCCCACCACTCTGCGTGATTGGGGACACAGCCTGGAAGTGGGCGAACCCGTGGATATTAAACATCGTTTTCGCTTCCGCACCGGAGAATGGCGCTGGCAGTTGGTACGCGGCACTCCCATTAAGGATGAGGCTGGACAGATCACGAAATGGGTGGGAACCTGCACCGACATTCAAAGTGAAATTGATGCTCAGGCAGCGTTACATCAACGAGAACAACGCCTGACCCTTGCCACCGAAGCGGCTCAACTGGGTGTGTTTGAGTGGCTCGTGTCAGAGGATGTTGCCTTTTGGGAAAACGATCGCGTATACGACATTTTTGGGCATACCCGTGCTGATGGCACCATCTCCCGGCAAGCCTTTGTTGAGAACTATCTGCACCCAGATGATGCCGCAACCTTTGCCACAAACCTTTCAGAGGGAATGCAGACGGGCAAATTACATCAAACGATTTGCCGGATACACCGTAAAGACGGGGAAATGAGATGGCTTGAATTTAACGGACAGTTTGAATTTGCCACCGATGGCTCACCATTGAGACTGGTGGGTGTGATTGCTGATATTACGGAGCGCAAACTCAGCGAGCAGGCAGCAGCGGATGATTTAACCGACACGCGAAGACTGCATGACTTGAGTACGCGATTAATCTTTGAGAGCGATATTCAGGTGCTGTATGACGAAATTCTGGCTGCCGCGATCGCCATCATGCGAGCAGATGCCGGAACCATTCAACTGCTCGATCCCCATACCAACCATCTAATTTCCCTTGTTGCGCAGGGCTTGGAACCAACATTAACGCATCATTTCCAGTCCGTAAGTGCAAGTTCTAACACCTCTTGCGGCATTGCCCTGACCAATGGTGTACGAACCTTCGTTGACTTTGATGCCCCCGACGTTCCTGATCCAGACGGCTCTCTCAAACGACACCTTGATGCCGGGTTGCGATCGGCGCAGTCTACGCCTCTGATCACGCGTTCAGGCAGAGCGATCGGCATGCTATCAACCCACTGGCGCGATCGCCACAAACCCAGCGATCGCGAACTGCGGTTTCTGGATCTCCTTACTCGGCAGGCGGCTGACCTGATGGAACGTCGGCAAACCGAAGCCGCCTTGCGAGACAGTGAGGAGCTAAAGCAACGCATTTTAGAGAGCAGTAAGGATTGCATCAAACTGTTAACGCTCAACAGCGAAATTGCCTATATCAGCACAGGCGGGTTAGGTCTGCTGGAAGTTGATGATCCAACGTCCGTTCTCAACACCTGCTGGCTTGATTTCTGGCAAGGCGAAGATTATGAAAATGCTAAACAGGCGATCGCGGCTGCCAAAGCGGGCAACATAGGACAGTTTCAAGGCTATGTTTCCACCCATAAGGGCACACCAAAATGGTGGGATTGTATCATTACGCCCGTGCGGAACGGTGCAGGGCAGATCACGCAACTGGTTGCCGTCTCCCGCGATATTACCCGGCAAAAGCAGGCGGAGGCTGAACGGGAACAACTGCTGGCACAGGAACAGGCTGCACGGGAAGCGGCTGAAACCGCTAACCGCAGCAAAGATGAGTTTTTAGCTGTACTGTCCCACGAGTTGCGATCGCCCCTCAATCCCATCCTGGGTTGGACTCAATTACTCCAGAACGGCAAACTCGATGCTACCCGTCAACGAGAAGCTTTGAACACGATCGAACGGAATGCCAAACTCCAGACGCAACTCATTGAAGACTTGCTCGACATCTCCCGCATCATGCGAGGCAAACTCTCTCTAACAGTAGCTCCTGTGAGTTTAACCTTTGTGATTTCTGCTGCCCTGGAAACCGTGCAATTGGCAGCCGCCGCAAAAAATATTCAGATCATTCTAAATCTGGCTTCAGAGGTTGCCTCTGTGTCTGGGGATGCTGCCCGTTTGCAGCAGGTGGTGTGGAATTTGCTCACCAATGCCGTCAAGTTCACACCGAATGGTGGACAAGTAACGGTTGAACTGCGGCAACTCGCGCAACTCGCGCAAATTCGAGTCATTGATACAGGTAAAGGCATCAATCCGCAGTTTTTGCCGCATGTGTTTGAGTATTTTCGGCAGGAAGATGGCTCAACCACTCGCAAGTTTGGCGGATTAGGATTAGGGCTGGCAATCACCCGTCAAATTGTCGAAATGCACGGAGGAACCGTATGGGCAGAGAGCCAGGGTGAAGGGCAAGGCGCAACCTTCATCCTGCAATTGCCAACGATACAACAAACAGTATCGATCATCCCTAAGCCAACTCGAACTCAACCAGACATAGAATTGCCGCTAGAAGGCATCCAGGTTTTGCTCGTAGACGATGATCCAGATACTCGTGAAGTTCAAGCATTTGTGCTGCAACAAAGTGGTGCAACTGTAACAGCGGTTGCGTCAGGGTTCGAGGCATTACAAACGTTGGCTCAGTTCACTCCTGATATCTTGGTGAGCGACATTGGCATGGCGGAGATGGATGGCTATATGCTGATGCAGCAGATTCGATCGCGCCTACCTAACCCAGGGAAAACAACTCCAGAGGGAGGTTCACTGTTGAAGGCGATCGCCCTGACCGCTTATGCCACAGAGCTTGATCAGCAGCGGGCGCTTCAAGCAGGATTTCAGGCTCACATCACAAAGCCTGTAGAGCCAGAGGTGTTGGTGCAAACGATCGCCCGTCTATGTGGCCGGAATACATGGGGAAGGGCATAATTCAAGATCATCAGAATCATCACGATTATTCAGCGGCAGAGCAACTTTTTGGGTTGTGTTGCAAAAATGACCAACGGTACGTGGGAAGGCTTACAGCCATTTTCATTTGCATTCACCACACTCCAAAGCCTACACCCCACACCCATCTTGGCCAAACTGTGCTTACTCGATTGAGACCTGCTGTAACTCCTTGCTCCTAACTCTTCATGTCCACTCCTTCCCTATTCAAATGGCGGCTTTTTGACCAGAGATTATGTTGAATGTGCGGTGGTACTGCCCTTATGCTTCGGGTTTGCGAGATGGGGATATTGCATCAAGACTGGCGTTTATTCTCGACGATCGCCCGGAGAGCCTGATCCCCATCTTTTGGTTTACGCTTTTTTGGGGCTTAATCTTCTTTGAGAAAATCCAGCAGCACAGGGTTGACCTGATCAGCATGAGTCCAGTTAATGGCGTGCGGTCCGCCAGGAATGACCACAAGTTGACTGTTTTTAATCAGCTTTGGGAGTCTTGCTGCGGTAGACTCAAGCGGCAACATACGATCGGCATCGCCATGAATGATCAAGGTTGGCACGTCAATGCGGGGCAGATCGTCGCGGAAGTCAGTCACCCAAGACGGTACACAATCCAGTGTTGCTTTAGCAGAAGCTCCTGCTGCCACATTCCAACTCATCTGGATAGCCTCATTACTGATGCGATCGCCGAGAAACACATCCGCGTTGAAGAAGTCTTTGAGGAACATGGATAGGTAAGCTGGACGGTCTTCAGCAATTGCTTTCATAACGCCGTCAAAAACATTCTGAGGAACTCCCTCTGGGTTATCATCGGTTTCCAGCAGAAAGGGAGGCACTGGCCCCATTAGCACTGCTTTACTGACACGCTCTGAGCCATATTTGCCAAGATAGCGAGTGACTTCACCTGTTCCCATTGAAAAGCCGACCAGAACGGCATTACGCAAATCAAGTTTGGTCATCAGCGTGTCTAAATCTGCCGCAAAGGTGTCGTAGTCATAGCCAAACGAAGGCTGACTGGAATCACCAAATCCACGGCGATCGTAAGTGATGACTCGGTAGCCTTCCTTTAGCAACACTCCAACCTGTTTCTCCCAGGAATGACCACTGAGTGGAAAACCATGAATCAACACCACAGGTTGACCCACTCCGAAGTCTTCGTAGTAAATATCAATGCTGGCAGAGTTTTCTTGACCGACAGTAACGTAAGGCATGAGAGTTTCCTCTTTGTGAATTTGAATTGGTTTATTGGTTGATTTCGATCAGCACAAGAACAATCTCAGTCTTTATAAGAATTGGTTGCACGCCGGTTTCGACCTCCCATAGGAAACGTTCGCTACAGTGGGCGGCTCAGCCAGTCGCTTCCACAACCTGGTAGGACGTCATCCGGTGTGCCTGCTTGAGGATATCTGCTGCTCGTTCGCCGATGACGACGCAGGGAGCCATCGTATTTCCACTGGTGATCTCAGGCATGATAGAAGCATCCGCCACGCGCAGCTTATTGATGCCATAGACCTTCAGATTGCCATCGACTACAGACATGGAATCTTGCCCCATCTTGGCAGTACACGACTGATGCCAGTATGTAACCGCCGCGTTGCGGGCGAAGGTCTCCATTTCGCTGCGACCGAGTTTGCCTGGCAGCGCTTCACGTTTCACCAGCTTCTCGAAGACACTACTATTGCCGAGGTCACGGCAAAGTTCAATGTTGCTGAATGCAGCTTTCAGGTCATCGGGATGCGACAGCGTGTTTGCATTGATTAGCACTGGATCGTTTACGTCAGGGCCGGAAAGCCTCACCGTGCCCCGGCTTTTAGGGTGCGACAGACCCGCAAACATCGTCCAACCGTGCTCTGGAACCCCAAGGTGAGCCGTCTCCGCGCTGGGCACCGGAAACTCAACCTGGCAGTGAAACATATCGGGCTGCTTCAGGTTGGGATCACTCGTCCAATAAAGAGTAGCTTCCGAGCCGCCATTGCTAATCTTCTGAGGCTCATGGTATTCAAAGATGCAGCCAAACGAAACGTGATCCTGATGATTTTGGCCAACCCCAGGAAGGTGCTGAACAACGGGTATTCCGTGCCTGCGAAGTTCCTCTTCCGGTCCGATGCCAGATTGGAGGAGAACCTTTGGCGTATTGATTGCGCCGAGAGAGAGGATGACTTCCTCCGAAGCGTAGTACTGATTGCGTCTGCCATCCTGGATCACCTCAACTCCGATGACCGACCTGCCATCGAAGATCAGTTTGCTGACCATCGTGTGCGTCAAGACCGATAAGTTCGGCTGATTCAGGAGAGGATAGACATACGATCGAAAGATGGAAGAGCGACGTCCGTTTTGGATAATGAGATCGTTGATCGCAGCGCCGCCGCGCCCTTCCATCATTTCGCCGTTGGGACTCTCGAAACGCGGAATACCCATGCTGTTTGCGGCCTCAACCATAGCCTGTGCAATGGGCTGGGGATTGGCGGCGGATTCCACGTGAACGGGGCCACCTGTTCCCCGACGCACAGGGTCACTCGCGCCCTGCCAGTTTTCGATGCGGCGATAGATCTCCAGAACGGATTCATACCCCCACGCCGGATCGCCGGAAGCCTCAGCGAAGTAGTTCCAATCATTCTTGTGGCCTCGTGCCCACACCATGACGTTGATACTTGAGCCGCCTCCCAGTACCTTGCCCATATTCAGTGGGATTGAGCGTCCATTCAAATGCGCGTTGGGCTGTGCAACGAAGGCCCAGTCACGTTCTGATCCAAGATTCAACGGCCATTGTGCTGGAGTCATCACCTCTGGCACGTCATCCGTTCCACCTGCTTCGATTAGCAGCACATTAACTTGTTTGTCTTCGGCAAGCCTTGCTGCTATGACTGAACCCGCAGGGCCTGCGCCGCAGACGATGAAATCGTAGTGTTGGTTCACCATGAGAGAAGTACCTCCAAATTTCGTAATGTTGATTGGTTCTCGCTTGTGCGTCAGACGGTCGGGATCGTGCCGCCGTCAATGACATATTCAACGCCTGTGATGTAAGAGGCGCGATCGGACACCAGAAAAGCGACTAGCTCCGCGACCTCTTCGGGGCGACCCGGTCGTCCCATCGGGATTCCTCCGAGGGAGTCCATCAGCCCTTGACGTTGAGTATCAAGATCAGTACCAGACTGCTGAGCTAACCTCTCGATCAATCTCTCAGCCGCCTTCGTTTCAATGAAGCCAGGTGCGACGGCATTGACACGCACCCCCTGAGGCGCAACTTCGTTTGACAGCCCTTTGCTGTAGGTTGCCAGTGCCGCTTTTGCCGCCGCATACGCTAATGTCGCGTCGTAAAGCGGGAGCCGACTCTGGATCGACGAGATATGGATGATGACACCTGACTTCTGTTCAAGCATCCGGGGCAGAAACGCCCGATCCAAACGGACGGCGGCAAATAAGTTGTCATTGATTGTCTGCTGCCAATCCCCATCTGTCAGAGCAAGCGCGCCGCCGCTTGGCGCAGAGGAGCCGCCGACATTGTTAATCAGGATATCCACACCACCGAAACGAGCGAAGACTTCCTGCACCACTTTGTTCACCCCATCGGGCGTGCTGAGGTCAGTCCCGATGAACAGGTCAGGCGATTGCAGGTTTTCGGGCATTGAACGAGCGGTCGTCATGACCGTTGCACCGGCTTGCCTCAGTCGTGAAGCGATCGCTTCACCGATGCCTTTTGTCCCGCCTGTCACCAAAACTTTTTTGCCGAGCAGCTCGGTGGAATCAGTTCGTATGTTTGTAGTTGTAGTTGTGTTCATGTTGAATGTGTTTGTAGTTGTGTTCATGTTGAAATCATCAAGCAGTGGTAACAGGAAAATACTGATAATGAAGTCCAAAGGAGATGAAATTATCCCTATGACAACTTGATACAATGAGTTTTGTTTAAGGACTTCTGAGAAGCATCAACTATCACTCATGTATTAGTACCTCAGCCCCCCCCGCAGAGTTGGGGAACTCCCTCAGTACGGGGCTGAACCAGAAAAGTAGTTAGAGGCTAGTAAGTACCCATTCTCAATACGTAGCCAACACTTCGCACTGTATGAATTAATTGTTTTGCACCTTGTGCTTCTAGCTTGATTCGCAAATATCGAATATAGACCTCAATCACATTTGAAATGCCGGAAGCGTCGTGACTCCAGACATTAGCTAAAATCTGCTCACGGGTTAATACCTGTTGGGGATGTCGCATCAAATATTCCAGCAAATCGAACTCTTTAGCAGTCAGTTCAATCTCCCGATTGTTGTAGTGAACCTGTCGTGCTTTTTGATTGAGTACAAGCTGCTCAAATTGTAGAAGATGAGCTTCTTTCGTTCCTTGCCTTAAATGTGCTCGAACTCTGGCGGTCAGCTCTTCTACCGCAAAAGGTTTACTCAGGCAATCATTCGCACCTGCATCTAAACCCATAATTCGTTCAAAAATTTGCCCTTCGTGGGTTAATACAATAATGGGTACATCATTGTAGGTTGAACGCAGACGATGGCAAAACTCTACACACGAAACTCCGGAAAGCGCCCAACCCACAATAATTAAATGGGGGTTCGTTTGCCGAGCCGCTAGCAATCCACTAATGCCATCCTCTGCCAAGCTGACCTGATATCCTTCACAGCTCAATTCCTGCGCGATTAGCTGAGAAATCTGATTGTCATTTTCGACTAATAGAACATGTGATGTGACTGTTTTCATCACAACTTTGTTGGCACGATCTTTAGCACTAAATTGAGGAGTAGTTTGTAGCATCTTGAAGCTCTGTTTAGAGTGCGTCTATGAACTGATTTCTGAATTAACCAGGGGCATATAGAGCCATAAAGCATCTGAGCAATGATGGAAATTTATCGTCCCTGACAATGAGAGACTTCTTCGGGGTAAATATCCAAGAGCTTTAATAAATGGCAGCATCAATAGCTGCCATTATTTGTTCCACAGTCCAGCGATCGCTATAGCGAATCCCATTAATGAACAGTGCTGGGGCAACTGTTACTCCACTTTGGTATCCACTCTCGATATCTTGATTGATGCGACCAATGTGAGCTTGTGTCGATATAGCTTGCAGGAACTGAGAAATATCAAGTCCTAAACTATCGGCATACTCTACAAGGAAGCCATTTTCCAGTGCTTGTTGATGCGTAAACAGTAGGTCATGCATTGCCCAAAATTGACCCTGTGAGGCGGCAGATTCTACGACCTCCGCCGCCTTCCGCGCATGGGGATGGAGTGTATTCTCGATAAAATGACGGAATACGACACAAATCCAATTCTCCCCAGGAAAAACCGAAGCGAAATGCTGTTGAATGACCTGAATTGATCGATGCAGTTCTCCGCACTGTGGACATTGGTAGTTCCCGTATTTCACAAGTACCACTGGAGCATCGAGCCTTCCCTGGTAGTGATCACGCTGTGAAGGTAAAACAAGAAGTTGGTTGGAATAGCTATCTTGGTTCATCGGATATTCTGACAAAAGAGTTTCTCATGGCATGAGTGCTGCCATGACTGATATTTATTTCCTCCTACAATCGTTGCGCCTTCTAATACATCCTGATCAAGGAGAAAAGAGGAAAAAGGATGAAAAGCAATTTGTCTTATTTTTACTCTTGACCCTTTGTTCTTTCCAAAATATTGGAATTTCGCTCCTTCATTTCGATAGCTCTAGCTTACAGAGTTGACAATACTTTGTCGCCAACTCAGCGTTGAGTCTTGAAAGGAACGAAAGGATGGGCACTATCTATCTCTGCGGCTAATCCGCAACCGAACTTAAGTTCAGTCACAACTTAGCAAGCCCTCGTTTCAATGCTGTAACCACCGCCTGAGTGCGATCGCTCACGCCCAATTTGCTCAAGATGCGATTGATGTGGAATTTGACCGTACTTTCAGTAATGTTCAAAGCCACACCAATGTCATGATTGCTTAAACCATCGACCATGAGATGAATGACTTCTCGCTCGCGATCGCTCAACTCTGGGTTGTTCATGCGTTGCACCAGCTTGGCAGCAACTTCGGAAGGGATATATTGTTGCCCGCTATGAACGATATGGATGGCGTGGAGAAGCGCATCGGGTTCAGCATCCTTAAGTAGATAGCCTTTAGCACCCGCGCGTAAGGCACGATAAATATCTTCATCACCATCGTAAGTGGTGAGCACAATGATCCGAGCCTGGGCAAATTCAGCGCAAATGGCGATGGTCGCATCTACACCGCTCATGTGGGGCATACGTAAGTCCATTAAGGTGATATCGGGTTGTAGCTGTCGATAACAGGCGATCGCCTCCTGCCCGTTGCCCGCCTGTCCCATCACGGTCATATCTGGCTCATTTTCAATCATGGCAGCGAGTCCCTGCCGGACGATCGCGTGATCATCCACAAGTAAAACGCGAATGGTTGTGGACTGGCTCATACTGCTGCCTCCCGGTTCACCGTGACAAGCACTTCTGTTCCCTGCCCCAGTTGACTTTCAATTGAGAGCTGTGCCCCAATGTGCTCGGCTCGTTCAGTCATCCCCAGTAAGCCAAATCCCTGGCTGAGCGTGGTAGTGGTGACTTCAAACCCTTGTCCATTGTCTTTAATTCGTAAACAGCATAAGGTTGGCTCATAAACCAACTCCACTCGAATTTCGCTTGCATGAGCGTACTTGATTGCATTCGTAAAGGCTTCCTGTGCAATTCTCAGGAGATGATTCTCAGTTTCAGGCGGTAGCACATAGGGTATGCCAATAATGTCATAAATCAGGCGGGTTTCGGTTGAGGATGACATGGTGGCGATAAATTGCTCCAATGCCGTCCATAGGTCGCCATCTTCTAGTAATTGGGGACGCAGTGCCGCAACCGATCGTCGAGCCTCTGTTAGCCCACTACGAGCCAAATCTCGAACCGTATCAATATGGGTCTGCACGGCATCTGGATTGGTCGCGACTAAGCGAGAGACGGCTCCCATATGAACCAGAATTCCTGTGAATGCTTGCGCCAGCGTGTCGTGAATTTCTCGCGCCATGCGGTTGCGTTCCTCCAGAATGGAGGCTGCTTCGGCACGTTTTTGTTCTCGCAGTGCAGCGTTTCGCTGTTCGCTAATGTCGAACGTTACACCCAACATTCGCACAGGCTGTCCGGCTTCGTTATAGATCCCTCGACCTCGACTCACAAGCCAGTGAATACTCCCATCTGGGTAAATCACTCGATGTTCACCTTCATAATCAGTACGAGTTTCCAGAGCGGTTTTAAGCGCTTGCTCAGCCCGATCGACATCTTCTGGATGAACCCGATCGCGCCACGCTCGATAGCTAACCTCAACTTCACCAGGTTCTACCCCCAGCAGTCGAATGTTATTATCATCCCAATGCACGGTATTGTCTAAGATGTTCCAACTCCAACTGCCGATATAGGCGAAATTCAGTGTCAACCTACGTTGCTCTTCACTCTGGCGCAGGGCGTTTTCAACGTGTTGACGCTGTTCAATCTCTTGTGAAAGCCGCAACGTTCGCTCAGTCACTTGTTGTTCTAACGCTTGGTTGTAGTCGGCTAGCAGTTTCTCTGATTGCTTACGCTCGGTAATGTCTTGAAAGGCCACGATCGCATAAACCACCTTACCCTGTTCGTCAAAAACTGGAGTGCCCCACCCTTCAACGGGAATAATGGCGTTGTTTTGGTGAATATCTACATCGTCAACTCTGGTGCATTCGCCGCTCAACGCTCGGATAATTGGCAGTCTCTCACTCGGATAAATTTGATCGGTTCCCGTTACATAGAATTGATACACCTCTGAAAGTTGCTCCGATGTAGCGGCAGGATCAACGCCTTTACCCATCAGCTCAATGCCCCGCTGATTGACATAGTAAGGGCGACCCACCGCGTCAATAATGCCAATGCCTACGGGAATCGCTTCGAGAAATTGAGTCATCTGACTTTCGCTAGCGCGGAGCCTGGAGTAGAGTTTGGTATTTTCGATCGCGATCGCTGCCTGCGTAGAGAGTAGATTTAGAACTTGGGTTCGATCGGGTGTAAAGGCTCCAGCCGCTAATTGATTTTCTAGATACAACACGCCAACCAGCTTGTTCTGATTCAGCAGCGGCAAACAGAGCAGCGACTGAGTTTGATGATTCTGAATATAGGGATCATGGATGAAATGACCTTCACGCGTTGCGTCATTTAAGAGAACGATTTCATGGGTTCGGATCACATATTGAATGATTGACTCAGGTAAACGATTCGTAATTGGAGCCGATTGCAGTACCTGGGTTGTGCGGACGCTTTCACCTTCAACCAGTTCACAAGCAGCGTCGATTCTCCATTCGCCTGCGTTCTCTAACAGCAAACATCCGGTTTGCGCCCCGGCATTCTCGATCAGGATCTGCATCAACGAACTGAGCAACTGCTCCAGTTCAATCTCGCTTGAAATGGCTTGAGCTGCTTTCATCACTGTTGCTAAATCGAAAGCAAACTGCGAGGTATTAGAGGTGGTTCCAGTGGTGGTGAGGATTGAAGGAGCGTTCACACCCGACGACTGAGCAAAGAACTGGGGATAGCGCGTTTCTAAATTCTTGACTTTTGCGGTTGCACCCCAGCGTTCGTAGCAATAATGAGCTTCTTTCATGTAGAGTTGAGCAATCTTGTCTCGACCTCGCCCTAGATAGAACTTGGCAGCCAATTCATAGGCTAACGCTTCTTCTTGGATATATGCGTTTTCTCTCGCCCCTTGAATCGCTTGCTCGTAGAACTCCTCTGCCTCAAGCAATTGACCTGAGACTCGTGCTTTTTCTGCTTCAACTAAATGATATTTATGTAAGTAATTCATGGGTGCATAATGTGCCCATTGCTTCATCTTGTCCTGACTAACTGCAACTTTCTTGAGAATTTCCTCCTGCACCTGGGTACTGCTATCAAGATAGGTTGCGAGTCTTGCCAGAGAATCATAGAGATAGTACAAAGGCTGAAGGAAGGCACCTGTTAGTCGGATCAAATGAGTTTCTGCTAGGGCTGCATTTTTAACGGCTTGAGCATAGTCAGAAAAGAGGTAGCATAGGCAAAGTTTGTTGAAATGGACAGTAAAGATAGTACTTCCATCATTTGCTGCTTCATATTTTGGCAGTTCATTTTCCTCATTGTAGAATTCGCCAATGAGTTGAGTTGGGCTAGTCGAGCGTCCCATTAAGTTTACGACAACCTGCCGAAAGATTTGATTCCAAGTTAGTGCCGTTTTCTGTTTGATTTGATGGATGGCGTCGCCATAGATCGCCATATCGCGTTCAACCTCTGCGAGTTCCTTTCCATTGGCGTAGGATTGAAAACAGTGGGTATAAGCACAGTAGGCGGCAGACTCTAAATCTCCATTTTCTAGCCCAATGTGATAGCCTTCCAGTAATGGCTGCAATAATTCTCTAGCATGTTCTTTCCGATGAATGATGAAGTTATTGACGCTCAGCAATGTTCTAGCCCTCAGTGTGTGGGTACGAGGCTGTGATAATAGCCGTAGAGCAAGCTGTCCAAATTGGTAGCCAGCCTCGATGTTTCCGATCGTTCCACAAAGGACTAACCCAAAGGTGGCGTAGGCAAAGGGAGATACAACAGCATTACCGTACTGAATGGATAAACTTACTTGTTTCGTCACAAGCAGAGGCATTAAATTAGGAACCGTAACATAGGCAGCGATCGTAATGCTTGATAGGATTTTCATCGCCGCTAGCTTGTCCGGTTCAGTCATCTCTGGCAAATGGAGCAAGCTCTCAATCTCTTTGTCATGGAGGAGAGCAGTGATTGTATTTAGTTCAAGGTGAATATCGGATTGACTGGGCGTTTTTGGGAAATTGATTTCCAATTGTTGCAGAACTTGAAATGCCGTATTGATTGCTTTTAGGGGTTGGTTCTGTGCAACATCGGTTTGAATTTTGACTTCGTAGGTTTTCACGCTATCAAGAATCGTCTTAGCTTCTTGTAGAACGATCGCTACCCAGTATTCCACCTGCTCAAAATTGCCACACAGGTACGCGACTTCAATTGTTTCTTGATATAACTCTAAGGTCAGGTCATAGTTTGTTTGCCAGCTAGAAGCGGTTAGCCATGCCCTGCCTGTAGCGAGATAGTCTTGTGCCGTACTGTAGGCGATCGCCCCTTTTGCTTTCTGCCCTGCCATCAAATTCAATTTAGCAATCTCATCTCGTTCTACTTGGTCAGTAACAAGCTCAATTCCATGATTGAAATGATCGACAGTTTCAAATAATCGATCCGATTGGCGCTCTGGTAACGTCTTTTCAAGCAATGTCTTTTCAAGCAATGTCCGACCAATTTGAAGATGAACAATTTGCTTTTGCGACTCATCAATTAAGGCATAGGCCGCTTGCTGCACACGATCGTGCAAGAATTTGTACTCTTGAACCAACAAGTTCTCATCTAATTCAGAAACAGGCTGAATCAATTCCGCTTGAATCGCTGCTAGCAAATCTAGAGAAATCGCTTGAGGAGCCTGCTTACAAACGATCGCCAACGTCTCTAGATCAAATTCTGCCCCAACACAGGCAGCTAAACGAAGTACCTGCTGAGTACCCGCTGGTAGTTTCTGCAACTTGAGCAGCAGCAGCTCCACCACATTATCAGTGATGGTCCGAGCTTGGATCTGTTCCATGTTCCATTGCCAGCTTAAGCGGGTTGCATCAAAGGTCAATAGGTTTTCGCGATGCAGCATTCGCAAAAATTCGTTGACAAAAAAAGGATTTCCCTTCGTTTTACGCAATACCAATTCAGCTAAGGAATGCACAGTGTCAGTGGTTTGATGCAGCGTTCCAGCGAGCAACTGGCTTAATGGCTCTAGTGTTAAGGGTGCCAGATTGATTTCTTGAAGCACGGTTCCTTGTTTTCGCAATCGCTCCAACAGGACTGTCAATGGATGGGATGAACTCACTTCATGATCGCGATAGGCTCCAATCAGAAACAGGGATTGGGTTTGCTCGTCAAGCATGATTAGCTCAACTAATCTGAGTGTGGCTGAATCTGCCCACTGTAAGTCATCAAGAAAGATCACGAGTGGATGCTCTGCTGAGCAGAATACTCGGATGAACTGCTGGAAGATGCGATTGAAGCGATTTTGAGCTTCCGTGGCTCCCACCTCTGGAACGGGTGACTGCTTGCCGATAATCAGTTCTACTTCAGGAACGACATCAATGATGAGCTGTCCGTTGTTGCCTAAGGCTGTGAGTAGGCGCGATCGCCATTGCTGCAATTGTTCTTCTGGTTCACCCAGCAGTTGTTGTAACAGTTTTTGTAGAGCATGGGCGATCGCGCTGTAGGGAGTATTGCGCTGAAACTGATCAAACTTACCAGAGATAAAGTAACCACGCTTTGCCGTGATGGGTTTGTAGAGTTCCTGTACCAGGGCTGACTTCCCAACTCCAGCGTAGCCAGAGACGAGCATGAGTTGACTATGGGTAAACGGGTGAATGGGTGGCTGGGCAGCTGAGGAAATGGTTTCTCCTGCCATCCCCCTCTCCCCCTCTCCCACTCCCGCTACGCTCTCAAATGCTGCCCACAAGGTTGCAATCTCTGCTTCCCGTCCATATAGTTTTTGGGGAATGTGAAACCGATCGGAAATATCATGCAGCGCGAGTGGGATGGTGTTGATTTGCCTGGTTGTGTTGAATTGTGCTGCCAAGTTTGCTAAATCTGCTTTGATGCCCCAGGCACTCTGGTAGCGATCTTCGACATTCTTCGCCATCAGTTTCATGACAATGTCTGAAACGGGCTTGGGAATGGTTGCATTCAGTTCGTGTGGCGGCACAGGTTGTTTAGCAATATGACAGTGAACTAATTCCAGGACATCGGTTGTTACAAACGGCAACTGTCCAGTCAGTAATTGGTAAAAGGTTACTCCAAGTGAATAGAAATCGGTGCGGTAATCGAGCAGCCGATTCATCCGCCCGGTTTGTTCTGGAGACAGGTAAGCAAGCGTACCCTCTAAAACATGTGGGCTTTTGAATGTGGGATTGGTGCGGTTAAATCGGGTGGCAATCCCAAAGTCAATGATTTTAACAACACCAGTCTCTAAATTGAGGACGATGTTTCCAGGATTAATATCTTTGTGAATGATAGTGGCGGCATGGATTTTGTTCAGAATGTCGGTGAGAGCGATCGCCAGCCGCAGAAATGTAGCTAAGGGCATGGGGCAGAAATCTGAGCGCTGGCGCATCCATCGTTCCATGGACTCTCCACCAAAGTCTTCTAAGAGAATAAAAAGCGTGCGCTGATAGTCTTGCTGACTATATGCCTTGACCACGCCTTCCAGCTTGAGGGAGCGGGTGATTTCATATTCCTGCCGATAGCGCGTTAGTTCCTGGGCAGAGGGATAATCTTGCTTGAGCAGTTTGACTACGATCGCCACCCCATCATCTCGAATGCCCCGATACACCAGAGAATTAGAGCTTTCGTAAATTTTGCTTTGGATAGCAATCCCTGGCAAAGCAACCATGCAGCTTTTTTAGAGGAGGACGAGGGTATACCTCAAACTATAAAAGACTCATCACAATTTTTGGCGATCATACCCATCCAAAATACATCCTTTCCATTTTTAATCTCAGCATTGCATGTAGAAAGTATTACAGTGCAAGTTGGACCGGTCAGGCTCGATCGCCCCTCCTCCTCATCCTCCGTATTGACTCTGCCAGACAAATCCCGTACCGTGATGAGCTACTATTCTTTGGGGGTTTTAAAACAGACCCTAGTTTTTCTCTCAAGAAGGTGACACGCACCCGGATTAAAGAGGGGTAAATCAAACTTATTAGACAACCTTAAAAACAGGAGATTTTTGTCGTTGGTTATGGCTTACAGCTTCGCTTCAATTATCCCTTCAAGGGCATCACAAAACAAGGGCGATGTATCACACCGCCCCTACAATCGCCCCTACAGTTAATGAACCGGAGCAGGAAGCCGATCTGCTGGTGAGAATGACGCTAGGCGATCGCATCACCGTATGGACGGGCATAGTGTTGAACGTAGCTCGGTGTTGCAATAGTGGGGGGTAGCTGTGGATCGGCGATCGCCTCTCCTGCCTTGAGATGCAGCGGCAAAACGCCTGCCCACACTGGCAAAGAATAATCATCCTCATCATCCACGGGTGGCCCCATTCGCACTTTGGCAGACGCTTCAGTAAGCGGCAGCGACAGTACCAGGGTTCCAGCCAACTCCTGCCGATTGGGATGCCGAACCTCATCCCAGCGCTGCGGCACAACCTGTTCAGTGAAGGCGCGCAACGCTTCCAGTTTTTGCTCTGGGTTCTGAACCGTGGTTGCGGTGCCAAATACCACGACTGAGCGGTAATTCATTGAATGATGAAAGGCAGAACGAGCCAGAACTAAGCCATCGAGCAGCGTTACAGTGACGCAAACATCAATGCCCTTTTGCAGCGATCGCAACATGCGGCTGGCGGGGGAACCGTGAATATAAAGGCGATCGGCAACTCTGCCATAGGCCGTTGGGATCACAAACGGCTGGTTTTCAATGGCAAATCCCACATGGCACACCAACCCTTCATCCAGAATTTGATAAATCAAGTCCCGTTCATAATGTCCGCGTTGGGCAACTCGCTTAACCTGCGTCCGGGGTGTTATTGGGAGTTGATCTGGATTCTCATCAAGGCTGGTGCTGTTTGTTTCTGGTTGCAGGGTCATAGGGCAAAACAGAGTGGAGTGGAGTGGATAATATATGCTGCGAAGCTCGGTCGATTTAATTGATTTCAACGTCATTGGTGGGTTAAGTCAAGCTGCATTTCATTGCTTTCTAAAAAGCCAAGCTTTGAGGGAAATACGCTCGTTTAATACGTTTAAAACAACCTCTAAAGTTAGACTATTAACTAAACTGGACTTGCACAATAGCCAATTTTGATGCATTTAACCAGTCCACTTTGGTACAAGGCAGCCACAACGTATGGATTTTGTGATTACGCTCAACCGTGCTGCGGCAACGCCATTACATCGACAGCTTTATGAAGAACTGCGGCAGGCGATTCTCAATGGACGACTGTTGCCGCAGCAGCGGTTGCCATCCACGCGATCGCTAGCCACCTCATTAGCCGTCTCCCGTACCACCGTCACCCAGGGATATGACCAACTGCTGAGCGAGGGATACTTAGAAACCGTTGTCGGTTCAGGCACATTTGTTTGCGCTCGCCTGCCAGATGATTTGCTGCCCACGGCTCCAGTTCTGTCATCACCTGCCATCGCTGATTCATCGCCTCCACTCTCTGCCTACGGGTTGGGGCTGGCAGATATCGAACTTCCAGGAGCCACAGAGCCAACTGCTGCGATTAATTTTCGCTATGGCCGACCTGCCCTCGATCGCTTTCCGATTAAACTATGGCGCAAGTTACTGTCTCGTCACTGTCGTGCTGAACTGGACTGGTTAGACTATGCCACTGACCCGCTAGACGATCGACGGCTACGAGAGGCGATCGCTCGTTATCTGGCTAAAGCCCGAGCGATTCAGTGCACAGCAGAACAGGTCATGATTACAAACGGCACCCAACAATCGCTCGATCTCATTACGCGGCTGTTTATTAATGTGGGAGAGGCGATCGCCCTGGAGGAACCGAGCTATTTGGGCGCAAGGCGGACGTTTTTGGCCAACGGGGCGCGGCTGGTTCCAATCCCGGTCGATACGGCTGGGCTGGCTGTGGATCAACTCACCGTCCATGCATCAGCCCCAATCAAACTCGTCTATGTCACACCGTCGCATCAGTTTCCCACAGGCGCTATATTGTCGTTGCCGCGTCGGCTTGAACTGCTGGCCTGGGCACAGCAGGCCAGGGCGCTCATTATTGAAGACGATTACGACAGTGAATATCGCTACGGTAGCCAGCCCATTCCAGCATTGCAAGGATTAGACCGCAACCATACTGTCCTTTATATCGGCACCTTTTCAAAGGTATTGTTTCCGTCATTGCGAATGGGTTATTTAGTCCTGCCCGATCGTTTAGTTTCAACGTTTGCCCGCGCTAAGTGGCTGAGCGATCGCCAATTGCCGCTATTAGAACAAGCCGTTCTCGCCGATTTTATTGATGAAGGGCATCTAGAGCGACATATCCGGCAAATGAGACTGCACTACGATCAGCGACGGCAAACATTAGTCCGTGCTTTAACCCAGCAGTTTGGTCAGCAGGTCACCATCCTGGGAGAAAATGCTGGCATTCATTTAATGGTACGGCTGCACAGCCCCTTGAGCGATGCGGAAATTTTGCAGCGAGCGGCTGCGGTCAACGTTGGCATGATGAGCGCTCAGCCTCACTATTTATTAACCAAGCCGCCAGGTGAATTCATTTTTGGCTACGGAGAACTCAGCGATCGCCAGATTCAAGACGGCATTATCCGTTTAGCAACAGCGCTTCATCCCAAATCCAGGCTAGAAAATTAGCGCTCTGGGAACCAGTTGGATGACTGAGATTTCACTTCATCCGTTGCATGTCCACCGTCACCCGCACCATACAGTAACGTCGGATACCGAAAGGTGTTGTAGCTTGATTTATTCCGTAGGATCACTGGCAATTTGAACTACATGCCTTACTGAACAAGCTGTTGTAAGTGGTATCACTCTTGGAGTTGAAGCCTTGAATACACTGGAACTTTATAAAAGGTTGAACTAGTTCAAAGATTAGGCAAACACACGCAATTTCACTACCCACCTCTAGGAGTTGCCCCGTATATTTGCAGAAGAACAACGGATTCAACCCAACACCTGAGATTGACTTACCTGTAGAGGAGTAAACGGCGAGCTGTGATTACCACTTCCAATTTCCCAAATCTCTCTGTCTCGACTGCCCAGTCTATGACATTTATCCCAGAAATTGCTGCACCTGCACCTGCACAGGAAGTGCATCCATCTGTCACCAGCAAAGCAAAGCGTTTAATCGACATCGCAGGTTCGCTGGTTGGTCTAGCGATTACCGCCTTGATTTTTGTACCGCTGGCGATCGCCATTCAACTAGATAACCCTGGTCCAATTCTCTACAGCCAAGTTCGCTGCGGACAAAACGGTCGCACGTTCCGAATTTGGAAATTCCGCTCAATGGTGGTTGATGCTGACCGCCTGAAGCATCTGGTGCATAACGAAGCCAAGGGCAGCATCTTCAAGAACCGCAACGATCCAAGAATTACAAAAGTGGGCCGCTTCTTGCGCCGCACCAGCCTGGACGAGTTACCTCAGTTTTGGAATGTACTCCAGGGTGATATGAGCCTGGTTGGGACTCGTCCTCCTACTGTTGACGAAGTGATGAAGTACGAGCGCCACCATTTCCAGCGTCTCCTTGTGAAACCTGGCATCACCGGCGAATGGCAGGCAAACGGTCGCTCTGAAGTAGAAGACTTCGAAGATATCGTCAAGATGGATGTGGCTTACCAACACAAATGGTCTGTAACTTACGACATCATCCTAATCTTGAGAACGATTAAAGCGGTTTTTGGCAAGAGCGGAGCCTACTAATAAAGTTTGGTTGGGGTAAAGTGCCTAGTGGCGCGTCCTGTAATGGGGCGCGCCTTTAATCATTTGTGCCTCATCTTCAGTTGTTTTTGGGAGGTTGCCGCACGAAAAGAAGTAGGGTCAATCTATGATGTAAAGTCTAATACTCAAAAGCTCATGCGTACCTCGCCCGAAGATATATAGAAAAATTCTAGCGATCCACCCAGCCGAGAGTTGATAGTGATATTGCAACGGTTATCGGCGGCGGGTAATGGGGCAACGTTACAAATTAAACGCGATCGCCCCCATCACCTTTGCCAATAGGCAACGTAAAGTAAAATGTACTGCCTTCCTCTAACGTACTCTCAACCCAAATGTGTCCTCCATGCTGTTGCACAATATTGCGGCAGATCGCCAAGCCTAAACCAGTGCCGTCCTGATTACGAGAGTCGGAGGCATCGACTTGCTGAAAGCGTTCAAAGATAGTTTCCAGTTTGTCGGTTGGAATGCCTCGTCCCTGGTCTTTGACCTGCAATAAAACATGATCTTTTTGATGAGTTGCCGATAGCCAAACGGTTGTACCTTGAAGCGAAAACTTAATCGCATTACTCAACAGATTAGTAATGGTTTGAATGATGCGATCGCTATCTGCCCATACTTCAATTGCTAAAGGCATTACAGATAGGGTCACGCCAAACTTTTCTGCCATTGCCTGCATTACATTTGCGGCGTTCGTCATCAAATTAGCAACATTGCAGGTATGTTTGTCCATCGTGACTTTGCCTGATTCAATGCGTTCGACGTCCAGAACGTCATTGAGCAATCGAATCAGCCGCTCGGTGCTATCAACCGCGATTTCCAGCAAGCGTTTTCCAGTTTCGGGTTCGGCCTCCAGTAATCCGCTCGCCAGCATTCCCAGTGAACCGTGAATCGAAGTTAAAGGCGTACGGAGTTCATGGCTGACGATGGATATAAATTCATCTTTCATCCGTTCAATTACTTTGCGATCGCTCGTGTCTCGTAAGATCACCGTAAAGATTGTTTCTCCTCTCAATTGCAGCTTAGAAATCGAGGCTTCCGCCGGGAACTCTTCCCCATTTTTGCGGCGAGCAAAGATTTCTCGGCGTTCCCCCATACGGCGCGCTTCACTAGACGATTGACCAAAGTCATTCACATGTTTCCGATGCACGTCTGCAAAGCGTCTCGGCAACAGCAAATCCAGCGGTTGACCGATCGCCTCCTGTGCGGTGTAGCCAAAAATCTTTTCTGCTCCTTGATTGAATAGAGTGATCTGTTGCTTTCTATCCACCGAAATTACGGCATCATCAGCAATATCGAGAATGCTGGAAAAGCGTACCTGCGATATTCTCAGCGCTTCTTCAATTTGCTTACGCTCGTTAAGTTCAGAGCGTAACTGCTGATTGACATTGACCAATTCAGCCGTTCGTTCTGCCACCCGAATTTCCAGTTCATCTTTTACTTTTCGTAAGGTCGCTTCGGCTTTCTTTCGCTCTGCCACTTCAGTTTGATGCAGCGTGGCGACATTCTTCAGCAGTTTAATGCGCTCTAGGCGATTGATGATGCGAGTTATCAGTTCTGGACCCACGATCGGCTTGCTGATAAAGTCATCAGCACCCGCCGCAAACACCTGATTAACGGTATGAGCATCGGTGTAAGCCGTTAAAACAACAATGGGTAAACCGCTCCAGCGCACATCATTACGCACCACCTGACATAGCTCAATGCCGTTGATATCAGGCATTTTGACGTCTAAAATTAATAGGTCTGGTGCAGCGGCTTCCAGCGTTTCCCAAAACTGATTGGCGTTGCTGAGCGTGGTGACGTGAAGCCCCCAGGGTTGTAGTAACGTTCTCACCGTTGATAACAATTGAGAATCGTCGTCTACTACCATCACTCTGGCATTTACCGGATCGGTTTGATGCAGAATGCGAGTTACCTCTTTGAGCACTTGAGTTGCAGGCAGCGGTTTTTGTAGAAATGCTCGTCCACCTAAACGGGCAGCCTCCAAACGATGCTGTAAATCTTCCTTGGATGTGAACACCAGCATCGGCAAGGAAGGAGTTTGCTGCAATTCAGCGAACAGATTGAAACGGTCTGTTGTGTGTTGAGAAACTGTTAGATCCAGCAGAATAACGTTTGGTTGTTCCTGCTGAATCAACTGTTTAGCGATCGCCAAATCCACGGCTAACTCGGCTCTAAGCCCCCAATTTGAGGCTTCAGCCTTAATGGATTCAGCCGTTGTGCGATCGCAATCAATAATTAACAGCAACGGAAGTTTTTCTGGTTGAGCAGGCAATTGCTCCTGTGTTTCAGACCCTGCGATCGCCTGTCGCAAGCTTACGATAAGCTGTTGCAACTGATGAATCTGGTTAGACTTCAAGCGATTGCTGGACAGAAATTGCTGTTCAAGCGATCGAGCCAATTGGGAAGCCTGTTCAAAGCCAAACGTTCCTAGAGAACCCGCTAACGTGTGTGCCTCTTGCTCTGCCTGCTGCCGCAACTCATGGCTTAGCGTTTGGTGGCTCAATGCCGTAACCGCCTGCTCCAACACAGCGATCTGTTCATGAACTCTGGGTTGAAATCGTTGCCACACCTCGGCGATCGCTGCCCAAGTTTGCTGCCCAACCTCTTCGGCACTCACATCAGCAGATTCAGATGACGAGTGCTCCAAGGATTGTTTCTGGCCTGTCTGTTTCTCTTCTGTCCTTTGCCTTCTGTCTTCCGCCTTCTCCAACGGTTTAAGCCGATAGCCAATGCCATAGACCGTTTCAATTAAATTAGTTGGAGCACCGGCAGTTTTGAGCTTCTGGCGCAATCCTTTGATATGCGTTCTCACCGCCTCATCACTGGGGATATCCTCAAACGACCAGAGGTTTTCCAGGATGGCCCCACAGCTAAATACCCGCTGATGGTTTCGTAAAAACAGTTCCAGTAGGGCATATTCTTTAGCCGTCAATGCCAGAAGCCGCGTTGCGTAGGTTACTTCGCAACTCCTTGGGTCAAGGCGTAAGTCGCCCCATTCCAGCACCGATTGAACTGTTGCCTGATTGCGGCGCAAAAGTGCCCGAATTCGAGCGGCTAACTCCTCTGGATCGAAGGGTTTCACAACATAATCATCGGCACCTGCATCTAGTCCGATCGCTTTGTCGTGGCTACTGTCACGAGCGGTCAGCAGTAGAATGGGCATCTGATACCCGTACGATCGCAACCGTTGACAGAGGCTAATGCCATCCAGCTTAGGCAGGGTCACATCCAGCAGAATTAAATCGTAAGCAAACGTCTCTGCCAGTGCCCATGCTGCCTCTCCATCCGGGGCAACCTCAACGGTATAGTTTTGATGGCTTAACGTGGCAATCAGTGCTTCAGCAGTCAATCCATCGTCTTCTACGACTAGAATCTTCATTGTTACTGGCTTACAGCAATCTCAGGCTTACAGCAATCTTACAGCAGTTCTCAACCGAGTCAGCCACAGTCTCGCCAAGATAGATGTGGGGTGTATGGTTTGAGGCGTGGTGAATGCAAATAAAAATGGCTGTATTATGACTCTTGAGTATAAAGTGGTAAGTTTCAATGCTGGATTGCTTTCAGCTTCCTGTGGCAGTGCTGCTGGTTTCATCCTCAACTCCGGTTTTTGATGACGAAAGCCCTTAATTCGACCATCTTACCGCCGCGAAAGCGCCAGACATCGCAGTACGAGTAATGAGCCGCCTTCCCGTCTTCGTCCTTCATGGTTATATCGCCAACTGCCGTGACGAAATCACCTTCAGCGATTAAGTGAGTAACCACAAACGTTGGTGGCTCTACGTAGGTCGTTGCCATCCACTGGCGAACGGCTGCTTTTCCGTTCAGGGTTCTGTCACCTACAAATGTCCAGTGCGTGTCGTCGGCGCAGAATGACAAGAATCCTTCGTAGTTGCCTTGGGCGATCGCCGCGTTTGCCGCTTCTAAGACGGTTTTATTGTTCTCTGACATCTGAATCTCTCCCCTGGTTAATTCGTAAACCGCTTCTTCTCAACCATTTCGCGGGTATTACCAGTTCATAGTCGATCCGCCTGTAAAGATCGCAGATCCGCCGCAGATAAGTGCTGAAATCTGCTGGATTTTGCTATCTCAATTATTCACTTTCATCGTAGAATTGCCCTTCGTCAACTGCCGATGCAATACTTGCCTCGCCCTCAACGTTCAGCCGATCGCGTGCTGAGAACATCGCTCCGCGTGCCGCTTTGACCGGAGCAAAACGAAGAAAGCCGACTGACGTTTTCATGTCGTCATAGACCGCTTCCATCCCTCCGCGCATGAAATATGTTTCATGCCAAAAACCCGTGCCGCCTGAATCCCGCAAAAAATCCAGCCACCATTGCTTGTGCGGATCACTACGTGCCCAGGCTTCTAAAGTCTCAAAATCACGCCAGTACTGTCGCATACCAACGTGCGGCGGAAACAGCGAAAACAAAATAGTTTCGTGTAACAACAAGCCGTCAGGCTGCGCTTCAACAGATTTGGCAATTTTAGGTCCAAAACCAAGCAATGTTTTCAGTCCTGTTAAGATATTGACCCGCATACCAAGATAAATGACAACCAAATCGGGATATGCAGAAAGGTCAACGGTACGACGCTCGACTTTATCTTTCATCTTGCTCCTTTACCCGGTTTATCATTGTGCACCTCTAAATGTTACATGGGCGATCGCACGGCTTACAGCAGTTCTCAACCGAGTCAGCCACAGTCTCGCCAAGAGGGGTGTGGGGTGTAGAGTTTGAGACGTGGTGAATGCAAATGAAAATGGCTGTAAATCAGCAGACAACTAGCTAATTTGAGTGGAGTAGTTTCAACACTGGACTTCTTTCAAATTCCTGGGCTGTTAGCGAATCTGCTTTGGTTTCATTCCAGTGAGGCGTTTGAACTAGTGCGTCAGATGGCTTTGACTGGAGAAGCCGACTTGTAGAGCAGCGTCTGCGATCGCTAATGATTAATCTACTCCTTTCGAAAGATAGGAAAGGTTCTGCTAATCAAACTTAATGTGGTATTTGGTTTCTCAGAAGTCGGAAAAAGAAAACATGATAAAAAACAGGAAATCACGACATGCTGAACCGCTGGAGGCATATTGCACCTGCGATCGGACTGTTCTTTCTCTCACCTTGGATTGGGGAATTTCTGCTGGGTAATTTATCAATCGATGCCCTGCTCAGCGGGCTATTTGCTGCGCCACTATACGGCGGTGGGGCACTTTTGATCCGCGAAGTGACTCGTCGTACGAAGCGGGGTTGGGCAACGATGATCTTACTTGGATTGGCATATGCTGTGGTGGAAGAAGGACTCGTTACCCAAAGCCTATTTAACCCCTCGTTTGTCGGCTTGAATCTGCTAGATGTTGCCTACATTCCAGTAATCGGGATGGGAGCCTGGTGGACGCTGTATGTCCTAACTTTACACACAGTTTGGAGTACCAGTGTAGTGATCGCATTGGTAGAAGCATTAGTGCCCAACCGAAGAACTACACCCTGGTTAGGCAAAGCTGGTTTAGCTATCACAACTATTCTGTTTATCTTTGGTGCAGCAATCATTTTCTTTGGTATTTATTCTCAGGAAGGTTTTCTAGCCTCTCCCCCTCAGTTGATTGGAACCCTGGTCACGATCGCAGCACTAATTGCTTTTGCCTTTAAAGTACGTCAATCGCCGCGATCGCAGACCACAACCAAAGCACCTATTCCGAGGGTTGTAGGTTTTGTTTCGTTGCTTGCGTCAAGTTTATTCATGGCACTAAGTCTGGTTATTGATGTTGTAGCGGGCTGGGTGATTGTCGGTGTTTACCTTGCACTCTACGTCCTGATGACCAAACTCCTTTTCAAGTGGTTGCAATCGGCAGGGTGGGGAGATGCTCATCGACTAGCGCTCGCAGGAGGGGCACTGTTGACCTATGCGTGGTATGGGTTTCCTCAACCTCCAACTGCTGATTCCAGTGGCATCGTTGATCTGATCGGCAACGGAATCTTCGCGATCGGAGCGATCGCTCTGCTGGCGATCGCTCATCATAGTGTTCGACAAGCTTCTCAGAACGCCTGACTTTTTCAAAGCGTCAGATTTTGAAGTGTTAGCGCACTTGTTTCAGTGTCATTCCAGTGAGGTGCTTAAACGGTTGCGTTAGATAGCTTTGACTGGAGAAGCCGACTTGTAGGGTGATGTCTGCGATCGCCAAATTCGTTTTCGACAGCATCAATTTCGCCTGTTCCACGCGCTGTTGAATCACGTACTGATGAGGCGAAATCCCCATCGCTTGTTTGAAGAAACCAGCAAATAAGTTGGGCTGATGTTAACCACGTTTGCCAGTTCAACCAGGGATAAAGCTCGATTCAGATGAGCCTGGATGTAATCGATCGCTGCTCCTAAACCGCGTGAACTGCCCGTAACCAGTGCAACTTTGCCTGCAAGTGTGGTCGTCATGGTGGACTCCTTTATGAGTGAAATTTTTGATTCAATCTTGTGCTTCGATCAGTTTGCCGACGGCATCTGCAATCATCGTTTGCCCCCTCACTGTTTGAACGTGACTTCCCCCTTCAAAAACAATGTGACCAGAATTAAAGCCGCGCATCATCTCGCTATAACTGTTGACGGCTTCAGGCGAAAAGCCGAATCTGGAAATCGTTGCCTGCCACTCGCTCTCGGGTACAGCAACGGCCTGCACGTCGCGTCCGAGAGCGGCGGCAAAAGCGGCAGCAACATCGTTTGGCGAATAATCTGCTGCGCCGTGCAGTTCGATGATGCGCTTGCCCGTCCAAGCTTCGGTCATCGCTTGGGCAGCGGCACGTCCGATATCGGCGGCGCAAACCATCGGAATTTTGCGCTCAAGCGGCGTGTAGAAGCTCGGCAAAATGCCTTGCTCAGCGGCAACCTGCACCACGCTGCCCCAATTTTCCATAAACGCCGATGCTCGCAAAAAAGCGACGGGGATTTCCAAATCGCCGAATATCGTCTCCAAAATGTGCGTCGTCAAGATGTTTCCTGTACCTGAAGCGTGTTGCGAGCCGACCGAAGACAGCAACACGACTTTATGCGCGCCGGATTTTTCAATGGCAGCCACGTAACGATCACCAATTCCTCTTGCAACTGCGAACATATCGGCGACGTTATACGCAGGCGGGTTCATTGCGTAAACAGCGTCCGCATTCCGCATCGCGTTGGTCATCGCTTCTAAATCGCTGAGATCCGCAAAAGCAACGTCTGCGCCTTTTTCCCGCCAAGCAGCGGCAGTTTTGTCCGATCGCAAAACGACCCGCACCAACTGATTTCTCTCAAGCAAAGCGTCAGCAACCGCAGAACCCGTTTGTCCCGTTGCACCGAAAACTACATACACAAGATTTCCCCTTGGCTCCATAATGTGGTTACATCATCGTCTGGCTGATCGGGCGGACAATCACTTCATTAACATCAACATCGTCTGGTTGGGAGACAGCGTATAAAACGGCTCTGGCGATCGCCTCTGGGGCAAGGGCAGTTTTGCGAAATTCTTTTAGCAAGCCCTTGGATGACTCATCGGTGATATCAGAGCCAAGTTCGGTGGCAACGACACCCGGAGATATGATGGTGACGCGAATAGTTTGTGATTCCTGCCGCAGTCCTTCAGAAATTGCCCAAACCGCATACTTAGTTGCACAGTAAACTGCCGCAGTGGGTACTACCACATGGGCACCAATGGACGCAGTATTGATGATTTGCCCGCCCCCTTGCGCTTCCATAATTGGCAGCACCGCCGCGATACCATTCAACACGCCCTGAATATTTACATTAATCATGTTGTCCCATTCCTCGACTTTCAAAGCATTCATCGGAGATAGGGGCATCACGCCTGCATTGTTAAAGATGACATCGACGCGACCAAATTTGTCTTTGGCAAACTCAACAAATGCTTTCACGTTTTCGCGATCGGTGACATCGACTGCTTTAAATTCTGCTGTACCGCCGGATGCGTGAATTTCCTCAACTAGCTTCTCTAACTTGTCTGTCCGGCGTGCTCCCAAAACGACTTTTGCACCATTTTGGGCGAGCAGCTTCGCGGTAGCTTCCCCGATACCGCTACTGGCTCCAGTAATAACAATCACTTTGTTTTCTACATTCAACATGGTGAGTTTTCCTTTTGGTTTAGTTTTCTTGTGCTTTAGTCAGTCTGAATTAAAGAAACATACCGCCAGAGACTTCAATTCTCTGAGCATTTACCCAGCGGTTGTCTTCTGAAAGTAAAGATGCGATCGCCCCGCCAATATCATCAGGAACACCCACTCGACCTAACGCGGTTTGCGAAGCGAGGAAGTTGTTAATTTCTGAATTGTCCCGCACTGAACCGCCCGCAAAATCGGTTTCGATCGCGCCTGGAGCCACAACATTTACGGCAATCTGTCGGTGTCCCAATTCCTTTGCCATATATCGAGTCAAAACCTCGATCGCCCCCTTCATTGCTCCATAAGCGGCATAACCTGGTAGAGCAAACCGGGCAAGACCAGAGGAAATGTTGACAATCCGCCCGCCATCTTTAAGTAAAGGCAGAAGTTTCTGCGTCAAGAAGAATACTCCCTTCACATGGATATTCATTAAGCGATCGAATTCTTCCTCAGTTGTCTCGGCAAAAGGGGCATAAACGCCAATTCCGGCATTGTTGACGAGGAAGTCAATCTGCTCGGTCTGCCATTTATCCTGGAGTGATTGTTTGACTTGTTCTACAAAACTCTCAAACGTTTTGGTGTTAGAAGTATCCAGTTGTAGAGCAACCGCTTTACTGCCCATTGCTTCGATCTCAGATACTACACTGCTCGCTTCTGCCTCACTACTGCGATACGTCACGATTACATCAATTCCCTTTTTAGCAAGTGCCAAAGCCGTATTTTTTCCCAGTCCTCGGCTCGATCCTGTGACCAATGCGATCTTTGTATTGTTTGTCATGATTATTCTCCTTGCTAAAGTTAGTAATTCACTTTCCTGTACTATTCAATGGGCTGAAGGGATCATCTTTCTCGGTAAAAAATATAGCCGCCGTGATAAAGTACGTCGTCACGAAACTCGCCATCGGCAGTAAATCCAGTATCGTCCCAGTAATTAATGCGATTTCCTGTGATTTCATAGCGTCCCTGATACGCGCTCTCTCGGTCGCCGCGAGCTTCGTCGTAACGGTTGTTTGGCAGAAGTTCATGGCGGATATAACCATCTTCCGTCACCCACATTCCGACATAAAGATTGCTGGTTTGGGAGGCTTCCGTGTTAGCTTGATTTGGATTCATAGTTTCGCGATTACTAGAGGTTTGAGCAGATGAATCAACTGAAGATTCAGTCGCAGAAGCTTCCACAGAGGATTCTGGCGCAGGTGCTTCTGCCGTAGATTGAGAAGTACAGCTTATTAATGCAAAAGCTCCCAAACTGATCGTCACTGCCAATGTTTTAGGCATCGATTGTGTTTTCATACAAGACCTAAGTTTGTATCAATAGTGCAGGGGCACGATCTGATTGCCGAACCGGAGTTAGAGACTGCTGTACTCGAATGGTTTTATCCTATAAGCAAAAATTAGGAGGTTAAATACACAAATCTTGCAGATGATTGCCTAATCCTCTCAAAATCCGCAGACAGAGAAGAAAGATTTCCTATAATGACTGCATGAGCAGGGTCGATATCAATCAGGAATCCAATATGACGATCAATACACTGAGCCATGAAAGCGCGATCGATAAATGTGAAGAACTGGCGGCATTGGTTGATCGGCATACCGATAGCCAGGGAAACGGTATCCATGCAACTGCGATCGATTCCTTAGAGTTCACGCGAGAATGTAATCCTGCCGCAACAATGCCCGGTGTCAGCGAACCGCTTCTCGCGATTGTGGTACAGGGACAAAAAGAATTGTGGTTAAACGAAGAAACGTTTCGGTATGGTGTCGCTCAGTATCTAGTTTTGTCGGTGGATTTGCCGGTGAGTGCATGTGTGACCCAGGCGACTCCTACTCAACCTTATCTCGGATTCAAGCTGAAACTAGACCCAGCCCAATTTTGTGAAATCATTGCTCATACACAGCCATGCGTTAGTCAAAAAGAACCTGTGAAAGGCTGGTTTGTCAGCGATGCTGAGCCATCTTTGATTGACTGCGCTCTGCGGCTCACAAAACTTTTAGATACACCGCAACATGTTTCATTTCTGGCACCGATGATCATTCGCGAAATTTATTACCGTCTTTTGATGGGTGAACAAAGTGAAGCCGTTCGCCAAATTGCTGCTGCTGGCAGCAATATGCAGCGCATTGCTGAGGTAATCAAAGACATCAAAGCAGATCTTACGAAGCCGTTGCGGGTTCAGGCTTTCGCTGAGCAGGTGAACATGTCCGTTTCCTCTTTTCACCGCCACTTCAAGACAGTCACCTCAATGAGTCCGCTGCAATATCAAAAACAATTGCGACTCTTGGCTGCGCGACAGATAATGCTTGCTGAAAACGCTGATGCCGTGCAGGCGGCTTATCAAGTTGGGTATGAGAGTAATTCGCAGTTCAGCCGCGAATATGCCCGCATGTTTGGTGCGCCTCCTATCCGGGATGTTGAACGTTTACGAACAGCCGAAATAGTAATAAGGTAACTTCTGGAAAATAGTTTTTCCTTAGCGATCAATGTTTCTCTCATTGGAGAGACTTTGCTCACTCAGCGAGGGATCGATCATTCAGTAGAACTCTCCCCGGCTATTAATTTTCTGCTATCAATTTCATTTGCTTGCACCAAATAGGATTGTTTCAGTAACTCAGCGACTTCTTGTGCGATCGCAATTAGAGCATGACTAACTGAAGAATTATGGAGAGAACCAGTCTCGTTTGAGACAAGACCAACAACGATCTTTACTTGGGCAACCCCGGACGCGAGACCTTACTCAACCGAGTCGAGGACACCGCAGAGGACTTTCCCGGCTCCTGCGGGGAAGTAGAAGACACTTCAAACATGGGCATTAGCTCCTGGATTTTCCTTGTCTTAGCTAACTTGAGTGTAGTAAGTTCCGACACTCAGCTTCTTTCAAATTCTTACGGTTAGTTATCAGATTTTTATTGTGTTAGCGAACCTGTTTCGGTGTTACTCCAGTAAGTCGCTTAAAATGCTGTGTCAAATGGCTTTGGCTGGAAAAGCCGACTTGTAGAGCGATGTCTGCGATCGCCAAATCCGTTCCCTTTAGCATCATTTTCGCCCGTTCCACCCGCTGTTGAATTACATACTGGTGGGGTGAAGTTCCGATCGCTTGTTTGAATAAACTGGCAAAGTAAGTTGGGCTGATATTGATGATGCTGGCCAGTTCGGTCAGCGATAAATCTCGATCGAGGTGAGTGTGAATGTAATCGATCGCCTGCTGCAATTGACTGTGAGTTAAGCCTCTATTTTCAGGCGTGATAAGTTGTACAA
Organism: Oculatella sp. LEGE 06141; assembly: GCF_015207605.1. Classification (GTDB taxonomy): domain Bacteria; phylum Cyanobacteriota; class Cyanobacteriia; order Elainellales; family Elainellaceae; genus Oculatella. The sequence continues at coordinate 146,225 of NZ_JADEWO010000008.1, forward strand.
CCTCAGAATAGTGGCGCAAGAGATGAATCACCAACGCTTGAGACAATGATTCAACATACAATTTCCCCATCATGCTATCTGAGCGCAATTCATCTAACAGCAGCATGGCGATATACTGAAGCTGCAAGTCTTGCTTGGCGAAATGGTTCACCAGATTGAGTCGTCCTGTATCCATTTCAGCGGCTTCAGCAACTTGTTTAACGAGCCTCGGCTGTAGGTGAATATAGAGTTCTGTTTGGCATATCTCGCTTCCTGGACAACGCCAGCAGCTTGCTTGCCCAGCCGGAACCAAAAGGCTATCCCCCTGCTGAAAGATGGATTCATGTAAACGATAGTCTGATTGCTGACTGAGATAAACAGGATGCCCCAAAGGTAAGATCAGCCAATGATCGGACAGGGCAGGAAGTTCCTTTTCTTCTGTTTTTCCCAGAGAAGAATATTGATGCTGCTCAACCAAGATGCCATTCCAGCCCATTTTCTGACTGGATAGCACCGTAGTTCGATTCAACCGTCGGCTGAGTTCGCTCGGTCTAAGCAGGGTACTTGCCATCAGCTTTGTCCTCAGAACTTAACTCGTTGATTTGCAGAACCCTGTCCAGGGTTAGCGTGTGAGCCTGACTCAACGAATGAATCACAGCGTTTTTTCATCAGCCAGAAATGTAGCAGGTTATTGATTATTCCTGTTGAAGAAAGTCCATTAACACGGGATTGACTTGGTCAGCGTGAGTCCAGTTGATGGCGTGCGGCCCACCAGGAATGACCACAAGTTGACTGTTTTTAATCAGCTTTGGCAGTCTTGCTGCGGTGGACTCTAGTGGCAGAATGCGATCGGCATCACCATGAATAATCAGGGTGGGTACATCAATGCGGGGTAGATCATCGCGAAAATCGGTGAGCCAGGACGGTACACAATCTAAAGTTCCTTTAGCAGAAGCCCCCGCTGCCACGTTCCAACTGGCTTGAATGGCATAGTTGCTAATGCGTTCACCCAGCAGCACATCCACATTGAAGAAGTCTCTGAAAAATGTAGAAAAGTAGGCTGGACGATCTTTAACGATCGCGTTCATAATGCCATCGAAAACGCTCTGATCAACGCCTTCAGGGTTATCATCGGTTTTCAGTAAGAAGGGCGGCACGGGAGCCATCAGCACGGCTTTCTGTATCCGCTCTGAGCCATATTTGCCAAGATAGCGCGTGACTTCGCCCGTTCCCATTGAGAAGCCGACCAGCACAGCATCCTGCAAGTCAAGCTTGGTCATAAGGGCGTTGAGATCGTCTGCGAATGTGTCGTAGTCATAGCCGATTGAGGGTTGGCTGGAGTCTCCAAAGCCTCGGCGATCGTAGGTGATCACTCGATACCCTGCGTTTAGCAGCACTAAGACCTGTTTTTCCCAGGAATGACCGTTGAGGGGAAATCCATGAATGAGAACAATGGGTTGACCTGTCCCAAAATCTTCGTAGTAGAGATCAATGGTTGCAGAATTTTCTTGACCGACAGTAACGTAAGGCATTGAAATCTCCTATGGATACCGCATTGGATTATCGTCAGATTTAACCGAAGTGTAATGAGTTCTAATGCTCGGTTTCCTTCAGATTCTTAGGGCAGCTTGTTAGATTCTTATGGTGTTACTGTGCGATTGATGAAGCTTTCCATGACATTGCTCTGAATGCCCACAACGTTCTTAGAAATCTGGTTTACAGCAACTCAAGTTCACTCTGATGACGACCCGTGGTAAAGACATCGGCACCTTTAGCGACAACTCACTTGGTTGTGGCAAGATCAATGCTGCTAGTGCCGCCAGTGACAAGTGCAACTTTTCCTGAGAGTTTTTGTGCCATTGTGCTTTCCGGGTCGGGTTCAGGGATTATAAATTTGATTACGTCTCGTTTAAGCGGTAAAACCGCCATCAATTTTGAGGTTTGCGCCCGTGACAAATGCGGCTTCAGGACTGGCCAGATAAGAGACCATGCCAGCCACCTCGTCGCCCTGTCCGTAGCGACCGAGGGCAGTCACCCTGGTCATGACTGCAGCCAGGTCTCCATCGGCGGGATTCATATCGGTGTCAATTGGGCCAGGTTGGATGTTGTTGACCGTGATACCGCGAGATCCCAGATCGCGGGCAAGACCACGGGTAAAGCTGGCGATCGCCCCCTTCGTCAACGCATAGACCGAGAGACCGGCAAAGGGGCTGATGAGATCACTATTGACGCTGCCAATCATGATGATCCGTCCCCCCTCACCCATGTGGCGAATGGCCTCTTGAGTGGCGACGAAAACGCCTTTGACATTAATGGCGACGAGTCGGTCAAACTCCTCGATCGAGAACTGGTCGATCGGGGTGACGACAGCAACTCCTGCGTTATTGACGAGAATATCAAGACGACCGAGGGTATTGACGGTTTCAGCGACGGCATGTTTTACCGCTTCTACATCGGCACTGTCAGCCCGGATGGCCAGAGCTTTTCCCCCTGCTGCTTCGATATCTCGAACCACCTCATCCGCTTTTTGGGGCGAACTGGTGTACGTGAGGGCAACGGTTGCCCCATCGCGGGCGAGACGCTTGGCGATCGCCGCTCCCAAACCACGTGAACCGCCCGTAACCAGTGCAACTTTGCCTGCAAGCGTTGTCGTCATGATCTATTCCTTTGGGGTGTCATTTTTGGGTTGTCATCGCCGAATCAGTATTTATTTACTGATTGGTACAGAATAGCGCAGGGCTTCTCAGACTGTCAAGGAAGTTTTATACTGAATGGTATGGAAACGAAATCTCATAGTGTGCAGGGTCGTCCTCGCGCTTTTGACATCGATGTCGCTTTAGACCAGGCTTTGCTTTTGTTCTGGCGCAAGGGCTATTTGGGTACATCGCTCACCGATCTGACTGAGGCGATGAGCATTAACCGTCCCAGCCTTTATGCCGCCTTTGGCAACAAGGAGACTTTATTCCGTAAGGCACTCGATCGCTATCGCGATCGGCATACTCCATACCTGCGAGATGCCCTTGAAGAACCAACGGCTCGGAGAGTGATTGAGCGGATGATGCAGGGCGTTGTGGACTTAGTGACCCAACCAGACACCCCTTCCACCTGTCTGGTTGCACAGAGTTTGCTCGCCTGTGCCGATCCAGATGATCCGCTCCATCAGAAGTTGGTAGAATACCGAGCGGCAGACGAGATTGCCATCCGCGATCGCTTCGAGCGGGCGGTATCTGAGGGAGACTTGCCGCCTGATGCTGACACTGCTGCCCTTGCCCGCTTTGTGCTCACGTTTAACTTTGGCTTGTCCGGGCAAGCAGCAAGTGGAGCCAGTCGCACGGAACTCCTGCAAGTTGTTCAAACGGCATTACAAGCCTGTCCGGCATTGAATTCCGACATGGAATGAGGAATAGATTATTTGCGATACAACCTTTGATAGTTATCTGATAGTTACTTGATAGTTAGTAGAGACCATCACGAAGAACACGAGTTAGGTTAAACGTTTGCGGCGCGGAGGAACGCTCGCCACTAAACCGGACGGTTCGGAGTGGTGCTGCACTCACATCAAAGCAATCGGTGAGGCAGTTTAACCTTTCATTAAACTCATTAAACTCATCCGGCAGCGGTCGATTCGTCAGTTGGAGTCACCGTTGAAGACTTGATGATGGTCAGATAGGTTCGTTTCAGGTGAGGGCGATCGAAACTGGAGCCAGGGTGACAGTCGATGTAGCAGATTAACTAACCCACCCTTGTGCTAAGTTGAGCGTTGTCTGCGATCGCTGATTTGAGCGATTATCTGCTTGCGTCCTGGGTGCTTGAAACAACTCTGACAACGTGGAGAAAACAAGGATGAACGGTCCGCTTATCGCCAACATCGTATTGATGTACGGAATCCTTATTGGTGTCAATCTCCCGGCTCCTCTGCTCGGCCTTGACTTCCAGGAAGACAGTGTGCGCCAGCGTCTGTGGTACGAGCCACCTGGATACGTTATTCCAATCGTCTGGTTTGTCCTCTTTACGCTGTTGGGGATCGCGCGATACGAGCTTGCCAGGAGAAACCCAGGTGGAAATATTCACTGGTTGATCACTGGACTGGCAATATTGTGTGCAACCTACGCCTACTACACGCTTGGCTTATCCAAACTGACAGGTGTGTCGGCACTGTGGTTTGGACTGGTGGGGAACGTAGCGGTTATTCTATCTGCTCTGCTAGTAGCGTATCAACTCGGAACTGCTTCAATGACCGCTTCTCTTCTGGTTGTACCTGTAGCTGTATGGACGGTATACGCTACCGCGATCGTGATCGGAGAGTTGATGCAACTGAAATAGGCTTCCGCCAGATATACTGTAGAGTCGGATTTACAAAGGTGTTTAACCTTCTCCCTTCATGGAATGAGGCTGTAACAATCCGGGCTTAAAGACGCACAAGCACCTTGTTCATAGAAGAAATGACTTGAACCCGGCATCGAGGCGACCCGCTCCAGTAGGCAGTTAGAGAGCGATCGCACCAATTCTGCAATGTCACCTCTCAAGGACGGAGCAATGAAGCCATTTACAGCGCTGTTTGCCTTCGATCAACTGATTACGTTTGATACCATTGATTCCGTGACAAGCAGGACATTGAACGGGTTTTAGTAGCATCAAGGGGCGCAAAAAGCATAGTTTTAGCTCTTATCATTTCCACAGATCTCTAATATTGCTTAGCGAAAGCTACACATAGTAGAACTTTGAGCCAAACCAACACAAGAGCACAAATCAACTCAAATCGCAGCTTCACCACCTTAAGGCTTTGTAGTCTTTCTTAAACTAACTTGTAGTATTTTTGTACTATAATTCAAACACAGGCACACCGTTTTACATCATTCCTGCCCCTGTGGAGTGGTGCTTATGGAATGGAGTGGCATAAAGCGCTAGTACATTAATCCTTTGTTTCATTTAAGGAGGACACCATGCAATTGAACTCTTATTTGATCTTCAATGGTCAATGTGAAGCAGCATTTAAGTTCTACGAACAGTGTCTGGGTGGAAAAATTACAACAATGATGACTCATGCAGAATCGCCAGATTCTGAAATGGCACAGGTGCCGCCGGAATGGCGCGACAAAATTTTGCATGTAGGGCTGATGGTAGGCAACCAGGAATTGATGGGTTCGGATAGCCTCCCTGACTACTATGAAAAACCACAAGGATTTTCTGTATCCATTGGCATTGACGATCCAGCAAAAGCAGAGCGTATCTTTAATGCACTGGCAGAAAACGGAAAAGTGCAAATGCCATTGCAGCAAACGTTTTGGGCTTATCGTTTTGGGATGCTGGTTGATCAATTTAGCATTCCGTGGATGATTAACTGCGAAGTCGTGGCTGAATGAGCTGGGATGAAGCAACGAAACAAATACAACGCAATAGGAGACAACAATGAAAATTGAACCACAACATGAACACCAGTGGCTACAAAAACTCGTTGGCGAGTGGACATATGAAATTGAAGCAGTGATGGGATCGGATCAGCCGACCGAGACGGCTACTGGAACTGAAAGTGTGCGATCGCTCGGTGGACTCTGGATTCTGGCAGAAGGACAGGGCAACATGCCCGGTGGCGATACGGCAACAACAATGATGACCATTGGATACAACCCACAAAAACGGCAGTATGTGGGGACATGGGTTGGATCAATGATGACCTATCTCTGGCTATACAACGGTGAATTGGATGCATCCGAAACGGTGCTGACGCTCAATTCCGAGGGGCCCGCAATGTCTGCGGAGGACAAGATGGCGCAGTATAAAGATGTGATCGAGTTCAAGAATGACGATCACCGGGTGTTAACTTCGCATGTACTGGGGGATGACGGGAAATGGCATCAATTCATGACCGCACACTATCGGCGCAAGCAGTAGCCGCATAATCCGACAGTTTAATTAGCTCCAATGTCTATGGTTTTCTGAGGGGTGCTGCTGAGCTGAAAAGGTAGAATAAGGTTAAACGCCTGCTGTAGGGGCAATGCCATGCCCCTACACATTCATACATGCATTCCGGGCACGGCTGAATACAAGATGAATCGCTGAGAGGGTACGACTCTGATCACCTCCTAAAACTCTCAAGTTTGCGAAACCTTGAGGGTTCAACGTTTCCTAGAATCGGGGGGCAAGTTCATACTGTACAGCAACGCCCTTTTACTGATCCAATGAGAACTTTAATGTAAAGGTGGTTTGCTCTACAGAGCTATCAAGCTGAATGGAAGCACCTAAACACTTGACTAGTTTCTTAACCAGTGCCAACCCTAACCCAGTGCCACCGTGCTTCCAGGGATCGTTGTTAGGAATTCGGTAGAACTTATCGAAGACTCGCTCTCGTTCTTGCTCAGGAATTTCTACCCCGGTATTGGTTACGCTGATGGTGAGTAGTAAAGAAGCATCCGGTTGATTGTTTTCATGTAATTCAACTGCCACAATGATTTGCTCGTGGGTTGGGGTATACTTGCAAGCATTATGTAGGAGTTCAGTCAAGATACGTTGTAGGTATGGTTCGTCCACCCGGAGCAGGGGTAGGTTATCAGGCAGACGATAAAGCAACAACTGCTGCTGGTTGCGGGCACGTTCTTCAAAGGGTTCTGCAATGGCAGGGAGCCAATCTTTCAAATCGAGCGAGGTTGGTTCTAGTTCAATCTGTCCTGATTCTAGCCGGGATAAATCAAGCAGGTCGTTGATCAAATTAGTTTCTCGATCGCACTCTTCTCGCAAAATTTGGAAGTAACGGTTCACTTGAAAATCTTGATGATTCTGCGATCGCAAAACGATCTCCAGCATTTGAGCCGCCATTTTGATATTGGCCATGGGCGATCGCAACTCATGGGACACCGTACTCAAAAATTCATCTTTAAGAATACTCAGGCTTTCTAACTCCCGAGCGTGAGATTGAATTTCTTGATAAAGGCGAGACTGGCGTAGCGCGATCGCGCACTGGTTAGCCACCTGTTCTATTAAACCGACTTCCGATGGATCAAAGATTTGCTCGGCGGGCTTAACCAAACACAGGTCGCCCAACACATCCTGATCGCTGACAATCGGGCAGGCTAAGATCGTAGATCGTGCTAAGTCAAGCTGAGGACTGAGCAAACATACCTGAAACGGTTGGCCGCTCAACAACTGCTGAAATTCCTCAGCATAGTCACTCATAACTACGGTTCTCCCGCGAACAGACGGAAACAGGAGCGTGTAGTCATCACTAATGGTGGCCAGAGTATAGTCCGCGTTGTACAGTGCCGCCGTACAGCGCAGCACGCTAAGCGCACGACCCAATTCCTGCACCACTGTTTGTAAAATTTGAGCTTCGTCCAGCGAATAGCGAACAGCATTTGTAATTCCTTTTAACGCGGCTTCACGATGTAAGGCATGTTGCAACTCAGCCGTACGCGCTTCAATCTGCTGTTCTAAATTGGTATTAAAGGCTTGAATTTGTTGATACAGTTCAGATTGTTGAATGGCGATCGCTAACTGGTTGGCAATGGTCACCATCACCTCAACTTCGGCATCCTGCCAGGTGGATGGAGGTTGTGATTTTGCCAGACTCAACGCACCCCACACCATTGACCCAATTTGCAGCGGTATTAGCAACCAACTGCCGGGAACCATTTGTGCTGCTTGCAGATTAAATTCATCTTGAATCTGGCTGGTATCGTCCACACGGATCACTTCAAGGCGCTTTAACTGAGCCGCGATCGCATTACCTTCATCCGGAATGTCTACGCCCAACCTTTCTGGCCTATCTGAAGTGCGCCGATAATTGGCAACCGTGCGCCAAAGTTGTTGATCGGGATGATACTGCACAATTTCCATCCAATCAATTTGAGACAGCTCCAGAATTTCTTCAGCCGCTGTAGAGAAGACAGCAGACAAATCTAGTGAGTTACGAATTGCTTGAATGACACGATTCAGTCTTTGCTCTTTCTCAAGTTGATGGTGTAGCGCCAGTTCTGCCTGTTTGCGATCGGTAATATCCGTATCCGTTCCAATGATCCGGTAAGGACGACCATCGCCATCTCGGATGGCATGTCCCCGAGCCAGCAACCAGCGAATACTGCCGTCTTTGTGCAGCATTCGATGCTCCAGCTCAAAGATAGGAGTTTGTCCCTCAATGTGAGACGCGGCGGTTTGTTGCATAATGGGCTGATCATCAGAGTGAACCAATGAAGCCCAATCCTCCAGACGATTGTTGATTTCAGCGTCATCATAGCCCAACAGGCTTTTCAGCATGGGATCAACGTAGATGTCATTCGTCTCAAGATTCCAGTCCCAGACTCCTACCTTGCCCGCATTGACCGCCAGCGCATAGCGTTGTTCACTCTGACGTAGCGCTTCCTCTACCTGTTTCAGTTCCGTGATGTTGCGAATACTGGCAACCACTCCAGAAATGGTGCCATTCAGCTCAAAGTAAGGCGTATAGGTAATGCTCAAGGCTGTAGAAACACCCGTTGCAGACTCATGGTATGTTTCGTATCGAAGGGTCTCTCCTGCCAACGCGCGATCGAGCATTGGTTTAATCGTGGTTGCAAAATCGTCCTGATCAATGACCTCACTCATGGTATGTCCAATGATGTCGTCATACGATTTCCCGTGCCGCTCCACATAGGCTTGATTCACAAACCGATACCTGTAGTTGCGATCGACCAGAGCAATCTCATCACTAGTAGCAGACACAATGCGTTCATACTGCCGCAGCGCCTCCTCAGCCCGTTTACGTTCGGTGATATCAATATCAACTGAACTAACACGCCAGCCGTTCAGGGTTTCATCCCATTGAGACGTGCGGGTACTCTCAATCCAGCGCAGGCTACCATCGTTGTGGCGGAAACGATATTCAATCCGGGCAACACCCTGCGAAACGATCGTCTCCGTCGCTGGAATAATGACTGCTTGCAGGTCATCTGGTAGAACGTGCGACCACCAGACTCCTTGCATCATCTCTTCGGGGGTGAACCCAAAGATCGCCATGCAGCCAGCGGAGTAGTAAACGGGTTCCCAGGGGCGATCGGAAACAACATGAAAACTGGCAATGGCTGCACCTGCACTGTTCAGAATATCGTTCAGTTTAGCTTCTGCCGCCTGATAGCGGGATTCACTCTGGCGCAAATGCTCTTCCAGCAATTTCTGTTCGGTTACGTCAAATTCAACCCCATCCCACACAATGCGCCCATCGGGTAAGCAACGAACAGCGGAGCGTAAATGACTCCACACCAACCGCCCGCTGGGAGTGCGTTTACGAATTTGCAGATCGATAGGGGACTGGTATCGTTTAGCGTTTTCTATCGCTTCGTCTAGCTTGGCCTGGTCTTCCTCAAGAACCTGGCTAAAGAGCACTGCCGGGTTTTGCAGGATCTCTTCGGGTTTTACTTCAGAAATGCGTTCAATTCCAGCGCTGAAGTAGGTGAAATGATGTAAGCCGTCCAACTCCTGACAGATTTGATAGATCGCCCCATTGGGCAGGTTATCGCCAATGGCACGAATGAGTTCTTCTTGCTGTTGTAGCACCAGCTCTGCATCTTTACGCTCGGTGATATCAATTGCAGTTCCCAAAATTTTAATGGGTCGTCCGGTGTCATCTCGTTCAAAAATGACATCTCGCGATTGCAGCCAGCGCCAGCTTCCATTCTGGTGACGCATTCGATATTCCAACTCCATGACGACACCATCTGCCATGCTCTCCAGACGTTGAACATTTTGTTGAATGTGGGGCAAATCGTCTGGATGCCAGCGGTCAAGAAAAAAAGCGGCTCCCTGCTGGTTAACCTCTTCCTGGGTGTAACCCAATATGGCTGCGATTTGGCGGTTGACGTAAGTGTTACGCTGGGCCACCAGGTCGAAGATGTAAAGCAAATGCGGCGAATCATCAGTGATGCGTTGCACAAAATCGCGGCTGTGGCGCAGCGCTGCTTCGGTACGTTTGCGATCGCTAATATCCGTTGCCATCGTAGTAATCACCCAGCAGTCTCCCTCCTGCCTCCACTCAGCAGTAAACGTCTCGCTGATCCAGCGCAGGTTACCGTCCTTGTGCTGAAATCGATATTCTACTTGAGCCGTTTGCTTCTCGTCGGGGGACGGGGTTTGAACCGCAAAAATCGCTGCGATGGCCGGAGTGATGACCGTGTCTAAATCTTTGGGAAACACCCGCGATCGCCACAGGTCGGGATAGCTTAAAAACTCCTGTACGGTGTAACCAAACACCACTTCGCACCCTGCCGAGCGATATTCATATTCCCATTGCCGATACTTGTAGGCTCGAAAGCTAGCAATAGCGGCGCTCGTGTTGTTGAGAATGCCATTGAGTTTCGTTTCAGTTGCCTGACAATAGGCTTCCCGTTCAGATAACGCCTGAGAGGTCTGTTCTAGTTGCCGTTCTAACTCAGCATTTCTGGCTTGCAACACCGCAATATCTTCTAAAACGGAGTCAGAAGATAAATTGTCACCTCGATCGCGTTGCGGAACAGAGTCTTCGCTGGATGTCTGTGAGTTAGACATAATTAGAATCAGGTCGCTTGGAAAGACGGTAGCACTGATGCCATCCTACTCGCTAATCTAATGCATCCAGCCAGGTCTAACCCAGTAATCTAGGATATCTCAGAGAGTGTTTGAACCGTAGCCAGTGGGCTGCATTTGCCCACTCCGTTCCCTCAAATTGGGAGATTTCCGAGCCACTGTTGTTTCAAGGTGCCCGTTCGGCTGAGCGCTCACGTCGAAGCCTAACCGCAGGTGATTGAAGGGGTTATGCAGCTATTTGCACACCTATGGATCAACAAGCTTCAATAACGAGACATTATCTTGTACTACTGGTTCAACAGTGAATGAGTTGGCCTGTAGCGCTTGCAATAGAGCATCAGTAGGATAAAACAGAAAGCGATCGCCCCCATCTGGCAGATCAGGCACCATTGGGTCAATGACTAATTGAAACTGAACCTCATCCTTAACCAGATGGCTCAGGGAAATCACATTGCCAAGCGTGTTATCCCACAGGCTGCTGATCACAACGGCTTGGTCAAGCTGGTTGAGAAACCTCGCGTTACTCGCATTACTGTAGCTAACGCCCTTAGTCCACCATGTTTCGGCGTGCCAACTCAGCCCGCAGGAAATCACCCCCAGTGTTAACAGCAGCAACAGCAGGCCACGACCCAGCCGCCGCTGTAAAGAAGCACAGTGCTGGAGTAAATGAGTGATGAGATAGGCGATCGCCAGTTGTACACCCACCAGAGTTGGCACAAAGTAACGGGTAGACGACGATCGCTGTCCGCCTAAAACCAGATCGGGTAAGATCAGGGCGATCGATGGCAACACCACAAGCAGCACAACCAGCAGCCGGGAGCGGAACGGCGCACGGCGGCAGAGTAGCCAAAGCGCACATCCCAACATCATTAAAACAACAGGCGGCACGATATAGGTGTAAACATGTTCCAACGGCACCCCAAAATCAATAAAATCGCTGCTGAAATGAAGCCCCCACAGTTTGACTAAAACGGACTTGGGTGGTGATGCAGTAGTCCACGCTGTTTTAGAGCGCAAGGCCAGCCAGTTGCGAATTAGCACAATAATCCAGGGGACAAAGGCCAGGGAGCCAACCAGAAGCGAGACCAGGAAGCGGCGAAGACGTTGCCAGGTGAACGTATGCGGCGCGAGGACAACTAACCCATGCGCGAATAACGGCACAACCGCCAGCAGAGAAATGTTGAGATTGAGAGCCACTGTTGCCGCATACAGACCCCAACTCCCTTTAGTATTAAGGCGCAGCGATCGCAGCAGGGCAGCAGCAGCAAGCAAGGTAGCCAGCGTCCACAGGCTGTATTGACGGGCTTCCTGAGCATAGAGGACATGAAAGGGCGAGACGGCAAAGAGGGCGATCGCCACCCAGGGAACGATAACCGAGTCAAACAATTCACGGCAGAGCCAGTACAGCGCTGGAAAGGCCAGTAAACTAATCACAACCGACACGCTTCTTACCGCTGCCACCTCGCTGCCAAACTGCTCCATCCAAAAGCGGGTTAGCAGGTAATAAAGGGGTGGATGTTCTGGATGGGTTGTAAGAGCCTGCCAGGTCTGCGCCCAGCCATGTTCAGGGCTTAACCGTTGATACTGCAACAGGCTCTCTGGAGAAAGCAGCCGACCCGAAAAGACAGTAGGAACGATTTCATCGGAGAGATAGCCTGCCGAGCGAATAGAAGTAAACACTTCGTCGTGCCAATATACTTTTTGGCCGATGTGGGTGACCCGAAAGAAAAGTCCCAACACCAGCGCCGCCACGACCACAAACATCAGCCTGGAGCGCGAGGAAATGAGAGGATGTTTCATTTCATTTCGTTTCCAAACGAGCAGAAGCAGTGTCCAGCGTAACCGTTGATCGTCCTCATCGCCAAAATCAGCCACTTGAACCGCCATGCCAGGTCAACGATTTCCTTAAAAAGATGTAAACTTTTATTAATAAACAACTTATCAGCGCCATGACTAACCACCTCGGATTTGGAAAACCGCAGCCGCAGCCAAAATCGTCAACCCGGTCTACAAAACGGGCTGAAGCCGCCAAGCAGTATGATCAGATGAAGGCAGACGGTATTCCAGAGTTTGAAGTCTATATTCGTATTGCCGGGAAGAAGAACTGGTATCCAGTGGGGGCGATCGCTGTAAAACGCTCCAGCCAAATCAATCACGCCATCTTTGATAGTCAAGAGCAACTGCTTCAGGGAGCCTTTCGGCTATTTCCGGTCTTGCGGAAGCACCAGCAGCAATTAGAATACGGCTACCGACTCAAGGAATTTAAAGACGATCCGATTCAACTGGCAGAACCCTCTAAAGCCAGGAGCGCTGGCGGCCTTCAGGCGGCAGTGTCCCAAATTCAATCTGGTATTTCGGCTCTGTTCAAGCGGCGCTAAGCCTAGAAGACGGACAATAAAACTGAGTCTCTATACAAAAGAGCGTTGCCGATTCAATGTATGAATTTCGTAAGGGTATGCCCTACCATACCCCTCAAGTAGCAATGTCTGTGAATCGTACTTGTATTTGGCAATATCGGGAATTTATAAAAGAGTGAGACATGGGACAGTTAGAACGCTTAGTTTTGATGGCAGAAGATGAATTGACGCAATACAGCACCGACGCTCGCAAGATCGAGAAGTTGCGGCAAAAGATTGGGCTATCGGTGCCGTTGCAAGAGCAACGCCAGGTTAAAGAAGCATTGCTGGCAGAAATGCCTACTGACTTTGTGAGTCAACTCATTGAAACTCAACGGCAAACAGTAGCGCTACCGTTTTGGGGAATTGCCGGACTTGGTCTGCTGTTGGGCATTTCGTTTACCCAACCGTTGGACTTCATTGCTACGGTAGCAGGAGGCTTCATTGCGTTCAAAATTCAAAAACGGGGCTGGAGGCTACAGGCCAAGCGACTGGTGTTACAGACGCTAGAAGAGATTGAAACTCGAATGACGGCCTCAACCTGAGAGAAATTCAGAGGGTTAGGGCGCGATCGCGCAACGGGTCAGAGGTCTGAGTTCAATCTGCTCGTGTGAAGGCAAAAATGGGTGTAGGGATTGAGGCAGGACGGAAACGTTTCAGTCTGTGAAAACCAGGCTTTGATTCCTGGAAAATGATCAGTCTTGTAAATAGGGCTGACTGACTTGAGGGCGATCGCCACTCAAATTGATTTTCGGCGGTGCTGAATCGTGATATGAATCTGCCTCTATCTGCCCAACTCTAGGGAACGCCCGAACCTTCAAACTTCCTCAGAATTGGGGATGTAGGGGCCAATTAGAGCCATGACCGCTCAACGATTCATCCATTTGGCAACGCCTGGTTTTCCATCATTAACAACAATTAGCTTAACTGCAGTTCCCAGGCGGCTCGTTTCAAGCATACCGACTGGTAGTAATCACTTGATGAGCTGTTTTAGCAGTCAATTACAGTGGAAAGAGGGTAGTACATACCGTTTTATAACAGCTTCTAACAACTACAACCAGCGTCTCCGTTCAGCCATATTGCTCAAAATCTCAGTTTTTTGATGAGCAAAAACGTACTTCCCCACGGGAAAGATAGTAGCTATAGAGAGTTTTCCTATTCGTTAAAACTATGCAACAAAATCTTTCGGTCTTTCTTGTTAAATTCGCTTAGGTAAAGGATCGTCTTAGAAGATGTTTGAAACGTAGCAAATGTGTTGCATTAGCCCTCGTTTTTGTTACATCCAAAGGGCTTTAAGCCTCTCGATTCTGCGGACTTAAAGCCAATTCGGGTTGAAAAGATCAGTGAGATGAAGGCTCCGTCAAAGCCCACCATTGGGGAATTTAAGGAGCAATTCAAGGCGCACTCAGCACGTTCAAAGCATTCTCATAATCATTCATTAAGACCGAAGCATTTTCGGCTTCAATATATCAATTTTGGATGGAGCAGATAAACCTACTTCATCCAAAGATAGCGTATGCGTCGTTGTATCAAACGGTGCCTTGGTTTAACCGTACCCATCAAGCCACTAAGAGTAAGCCTCGGAAATCTGTAACATGCTTTACCCATCTATTCTATTCATTGATTCTACTGTTGATAATTATCAGAGCCTTTTAGCTGAGATTGAATCAACAACGCAGTCTTTCATCTTAAATTGTGAACAAGATGGTGTTCAGCAAATAACCCGTGTGCTTGCCGAGCATCCTGATTGCAAGACAGTGCATATCATTTCCCACGGTTCTCCGGGTTGTCTTCATCTTGGGCAAACACAGCTCAGCCTGGATACCCTCGATCGCTATGCCTGGGATCTAAAATATTGGTTCACTTCGCTTCTTTACCCTGCTCCATCGCTCCTCCTCTACGGCTGTAGTGTTGCCGCTGGAGATGCTGGAGCCGAGTTTGTTGAAAAGCTTCACCAGTTGACTGGCGCGCAGATCGCAGCATCTACCTCTCTCGTTGGTGCTGATTCGCTAGGTGGCAGTTGGCAGCTTGACTACAGGCTGGGATCAATTCAAGCCATCCTTCCGATCGCCCCATCTGCTTTGGCAGCCTATGAAGGAGTGTTAGCACCGCCTGTTATTAATGACAGCGTCACGCTCCCCCGTACTGTGGATGAAGATCAAACTCTGTCCATTACAGGGCTTTCGGTGAGTGATGCAGATGTAGCAGATATTCAGACTGTTACTCTCTCGGTTGCTCAGGGCATCTTAAACCTTGCTTCAACCACTGGTTTGAGTGGCATTACAGGAACCGGGACAGGTAGCGTTAGCTTTTCAGGTACGGTATCTGCGGTCAATGCTGCTCTGGCTGGAGTCTCATATACACCGGGGCTAGACTATAGCGGCAATGAGACGTTAGCCATTACGGTGAACGATGGAACGCAGTCGGCTTTACGCAATGTGGCGATCGCTGTCACTCCAGTCAACGATGCCCCAACCATCGCCCCATCTGGGATCAGCATTGCAGAAGGAAGTAATGGCTTCTTTACCCGCAGCAACTTTGGTATTGCTGATGTTGATAATGAAGATGTACAAATTATTGTCAAACTCGGGAGTCTACCTGGCAAAGGGTATCTGACGTTCAACGGCAATTTCCTGGTGGTCGGTTCTACCTTTTCCTACGACCAGATTGCCCAATTGCGATATGTTCACGATGGTACTCAAACGACAGCACCAGGAGGGACGAGCGACAGCTTCACGATCACCGTTGACGATGGTGCAGGTGGAACCCTTCCAGCAACCACTATTCCAATTACAATTACTCCAGTCAACCAATTACCAACAGTCATTGGTACAAATACTCTTTATGAAGGAGAAACCAACCACCTAATTTCGATTTCCATTAGCGATCCCGACCAAACGGCGGCTAACTACACGATTGAAATTCTCAGTCTACCTGTAGACGGTGTGTTAAGACTGGGTGGCACAGCCGTTACAGTTGGGCAAACGTTGAGTTCTGCCGATCTGGCAAATCTTACCTATAGCCACGATGGCAACGACAAAAACTTTGGTAATCCCCCACCCGACAGCTTTACCGTTCGGGTTACAGACGATGGTGGTGGCACTGGGACTCCAGGGTCTACCACGGCAACCATCAACCTCAACATTCAGCCCAACAATGACGATCCCGTTCTTGTCACTAACACAGGCTTAAGCCTCAACACTCTTGATGGCTTAACCAAAATCATTACCTCTGCTGATTTAAGTGTCACCGATCCAGACTCAGCAACGACTCAACTCACTTATAACCTCACTGCTGCTCCCAATCCAGCCATTGGGGGATTGGAACGGAATAATGGCGCTGCCTGGGTAAGCATCGGTGTCGGTGCCAGCTTTACGCAAGACGATCTGAATGACGGTCGAGTTCGTTACCGATTTCACAAAGACTCCACAGGCAACGAAAGCTTTACCGATAGTTTTAGCTTTCAGGTGCGCGATGGCGAAATTCGCGAATATCCTTCGACACGGGAAGGTGGTATCTGGACAACGGATGGTTCTAGCCTACAAACCCTCACCTTCAACATCAGTATTGATGTTCCACCTACTGCGACTGGGGGTAGCGGCGGCATTCAGAACCCAACTATTGTGGGTAATGCTCCTCCCGTCACCGATTTAAACACAGGCATTGCTGGCCTAAATGAAGGTAGCTCGACCGTTATTACGAGTGCCCTGTTGCACACAACAGATACCGATAATGTCCCCAGTGGCATTGTCTATCGTATTACCAGCCTACCGACCAGTGGTGTAATCAAGCTTAACGGTGTGTCTCTGGGTTTGTACGGTTCGTTTACTCAAGCGGATATTGACAGCAATCGAGTCACCTTTGACCACGCAGGTAACGAAGACTTCGTCGATAATTTCCGCTTCACGGTTAGCGATGGCACCAACGTCACCTTTGAGCAAACTTTCACCATTGATGTCACCCCAGTAAACGATGCACCAACGGTTACTACCAGCGGTTCGCCGTTTCTGTCTGAAGCAGGTACGCTCATCATCAATAACGCCTACCTCTCGCTTGGTGATGTTGATGGCACAGGCGAAAAGTCAGGAATCGGCTTTGCCACTCCCAACGTTCTGACATTTCAGATTGTCACGTTGCCGACTCATGGAGTGCTGCAAGTCGATCAAGGCAGCGGCTTTGTGACGGTCACATCCAGTACGATCCTTACCAAAGCGCAGTTGGATGGCGGTAAACTGCGCTACATTCACGATGGTACAGAAAACTTTACCGATAGTTTCGCGGTTCAGGCAAACGACAATACTGGTACGCCCAACAATCTCAGTACCGTTAAGACAGTTAATCTTACTATTGCCTCTCTCAACGATGATCCTGCCTTTGCCTCCTCTACACCATTGACGGTTGCAGAAGCTGGGAGTGGCACTATTAAAGGTTTAAACGGAGTTGCAGGTAATGAACCCCACCTGCTTTATACTGACCCTGATAACACCACGATCCAGCGGCAGTATCGCATCACCAGTGCTACCGGGTATGGTACTCTCTTTCTAAACGGGAAGGCATTATCGCTAGGCAGTGTCTTCACTCAGGCCGATCTGGATAATAACCGCATCACCTATACCCATAATGGGTCAGAACACTATACTGATGGATTTAAATTTACGGTAAGTGATGGCGGTGGTGCTGCTGTTCCAGGAACCTACAGTATTGCCATCACACCAACCAATGACCCGCCGACCCTGACGGTACCAGGCACTCAAACCTTTGGAACAACAACACCCCTCATCTTCAGCACGGCTAACGGCAATGCGATCGCCATTGATGATGTAGACTTAGCAACCATCGATCTCGGTGAAACCGACATCATTAAAGTCACACTTGACCTCCAGGCCGGCGGTGCCACCTATGCAAGCAGTAGCTTAACGCTGGGTTCAATCGCTGGAGTGACGATTGTAGAAGGTACCAATGGTACAAGTGGCAAGATTACCATTCAGGGTACGTTGGCAAATGTCCGAACGGCGCTGGAAGGACTTCAGGTGCAGGTGCCAACAGACGAAGATCGGACTCTCTCTCTTGTCGTAACGGTCGATGATTTGTTGAACGGTGCGCTTGGCTCCCCTGCAATCACTGGGGAAAAGGTAACAAAGGCGATCGCCATTCAGGCTAGCAACGTCAACGATGCGCCCGTCATCACTAACCCAGCAACCGTGACAGTCAATGAAGATACTGTGCTGGCTTTTACAGGTGGCAATACCATTTCGGTAAGTGATGCAGATACCTTTGATTCCACCAATAATACTGTCATCCTGACGGTGACAAGCGGCAGACTATCGCTAACCAATACCAGCCTGATTACTGGTGGAGCCAACAACAGCAGCACAATTACCCTCAAGGGTAGCCTCATCGCTATCAATACCGTTCTGGCAGGGTTAACTTACCAGGGCACTAGCAACTTCAACGGTAGCGACACGTTGACCATTGTCACGAATGACCAGGGAAATTTGGGGACGGGCGGCGCGCAGACTGCAACACAAACCGTTGGCATTACTGTTACCCCCGTCAATGATGCGCCATCATTGGTTGCCCCTACAGTAACGCAGGTGATTGCTGACATTAATCCACTGATCTTTAATACAGCTAATGGCAACGCTATCACTATCGATGACATTGCCGACCTCAACAACAACGGGGTAGACACGTTTACTGTCACGCTAAACGTATCTGATGGCATATTAACGGCTGCTTCGTCGGGTGCGGTTCTGAGTGGAAATACTACAGCAACACTCACCATTACAGGCACGAAAGCTCAAGTCAATGCGGCTCTTGATGGTTTAAGCTACTCGCCAAGCAACTTCAACTCTGAGCAGGTGGTGAACCTGGGCATTACCGTCAACGACAATGCCAATGGCGGCACAGCCGTTGGTGGCGTGGGTAGTGCCCTCACAGTGACTCGAAATGTCACCATTAATGTCAGCGCTGACAACGACGCTCCAATCATTACGGCACCCACTAGCGTGGTTGTCGCAGAAGAAGCCCAAATTATCCTTTCTGGTGCTAATCTGATCTCCTTTGACGACCCAGACGACTTCGGCGGTACGCTGGAAGTCACGTTGGGAGTGGCAAAAGGAACGCTAACCCTCGGTTCAACCGCAGGCATCACCTTCGTTAGTGGTAACGGTACGGGCAATGCCTCGATGGTTATTCGAGGTACCGAATCGGCGCTTAACGCGGCACTGAATGGGCTGCGCTATCAAGGTAACCTCGATTTCAATGGTCCTGATTCGTTATCTATTCAGGTCAATGACTTGGGGAATACAGGCAGCGGCGGCAATAAAATTGTGACCCGACTTGTAGGAATCACAGTTACCCCAGTTAATGATGCACCGACGCGTACCAGTGCGACGACCACACTGTTGGCAGTTGCGGAAGATACTTCGGCTCCTGTAGGTAGCACCGTTACAAGCTTGTTCAGCGGCAACTTCCAGGATGTTAAAGATAATCAAACGGCTGTAGGGGGTTCATCTGCCAATGGTTTAGCGGGTGTCGCCATTACAAACAATACTGCCACAGCCGCTCAAGGGGTATGGCAGTGGTCTACCAATGGTACGACCTGGACTACGATTGGTGCTCTCTCAACGACCTCTGCGTTGGTGCTATCTGCCAGCACTCAAGTGCGCTTTTTGCCTGCTGCTAATTTCAATGGCACGCCTGGAAGTTTGACGGTACGCCTGATTGATGATTCCTCTGGAGCTGTAACCTCTGGTACTACAGTCAACGTCTCAACCAGTGGTGGCATCACGCAATACAGTAATAGCAGCAATGCTGTCACCCTTAACACCAGCGTCACTGCGGTTAATGATGCTCCGATCGCCACAGGCTCTTCAACGTTAGACGCTATCAATGAAGATGCGGTCAGCCCTCCAGGGCAAACGGTATCGGGCCTGTTCACAGCAAGATTTTCAGATATCGCTGATCAGGTAGCAGGCGGTTCATCTGCTAATACATTGGCCGGAATTGCAATTGTCAGCAATCCCACAACCCCCACCCAGGGAACCTGGGAATATTTCAATGGCAGTATATGGCAATCTGTTGGTAGCCGCAGCAGTAGTAATGCACTACTAGTCACTTCAGCTCATAGCTTGCGGTTTGTTCCTGCTGCTAATTTCAACGGTTCCGTTCCAGCACTCAACGTGCATTTAATTGACAACTCTGCTGGAGCTGTGACAACTGGGACAATTGTTGACCTGAGCGGAGCTGGGTCAACCGGGGGCACGACCCGCTATAGTGCCAATACGGTACCGCTCAACAGCACCATTAATGCAATTAATGATGCACCTACACTAGGCAATCTCGGTGGTACCGTTGCGTTCACTGAAAACGGGGCGGCAGTGATTCTAGATGGAGATGCGATCGCTAACGATATCGAACTGGGAGGGCTAAACAATTGGAATGGTGCCACCCTGACCCTAGGTCGTCAAGGAGGAAGCAATAGCGAAGATGCATTCGGCAACAGCGGCACGCTCGGCACCTTAACCCAGGGGGCTAGCTTCGTTGTGAACGGAATCACCATTGGTACGGTCACAAGCAACAACAATGGCACCCTTGTTCTGGCTTTCAACGGCAATGCCACCACTGCTCTGATCAATAGTGCCCTCCAGCAAATTACCTACCGTAACACCAGCGAAGATCCCCCAACCTCGGTGGCGATCGCCTACATCCTTAGCGATGGCAATACGGGTGCTCAGGGTATCAGCGGTGCTTTGACGGCTACTGGAACAGTGACGGTCAACATTACACCTATTAACGATGCACCCGTAGTCGGTGCTGGAGCAACACTGGCCTATACCGAAAACCAGCCAGCTCGGGTGATTGATAACACTGTAACCTTGAGTGACGTAGACGATACTCACATCGCATCAGCCACCGTCACTATTAGCAGTGGATTCACAGCAGGCGATGTTTTGGCGGCTGTCACTACTGGCACCAATATCACAGCAAGCTATAACAGCAGCACAGGGGTTTTGACGCTCTCTGGCACAGATACCTTAGCGCGTTACCAACAGGTTATGCGTTCAGTGACCTACCTCAGCACTAGCGAAACTCCAACCGTAACGGCAAACACTCGTACTGTTACCTGGCAAGTTACAGATGCTAACTCAGATGGTGCTGGAGCTGCGAGTAGCGCACCTGCCATTAGCACGATTACTGTGAATGCTCTGCCTGATCCGGTCAATGACACCTTTAGCGTCAACGAAGATACGCTGTTGAGCGGCAGCGTTGCCGATGCGGATGTTGGCGACGGGCCAGCCACCTATACCGTAACCGTTGCTCCTAATCGCGGTGTTCTCAACTTCAATCCGGATGGCAGCTTTACCTATACACCTAACCCAGATTTCAATGGGACTGATACCTTCACCTATCAGGTGAAAGATGCGAATGGGGATATTGGAACGGCGATCGCCACGATTACAGTAAATCCGGTTGCAGACATTGCCAACGATAACAGCATTACGAAGGAAGATACTCCAGTCACGATTTCAGTCCTCAGTAATGACACCTTTGCCCTAGGAGCAACTGTCTCTGCGGTTACCAACGGCAGCAACGGCACAGTGGTGATCAACCCGAACGGGACGGTTACCTATACGCCCAATCCTAATTTCTTTGGATCGGACAGCTTTACCTACACCGTTACATCAGGCGGTGTGACTGAAACGGCCAGCGTCACCGTTACAGTCGATGCGGTTCCTGACCCCGTTGACGATACGTTCAGCACCAATGAAGATACGCTGTTGAGCGGCAGCGTTGCCGATGCGGATGTTGGCGACGGGCCAGCCACCTATACCGTAACCGTTGCTCCTAATCGCGGTGTTCTCAACTTCAATCCGGATGGCAGCTTTACCTATACACCTAACCCAGATTTCAATGGGACTGATACCTTCACGTATCAGGTGAAAGATGCGAATGGGGATATTGGAACGGCGATCGCCACGATTACAGTAAATCCGGTTGCAGACATTGCCAACGACACGGGTACGACCAATGAAGACACACCCGTTACTATCTCGGTTCTGAACAATGACAGCTTTGCCCCTGGAGCCACGGTTACAGGTGTGACCAATGGCAGCAACGGCACAGTG
>NZ_JADEWO010000090.1 GCF_015207605.1 Oculatella sp. LEGE 06141
CTTCAACTCAGCCCAATCCAGTTTCACCATCTGAGCTGCCCCAACCGACTCAAATTCCGATCGCTGTTCCGGTTCCCACCGAGCCAGAATCGTTTCAACCCGATCCGTACTCTCGTCTTTCCGGATCAAAGCCGGAGCCGGATGTTCCGGCGATCTATGCTGGGGCACTTTACATGATGGGAATGGTTTAGTTGCTGCACCCTATCCCAAAGGCTCTCATCCTGCCTGGATCTATCCATACCGCTCATTTTGCCATTGGTCTGCTGCTCCCCTTAGAGTAGAAGAGATTTCATGAGAGTTGCGGCGATCGCAGAGGCGGGAGAGTGAAATGACCGACTGGGAAAAGGCATTATCCCAATGGCTGGCTGAGCTAGAATCGCGCTATGACACCCTCAAGTCAACGGTTCAAGAAACGGTGGGTTGGGGCAGTTCGCTACAGCTAATTCCCTATCGGGGCTATGGTTCCGAGCGGCAGGTGGTGTTGACCGGGCGCGTATTGCGCGACAGCAACCTGAGCAGCGCCAGCGCTGATTCTTCGGTGTGGGAAAACTTGCTTAGTACCTACAAGCGCTTTGGCACAGAAGTCATTCCTGGAATACGGGTGCAGGTCAGCATTGCCGGACAGCAACAAGAGGTCGTTACGGATGATCGGGGGTATTTTCGTCTTGTCATGGCTCCGGTGCTTTTATCTGGCGATCGCCATTACTACGATGCCGAGCTGAACGTGTTGCCATCGTCCTCAGATCTGGCGATCGCCACTGCAACCACTCAGGTATTTGTGCCATCCCCACAAGCAAGGTTTGGTGTCATTAGTGATATTGACGATACCGTTGTCTATACCTACAGCAATGATTTGCTGCGGATGATTCAGATTGTGTATTTGGGCAATGCCCGGACTCGCATTCCTTTTCCTGGTATCTCTGCCTTTTATCAAGCCTTGCATCAAGGGGATAGCGGTGAGGAATTTAACCCGTTTTTCTATGTTTCCAGCAGCACCTGGAACATTTACGATCTGCTGGTTGATTTTTTGGAAATTCATGGGTTGCCCAAGGGGCCTTTGTTCCTCAATAACATTGACTTGTCATTGACAGAACTGCTATCGTTTACCCACGATCGCCACAAACTTAGCCAAATTCGCCCGCTGTTTGACGCATATCCCAACCTTCCCTTTATCCTGGTGGGCGATAGCGGTCAACGCGATGCCGAGATTTATCATCAGTTGGTACATGACTATCCCAATCGAATTTTGGCGATCTACATTCGTAATGTTAGCCCCCATGATTTTCAGCGACGGCAGCGGTTGAATGCGATCGCCCAGGAAGTGCAGCAATTGGGAGTTGAGTTTGTGACGGCACCGGATACGCTCATTGCCGCTACCCATGCCGCCCGTCGTGGCTGGATTGCAGCGGATACCTTACCGGCCATCAAAGCGGATGAACGCTACGATCAAGCTCAGGCAGATCAATCAATGTAGTGTTTCCATGATGGTGGGCGATCGCTCTCTGGTGATACTTCTGTACAATCCAATAATTCTTTAACGACGATCGAATGATCTCTGTTGTAGGGATCTAACCCGATGACGTTGAACGAGTTAACGGTGAAGTGCAGCGACGGCAGATATACCTTGAACTTGGCACCAGCGGTTTCCGTCCATCCGCTGCCATGACGTTGGGCGGTTATAGCTACCTTGGTGCTCTACGCCAACCGTTGGCGATCGCCTCGGACTCTGTGCAAAACCATCTCTCTCCAGCCGATGAAGTGATAACAGTTGATTCATAATCCTCCATACCTGGAAGATGATACAACTTGTTTCCTGTTGCAATTGAAATATTGCCTTTAATAACACACTCTGGCTGTGTAACAGATGTGATTGGCGAAGGGGAACGACTACGATCAATCTGCATTGTAACCAGAGTAATAGTAGCTAGAATTACAACACCAAAAGCAGTTTCGGGCAATTTGCCTTTTTGTTTTTTTCTGTTAGTTGGCAGCGGTTGAGGGTCAATACCTTGAATAGAGGCTCTGGTAGCACGCATCTTGCCACTGGGTTCAGCAACTTGCTCGTATAGGATTGTGTCTCCAACCTTTGGACGGCGACCTGCTCTCAATGCACTGATATGTAAGAAAATCTCTTTCCCACCATTATCCGGTTTGATGAAGCCAAAGCCTCTGTCATCCTTCCAGGTTGTTAGTTGCCCCTTCTGTAAAGCAGGTTTCATGCGGTAGTCCGATTGTGTGCCTCTTTATGTAGTTTTCCCAAATGCGATCGCCGCACCAACACTCTCAAAGCGATACCACACAGACCACCTCAAAGTAGATTAGCCTTTGATACTCAAAGGTAACCTCGCTATACCGCCCCAACTGGGATTCGACTGCGCTGCTACTGACAATGGATTAGCGCTTCAATATCTGCCGCTACAATTTTTTCCAGATTGCGCGTAATTTTCTCAATATCCCAATTCCACCAAGCAACCTCAAGTAATGCTTGAATCACGTTATCCTCGAAGCGCTGTCGGATACACTTCGCTGGATTGCCACCGACAATGGTATAAGGTAAAACATTGTTCACCACGACTGACTTTGCAGCAATAATAGCCCCGTCTCCCACCTGTACTCCTGGCATAATCACCGCTTCATAGCCAATCCAGACATCATTTCCGATCACCGTATCGCCTTTGTAAGGTAGCTCATCCGGTTGAGGCTCTACCCTTTGCCAGCCATTGCCAAAAATCGAAAACGGATACGTCGAAAAACCATCCATTTTGTGGTTTGCCCCATTCATGATGAACTTTACGCCTCGAGCCAAGGCACAAAACTTGCCAATGATTAAGCGATCGCCGATGAATGGAAAATGGTACAGGACGTTGCGCTCAAAGTTCTCTGAATCTTCTGGATCGTCGTAATAGGTGTAATCTCCAACAATGATATTGGGATTTGATACTGTGTTTTGGATGAAGCAAATCTGCGGAAACCCTTTCATTGGATGCTTATCTTTTGGATCTGCTCCGTACACAATTGGTCACTCCCAACTTTCAAAATGCATGACATTTGCATCTTATCCAAAAACTCAAATTACGGCTCTAGCCTACAACAAAGCAGTCGAACGGTGCCCGTCACCCGCCGCAGACAATATTTGCATTACAGGCGATCGATTTTCGACGGTCGGTGTGCATGGGCTTTGTTATGCTGTCATGCTTACTCAGCATAGCTTTGCTTCAACGTCCCATCTGCAATTGCCTGAAAATCTTTAACAATGCTCGGTAGCGCACTTGGATCAAAGCTAAACCCAAACTTCAGTTCATGCTTAAACCGTGATAAATGCCCTGATAAATGTCCAACTAAAGCCATGTGACCAAGACTATCTGTAGAAAAAATTCTCAGCCAGAACTGACCTGGTGACATTGATGAAAGTTCTGCTTCACCCTGCCGTTGCTTTTCCAATTCTTGCAACTGATTAACAAAACTTCTTAGGCTTTGAAGATCAACCCACATCCAGGCTTGACCTGCAAACCCAAATGATTGCACGCTAATCTCAAACCGTGTATCTCCTGGTGTAGGAAAATGATCAGGGATGCGCTCTGTCGCAATCATCTCAAGAAAATTATCACGTTCACAAATTAACACCGCTACACCTTTAGTTTTGTTGTCTCACTGATAGTTTTGTTGTCTCACTGATAGTTTTGTTGTCTCAGTGAGCACTTCTTGAGATGTTCAAGGCTGATCAATGATCCTTCGATTACTGCCCATCCAAAGAACTTGTAGCCTAACCGATCGCTTCAGACACAGTCTAAACCGATCGCTACTGAGATGTTTCGGATAAGCGCGATCGCCTTCAATGATTCAGTGCAAGACCTTGGTGCGGAGTAAGATAACGACCAAGTTCACCGGATGTAGACAACCTTTGCAACTCAACCAAACAGTTTGTGGTATTTCAGTGCAGCGACTTGTTGGGTATTCACTACGAAAACCTACTTATTTACTGAACTGCTTCTCTAATCTGACGCTCCATATCTGGGGTTATTTCGGTCGAGCGAGCGGGAAGCTCTGCCGCCCCCTGTTCTCCGTCCCGCGCAATATCATTGAGAAGCAACTTCATCATGGCTATTTCACGAACCTGCGACTCAATGATCCCATCCGCAAGCTCACGAACGCGCGGATCGCTAATGCTTGCCTTCCGCGCATTGTTAATGGCAATTGAGTGGTGGGGAATCATCGACTTCATGAAGTTGGTATCTCCGATCAGTGCCTGGGTTCTATTCACGGAGATTAAAATCAAGGCGAGCGCGGTAGCCAAGCCGAGAACGGTGATCTTGATTCCTACTCCTCGGTACATCGACCACATAAAGGACAGCATCACAACAGTCATCACGCACCCCATCACCAATGAAGCGACCAGTCGATTTACGCTAAACATTGCGTGATCAAGTGAGTATATGAGCTGATACATCAAGAAGAACATGATGAAAGTTGATGTCGCGATCATTGCCGCAAATCGGTTCCAGCTCATTCCCGACATTTGTTTCTGTTGATCCATATTGCTTCTCCATCGGAGCGCTACTATTTCAAAATAGTGTTTTGGCTCGACTCCCCGCATCACTCCTATGACTAGCTTACATTGTGAACACGAGTCCAACAGTAGTTCCAGCAGAATTTAAGAACCTGCCGGGGTCCAACATCGAACGTAGCCCAACGGTTGCGCTCACCGGACGCAGATAACCTTTGCAACCCAACCAACAAGTTTGGTACGTTCCCGGTGTAACGCAATTGTTAGGCAGTTGCCTATTCAACTATCCATCGTATGGTTCATCAGTGCGTAGTGCATTTGGAGCTTGTTCATCGAGTGATTGCCGATATCTCAAGCATCCTTCGAGAAATTTCGGCCATTCTGGAACCGTTGGGATAGGATCAGTCTTTTCTGGCAGAAGCCCCCACAGATCAGGATGATGCCAACATAATTCATGGCTAGAGGTATCGCGGTGTTTGCGAATTCCATCCCTAAGCTTTTTAATTTCAGCAACAAGCTCAGCATGGGATAGTTGATCCAGGTCTTCGTCCATAATTCGCTATCTACAAAGGTGGTTATATTTGTATTGAAGCGCAAGTGTGCTGTCTGACGGTTCCCCTCACCGAACAGAGTAATCACTGCTACTCTCCAACAGCTAAACTTCGCTCCGGTATAGTGGAATTGTTAGCTGGTATTTATACCTTCGAGTTTCTCTAACAAGCTACGGAGAAGGTTAGGAGAATTTAATCGCTCTGCAATCTCTATTGTCGTTTGTAATGAATCAAGATCACTGTGCTGCTTTAAAAGATTTATCTTGCTCTCATGTAGTAGATGAAATTTGAATACAGCCCATTAAATTGTAGAAGAACTGTCATGATTATAGGTTCTGGCAAATCCTTCTCAAGTAGTATCACCATCAACTCAGAACGTATCTGGCAACCTATCTTTGGATAAAACTTGCTCTGCCCAATTTTTGATTTGAGGATGTGGGCACGGCTACAGCAATAACCGATTAACATTGTGTACCGATTAACATTGTGTGTTGACTTTAATTGATTGCTAATTAGCCAATTAATCGCTTCGTCAATAAGTTTCACTATTTTTGACTTGCTTGAGTGTACGCCTGCATTGATAAACATCTCTTACGCTTCTAATTACAGCAGTTCTCAATCGAGTCAGCCACAGTCTCGCCAAGATGGGTGTGGGGTGTAGGGTTTGAGGTGGGGTGAATGCAAATGAAAATGGCTGTAAATCGAACAAATTTTCAGTCTCAATTTAAATAGATGCTCTTTCAGATTAGTAATTGCCCAAGTTAGATCTTTGAGGTATTTCTGTTTTAGATTTGTTGTTCGGCTGCTGATTATAGCCACTTTACCTCCAGATTTCTGTCTAGCTAACGACCCTGCGCACTGGATGCAGGAAACCTTTGCACGTTAGTAATCGCTTAAATTTATTCTGGTGCAGCAGGCTTGTCAGGCAGTCGGCACAGCGTTCTTTTCTATGCCGCTGGTCGCTCAGGTAACTCTTCACCGCTCACCTGCTGTCTATCACCCGTCGGAACAGGTCTGGGTAGTCCAATACGATGCCATCTTCGTCCACGGGTAGCTGTGCCGTGAAGCCACTGCCATCGAGGTTCTCGAAGAGGTAGAGCCGCTCAGACAGCCGTGTATATGCCTGCTGTTGCGGGTGAACCGTCAGGTCGGGTGCGGAGACCCACGCCATGCGGAACTGCCGACGCTCACCGACAGCCATCGGCTCGCGGCGAATTGGGAAGCTGTTAGTGAAAGGGGTTGGCCAGATATCAATATCCACGCAGCCATCAAGCTTTGCGTTGGACTGTCCGTCACCGTCTCGCCATTGTCCCTGTCCGTCCGTTCGCAGACTTAGCGATTTGGTGGAGTGCTCCGTCGCGACGACTAGCTCTGCATCGTGGAGCCGCCATGATTCGTCCCAGCTCAGGCGATAGGTGAGCCGGAATGGGCCATGCTCCTCGTCAAACGCGAGCACGACGCTGTCAGCCACACGCTCAGTTAGGAGGAGATGCTCTAACCCTACGCCCTCTCGCTCTTTGTTCCAAATAGGTATCCAACAGATCGTTCGGCACAGTGTATTTACCATCGTGACTCCGTCCGTACTGCCGCATAACGTTCGCAACTACTGGACACCAGTAACTTCTACAACTATCCCATCAAACTGATGGTTTCGGTGATTGCGAGCGTTAGACTGCACCTCACCGATCGCCATCTTGTTGATTACTGTCCACGCCCTGGTTTCCAATCTGCGAAACCCAACGCTTCTGTATCCAGAAAACTAGCGATCGCCATATCAACTACTGCTTCGATGGGATACTCAATTTCAGGTCTGGCTTGCATAACTTTACATCTCCATTGGGATTTGCACGTTGCAAGGCGGCTCGGTGGCTCTTAAAATCATCGCTTCTAGCTCCAATAATATAACGCAGGGCTTTCCAGTGCGAAATCACCTGCATCGCAATCCGCACATCCTCATCGTTATATTTATCAAGCCATGCCCATAGAAAAGCTTTATCCCACTGCTGAAACGACCCCGTAAACTTTTAGTTTTACGGATGTATAGCAGCCCATCAGTCCTGTGTCTGATTGTGTAAATGCCAGGACGAGAAGGAACATTTTCAAATCCACGGCTCAATGGTTGACATGCTCAAAAGGAATGAAGGCGATCGCGTCTGAAATCCTTCGAGCTTGGTTGTGCAGGTCAGAATCATTCGTTGGCACAAAAGTAAAAAAGAGAGTTGCACAGAAGTCATGCTCTCCCAAACTCTTCGCCTTCATAGCTTTCGCCGCATCTCGATCTGAAAAGCTCCAAACCCCAAACCTTCATACAACGATTTTGCTGGTGAATTTTGCAAAACATGAAGGTCAACTTCTGTACAACCCTTGTCTTGCCCCCATTGAAATGCTTCTTCCATTAGCGATCGTGCAACTCCAGATCGTCGATGCGTAGGAACAACGTAAATCGCGTGGATATGCAGAGATGCTTTTGGTAGGAATACAGGAGGTAAATGAGCAATGCTGGCTTCGAGAATACCAATCAGTTGACTGGGTGCAGCGTCCAGTTCTACACCAAGAAAAAGATGATCGGGAGAGTTGATCTGCGATTGGATGCAATCGCGCAACCAAGTCGAACCAGCATCAGAGTTTTGAAACACATGACCACCGAAAGATGCCATCTCATCGAGCATTGCTTGAAGATATTCAACAATTGTCTCGGTTTCATGATAAGAAAGCTTTCGGATTTGCATATCAAGATTTACCTCACAAATATCGGTCTAACGGCAAAATGCAGCGGCGCAGATTACCTTGAACGCTACACAGTTAGTTTCATCCGTCCACTGCCATGCAGTGTTAGCTGTCATTGAGCTTAGGATAATGGAATGAAGAACTGAAAAGTAAATCACCTCTTTCTTGCCGATTTATAGCAAATTAAATAATGTCTACTGGTAATCTCAAGCGCATTAACCGATAATGACCAATTTTCTCAAAACCCAGTGCAGTATAAGCTTTTTGAGCGGCGAGATTACTTTTACCTGTAAACAAAATACTCTTCTCGACTCCTTCACATCGTGCATCTAAAAGCGAGGCAGCAACAACCGATCGGCCATATCCACGCTTACGAAGTTCTGGAGGTGTCCACACTCCTCCAACCTGCACAGCTTCCTTGATTGCTGTGTTGAAAGAACTACACGCTACTGGCTTACCGCTGTCCTCAAGTATCCAAGTGCGCCTTTCATTGAGCGATCGCTCAGCCGACAGCCGACATCTCTTCCACAGGTGGGGTGTATCTTTGTCTCCAAGCGCCTCAATAGAGTATGCGACTCTCCACTGGGTAAGTAACTCTAAATCATGGGGTGCAATTCGTCGTCCACGGAGCCTACCTGAACTTAACTCAGCTGGTACGTGTAAGTCTTTTAGTCTCAAGCTATAAAGGTTTTCTAATTCATCAAACTGAATCTTTGATTCGTCAATTTGAAGTACCTCTTTCACTGCACTGACTTGATCATTTGGACCTATTAAGCCAGCTATCTGACGTTGTGAAGCTTCAACGGCTGCTCGCCACAACGAATCCAGGTGAACTGGAGCTTGAAGAATCAGGTTTTGATTCCAGTAGTGAGCTACAACGCCAACAATTCTCTCATCTTCAAATGCTGCTGCGTAGGTTCCTGTATAGGCTTGACCATTATCAACCAGACCAGATGTCCGCATGTTGCCAATCAGAAACATGGATGATTCAGCATGAGGCATCAAGAAAGTTTCCAACCCTGATTCATCACCAGATTCAAGAATTCTAGTCGTTGCTTTACTCATCACTTAGAAGTCTGCTCTTCTTTATCCTATATTTTCCTGGCAGCTAACGGCGAAGTTGAGCGGCGGCAACCAACTTCTGCATCATAACCGATCGCCCCTGCCCCGCCGTTCCAACGCAGGGTTAGGCTGCATCCACTTCGGATGACTGTCTTTTAGCATTCTGTGCATTACTCTTCGTAAACCGTTGCCAAGCTCTCCAACAAGGCACTAATCCATACCAAAAGAGAAATGCGACTACACCTGTTTTGTAGAGAAAACCGCTGCCTACTTCACTTAACTGCATAAAGCTAGTTCCCACCACATTACCCCAGAAGCCACAATATCCTGTTGCAATGACTTTTCCAGTCTGGTCAATATAAGCTAGTGCTGCATTTGACCTTAAAGTAACTTGTGCTAGACCTTCAGAAAAACTCTCCCCATTGTGGAACTGGGATGGAATTACAATCTCTCCGGTTGAATTGATGTAGCCCCAGCGTCCTTGTATCTCTACTGCTGCAACACCTTCTGTGAAATCACGTGCTCTATCAAATTGAGGTGAGATTCGTAAATCTCCTTCTGAGTCAACATAGCCCCACTTCTGCCCAACTCGGATTCGGGCTAGCCCTTCCGAAAAGTCCCAAGCTTCATCAAACTGCAATGGAATCACAAGCTGTCCAGTTCGATCAATAAAGCCCCATCGCTCATGTTTCTCAACAGCAGCAAATCCTTCAGAAAAATCTCGTGCAAAACTGCATTTGGGAGAAATAATACTCTCCCCCATGCGATTGATGAAGCGCCACTTAGAGTTATTCACGACTCTTGCGAGTCCTTGTCGAAAATCACAAGCTGCATGAAAGCAGGGAGGTATCACAACTTGACCAGATCGATCAATATAGCCAAAGAGCCGATTCATTCGCACAGATGCTAACCCTTCAGAGAAGTCATGAGCATAGTCAAATTGTGGAGGAATAATCAGTTGCTCTTGTTGATCGATATACCCGTATCTATGATCTACCATAACTCTCGCTAGACCTTCAGAGAAGTCATGAATGTAGTCAAAATCTTGAGGTGGGATAACGAATTGCCCTGTCTGATCAATAAATCTCCAACCCTCTCTGACTCTGACTCGCGCTAAATTTCCAACAAACGGGCAGGCAAGCCAATCTCTTGGTTCGATAACCGTTTCTCCAATAGAGTTGACATAACCCATTCCGTTCCTATAGGTAACTGGAAATAAGAGTTTTCTTTGCATCTTTATAGCTTCTGGAGTATTCAGTAACCCTAGACTATCTATCCTGTCAACAACTTTTAAATGCTGCATTTCCCCGCCGGATAGTATGACTACTTATATATGGACAACTTGCCCACAGACTCCGATGAGACTGCCAGATTCTGTCAGTGCTAATGCCAATCTTGGAAACACAGAACCACCATTCTCAAACGCTTCCTCGTCTAGTGGATAATCGCCAATCATGACGAAGACTAGACTGTGTAGTCTTTCCTGGCTATGAAACCATTTAATCATTCCTTGCCAAGCTGCTAGTTTCTCGTTTATCTCCTTATCAAAGTTCACGCTTTCCCACCATTGCCCCGCTTCCTCTAACGGCTCAATGACAATCCGGGCTTGAGGATAAATGGTTCCTCCAAAAGCGGAACGGACAACCGCTTCTGTAATTTGTGCTGGAGCGACTGCTCCCTGGTTCGCCGTAACGTAGAACGGCAAGAATAAATGCTCACCTTCATCACCGGCAACTTTAGTAGTTGCCATAATCTGGGCTACTTCCGCTGATAACTGTTGACACAGCGCCAGTTCAGCAGGATCGTGATTGTGTTCCAAAACCTCTCCATTTCGACCGATCGCCCCACAAGAGTAAGCAACTGCCTGTTTAGAGATCACGTTATCGAACCACTCGCCCTCTCCCTCAGAGCCATCTGAATCCGCACTGTCTAAGTATTGCTTCAGTGCAGCATATTGTTCAGGATAGCTATGCTTCAGTGCAGCATATTGTTCAGGATAGCTATATGAGTACACCTCTATCGCGGCATTGGGGTCAATACATTCCTTGATAGGTAACAATCGCTCTGGATCAATGTGACAGTCCCGAATCATCTCATTTCATGCATGAAAACTTGTTTGTGGACGCAGCATAACGACCAAGCCCACTGGATGCAGATAACCTTGCCATCTCAACTGACCAACTTACAGCGTTCCGGTGCAGCGACTGGTTAGCCTACGACTTGCACAGTCTTACATTGATCAGCCCGCTTGAGCCATATCTATTATGAATGTTTCAAGCTCATCTACAGAATATTGCATTAATCCTTGAGTATACAAATAGTTTGTGAAAGCACTCACGACACAAGCAAAGCACAATGCTGGTTTGTATTGGCGTTCCAAGTCTTTCCGTTTCTTTTTACGCTCAGCTCTCGATAGTTCATGCCCTTCACTACGAAATCGCAGCAGTTGATACTCATATTCTGCTTCCAAACGAACATGGATGTTTATGTCTTGGCGCAACTGAGCAACATATCTGCGTTTACGCTCCAATAATTCGTCATCGCTGTTAAATTCGTGAAGCACTGCAATAACTGCCCATCGAGTTACGTAAACTGGACTGCTCATCATTAAGTCAAGCAATTCCCAGAAGTTTTCAGCTCCAAGCCACCCCAGTTCCCCAAGCAATCTGGGTAGCACCAATGGATCAATATCTCTCAATTTTGCAAAGGCTTGGCTCAGAATATTAGCGCTGTCGTAACTACAAGTTTTTCCCAAAGTATAAATCGCTTGCTCACAGATGAAGTGGTTGGTAGAGAAAACAAGCCCTTCAAGAGTTTTAACAATTGAAGACTGCGGATACTTCTCAATAAATTCTTTGCAATCGGGATGCCGATTACCAAAAAGCAACAAATCTCTAATGAAGAGACAAGTCAAATTGACAGTTTCATCATCCTCAGATTGAAGAAGTATATTAATAGTATTGCAGAGTTCTGCTGAAGGCGTTGAGTTAACGATCGCAGCCAAGTAATCAACGTCTTGAAGATGTCCTAAGTATTGTAGGATCTTAGCTGCCAGCATCTTTATTCAAGTCTTTAAAACTAATGACAATATAAAGATTACCCATGCTGCACTGCAAAATAGCTGCTTCTCGATTTAGTGCCACAACCCAGAATCGCAGCAGGCTAACGATCGCCATCAGCGGCGACCCGTACCTTTACATCCACACCAGCAAACATTACTTGTCCGTTGCATGGCGCTTGTTAGCTTGATGCAAACAGCACAGGCAATATTCATCAACGTCTAAAGCCCTTTGGATCGGCTAGGTATCGATCTAGGTCGGGGTCCTCACTGGCTCGCCACTGTCGGTCAACAATTTCGTACTCCTCGCTCAATTCGGCACGAACAGTCTCCAACAAAGAATCTACAGCCGCATTGAAACGATCGCACTCTGCTTGCCGCCAAGGACTTGGATCGGGCGGATAATCCCAGTTTAGAGATGTATCATGCCACTCTGCTAGAGCACGTACCGTTTCCGAAGTTTGAATACTCAACCCCAACGTTTCAGGCTCAATTGGTCCAACATCAAACTTGGCTCTCGCTGCATCATTGCCGCACCAAAACGGTGAATCACAACCCCAATCGTAGAAAAAACGAATTTGGTATTTGTGCTCTGTTGAAGGTTCTGCTTCTTTTCGGCTTACACGATTAGCCACAGCCTTTCCTCGCAGGAGGAATTGAACAGTTTTGAAAATCCAACTGAGACCATGAATCATTAGAACAATAATGCTAGCAAGACTAGCAATCATCAGGAGGAAAGTCATCTTGCTCAATCTACTAAGGGCTTACTGAATAGTTTTCTACTGTATTTCTACTCTAGCCATTATCATAAACAATCCAAAAACTTCGACCTTAGTAGGAACGAAGCCAGCTAACTATTGATTAGAGCGAAAAATTCAGTATATTTCTCTGCATTAGAGAGATATGTTGAAACTTTGCAGCACATCTATGCCAATCGGGTGGTTAGCCTGAAATGTTTCTATTTATTGTGCCTAATCCAGGTAGTTACATGGAAAGACTAAGAAAGCTTCTTGCCCCAGTGTGCGATGTCATCCGCCTCAAGCGTATTGGATATGTCAGGCTCGATCGCCCCCTCCCTCCACTCTCTGTATTGACTCTGCCAGACAAATCCCGTACCGTGATGAGTTAGGTTGTTTGTGGTGTAAACCACAGCAGAGCAACCAGACACCAAAAATCTAGTCGGCGCTACCCAAGGCTGCTGGAACCAGCCAAGGATAGCTGACCCCCACGTTGATCTCGGCAACGCGGAGGCTTGGGAGATCTTACCACTCCTGCAAGCCACCCTGCTTTGCGCTTCAATGATATGCGGGGTGGCTAGGTTTTTGGCTTTCCTTACCGTTAGCCAAACAGGAGACTTATCATGGCTGATTTCATTGATGACCTGCCGATCGCCCATGAACCGCAGGAAACAGGAGCGATCGCATTCCCTCCTCGCCATCCCAGCCGCAGACCATTGCGGGTGCTGTTGTTGGGCGATAAACAGGATGTGATCAACACCATCAAAAACCTGCATCGACGCGGTTTTGCCGAAGCAGGTGAATGGAGTAAACCTGTACTCTGCCCCAACTCCGCAGAGATGAATGACCGCATCCTGCTCAACCTGCCGCCCGATCGCTGCATCAGCATTCTCACCAAATATCTGACGCAGGAGTAAGCAAAGTAAAAAGGGGCGATCGCTCATCAATGATCTTTAATGAGCTTTAATGAGCGATCGCTCCCTACAACATGGAAACCAATGGTAAGGTCGTGGCTACAAAAATAATGACCGCCAAAATGGCTAACATGCCATCAATTAAGTTACCAATGAAGGAGCCAAGAACGGTTCCCAGACTGGCTTTAAAGGCAACCTTCACTTTCGATTCATCTGCTTGCTGTCGTCGAAACAACAGCTCACCAATGAACGCTCCAATGAACGGGCCAAACAAAATGCCAAAGATGGGGCCGCCAAACGGTAACGCAGGCAAAAGGCCAACCACGCCTAAAACTAATCCTGCAATGGCACCATACTGCCCCCATTTGCTCGCGCCAAATTGCTTTGCCCCCCAGGAGGCTGCCATAAATTCGATCGCTGCACTCAAGACCAAAATGGCAAACACCACTACAATTGCCCAAGTAATGCCAGCAAATTGAGTTGCCACCGACCACACCAAAATGGCACCCAGGATTAAACTCGACCCCGGCATTCCGGGAATCAGTTCACCCACAGCACCTACTACCATAACGGCGACTAAAATCCAGTAGAGAACAGTAAAATCCATGAGTGAACCTCCGCAATATCAGCGCAGACGAGCTTGAACGACCTGAGCAAATTCGGTTTCCCTTTCTTCTAGCTGGGGTGGAATGCCATTTGGAAACGTTTCTGCAATCAACGCTTCCAAATTTCCAATCCGATTGCCCGGATTGGGATGTGTACTGAGAAATTCTGGCGATCGTCCCCCTTCTTGAGCCGCGTTCAAAATTTCCATCAGCTCAACAATGCCCTGGGGGTTGTAGCCCGCTTCCGTCATGAAGCGAAATCCAAGGCGATCGCTCTCCAGTTCATCATCTCGCCCATACCGCAAATTGGTTAACTGATTCACCACCTGGGCAATGATGGCCGCTTGCCGTCCCTGTTCATAGGAATCGCTGGCAACCACACCGATCGCCTGCACCAACAGCGAGCCTAACCGTTGTCGGGCGAGCTGTTCCGCCGCATGACGAGCCACCACATGCCCCACTTCGTGCCCCAACACTCCAGCCAACTGCGCTTCATTCGTCAATCGGCTCAACAATGCTGCTGTAATAAACACAGGGCCTCCGGGCAATGCCAGCGCGTTCACCGTTTGTGGATCGTTTAAAACATGAAACCTGAACGGGTAGGCCGATTCAGACACAACAGAATTTTGCACAACTTGCTGCCCCACCTGATCAACGTAAGCTTGTAACGTGTCATCGGGGTATAACCCACCAAACTGGGCAGCAACGTCGCGTTGGGCTTCTTGTCCCAATACCACTTCTTGCTCTGGCGTTAACTGTACCCGCTGGCTTTCTCCGGTAATTGGATTTTCGGAGGTACTGCCAAAATAGCTAAA
The DNA here is from genome assembly GCF_015207605.1 of Oculatella sp. LEGE 06141. Taxonomy (GTDB): domain Bacteria; phylum Cyanobacteriota; class Cyanobacteriia; order Elainellales; family Elainellaceae; genus Oculatella. The sequence goes on from NZ_JADEWO010000090.1 coordinate 14,974, forward strand.
CAAACCAAACACCACAAACAACAGCCCCAACACCAGGCGAACGAGAAGACTGCCCATCCAAGGATTCCACTTGTTTTAGCGAGAGAATATCACGCCTGTGGTTCACCAACATCAATCTAAGGAAAGGTGAAACTGCTCAACGGCCAGTAGATGGGTTTGTGTTATCTCTGCATCCATATAAAAAAGCGGGGTAAGCATTGCTCACCCCCGCTGCTTGTGAATCTCTATCCGGAAGAGATTACATTGTCACTAATTCGGCTGGAAGACGCTTAAACGCCAACCGCTCATTTTCAACATCTACAAAGATGGTGTCTCCTCCCTGGAATTCACCCCGGAGAATGTGTTTGGCGATCGCTGTTTCCAGTTCACGTTGAATCGATCGCTTCAATGGACGGGCACCATAGACCGGGTCGTAACCAATCTCGGCCAGGAAATCGAGTGCCGCATCCGAGAGCCGGAGCGCCATCTTGCGATCGTCCAACCGCTTCGCCAACCGCTGCACCTGAATTTTGACAATCTCGCGCAGTTGCTCTTTCTTCAAGCTGTGGAAGATGATGATTTCATCAACCCGGTTAAGAAACTCAGGACGAAAGCTGTTCCGCATCGCATCCATAACGCGCGATCGCATCTCGTCGTAGCGATCGTCATCCCCCGCAATATCCAAAATGTATTGCGAACCAATGTTGCTGGTCATGATAATGATGGAATTTTTGAAGTCTACCGTATGCCCTTGGGCATCCGTAACGCGACCATCATCCAAAATTTGCAGCATCACGTTAAATACATCGGGATGCGCTTTTTCAATTTCATCAAACAAGATCACCGAGTAAGGACGGCGACGCACTGCTTCCGTGAGTTGACCGCCTTCGTCGTAGCCTACATATCCCGGAGGCGCACCAATGAGCCGCGACACCGAATGCTTTTCCATGTACTCCGACATGTCAATCCGGATCATGGCTTCTTCCGTGTCAAACATGTAGGCCGCCAATGCCTTGCCAAGTTCCGTTTTACCCACGCCCGTTGGCCCCAAGAAAATGAAGCTAGCAGTGGGACGGTTGGGGTCGGCCAATCCGGCACGCGATCGCTGAATGGCATCAGCAACCGCCGTCACCGCTTCTTCTTGCCCAACCACCCGGCGGTGCAGTTCGTCTTCGAGTTGCAGCAACTTCTGCATCTCCGACTCCACCAGCTTGCTGATCGGAATGCCCGTCCACTTCGAGATAATTTCAGCAATATCGGCTTCGGTGACTTCTTCTCGCAACAGCGATTTGCCGCTAGTTTGCGTTTCAGCCAGTCTCTTTTCAGCCGCCTCGAGCTGCCGCTGCAAATCGGTGGATTTGCCGTACTTCAGCTCTGCTGCTCGGTTCAGGTCATAATCACGCTCGGCCTGCTGAATTTCGATGTTGACGCGATCGATCTCTTCCTTCAGCTTTTGAATCGCGTTGATCACATCTTTTTCAGCTTGCCACTGTGCATTTAGCCCACCTTGTTCTTCCTTAAGGTCAGCTAATTCCCGCTCTAGCCGTCCCAGACGCTCTCTGGAGGCTGGATCGGTTTCCTTTTGCAGCGACAGTCGTTCCATTTCAAGCTGAAGAATCTTGCGATCGACCTCATCCAGTTCCTCTGGTTTGGAGGTAATTTCCATTTTCAGCTTGGCTGCCGCTTCATCTACCAGGTCAATGGCTTTATCAGGCAAGAAGCGATCGCTGATGTACCGGGTCGATAGGGTTGCTGCGGCAACCAGTGAACTGTCTGCAATTTTGACCCCGTGGTGGACTTCGTAGCGTTCCTTCAAACCTCGCAAAATTGAGATCGTGTCTTCAACGCTGGGCTGATCCACATAAACCTGCTGAAACCGCCGTTCCAGTGCCGCATCTTTTTCAAGATACTTGCGGTATTCGTCCAGCGTAGTGGCACCAATACAGCGGAGTTCGCCCCGTGCCAGCATTGGCTTCAACAGGTTCCCCGCATCCATAGCGCCCTGGGTTGCACCTGCACCTACAACGGTATGAATTTCATCAATAAACATGATGATCTGGCCGCGCGAGTCGGTCACTTCCTTAAGAACCGCTTTCAACCGTTCTTCAAACTCACCGCGATATTTGGCTCCGGCAATTAGCGCCCCCATATCCAGGGCAATCAAGCGGCGATCGCGCAACGACTGCGGCACATCTCCGCTCAAAATCCGTTGGGCTAATCCTTCAGCGATCGCGGTTTTACCGACTCCAGGCTCACCAATCAGCACCGGGTTATTCTTCGTCCGGCGCGAGAGAATTTGAATCGTCCGACGAATTTCGTCATCCCGACCAATCACCGGGTCAAGCCGCCCCTGACGCGCCGCCTCGGTCAAATCTCGCCCGTATTTCTCCAACGCTTCATATTTGCCCTCTGGATTCTGATCCGTCACCTTCTGATTTCCTCGGATTTGCTGAATCGTGCTTCTGAGTTTTGCCTCATCTAGCCGGAATTCTTGAAATAGAGCTTTACCAAACCGATCATCTTTAGCATAGGCCAATAGCAAATGCTCGATCGAGATGTACTCGTCTTCAAATTCTTTACGGTATGCGTCTGCCCGGTCTAACAACGTATCCAGCGATCGTCCCAGGTACACCGACGAGCCACCACCCGAAACCTTCGGCTGTCGTCCCATGAAGGCATCTGTAGAATCGCGCAATCCTTGAACATTGACACCAGCTTTGTTCAAAATGCTGGTTGCCAGCCCATCGCTCTCCAGCAGTGCCCGCATTAAGTGTTCAGACTCTAGCTGTTGTTGCTGCACTTGTTTGGCGATCTCAGGCGTGCGGGCGATCGCTTCCCAGGCTTTCTCTGTAAATTGATTTGGATTAGTCGGTTGCATAGGCGTTAGAACCAAACATTTAAGGTGGGGATAAGGCTTGAGTCTTCATTAACATATTCAGGCTGAGCACCAGGTTCACCGTTCTGGAAAGGCTATCACTCAACTCAATACCCTAAACCTAGAACTCATCCCTATTTCTGACTACCCAATGTCTAATGTCTAAATTGTAAGAAGCTTAAAGCATTAAAGGGGATCGGCGTTCACGACTCCTCGCAGGGGTATTTCCGTCTCCGTTCTGTTGTGGCGGGTTCATACAGGCAATTTGGCAC
>NZ_JADEWO010000091.1 GCF_015207605.1 Oculatella sp. LEGE 06141
CACCACTACGCCTCACCCGGATGAAGCATGGCAATTTATTGAGTACTTCACCAGTGAAGATGTCCAGCGCCGCTTCCTCCTGGAAACGGGGTACGTTCCTAGCCGTACTGATCTGTTCAACGATCCAGAACTGGTCGCTGAGTATAGTTACTATCCCGATTTGTTGGGAATCGTGCAACAGGCTGTGATTCGCCCCAATATTGCTCAGTACTCTCAAGCATCGGATATTTTGCAACGCTATCTTAGCGCCGCAATTACCAATCGCATGAGTCCCGAGCGGGCGTTGCAGTCGGCGGCAAACGAAACCCGGGTATTGCTGGGTCGGCTCGCTAGCTAGTAAGGAGGAAACAAGCATCTCATGGCAGATACCATTCGGGCACGGGAACAGCGAACTGGCTGGATTTTAATTGCTCCAGCTCTGCTGGTTCTGGCACTAGTTTATGCCTATCCAATTTTGCGATCGTTCTGGCTCAGCCTGTTTACTCAAAACCTGGGTACCGGGCTGGAGCCAGTATTTTCTGGGCTGGATAACTACGCCCGCATGTTTCAAGACGGGCGCTTCTGGCAGAGTATTTTCAACACGTCTGTTTTTACCTTTTCTGCAATTATTCTAGAGCTGATTCTTGGCATGGGAATTGCGCTGGTGCTGGATCAGTCGATTCGAGGTCGGGGACTGGTCAGGACGATCGCCATCATTCCCTGGGCCCTTCCCACCGCGCTAATTGCCCTCACCTGGGCCTGGATTTTCAACGACCAGTTTGGTGTGGTGAATGATTTGCTGCTGCGGCTTGGCCTGATCGACGTTGGGATTAACTGGTTGGGCAACCCAACCCTGGCAATGGTATCGGCCATTGTTGCCGATGTCTGGAAAACCACGTCGTTTGTCGCCATTCTGTTGCTGGCTGGGTTACAGTCCATTTCGCAAGATCTGTATGAAGCGCATTCCATTGATGGCGCAACCCCCTGGCAGAGCTTCCGGCAAATTACCTTGCCCCTGCTGATGCCGCAAATTGTGATTGCGTTATTGTTCCGCTTTGCTCAATCCTTTGGCATTTTTGACCTGATTCAGGTGATGACGGGCGGCGGCCCGGGGGGCGCAACGGAGGTGGTGTCGCTTTACGTCTACTCGTCGATCATGCGCTATCTCGATTTTGGGTATGGGGCGGCTCTGGTGGTCGTTACCTTCCTGGTTCTCATTTTGGTGGTGGCGATCGCAGCCCTGGTCATCTCTAGACTTCGTACCTCTGCGGGAGAGAAACTATGACAACGGTACAACAACCGGTTCAACCTCAACCCAAGGCTGAAGCGAGAGAAACTCATTTTTCCTCGAAGCGAGTGCTGTTGACGATCGCCGTCATTTTGGTGGTGCTATTTAGCCTGGCTCCGATTCTGTGGCAATTGCTCACCTCTTTTAAAACCAATCAGGCGATTTCGGCAGTTCCTAACGTTTACTTTCCACGACCGGATCAGCTCACCTGGCAGCACTATGTTGAGCTGTTTCAGCGTCGTCCGTTCTTGAACTACATGTTTAACAGTGCGTTTGTGGCGGTGACGTCTACCCTGCTGTGTTTGGCGATCGGCACTCCGGCTGCCTATGCATTGGCTCGGTTACGGCTCAAGGGAGAGCGGATTATTCTGGGGCTAATTTTAATTGTGACCTTGTTTCCCTATATCCTGCTCTTTTTGGGACTGCTGGAGATTGTGCGGGCAGCGGGTTTAGCCAACAACTATTTGGCGTTGATCATTCCTTACACTGCCATCAACATTCCGTTAACGGTGCTGGTGATGCGGAGCTTCTTCCTGCAATTACCCAGAGATCTGGAAGATTCTGCCAAGGTAGACGGCTATAACACCTGGCAAATGCTGACCCAGATCTTACTACCCATGACCGTTCCGGCGCTGGTTACAACGGGGATTCTGGCGTTTATCTTTGCCTGGAATGAATATATCTTTGCGCTGACCTTCATTACCCGCGAGACGATGAAGACCATTCCGGTGGCGGTGGCTCAGCTGGGTGGCGCTACCCTGTTTGAAATTCCCTATGGCCCGATCGCGGCAGCAACGGTGGTGGGTACCTTGCCACTGGTTTTGCTGGTGCTGTTCTTCCAACGCCGCATTGTCCAGGGTTTAACCTCTGGTGCTGTGAAAGGATAAGGTTTGAGGTTAGACCGTTGAGCCGCCACAGTGCTGTTTTCCCTGAACGACCCTCTAACCATTGAAATTCCTTCTGCTTTACCGAATTAATTTATTCACCATTTTGAAATTATGGCTAAACTCGAACTGCAAAACCTGAATAAAACGTACAGTCCTAAGGTAATTCCGGTTAAGGATGTGAGCCTGACGGTAGACAATGGCGAGTTTTTAACGCTGTTGGGGCCTTCTGGCTGCGGCAAATCGACCACGCTACGGTTAATTGCTGGCCTGGAACAGCCCACGCGAGGAAAGGTGTTTATTGGCGATCGCGATGTGACCAACCTGCCTCCGGGCAAGCGCGACATTTCGATGGTGTTCCAAAGCTATGCGCTTTATCCCCACATGACGGTCTATGACAACATTGCGTCGGGGCTGAAACTCCAGCACATGTCATCCAACGAGATCCGAGAACGGATTCGGGAATCGAGCGGTGCGTTAGGGCTAGAAGAACTGATGGGTCGCAAACCCGGCCAACTCTCTGGCGGGCAACGGCAGCGGGTGGCTCTGGCTCGGGCATTGGTTCGTCGTCCAGAAGTGTTTCTGCTGGATGAGCCGCTCAGTAACCTGGATGCGTTGCTGCGCGAGCAGGTGCGAGCCGAGTTAAAACAACTGTTTGAGGCGCAGAATACCCCGGTGGTTTACGTCACCCACGACCAGACGGAAGCCATGACCCTTTCTACAAAGGTTGCTGTTTTAAACCGGGGCGACGTGCAACAGCTCGATCCACCCCAGCGAATCTATACGCATCCGGCCAATATGTTTGTGGCCGGATTCATTGGCAGCCCGCAAATGAATTTGCTGCACCTGAAGTCGGACGGTAAAAATGCTGTGTTGGGCGACTACCGGATTCCGCTGCCGGGGGGCTTTACGTCACCTCCTGATGTGACTCTGGGGATTCGGCCAGAGCATGTACGGCTGGCGCAACCGGGCGACGCGCACTCGTTTCAGGGTCGGGTATTCCTGGTTGAAAACCTGGGGATGAGTAATTTACTGAGTGTGCAACTTCCGGGTTCAGAGAACCGCACAATCCGATCGTTGCTGCCTGCCGATCGCCCCTGGAGCCAGGAAGATGTGACGCTGGCGTTGCCGCCTGACGCGATTCACTGGTTCAACACAGAAACGGGCGAGCGTCTGTCGAACAATACGCGCCCCCTGGTGAGCAATACGGCGAATTCTACTCCACTGGCAGATTCCAATCCGCGTCTTTAGGGGTGGTTTCAGACGTAGCCAATCCGCTGCTTTTATCCCTTTTTCTGGCATAACCCGAATGGCTTTAAGCCCCTGACTCTGGGAGCTTGAAGCCATTCCATGTTTAAAGCCTTCAACTGTTAAGGGGCTTAGTGTTGGTGGCAAGCCAGAAAAGAAAGTGGGAGTGTCCCTTGGCACTGTGAAAACATCCCCTTTGTTGCCTTGGTGTACCCGCTTTTTGTAGCGTGGTCTACATCATCGTAGTGCCTGTTCTGGCGTACTATCAGGAGTTGTTGCACTATCCCGGCGGCGTGCGACAGTTTGACCCACGTTTGATGCTAGGCAGAGGTGTGTATGAGCCAGGGTTCGACAGATCTAGAACCAAATCAATCCTCCAGTCCACCCCCTTCCGAGGGTGGGGCGATCGCTCGCTACTTTAAGTTTGCCGACCTGCAAACCAATCTGCGGACTGAGATTATTGCAGGTGGCACCACGTTTGTGACGATGGCTTACATTTTGGTCGTCAATCCTGCCATTCTCTCCAATGCAATTTTCCTGCAAGAATCGGGGGACTTATTTGGTGAACTGGTGATTGCCACAGCGATTTCAGCCGCGATCGCCACTGTACTGATGGGGTTGCTGTCAAACTATCCCTTTGCCCTGGCACCGGGAATGGGACTCAATGCCTTTTTTGCCTTTTCGGTGGTGTTGGGGTTAGGCATTGATTGGCGGTTAGCGCTGGCGGCAGTGTTGGTAGAGGGCATCATTTTCATCCTGCTGACGCTATCTAACATTCGCAGTCAGATCATTACGGCAATTCCCGAATGCCTCAAGCGCGCCACCGCTGCTGGAATTGGGTTGTTTATTGCCTATATTGGGCTATCGGGCAATCCTGCTCCACCGCCCGAAGGGGGGTATGGTGCCGGAATTATTGTGGCAAACGAAGCAACGATCACGTCTTTAGGTAATTTGGGAAATCCTTACACGCTAATGGCGATCGCTGGGTTACTGATTACCTGCGCTTTTGTGGCTCGTCGCATCAAAGGTGCGTTGCTGTTGGGTATTCTTGCCACTGCAATTCTGGGTTGGATTTTAGGTCTGGTGCCGCCGCCTGCGGGACTCGTAGCGGTGCCCCAACTTCCTGTAGATCTGATTGGTCAGGCGTTTGTTGGGTTTAGCCAACTGAATGGCGGCAATTTTGCTAACTTCGTTGCCATCACCTTTGTTTTCTTATTTGTGGACTTGTTTGATACGGTGGGTACGCTGACCGGGGTTGGCATTCAGGCCGGAATGATCAACGAACGAGGCGAACTGCCCAACGCGAATCGAGCGCTAATGGCAGATGCGATCGGTACGTCGGCAGGTGCGATGCTGGGTACATCTACCGTCACCACTTACATTGAATCGGCAGCGGGTGTTTCTGAAGGCGGACGATCTGGGTTTACGGCGATCGTTGTTGCCATTTTATTTGCGCTTTCGATCTTTTTTATTCCGCTGTTTTCTGCCATTCCAGCCTTTGCAACAGCGGCAGCGCTGGTGATTGTGGGCGTATTAATGGCGGGCAATGTCTCTGGCATCAATTGGTCTGATCCGGCTGAGTCGATTCCGTCGTTTTTGACGATCTTGATTATGCCGTTGAGTTATTCGATCGCAGAAGGGTTGGCGGTTGGGTTCATTACCTATCCTCTTGTTAAGGCGTTTCAGGGTAAGGCTCACGAAATTAGCGTCACGGTTTGGCTACTAGCAGCGGTGTTTGTATTGCGGTTTGTGTTGCTGGCACTCAATTGGGCTTGATATCTCATTCAGCACATGTCTGCTGTAGGGGCGTGACCTTCAGGTCAACAGTCTCGATCTGGTTAGAAGCGATCTGCCCATGCTATGCCCTCACAGATGTGTCTACAAATGGTCTACAAATGACCGATCAAACCTACGCCACTACAGGCTGTTCGTGAAGTCACTTCCTTTGCAGACTAAATCAGCCATCCGTTCATCCAATTCTCAATACCTGACGCAGGAGTGCCTGGTCTTTGGAAGCGGGTTGAAAACGACCTCGTTCTACATCTCGCACCCAACTCTGGCTTTTACCGATTTGATGAGCTAAGGCACGTTGGCTTAACTGGAGTTTTTTTCTTGCCTCGACAATTTGCTGGCCTGACAGCATAAGTTGGGCTTGGAGTAATACCTGGCGGTGTGATTTGCGCTGATGCTTTTGTTTGGGTTTTTTGGAGGGCGGTTTCTGCCAATCGTCTGGCAGTTCAAAGCGAAGCAGACGAGCATTCATGAGTCGATTCCACTTGCCTCTAGGCGCAGCGTCCGTCAACCGATAAGCCTGATTTCCGTCATTGGTCCAAAACTCTAGTGCTGCTTCTGCATCATCCGGTAAATCAGCTAGCTTAGCCCATAAGGGTTGAATTTCGGTTGGATAGGTAACAGGGTCAAAAATTGGTTTAATACCGTAGCGATCGAGAACTTCCAGGTCGTTTTCAAAGGTTCGGAGTAATCGCTTTCGTCCTTCTGCTTGAGAAGGGACTTGCGTTAATTTAGTTTCACCATAGGCTACCCGCATCAACGTGGGTACGGTAATTCGCTGCTCTTGCCCCATCTTGGTTTTGAACAAGAGCCACAACATGATGCGGGCGGCACCTTCATGTTGTTGCCAAATACTCATAACGGTAGTGAGCAGAGATTTGGGCAACGTTCCATATTGATAGAAGGCCGTATGATTTTTATACCCGTTGCGGTTCAAAAAGTAGTTTGTCCATAACCCAGCTCTGACTCTAAATGTTAATCCAGTCAGATGTTTGCATCCTAGTTCATCCTCCTGGAAGTGATGCTGTATTCCGAGCAAATGCCATAAGCGGCTAGTTTCCAGAGAACATCCCTTAATTTTTCCCTGTTGGCTCCAGTTCAAGTTGACTGCAATTTTGCAAGGCTGTTGTGCCAGTTCTTTAATCAACGTTAGCTTTGCCATTTTACTCAGGTCTTTTCGTTTATCTAGACCTAAGTAGTCTTCAATCTGGCGATCGCTAATCACAAACTCCTGCTGCCACGGTTGATCCAGAGACGCGGCATAGGCAGCATAGATCAAATGCAGACAGGCCGCCCGAATATCAAAGGTGTCGATCGCTGCTAAAGCATCTGCTGTCTCCAAGGCGACAGGTTGCTGAGAATCCAGCATATCCGTAACTTGAAAGGTGATTAAATTCTGTCCTTGCTTGACTTGGCGTTGATAGCATAGTTTTCCATCTGGATCAGTTTGCCAGGGTAGAGAGCGACGTTGCGCCAGAATATTGCACAGTTCCCAAACTACGATTGCTGAAGCAAATGGATTCGTTTTGCCATTTGGGAACAGATCGGGATGTGGAATGGTTCTCTCACTCGCCTTACATCTCCCCTTTTTTGCCTGAAACGGGATGGGCGAGTCAACCGGGCAAACCAAAGCACATTGTGGTTGTGAGTAATAGCCGTTGCAGTTGTTACATAGAGTGGGATCGATCCAAAAATCCTTGCCATCAACGATCGTAATGGCACCTGTAGGGCAACGGGGAAGACAGCTATCGCACTGAATACAACGATCGTTAATAGCGTAAGGCATAATGTGGCTTGCTCAATTTTGAGAAGTTGAACCAGGGAATATCTGCTCTTTCCGCTGTTTGCGGTGGATCGTGTCTGTCGTGTGAATAGGATTTATCATATAGTCGTAACTAAGAACAGGATGGTTTTTTGTTCGGGTTGAGCGAATAAATATTCTTTTAACTTTTTTTAGTCCAAAATAGTTCATTGTAGACTTTCTGCAGATAAAACAATCAAGCCCCTGGTTTTGCCAGAAATGCGATAGAGCTATCTTTAAACCATGCGGCTTCAGCAGGCTACTCGCACCTGCCCTAAAAATACTCGTACCCTGACCTTAAGGAAATTTGAAACGTTTGCCGTGAAAGGGGTGTGGCTTGTAAGTACATCTTTAAGTAATAAAGCGCTGAATGCAGAGTGCGTGATACTAATACATTGGTAAGCAAGAACCTTGGAGGTTGTTTGAAAAGTATCAAATGTCTCCTGTAAGGGCGTAGCATTCGGTAGATAACCCTTGAAATAGACCCAGAAGTATTGCCCGTAGATGCTGTCTTAAAAGTCAAGAGGTAAGATTGGGGTCGAACGGACGGTTAGACTTAAGCACCCCGTAAACAATATGGGCTAGCTTACGCATCGCGGCTCCGACGATTTGCATAGTCGTTTTACCACGACCCGCTAAGCGTTCACAAAATGCTCGAACAGTGGGATTGTGTCGCTTAGCGACCACAGCAGGCATATAGAGAGCTTTTCGTAAGCGTCCACTTCCTGTACGGGATAACTGCGTTCGTCCCCGCACCGATGACCCCGACGTTCGCTCTTGCGGAGTCAGCCCAATGTAAGCGGCTAACTGTTTAGCACTCTCAAATGCTTGCCAGGAGACGATTTCTGCAAGTAGCAACGCTGCCGTCGTTTGAGCAATACCAGGAATGCTCGTCAGCAAGTCTCGCTGCTGCTTGAGGCCTGGATGCTGATCAAAGTGGCCTTTGATCAGCTGCTCTGTCCGTTGAATGTCTTGCTTGAGATACTTCAAGTGTTCCTCAATTAAAGGAATGACTTGCGCCGTGGCAGTCTCCAGTCGATTCAACTCCTGTTGCTGCATCTGTTTAAGGGCTTCAAGCCGACGAACCAGCGCTTGCAGTTGCTTGACTTCTGTTGGAGGAGGCGTCCACAAACTGGGACGAATCGCCGCACAGAAGCGGGCAATTAAAGCAGCATCAACCTTGTCTGTTTTCGTTCGACTCAGTTCACTCTTGGCAAACCCGCCAATCCGAGCTGGATTAACGATACTCACTCGATGTCCTGCCTCATGTAAGACTTCGGCAACCGCTTCTCCATAAGTACTGGTCGCTTCCAGACAAGCATGCACTTGATTGGCATCTTGCTGTTGCAGCCATTGCAGTAAAGTTTGATGTCCTTCGGCTGTATTGGCGATCGCTTTTGGTTTTGGTTTCTTGCCGGGGAACAGAAGTGCAACGTGCAATTTGTGTTTACCAACATCAATTCCCAGAACCGCTTCTACCATCGCATTCACACCCTAATGTTATGACTAGAAAAACGACTGCCTCACAACTAAGCTTGTTCATGCAGGTTCATCTTGGCTTCCAAGCGACCTCAGATGCTGTCCAGCCTACTGGGGCAGTCAAAGACGGTAAAAGGGTTTTATCTACGAACCAGGCTCAAAGCCTCAGCTTGCTTTCAAACTCACTTTTACCGTTGACTCTTTCCATTAAAGAGTCATTTGTACCAGTTTGGACCTGGACAACTTCAAGATACAAGCTTGCTTCCCGCAGGGTATGCTACGCCCCTACGGGTGTCGGGCTACAAATTAGCTTTTGAAACATCCTCTTAGTGTCTTACTCCTTTTGCTTTCTAGAGGTTATGAATCGATCGCCCTGATTGACTGACAACACTCTCGAAAACCCAATTCTTGCGTCGGTTGGATTAGCGTAACCCAACAAAAATTGTACGACTACTGGGTTTCGCACGGTTCAACCTAACCGACATAAGATTTGTCGGTCAATCAGCCTTAGGAGAATGGGTAGGCCACAGTCCTGTCGATACGGGTATAAAGTGTAGAGTACCCGGTGTAGTGAATGCGACTGAAAACGGCTGTAAAACAACCTTCAAGTACTCAGATTTCTGGATTGGCTAAGAATCCGGGATCTTGAATCCCTTGAGCCAGTGCCATTCTAGTGAAGTTAATTTATCGTGTGTTGAGCCATGCATTCAGGATGTTATGGAAGTGAGCGCCCGTAATGCCTTGAAGGGAGTTGGTAAGGAAGTGTACACCGTGATCAAGGTATCAGATGTAATGATTGCTGTCGATTAGATAGCGATCGCTGATCGCCTCCCTTGAGCCAGGATACTAAACCAGTAACATCAACCGGAGCGGATCAAACCGTACAAACCAGGGAAAGGGATGATCCTTAATGGCCTGCCACTTCTCTTTGAAGATTTCCGCCTGCACGTGATAATCCTGCGAGCCTTGAGGTGCAGCGTTTAACTTGAGGAAGAGGGTCATCCGGTGCGGTGTTTCACTGGTTGCGGCTAACCAGCAGGGAAATGTATTGGTCAGGCTGGAATCAGGATTGGGCATGATAGTGATCTGATGGGCACGAATCCCTACATCTGATAGATCATTGGGAGTGGCTTCCACAACTTGTAAGGTAACGCCCCAGTCGAGTGCGGCGATCGCATTGGCTCCAGTTGCCGTGGCGCGGGAAACGTTTTTGCATCCTGTCAGTTGAGCAACGCGAACGGTGTGAGGATGTTCAAAAATGCGATGCTTGGTATCAAAGGCGATCGCCCTGCCGCCCGACATCACCATCAATTTTTCGCACACCCGATACGCTTCCTCCAGGTTGTGCGTTACAAACAGCGTGACTCCGGGATAAGTAGATAGGGTTTCAACCAGTTGCCGCTCGACTTGCGCCCGCAGATAGGTATCTAGCGCTGAAAAGGGTTCATCCAGCAATAAGACCTCTGGTTCCGTTGCCAGTGCCCTTGCCAATGCCACTCGCTGCTGTTGGCCGCCCGATAATTGATGAGGATAGCGATCGCCCAATCCCTGTAATTGCAGTAGCGCTAGTTGTTGATTGACCTGTTGCGATCGCATCCTTTTTGGGACAGGCTGTAAGCCAAAGGCAATATTTTGAGCAACGGTCATGTGGGGAAACAGCGCATAGTTTTGAAACACTAAACTGACTTTGCGCTGATGACTGGGAATATTGATTTGCTGTTCTGAATCAAATAAGGGTTGCCCATTTAAGATAATTCGCCCCCGGGTCGGCGTTTCTACTCCGGCAATACAACGAAGAGTCATGCTCTTACCGGAACCCGATCCGCCTAGCAGTCCTAATGTTTCTTGCTGAGCTGTAAAAGCGGTGTTGAGTGTAAAGGTCGCAACCTGTTTCTCAATCTCAACCAGCAAGCCGCGATTACTTTGAGAAAAATGTGGTTTGGCAAGTGGCACGATCGGGGGGGATGCAGTTCGTCTTCCTCGACCATTCACAGGTTCATGGGCTTCAACCATACCAAACGAAGTCCCTTTAAGGGTACGTTCATAGTGCGTTTGCCACAGGTTAACGGCAATGATACCCGATAATGAGATTGTCATAATCACAATCACCCACAGCCAAGCCTCATTCATGGCTCCCGCTTCCACCGCAAAGTAGATGGCCATTGGAATCGTTTGGGTTTGACCGGGAATATTTCCTGCCAGCATCAGGGTTGCGCCGAATTCCCCCAATGCCCGGGCGAATGCCAGGATTGTTCCAGCCAGGATACCGGGAACGGAAAGCGGAAGAAGCACCCGCCAGAAAATGCGTCTTCTCGATGCGCCGAGCGTTTGGGCAACTTGCAGTAGAGTGCTATCCACCTGCTCAAATGCGCCTAATGCAGTTTTGTACATCAAGGGAAATGCCACCACCGTCGCCGTGATCACGGCCGCATACCAGGTAAAAATGACGGTGAAATTAAACTGAGTCATTAATTGACCCAATGCTCCATTTCTGCCGAATAGCAGCAGCAGCAAAAAGCCCACCACTGTTGGTGGCAAAATTAACGGTGAAACAAAAATGCCTTCAATGATCGCTTTCCATCGTCCCCGATACCCTAACATCCAGTAGGCTGCTGCAATCCCTGCAAAGAATGTGACAACGGTTGCCAGCCCTGCGGTCTTCAGCGAAATCCATAAGGGGGAGAGATCGGCAGTCATGATAATGAGGATAGAAGTGAAAGGGTAAAGAGAGGGATTCCGCGCAAATTTGACCGTTTTGCGTCTTTGTATCAGTAACGAGATATCGAGTCTGGTTGCTATTCAGCAATGCCAAAGCCATATCGTCTAAATACAGCTTGAGCCGGGCTGCTGGTTAAGAATTGAGCGTAGGTACGGGCTGCTGGTTGATTCTGGCTGGCGGTAATGACAGCCATCGGGTAAACGATCGCAGAGTGCAGATTACTGGGAGCCGTGGCTACTTGTCTGACTTGATCTGAAACTCTAGCATCGGTGGTATAGACCACTCCGGCATCAGCGTTACCACTCTCGACCGTTCCTAATACATTACGAACTGAGTTGCCGTACACGAACTTGGGGCGCAGTTGCTCCAAAATCCCCAGGTTCCTAAATACTTCTTCTGCATACTGTCCTGCCGGGACGCTGCGCGGCTCTCCCAGCGAAATTCTGCGGACATTAGCGTTAGTCAATTGCCGAAAGCCAGTTAGCCCAAGATTGGAGTTACGCGGCACTACCAGAACCAGATTGTTCGTCAACAGGTTGCGACGGGTATTGGCGACAACCAGGTTTTGCCCCTGCAAGGCATCCATCTGGCGGCTTGCCGCCGATATAAACAGGTCAACAGGTGCGCCCTGCTCAATTTGCTGTTGCAGCGGCCCAGATGCGGCAAAGTTGTAGTTAACGGTAATGCCGCGATTGGCCGATTCAAAGAGTGGATCAAGTTCTTCCAGGGCATCTTGTAAACTGGCGGCGGCAGCAATGAGCAGGGTTGCAGTCTGAGCATTGGCTGGAACAGTCATCACCTTACAGCCGATCGCCAGCAGTAGCGATGCCATTAATCCGCTTATAAAAGCAAAAATATGTCTTCGTTTCATAAACGTTGAATGGGGAAATATAGAGGTGGTAAGGTTATCCCGGAGCGATCGGACTCATTGATCGAGCACCAGCACTTGTCGCTAGAATTGGAGTTAGCGTAAATTGTACCAACTTAATACCAACTTATTTGGTATTTTATAATGCCAAGAAAAGAACAAGGCTGGATCACGTTTCAATCCTCAGATGAAGAGCGGCGAATCCTAGAACAAATTTGTCAGCAGACCCAGCGCACCAAAACTGAAGTCTTGAGAGAAATGATTCGACAGTTGGAGCGATCGCCCGCCTCTGCGCCTTTGCCCGGAAACACTATTGCAGTGTCCGAGGATTTAGAGGAGGGAGACGTGCTGCTTTCAACCAGCATTGCTAACGCCTCCATCAATACAGCAACGGTACAGGCGGTACAAATCAGTGCTCGCAATATTGTGAAAGCCAAGGTGAAACGAGTTGTCAAAGGATCGGTGAATGCAGAAATTACCTTGACAATCGCCCCCGGTGTAGAGCTGGTGTCGATTGTGACGCGGATATCGGCTGACAAACTGGGATTAAAGAAAGGGAAAGATGTCTTTGCGGTGATTAAATCTAGCAGTGTAATGATTGCGGCAGAGTAAACTCCAAAACGACGGCTTCGGCCATAGCCCTGTTGGAGTCATGATATCCTATGCAATTTTGCGAGCAACAATATGGAAGAGATGCCAGTGTTTTTCGACACCGAGAGCGGTTTTTCCTGGATGGTCTTCTTCCTGCAACTCCTCAATTTCAAAAGGTCTCAGCAGATCTAGCACTTGCTCACGGCTATGGTGATTCATATGAGGATAAGCCGCCCACGAATCGCGATCGCCAATCAACTGGCCGCAAAATCGTCCTCCTGCTCGAATGGCGGTGACTATCTTTTGCCAAAATGCAGAGAAATAGGCTGGTGGACAGAATTGCAGACAAAAGCTGGCATTGATCAGATCAACACTTTCTGGCAAGGTTAGAACTTCAAACCGATCCACACGGGTTTCTAGATGGTGAGGGTCGATATCGGCACGGCTGAGGAGACGGGCGATCGCCTGCTCTTCTCCATCAATTCCCAAGACTCGCCAACCTCGTCGCAGTAGTTCCACGGTGTCACGCCCATCTCCACAACCGAGATCCACCGCAAACTGGAGTGTTGCTGAGGGGGAAGCTGCCTCGAATTTTGCCAGTGCCATAAGTAGCGTTTCACGAGGTGGACGTCCCTCTACTGCTTGATAGTAGTCTGTCCAGTGATGTCCATCCAGTGGATTTGCAACGGGATCATTGGGGTGTGCTTGCATTACATCAGGTAGGCTATGCCCACAACCACATTGAATCGATACTGTAGCATTCTGCCTCAGAAAACAGCTAGATTAGGGAGCAGCCAGGGCAGGTGCGGGCGTCATTCTGTCTCAGCAACGCCCGTTTTTCTAGCTTGCCACAGGCGCTAAGCCCCCAACTTTGGGGAACTTCCGAGCCCATCCCATTTCAAAGTTCCCCAGGATGCGATTAGGAAGCGAATGCAGCCCATTTGGTACTGCTAAAGCAACCTCTAATGTCGCTTTCGTTATGTAAGAGTTTTTCCCTAATGCTATGCAACAAACAGTGATGCGAATTGTTTGTAGATACCAGAGTACATTTCTTGTGTCGGGTGGTATCCCTAGTTCAGATTCAGAGGGCCGTGAGTGTAACAGTTTTTGGGACAGACTCGCGAACAAGCCTGACAACCAACACAGTTTTCCGCCTGAATCAGGGTCATTACCTTCCGTTCAATTTCATCCTCCTCTTCATCATCCACAAAGTCTCCCTCTTCGTTCAATGCCTTTAGTAGCAGCACGTTCTGACCACACACTTTGAAGCACCTGCCGCAGCCGATACACCGAGTATGATCGATCGCCTGAACAAATTCAGGTGTCCACGTCTTTTTGCCAAGAGTTAAGCCTGTTAGATATGCCATGAGCTATCCCTGTGATTTGTAATTAAGGTTGTGTTGCGGTTTACCGCGAGATCTAATTCATTGCCCACTACAGCCGTAACGTTTAATCCACCGCAATCATGACATCCGACGACTTAATGACCGCATAGGCTTCTTTGCCTTCGGCTAAAGCAAGCTGTTCTGATGATGATTTGGTGATGACAGCAACGACCTCAAGTCCAGGAGCAACTTCTAGTGTGATCTCTGTATTGACTGCACCCACTAAGATCGTTTTTACGGTTCCTTTGAGAACATTTCGCGCACTGACTTTCATTATTTACTCCTAATTCCATGAGGTTTGATCTCGTTGCTTGCGACGTGAACATAGATAGCACGAACGAGTTCCTCACTCATTGCAAAGCGATCGCATCCCACCTTAACCAGGAAGCGAGGGAATTGTTGTTCTACCGTGATGGATGTTCCCAGAGTGATACCCATTGCTCTTAATTTTTGAACAATGCGATCGTCAACCCTGCCCAATCTAGAAACAACGCCCCGCTCTCCAATCTTCAGTAACTTCAATAAAGAGCCAGAACCCAAACCACGTTGGTTGAACATGTTGCCCATCCTTGCTGAGACAGTTTGCTGAGACAGTTTGCTGAGACAGGTTTCAAACTAAGTAGGCTTCTTGATGAGTTCGAATCGTACAATCAGAGCGGGGATAGGTGACACACAGCAGGATGAATCCTTTAGCCATTTGGTCGTCATCCAGAAACACTTGTTCAGATTGATCCACTTCACCTTCGACTAGCTTGCCTACGCAACTGGAGCATGAGCCAGATTGACAGGAGAAGGGTAACTCTAAACCGCTTTCTTCTGCGGCATCTAGAACGGTGACATCATCATTGACTGGAATGGTGATATCCAAGTTACGTTTCTTGTTGATCAGATGGACTTGATAAGTTGCCATTTTAGGAGCCTCACTTTAAACATTGGGTATTACTTCGTGGGAGTTAACTGCACGGCACTCCGGTTGGTGAGCAATCTCCAGCACGGAAAGATTGCCCACAGCCGCAGCTCTCAGTCGCGTTTGGATTCGAAAACTTGAAGCCGCTTTGGGTTAATCCTTCAACATAGTCAATCACCACGCCCTCCAACAAAGGTGCGCTTTGGGAGTCGATGTAAACGGCTACCCTGCCCTGCTGCACCAGCAAATCGGCTGGCTCAGGGTCATGGACTAAATTGAGCGCATACTGGTAGCCACTGCATCCGCCATCTTCCACAGAAACGCGAATGCCTTGGGCTGGATTTTCACTCTTGTAACTTGCTTGGAGGAATGCACGCAGACGCAATTCCGCGATTTCGGTTAATAACAGGGACATAAGATCTCCTCATTTTTACATGGGTTTACTGGGAGGATGCGCGATCGCCTCTAGTTACGCTGGATGTCATCGCACTCATTGTGGCCAGGTGTGGCACTGCGAACGCAGTAGACACTGACGTGAACATGAAAGTGGTGCCTGGTGAGAGGTGCTGCTACAGGTAGGGGTCGTTAAGAGGGCGATCGCAACAGCTAGTTGAATGATCCAGGACATATTGAGCAAGCAAACGAGTAAGCAAACGATACTGCTCAATCTCAAAATGATTGGGGCAATTTCGCCAGTCACGTTTCGAGCGAGACGCAAGGTGAAGAATGCCAGCAGCACCATCATCAATGAAAGGTCTAGCATGAGCCGATCATCCTCTAGTCAGCAGCAGTGGCGGAGTGAATGGGTGAGCAACCGCTTGCTTGTCTGCATGGCCGCACACCGGACAATCTGGATCGTGATAAGGACGACGCTTGGCAAACTCTAGCCTACTTAAATCTATTGTCAACAACTGAGACAGCAAAGGTTCCCCTAGACCAGTGATCAGCTTGATAGCTTCCAGGGCCGTTAAACACGCCAGGGTTCCAGACACCGCACCCAGGACTCCAAAGCTGCGGCGATCCCAATTCGGTTTTTCAGGGAAAATACAGGATAAACAGGGCGTTTGACCAGGAATAATTGTCGTCAGATATGCCTCCATGTCATTCATTGCCGCTTCCACCATTGGTTTACCCCAACGAACACAGGCGGCGTTCAATACATCACGTTCGCCAAAATTATGGGCACAATCAAGCGCCATATCTGACGATTGCACCAGGCGATCGACGTTTTCGGGGGTGATGTATTCGCAAAGTGCTTCAATTTCGACATCCGGATTAAGGGCTCTGAGCGTTGCCATTGCTTGAAATACACGTGGCTTACCGACCCAGTCCTGCGTCATCAACACCTGCCGATTCATATCGTCGAGTCGCAGTTTACCGCCTCGTACTAGAATCAGTTTTCCAACTCCAGCCACCGCCAGGTAAAGCGCAGCCGTCCCTCCTAACCCACCCACTCCTGTCACCAGTACGGTAGATGCTTTCAGGCGCTGCTGTGCCTCTTCCCCAAAACCAGGAAGCATGATTTGACGACGATAGCGTTCTAGTTCGGTTGGAGTCAGGTTCAACATGGTCATATCTCTTTTCCGTGAGTGTGTCAGACGGGACGCGCAACAGTGGTAACACGGTGCGCCCAGCCCAATTAATCAGAACCAATGTCGGTTAGCAGCACTAAGTTTTGAGGCTTCTCGTTGAAGACCTTGAACAGCTTCTGCTCCAAAGAATTAGACGTGAAAAACAGCGTATAGGCTTGCTGCAGCGCTAGTCTATATTGGTTCAGTGTCTCCGCTTCAGTCAATCCAGTCACATCAAGCTGCTTGATGAGCTGAGAGAACTTCTGCAAAACATGCAGACGATTCACGTTCACGATATTGGAGTTATAGGGAAGATCGAAGAACACAAAAAATTGTTCTGCATCGGTAAGTTGATTGAATTCAGCCAGTGTTCTGCTCATTATTTCTGCTCCAATTGCGTTAACTGCTTCTTTAATTCATCCAGTTGACGATAAACGGCATAGGTTTGGCTCGCCAGTGACATGAGATTTTCAAAATCGGTGGGCAGCCCTTCTGCCAAATCATGCAAGTCCATCTTGAGTTGGCCTGCTTTGCTGTTCAAGCGCTTGATTTGCGTTTTAAGCTCGTCTTTGTTGAGAGTAGTTTCGCTGGGTTGAGGCATACAGAATTGCATAGAACCAGGGTGTAGCATAGCGTTAGAGTTTGCAGATTTCGGCATGGCGTGTTGCTAGTTCTATGCCGGCATTGGTTAACGTTTCACCTTCAGCAATCAGTTTTTCGAGGGAGTCAAACCCAAACCGCTGGGCATCCCGCAGCGTGCGAACCACGATCAGTAGGCGACCCGAGAAAACCAGTGCCCAACCAAATCCTTCATGGCTAAGATCAATGACGACCTGGGATAGTTGCCCCGTTTGTTGCTCAATGCGAGCGGCGATCGCCCGATAAAAGGCCATAATTCGCCCTTTTGTCAGCGGGTCTACGTCCCCTTCAACAGAGATTTCGCGTTTCTGCGCTTTGCTGACCACAAAGGGCTTGAGCAACAGTTCATCTGTCCAGTTGCGATAGGTGCCATAGGGATCATTAGCGCGAATGTGTTGCACCAATGCTTTGGCAAAGGGAGACTCTAGCAATTCAGGTGAAATAGCTTGTCTGGTGGTTTTAGCGGTGCTCATACGGTGACTTCTTGTAGTTCTAATGGGTCTTCTAAGGGCTTGTTAAAAAATAAGTTCACACTTTTGAGTCGAGTCCAGAGCGAGGCTTGATCGTGTAGTTCCAGTGAGGACAGATGCTTCGTTTGAGAATATTGAGAGATGCCATGTCTTGGTCTGAGACT
>NZ_JADEWO010000092.1 GCF_015207605.1 Oculatella sp. LEGE 06141
TGACAACCTTGCGATCTCAAAATCGCCCAGTGTTAGATTACTTGGTTGAGGCATGTCGGGCTGCTCGCCAGGGAGAACCTGTTCCATCCTTGCTGCCTACTGATACCCCCACCCCGTGAACGATTACACCTTACCTATCAGATCACCACAAGTGATGACTTAACCATTGAATGTGGTCTTCTCTAAGCTGGCGCTTATTCTCAAGCATGAAATCATGGTTGGATGACGTTCTTCCAGTGTGGCAACCCTAAGAGGGTGTCTGAAAATGGCTCAACATTCTAAATCAGCCCCCTAAATCCCCTAAAATTGGGGGACTTTGAAACAGAATTGATTCGGAAGTCCCCGTTCGGCTGAGCGCTCACGTCGAAGCTAGAATTGGGGGATTAGGGGGCGGTTCGAGTTGGAGCTTAACACTTTTAAGACATCCTCTAACCATTCAAACTAAACTATTCTCCCAGGCAATTACAATAACCCTCGATAGCGAATGAATAGCAAAATCACCGCCCAGGAACCCAGCGCAACTTTGATGGCAACTAAGATATTGAGCAGAGGAACAACTCCACCGCTGAACAGCGTACCCAACTCGCCATGGGGTAATTCAATGCCAAGCAGCGTGATGGCTGCCAGCACAATGAAAACCAACACTGAAATTTTCTCCCAGGTTGCAGCCTGCCAGCGTTGATAAATCGACTCCATCCACTGTGAGGATGAGGTAATCGCCACCAGGCCGATCGCCGTTCCACCGGCTACTCCGGCTGCAAACCCACCTCCCGGACTGAGGTGCCCCCGGATGGCCAGTTCAACACCGACAATCGCGGCAATGGTTGCTCCCAACCTTGCCAGCACAACCGAGGGCTGATCGGTAAATTGATAGATAGTGCAGAATGGTTGCTCGTTTGCTAGCAGAAAGTGGGCACCCTGGATGGCGATCGTAAAAACGATCACTTCAAAAATGGTGTCATACAGCCGATTCCTAAAAATGATGCCTGACACTGCATTGGGAACTCCACTGTTTTGCACAATGACTTCAACGATCGAGAGATCGGGGACATCGACTGCCAGATTGGGCATGACCAGAAATTTGATGTACAAGGCAATTCCTGCTGCGATGTAGAGCCATTTCATTTAGTGCTTCTCCGCTGAATCCAGTGCAGTAATGTAGTCCAGGCTAGTCATAGGGGCTAACGGTTCAGTTTGCAGAATCTTGTAAAGGCGGTGAATTCGGGTGGTGGTGTGATAAGGTTGCGAATTAGACTGAGGGATAGAGGCTTCGTCCTGTGGCGATCGCTGGATACATGTTGCATGGATTTCCTTTGCCATCAATGCCTGATGTAAAGACTGTGGATCTGGATAGGGAATCAGTTCAAGCCGCAAATGGTATTGGCTGACAATAGTTCGGAGATCAGCAACGAGGTCGGCAAAGGAGCGTTGGCTTACCTGAGCATCATTCAGAGCAAGTTCTAGTTTCTGTTCTGCTTCCAATAAACTGTCCTTCAGCACACCGAGCCGCATCACCAGTGATGAACGCACCGCTACCGCATATAGCGTAATCGCCAGCATGGTTCCTACCAGTGCCTCGGTTAGAGCCACATCTGCGGCTCCCAGAACCGCATACACCAATGCTGACACCGCTCCTAAAATGCCGCGAATCACCAGAGCATGGTAAGGATTAACCTGAACCGTGAGGATTAATGCCGCTAACGGTAATAACGCAACGATGACATAGATGTAGCTATCGTCCATTGTCGTCTCCGCTGCTAGAGCAATACGCCAGTACATATCCCAGCACCGTATTCCAGATTGCCAGAGAAATAAGAGCAAGAACGAGCAATGACCACTCGCTGGGAATTTTCAGGAGTAGGCCAAAGATGATACTCATTGAGCCAAGGGTATCTGCTACCGAAAGACTGTGCAGCTTAAACAGTACCGATCGCTTGCCCAATAAAGGCAACGTTCCCCAAAACCAGAAGACAATTCCCACTCCAATACAGACATAGCTGAGAACATCAATCATAACTCTCCCATCCGTTTGATAATGTGTGCCAGCAACATCAACCCGGCATTTCCCACACTGAGGATAATGACCCCAACCACCCCAATCATCCAGTCATCGCGCAGAACGGAGACAACCAGAATCATCACAGAGGTTTTGGTCGCAATACTGGCAAATGCCAGCATCTTCTGCCAGATGTCATCATCCTGCCAGGCTTCGTAGATGGGAATCAGCAACGCCAAGATCATGATGATCAAAACCAGATTCATCTCTTCTTCCTCCGTCTCACCCGATGAACTTCGTACCAGCCTTCTTCGTGGTATTTCAAAACAATAGTCTTGGGTGTAAACGTGATTAGAAAAATGTCTAGAAAGATCAGTCCGGGCGATCGCCTCTGTTTGACTCGTTCCATCGTTACATCTTCCTGTGAATGGGGACGGAAGATAATTTCAAATGCCTCCAGATACGCCTGGGGAATTGCCACAATAACTTCCCACAGCACCCGCAACCAGTCTTTTAACGCACCTGGATTCGTATAGCTGCGCGGCAACAGAAGCGCAACACAAACGCCAATGATGATATTTGCCACACTCAAATTAGCGGTTAGCAAAAACCAGATCACCAATCGTAGGAGTAAATTGAGAAATCCAATCACGCCAGCACCATCCAAAAGAGTAGGATCAACATTAAACTCATCACCCCGATTAAATGCTCAAATTGCTCTAGTACACGCGGCAGTTTGATAGCAAATCGTTGCAGCAAGTAATGGATTAGCCAACCTGCACCGATGATGGCAATCGCTTTCGTGATATTGCTCAGAGTGTATGCCTCGTAATACACCGCGTTTGCGACCAAAAGTCCTCCAATTAACAGAACCATTGCGACCCAGAAACCGGGCTGAAGGTTTTTGTGTTGCTCTTGGTTTTGATGCGGCAGGACGATAAATTTGGCATATACGATCGCAGTTCCTACGGCTGCAACATTCATGGCGTTAGCTTGCCAGAGCGTTAGATTATTTAACGTCAACATCTTTGCCGCAAAGCCTGAGAACAGGGGAAAACCCGAAATTGAGAGGCTAGCTCCAACCAGGACGATCCAGATGGCAGAATGGATCGGCTGTTGCTGCAACGCCTTGATATTGCGGCTCGGTAACGATCCCATAATCAGAAATAGCGCTGCTTTGACCAGCCCATGCGTGAGGGCATAGAAGCCGCCCACGGTCGGTGCAACCAGAATCCAGCCTAATTGCGACATTGTGCTTGATGCCAGGATGCGCTTACTGTCTGTTTCAAAGACTGCGTAGGTTACACCCAAAAATGCAGTTCCAATTCCAAAGATGCGAATGATCGGTTCAATCTCCTCTACCAGCAGAGCGCAACGCACCAGGGGAAACACTCCGGCTTTGACCACAACCCCCGACAGCAAAGCAGATACAGGTGTCTCTGATTCAGAATGGGTTAACGGTAGCCACAATCCCGATACAAAAATGCCGCCTTTGGTCAACAACCCCAGCACAATCAGGGCGATCGCCTCTGGAGGGGCTGCCCGCAAGCCCGCAAAGGCAAATGAATGATGCACCTGATAAACCAGCGCTACACCCACCAAATAAAACAGCATTGCAACGTTGCTGGTAAAGAGATAGCGAAGCCCCACCCAGATCGAACGATCGGTTCGGGGATAGGCAATTAACAGAAACGCAGCAATCCCAATGACCTCCAACGCCACATACAGGCTGATAAAATCTGCACAGATAAATACAGCGTTAACACTGCCATGCAAAATCAGAGTCTGCATGTAAAAAAAAGCAGTTTTACCACTGCGCCAGCAGTAGAGAATCACGGCGGCTGTAACTAGCCCATTGGTCAGGATAAAGAAACCGCTTAATTGATCGATCAACAGGGTAACGCTAAAGCTATCCAACAATTGCAGGGTTAGCGGTGGTTTTGCAAATAGCAGCAGCGCATAGCTAGTGGATGCGATCGCCACCCCTAACGAGAGGTAGCGATCGAGCCGGGGAAACAAATAGCTGATGAATCCCAGAAAAAACGGTAGGGTAATCCAGGCAATCGTCAGTGTACTCATGGTGTGTTATTCTGCTCGATCTCGCTAGTTTCCAGGGTCGGATTGTCGTGTGCCAGCTTCATGACGCCGACTAGCATGAGTGCCTGAATCGAAAAACCGATGACGATCGCCGTCAAGATCACCGCTTGAGGAACTGGATCGGCGTAATTCCCATTCTGGTTATTTGCCAGAATGGGTGTAACCAGGCCACCTCGTGATGCGATTAGCACATAGTAGGCAATGACCCCTGTACTCATTACATCCATCGAGATGATCTTCATCATCAGATTTCTTTTCAGGATGATGCCGAAAAATCCGCATAATACGGTTGCAAATACGCAAGCTTCTAACACAGTACCTTTCCCTAACAACATCGAGCAGATGCACCAATCAATCCGTACAACAAACTGTAATCGCGATCGCCCCGTTGAACCTTATGATAAGGTTTGAGTGTCCCTCTCCAGGGTGACAGGCTCTACCACCGATGGCGCTTCTAACGATTGACCAAACGCCAGCCGTAAAAATGGAGGCGCTAGAAATGTGGTCAAAATAACCATGGTGATAATTGCCGCCTCCAGCGGTTTGCCCAATACCCCACTTGCAGAACCAATACCAGCGAACACCAGTCCTACTTCGCCTCGTGGAATCATCCCCACCCCGATCGCCAAACGATTGATATTGGACTGACCAAACACTGACCATCCTGTGACAACCTTGCCAACAATAGCCACGACAATTAAGAAGGCTGCAATGGCTAAACCTTCTCGGTTCTCAGCAACCGCCGGATTAAGAACCCCTAAATTAGCCTTTGCGCCAACCGTGACAAAGAAAATGGGCACCAAAATATCCGCAATCGGAATAATTTGCTGATCGAGTTCTTTACGGCGATCGGTTTCATCGAGAACTAAGCCTGCTGCAAATGCGCCCAAAATGGCTTCCAGGTGAATGGCATTGGCCAGAAATGCCATCAGAAAAGCAAAGATCAAGGCTGGAATCACCAATTTGCCGCGAGTTTGTAGCGTGTCCACGATCGCCACAAATGCCTGATTGAAGAACTTACCCAATAGGATTGCACCTAACAGAAAAGCAGTGGCACTGATGATCAGATAAATCACATTCATCACATCCACTTCGCCCGTCTTGGCAAGACTAGCAACCACGGCCAGCACAATGATGCCCAAGACATCATCAATCACCGCAGCACCGACAATAATCTGCCCTTCCCGCGACTTGAGTTGCCCTAATTCCGACAGCACTTTTGAAGTAATGCCAATACTGGTTGCGGTCAATGCGGCTCCAGCAAAGATGGCAGGAATCGTAGGCACATGGAATAATGTCATTAGCCCAACCGTACCAGCGGCAAAGGGAGCTGCCACCCCAACACAGGCAACGATCGCTGCCTGGTAGCCCACCTTTTGCAGTTCGCGCAGATCAGATTCCAGGCCAATTTCAAACAGCAGAATGATCACACCCAATTCTGCCAGCAGCGAGATAATGTCGCTTTGGGACTCGAAAACCTCTGTCACCGCTTCAGGTGATAAACCGCCTATCCATTGCAGAATTGGCATCAGCAAAGAATCGGTTGCCTGTGCGCCACTTTCAGGAAACACCAGAAAATGCAGTGCCGAAGCGCCTACCAATACCCCACCCAACAATTCACCCAAAACAGGTGGAAAATCCAGGGCTTTGGAGACTTCTCCCCCTAACTTACTTGCCAGATAAACAATCACCAAACTTAGCAACACACCCGATAGAACCATTGGGGCATTTTCAGCCGAGGCCATTGCCAAAAGTGGAGAAAGTGGAGAGAAATGACCCATCCCAAATCCCCCCGGTGTAATCCAATCTGCCCCAAAAGGCACATTTAATTCAAGCCAAATCATGTGTGATACCTCTCGGTATGGTTTTTAGTTCCATCAAGCTACAGAAAAAAGAGAGGAGAGCAAAGAGCGGTTAGTCCTGGGTTGACTCCCTGAAACCCATTGCTCCATATTCACCCACTCGCTCCCCCGCTCACTAAGCTTGTATAGTCGATGACCAATCAATATCCGATTCAGGAATCTGTCCAGGTGAGTTGACACCTGCTCGTATCACGGCCTCTCTTAATGCCTCCGTTCGATCGGCAAACAAATTGTGAGATGGAATGATCTCGAAGATACCCAGCTTTTCCAAACGACGCTTGACTGTACCATCGGCACCCACCAGATACACTTGCCGTCCCTTATCCAGTGCATCGCGAATTGCGTTTTCAATTTCTAGAGAAGCCGTCACTCCCATGTGGGGTACATCACTCAAATCCATCACAATGGCATCGCAGTCTTTGACGGCATTATGCTGACGTGCGATCGCCTTTGATACGCCAAAGATCATCGGCCCACTCAGGTAGAACAGCAAAACTCGTCCCTGCGCCTGATCGAGCAATTGCTTCTCTCCTGCATTCAGGACAACGGTATCATCCGTATCGCTGATCACCTTCACCTCTCTAGCCCGTATTTCACTTAACCGCTCGATAGTGAGGATATTGGCAATGAAAACTCCCACTCCTACTGCCACAACCAGATCCACAAACACCGTGAGAAACAGCACTCCGTACATAATTGCCGAGCCTTTCCACGATACTTTGTGCGATCGCTTCAAAAAACTCCAGTCCAGAATATCAAGACCCACTTTGAGCGCAATTCCGGCCAGCACCGCCATTGGAATGCTGCTCGTTAGTCCAGCCGCCCACAGCACCACAATCAGGAGAATACCCGCACGAGTCAGACCAGATAATGCCGTCTTTGCACCCGTTTGAATATTGACCACCGTTCCCATCGTTGCCCCTGCACCGGGCAAACCACCGCACAGACCCGACATTACGTTACCAATGCCCTGACCGATCAGTTCTTTATTGGAGTTATGTTCCGTCCGCGTCAAGCTATCGGCAATCACAGCAGTGAGTAGGGTATCGATGCAGCCCAACATCCCCAACATTGCCCCATCTACCAGCATCGCCGTGATCTGACCCGGCGTGAAAGTAGGAATTTGCAGGGTAGGAAGCCCCATCGGAATTTCACCAATTCGGGGAATATCGGCATTGGGAAAGAACACCAGCGAAACCACCGTACCCACCACCAGCGCCGCCAACTGAGGAGGTACAATCCGCTTCAGCTTACGAGGCATCAAGAAAATGATCGCCAGGGTTATTGCACCCAAAATCGCCGCCGCCGGATTAATCGTGACCAGCAGGTTGGGTAAATTTGTCAGAGTTCCTAGCACACCACCCTTGGGGGCTTGCTGTCCTAAAAATGGAGCAATTTGCAAAATCACCAGAATGATCCCAATTCCAGACATAAAGCCGGAAATGACGCTGTAGGGCATCAGGGTAATGTACTTGCCCAACCGAAACACGCCAAACAGAATTTGGAAGAGACCGGCCAGCATCACAACCGTGAATGCCATCGCCAACCCATTCTCTGGATTGCTTGCCGTTAGTGAGGCAACGATCGCCGTCATCACGACCGTCATAGGGCCTGTTGGCTCTGAAATTAGAGTCGGCGTACCGCCAAACAAGGCGGCAAAAAAGCCAACGCAGACTGCACCATATAAACCTGAAACCGGGCCTGCGCCCGATGCGGCACCGAATGCCAGTGCCAGGGGTAACGAAACGATCGCAGTTGTCAGCCCACCAAACAGATCGCCTTTCAGGTTCCTGAAATTGATACGGTTTGTTAATTGCATAACAATTCAATGGTTTGAAGATGAATGATGCTGTCCATCGAGCTAAATCTATGGATAAGCAAAGTACAATCGACTTATATCTATATAAAACTTACCATTGAACTGACTCTATGCAAGAAATTTATGGTCTGATTTTTTTGATACTTACTCAAGGTGTTGCTTATACAACGCCGTGAAAGACGCTTTCAAGGTTCTTTAGCCGATAGTTAACCAAGGGTTGCCCCAATCTCCGTTCACAAGGATGGGGGTCGTTCTCTAAATCAACGAATAACTGCTGACTCTACTCCGTCGGTGTTTCAAGGCAACTGAGTTAACCTATGGTAAGAACAGCCTAAACCGTGCCAGTACGATGAGTGAGCGGCCATGAAGCTACACCTCCAACCTGCAACCCGTGCCGATTTGCCTCTTTTGAGCCAACTCTATGCCGAGATGGATGGGCAGCCGCCGCTTGATGAGGCCACGCTTCATGCTGTTTTTAGTGCGATCGAAGCCATTCCTCACTATCAAATCTATCTTGTTTATCTGGCCGATCAGTTGGTTGGCACGTTTAGCTTGTTGATGGCTCCAACCATGATGCATCGGGGTATGCATCAGTTTGCTGTGTTAGATGCGGTAACCGTTAGCCCATCGTATCGAAATCAGGGCATCGGCAAAGCTATGCTTCAGGAAGCATTACAGTTGAGTCAGGCGGCGGGATGTTACAAAATGATGTTGTCTTCCAATGTGAAGCGCGATCGCGCCCATGCGTTTTATGAATCGCTTGGGTTTGAGCAACATGGCTGGAGTTTTCATCTGGTTCTACCAGCTAAGTAGTTAAACGGGATGGTGTTGCAGACGTATGGTAAGCCTTAGACGAGTGACCCATTTAATCTATGACCTGGATGGGCTGTTGCTCGACACAGAACCGATTCACGCAACGGTCAATCAAACCCTGGCAGCACGGTTTGGTAAAACCTTTGATTTTACTATTCATGCCAAAATCATTGGCCGCACAGCAGAAGATTCAGCTCAACTGATTATTGACTTACTGGAACTGCCGTTGACCGTTTCAGAGTATTTGACACAGCGGGATGCCATTATTTTTGATCTCTACCCCTCCTCCTGTCCTATGCCGGGAGCGGTTGAGCTAACCCAACACTTTTATCGCTACCGGGTGCCACAGGCAATCGCCACCAGTTCTGCCCACATCCGGTTCAGCAGCAAAACCACCCATCATCAAGACTGGCTGCAACTGTTTCAATGCATTGTTATGGGAGACGATCCGGCTATTCAGAACGGCAAACCCTCGCCAGACATTTTTTGGGTCACTGCCGAACGCCTGGGAACTCGTCCAGATCAATGCCTCGTATTTGAAGATTCCATCGCAGGGGTTAGTGCCGCTAAGCAAGCAGGCATGTCGGTAGTGGCGGTTCCAGCTCCCAATATGAGCAGAACCTTATTTCAAGAAGCCGACCAAATTCTGGAGTCACTGACCGAGTTTGAACCAGAACAATGGCACTTACCGGCGTTGCGCTAACGATTAATACAATTGTGGTCTAATTGGTGGTGAAATCTGAAGGATGAAGTACCATCGGAAGTCACAGCACTAGCAGTGAGGTCAGTCGGATGAACGATCTGTCGCAGAGGAACCTGCTTTCAGCCGCAAGTCATGGCGCTATATTTCTCAGCTCTACAATTGTGGCGATCGCCATTCCCATTGCTATTTTGCTGACCTCCAACGATCCGGTTGTGAAAGATAACGCGAAAGAATCTCTCAACTTTCACATCAATCTCTATATTTACGCCAGTCTGATCTTCCTTGTGATGGTCATGTCGTTTGTCAATCCGTTGCTGTTGCAGTTTGTGAGGATCGGGGTTCCGCTACTGGTTCTGTTGGGGATCGCTAGCGTTGTCATGCCCATCATTGCCATCGTCAACGTTCTCAACAAACCTGAAAGACCCTACCGCTATCCGTTTCTGTTCCGGCTGCTGTAGCTCATTGCCCACATTACAAAGGCAATCAGCAATAGCTGGTTACATCTTCGCCACACTCATCTGCCAGGTAAGATAATGCTCGAAAGCGCAGACCCACGGTTTCTTCATACAACGGGTTTAATTTGCACAACGGTGGGATATGAAATAAAACCCGATTGAAAAACTTGATATCTCGTTCAAACGGGCAGGCGGCAGGAATCACCTTACAAACTAATCGTGCCATTTGAGGATTGCGAACGTCAATGGCATCGAGCCGATCGCGCAACGGCTTCAAACAATCTGCTTTGGATACTGTACAAGTCGTGGTTAGCATAGTCCTCTCCACATACTGTGACTAAAATCACATCATTTCCTGAGGTTCGAGCCTGGTTTATACTCAGCTTATGTTAATGACCCACACGATGCCTCACCGTAGCGATTCACCTTATCAGGTGATTCTTTGAAAGCGATCGTCATCCTACAGCATTAGAGGCGATAGAACGTAGCTGCACTGGCTGAAACCTCTCCTTTCATTGTGGATCTACACCCTATCGATTGGCATTTCCGGAAGGATGAAATGATTCAGCCAAAAGTAGTAAAGTCAATTGTCAAATTTGATACAGTTACGTCTTGTCCTGAGTAATCATTCCGACAGTAGCGTTTACCGCCCGAAGATAATCGGCAGGTGCCAACACAATTTGCATACCTCGCACCCCCGCAGAAATGGAAATAACATCAAACAGTTCAATGAACTCATCCACATACACTGGATAATCTTTTTTACACGCTAGAGCCGTAACTCCACCGCGAATGTAACCTGTCAACGGTTGCACTTCTTTTAACGGCACAATTTCCATTTTGCGATTGTGAGAAATCTGCGCCAATGCTTTAAGATCCAGTTGGGTATTACCCGGAATGACCGCCAAACCAATTCCAGTGCGATCGCCTCTTGTAACCAGGGTTTTGAACACCTGATCGGGCGGCAGACCAATCTTTTGCGCCACCGACTCAGCCGCCAGATCGTCGGGATCAACTTCGTATTCGCGCAGTTCATAGGAAATGCCTAGCATATCCAGCAGGCGTACCGCGTTGGTCTTCATACCAGTGCTGTCTGGAGTGAGGATTAAGACGCAAAGATAGCGGCATCATCTCGAAATGCCTTAAATTCAAGCGCATTGCCGCTGGGATCTAGCAAAAACATGGTAGCCTGTTCTCCAATTTCACCTTTGAAGCGAACATACGGCGCAATCACAAAGGTAACGTCATGCTGTTTGAGGCGATCGGCCAACTGTTCCCAGTCTGCCATGTCGAGAATGACACCCCAGTGACGCACCGGAACCGCTTTGCCGTCAACGGGATTTGTTTGTACAGGCTGAACCTCCGCTGGGCTAAGGTGAGCGGTGAGTTGATGCCCAAATAAGTTGAAGTCGATCCAGGTGGTTGAGGTTCGGCCAAGGGTGCAACCCAGAACAGTTTGATAAAAGTGTTGAGTCTCTGCTAAATCAATGACTGGAAATGCCAGATGAAACGGTCTAATACTCATAGCATCACAAAATAGCATCACGAAACAAAGGAGTGAGAAAGGAATTAAAGCACGGTTTGGCGTAGTTCTGGAAAAACTTTGGAGACTTTACCCAACACATAGTCGCCATAGGTTCCTTGAACGGCATGAATGTTGGTTTGATCCCATCGATCATTGTCCCCTCGATCAGCGCGATCGCCAATCGTGATGCCTGCAATGGGCTTGACTTCGACGCTGAAATTGGGATCAAAGAAGAACGGAAACGAGAGGCGATCGCGCTGGCTAGTATTTTTAACTCGATGGGGCGTTGAACGATACAATCCACCCGTCATGCGATCGAGCATATCGCCAATGTTGCAGACAAACGACCCCGGAATCGGAGGAGCCTCAATCCAATGCGACTTAGATTTAACTTGCAAGCCGCCGCAGTTGTCCTGTTTCAAAATAGTTAGCAATCCATAATCGGTGTGCTCACCCACCCCCCAACTGGGTTCCGTCTCAGGAAACGGGTTCTGAGGGTAATTGAAAATGCGAAACAAAATGAGCGGATCGGAAGTGTAGCGATCGGCAAAATAGGACGCTTCCAGACCAAGACTCAGGGCAATACCCGTCATCAGATGATGTCCAAGCTGAGTCATTGCTTCCAGATAGGCCAGTACCGTTTCGCGCCAGTCAGGACTACTGGCAGGAAACAAATTGCGTCCGTGCATCGGAACCCCTGCTTTTACCAGCGGGTGATTCTCGCTTAGCTCTGCCCCAAAATAAAGCCCTTCTTTTTGGTCGGGTTTTCCGGAGGTTAGCTCTCCCCCAACCGGAAAATAGCCGCGCCACGCCTTGCCACCTCGCGCCATGCCAATATCCAGCTTGGTTTCCAGATCTTGAGCAAAAAACTGACGGCTAAGCTGTTCCAATCGCTGTTGCAACGCTTCGTCAACCCCATGCCCTACGACGTAGAAAAAGCCAGATTCCTGACAGGCTTGCCGAATTTGCGCGGCTGCCGTTTGGCGATCGCCATTCCCAGTCACCAAAGCCGAAATATCAATTACAGCAATCTGGGAAAACGGGGTGTCTGTCATGAATGGGGCAGTCATAGTTATTCTCCTGATATCTCCTGATATCTCTTGATAGCGTACTACCAACAATGTGCAGCAAGCGGACTAACTGCTAACAACCGCTCAGATCATTGTACCGAGCAGATTGGGTGAAGCATAAGATGCTGGGTCAGGGCGATCGCTTGCACGATTCCAATCAAATATGAGATGATTTGTCCATAAAATACGGTAAGTTGATAGACATACCGTTATTTAGTATTCTGGCTCATGTCTGACGATGTTGAGCCTGTTGCGGCAAGTAAATTCGATCGCCAGGGCATTAGGCGATGGCTCACTCTGATTACACAATCAGAGGCCAATTGGTTATGGCATTTTGACCTGTTTACTATTCATTTAGATGTGGGACGTGTGAAGTGATGAGCAGCATTCAATGGAGGCGTTGGAGCCGTTTTAAATGGCTAAGGCCAAAGCGGTGGTCTGGTTTCTCTTTCCTGTTTTCCGTTGCCTTAGCCGTGGTATTTACAGTAAGCAGTTGCAGTGCCCAAACGGCTGAGGCTCCCAGTTCCATCAAGCTGGATTTTGCGTACTATAATCCGGTCAGCCTGGTGTTACGCGATCAAAAATGGCTGGAAGATGACCTGGCGCAGGATAATGTCAAGGTGGAATGGGTACAAAGCCTGGGAAGCAACAAAGCGCTAGAGTTGCTGAACAGTCGCAGCATTGACTTTGGTTCAACCGCAGGAGCCGCTGCCCTGTTGGGTAAAGCAAACGGCAATCCCATTAAAGCAGTGTATATCTACTCCAAGCCAGAATGGACGGCTCTCGTTACTCGCGATGCCACTATCAACAGGGTAGAAGACTTACGGGGCAAGAAAGTGGCCGCTACACGCGGTACCGATCCTCACATCTTTTTATTGAGAGCGTTAGACCAGGTTGGTTTGTCTGAACAGGACATTGAGTTGGTACAGTTACAGCACCCCGATGGCAAAACCGCTCTAGAACGGGGCGATGTTGACGCATGGGCTGGGCTAGATCCGCATATGGCAACCACAGAACTAGAACAGGGATCTCGGTTATTCTTCCGCAATCCTGATCTAAACACGTATGGATTTCTCAATGTGAGAGAAGCGTTTGCCGAACAGTATCCCGGTTATGTGGAGCGAGTGCTGACCGCCTATGAAAAGGCACGCCAATGGGCGATCGAAAACCCCGATGAACTCAAAACGATTCTGGCTAGAGAAGCGAAGTTAAGCGATGCCGTGGCGGCCAAGCAATTAGAGCGCACCGATTTAACAAGTCCTGTAATTGGCGCAATTCACAAAGAGACGATCGTTGCAGCCGGAGATGTCCTCAAGCGCAGTGGGGTTATTCCTAACACGGTTGAGGTGGAACAGGTTGCCAACGATCTGGTTGATCCGCAATTTGCAGAAAAAATCGCAGGCTGATCCGCAGAACGGTTACCCCAATTCCTATGAGCAACTTCCTCAAGACAAACGGATCAAAATCGGCTGCGATTAGCACAGCCAGTGCAACCCGTCCGTATCGTCCACCCAAGCGGCGAAGAGCGGCTCGACACCAGTGGGCGATCGGACTCATCATTCCCATCACTTTACTGGTTCTCTGGGAGTTGCTTTCACGAGTTGGTGTGTTTCCGCCTAATCTGTTGCCCGCTCCTTCTGCGATCGCCTCAACCCTGTGGTCATTGACGGTGACTGGCGAACTGGTTGAGCACATTGGCATTACAGTTTTTCGAGTATTGCTTGGGTTTCTCATTGGTGCTGGGTTGGCAACTGTTTTTGGGGCACTCACGGGTTACTCGCGGTTTGCTCATCAATTACTCGATCCGCTATTGCAAGCGCTACGAAGCATTCCCTCGTTAGCCTGGGTGCCATTGTTCATTCTGTGGTTAGGCATTTACGAAACGTCCAAAGTGTCGCTCATTGCGGTTGGCGTGTTCTTTCCGGTATATCTCAATTTAATGAGTGGTATTCAAAATGTCGATCGTAAGTTAGTCGAAGTTGGGCAGGTTTATCGTCTGAATCAACTGAAGCTGATTGGGCGAGTCTTTCTCCCTGCTACTTTACCTGCTTATATCGTGGGCTTACGCAGTGGATTGGGGTTGGGATGGATGTTTGTTGTGGCGGCTGAGATCATGGGAGCCAGCAAAGGATTGGGTTTCCTGCTGGTAGACGGACAAACAACAGGACGACCCGATATTATTATTGCCAGCATATTGCTCTTTGCCGTTCTGGGTAAGCTGACGGATGCAGTAGTAGCCTCTGCTGGCAAGCGACTGCTGCGGTGGCAAGATTCCTACAGTTCACACCATCAATGACGCTGTAAATAGGGTTCACCTGAATTCAAGCCAATTGTTTTTAAGCGGATGTTGACAGTCTAATTTGTAGACCAACACCCGTAGGGGCGTAGCATTCGGCAAATAGCCATTGAAAAAGACCCAGAAGTATTGCCCGAATGCTACGCCCTTACAGAAGACCTTTGATACTTTTCACACAGCCTCTTAAGCAGATGTTTTGCTATCACTGACGTGTCCTTCGAGAGAGCCACATGCTTCACATTGAGACTGTTTATAAGCAATTTGACAACGGGTTTGTAGCACTGGAAGATGTCAATCTACAGGTAAACCCGGGAGAGATTGTTAGTTTAGTGGGTACAAGCGGCTGTGGTAAAAGCACTTTGCTCCGTATCATTGCCGGATTGGATAAAGCCACGACGGGCAGCGTTTCAATTCACCATGAAGTCATTAACGCTCCTCATCCTGATGTTGGCATCATTTTTCAGGAACCGCGATTGATGCCGTGGTTAACGGTTCAAGATAACGTCCGTTTTGGTCTGGAACACCTTTCCAGAACCGATAGCGATGCGATTACAGCAGCGACGCTGGCTAAGGTTGGTTTATCCGACTTTGCTCATATGCTGCCCCGCCAACTATCTGGTGGGATGGCACAACGAGTTGCGATCGCCCGTGCCCTGGTCACAAAGCCATCAATTCTTTTGCTAGACGAACCGTTTAGCGCTCTTGATGCGTTTACACGCACTAAACTACAAGATCATTTACTGCATATCTGGGAATACGATCGCCCTACAATGATGCTGGTGACACACGACATTGAAGAAGCCTTGGTGTTAAGCGATCGAATCATTGTTCTGCGTGGCAATCCGGGACGAATTCATCGCACGGTGACGCTGGATCTCCCTCGTCCTCGTAAACGCACCAATACCACACTTCAGCAGTGGAAGGAACGGCTCCTCACTGAACTGGATGTATCAATGGCGGAGCGATCGCTGGCTGAAATTTGATTTAATTCCTGGGTACAATGCATCAGTCATTGGGAGATGCAAAACCATGACGGTTGAAATCGAACATGGCGATCGTTGCTAAAACGCCGCAGAGGTTCTCCGTTACTTAATAGGCATTCACCAGAGCAATCCAGCTCGTTGCTAACTGTTCATTGGCTGCGGAAAAGCAACCAGGTCAATCAACGTCTTCAGATGTAAGAGCCTGACTGTGGCAAAACGTTTCAATTGAAACAGGCTGGATAGTTGGAATCGTAACGCCTGGTAAAACTGAAATCAATGCGCTTAAAATTAGCCAGGTTTTGAATACCCAATTGTCTTCTGAAAGCGTACGGCTCAATAACGTAACTGAGCAGGAGCACCGAAACATCAAGCGAATTGTAAAACCGATGATGGAATTTACAGCAGTTCTCAATCGAGTAAGCTACAGTCTCGCCAAGATGGCTATGGGGTATAGGGTTTGAGGCGTGGTGAATGCAAATGAAAATGGCTGTAAGTCGTTCAATTCGGTGAAACGTTCGTTTCACTATTCAATTCAGCAACACTCTTGCAACGTCAAGCAGGGGCATCTGTACTCGTTGGCTACTGATTGCTCATCCCCGATGGAGTGAGTTGTTTCACCTCGACCGTGTTTGCAGGAAGCAAATTGGGCTTCACCAACAAACTCATCCCAATGGCCCATGCGATCGAAATCAGCCATCCCGCTGCAATGTCACTGGGATAATGCACCCCCAGATAAAGGCGCGTCCAGGCGATCGCGACCACAAACAAACTGCCGCCTGTAACAGCCAACCCACACCAACGGCTACCCCACGTCAGAACCACCAGCGCTGCAACAAACGCCATGCTTGCCATCGCATGACCGCTAGGAAAAGCATAATCGGGTAACGGCGGGTAATCCCACAGTTGGGGGCGCACTCGATGCAATACCGACTTCGCCGAAAGATTGATGATACCGCTACCAAACACGGTCAGCAGCAGATAGATAAGCGATCGCCACCGTCGAGCGCTCAAAAACACGAGTGACAGTCCGACTGTGATGGGAAAAACGCCCCATATGGTTCCGAGCTGACTCAACAGCCTGACAGATGGTTCAAGCTGAGATTGAGCGGTTTGATGAATCGCCAGCAGAATAGGCTCATCCCATAAAATTCCGCCGTCCTGTGCCCAAATTTGCAATGCCAAGATTACGAAAGCTTGCAGAGGCAAGTAGACTCCAATGAGCAGGAGCAGCAGCGATCGCCAGTGAGTGATAAACCACTGCTTTAAGAACCTGCCGAAAAACTGAAACTGACTGCTCCACCTGAACTCAGACATTATACTTAGAAAATCTCGTCATGCGCTTTCAGGAAGAATAGCCATTGCAAACCGGTTCCGTCTTCTGCGATTAGACAGAATTGCTTCAGATATCGTTAATGTAAATGACCAATACTGGCAACAGCAGCCAGGTCATATCAGGCGAGCTATCGTGAAGTCAAATCGATTGAACTGATATCGAGAGAAGCATCTGCTGGAAACAAAAAGGAGACATCCAGGATCTTGAAATAAACAAGTCCTAAAACAAGAACGGTATAGAGCGTCGAAGTCACGATACCCATGACAATATCTTTTTTGAGACTGCGATCGCGGGGTTGCTTTTGAACGACATCGACCACGCCCACTTGCATTAATACAATTCCAATTACATTAGAGAGCCAATAGCCAGCGATTGTACCTGGCAGGAAGAAGTCCGCAGAAACCCAGCTACAGACGTATCCAAAGCAATAAGCGATCGGCAAATTGAACACCAAATCGTTCCACCAGCACAGCGGCGATAGAAGATAGCCCAAACCAATCAAGAAGCCACCTTTCAGTCTTCTCAGCGTGAAGCCGTTGACCGGGTTGGCTCCAGGGTCAGCAGGCGACAGCTCAATTTCACTGGCAGGTTTGGCATCTGTCATTGCATCCTCAAGTTGCGCCATGCTAAATACGGTACTCCGGAATTTACCGTATGCTAGCATCCCTATCCCACTGGGTTTACCTTTTCCAGGCAGAAGGCTCACACCGTCCCGAAGGGCGGTGCTGAGATGAATGCCGCGCCAATCGGAGCGGATGCGGAGATTGGCAATAATCTATCAGACTCAACCGAGATCCTTACATCCGTCTGTACTCTTGTTTATGGTAAA
>NZ_JADEWO010000093.1 GCF_015207605.1 Oculatella sp. LEGE 06141
AGCTGTTCTAATCGCATCATCGAGCAGCGCAAACTGAGTTGGATTACCTCTGAGCTTGGTTTCCAGAACAATCATGAGCGGCAAGACTCAAATCTTGTGGGCACACTTTACCATAAACAAGAGTACAAGCGTATGCAAAGATTGCGGCTGAGTCTGATAGATTATTGCCAATCTCCGCATCCACTCCGATTGGCGCGGCATTCATCTCAGCACCGTCCCGAAGGGACGGTGTGAGCCTTCTGCCTGGAAAAGGTAAAGCACCTGATTCATTGTCCTACTATCGCTTCGGCAGGGTCTACAACGACGCTGCAACCAGAATAAATGACTCAACTTTGGGTAGGGGCAAAGCTGTCCTGGAAATGGCTAACCTGTTAGTTAAATACAGCATGTGGGAACCGAAGCTATGACAGACCGAAATCAGCCAGGATCACAGGAGCATACCCTTGGTGACGCGATCGCCACTGCTGTAAAAATGGCCTCTGATGTGACTCGGTTCGTTACCGACCAATTAACGGAAACCACCGCCACCGTTTCACAAACCGTGGGACCGTTGGTCTACGATGTGGTAGAGCAGAGTACAGAAACGGTTGGCAAAATTGTAACCCCCATTGCCGAAAATCCTCTGGTTAAGTTTGCAACCAAGCTTCCGGTGATCAACTGGTTCATGGCGGCTGTGGGGCAAGTTGATGAGGAAAAAGTTCAACGAGATGTTGTCAATCTCAAATCGGAGCATTCTCTAGAAAGTGCGGAACAGCTAGCGAACCGGGTGATTACAGACACAGCGTTTCAGGCCGCTAGAGTTGGTTTCTTGACTAATATTGCGCCGCCGCTGGCGTTGACGTTGTTTGCGATCGACATCACCGCGATCGCCGCGCTTCAAGCTGAAATGATTTACCGAATTGCCGCCATTTACGGCTTTCCACCCCATGATCCGGCTCGACGGGGTGAGGTATTAATTATTTGGGGGCTATCAACAGGCGGATCAAGCGTCGTTAAAACCGGACTTAGCGTTGTAGAACTGCTGCCGTTTATTGGAACAGCCGTTGGTATTACCAGCAATGCGGCTATTCTCTATTCCCTGGGACGCTTTGCCTGTCTGTTTTACGAAGAAAAACAGCGACTGGAGCGATCGCCGGATCAGCGTCTATAACCGATCACCATTTCCGTCTCGGTACCAGCCCTGTTGAACCCAAAAACGTTGCCCCACAACCGTAACGCACCTTAAAGAATCGGAACGGTTGCATCGGGGGTATGAGATTATAGAAACCGTCAATGGCGATTCAACACGTTTTAAGAAAATGGTACACGATCAACAATCAACGGCTGTGATTACAGGTGCATCCTCCGGGGTTGGTTTATACGCAGCAAAAGCCCTTGCCCAAAAGGGGTGGCACGTGGTCATGGCCTGTCGAGATTTAGCCAAAACCGAAAAGGTTGCCCAGGAGGTGGGAATGCCCAAGGGCAGCTACACCATCATGCACATCGATCTGGCATCCCTGGAAAGCGTCCGCCATTTTGTCAAAGAGTTTAGGGAAAGGGGTCGCTCCCTGGATGCGCTGGTCTGCAATGCTGCCATCTACATGCCTCTACTCAAGGAACCGTTGCGATCGCCAGAGGGCTACGAGCTGAGCGTTGCCACCAACCACCTTGGTCATTTTCTGCTATGCAATCTCCTGCTCGACGACCTGAAACATTCTGCTTCACAGCCCAGACTCGTCATTTTGGGAACCGTAACCCACAACCCAGATGAACTAGGCGGCAAGATTCCACCACGCCCTGATTTAGGCGAACTCAAAGGATTTGCAGAGGGATTCAAAGCGCCCATCTCCATGATTGATGGCAAGAAGTTTGAGCCGGTTAAAGCTTACAAAGACAGCAAAGTGTGTAACGTGCTAACCATGCGAGAACTGCATCGGCGTTATCACGACTCGACCGGAATTACCTTCAGTTCTCTCTACCCTGGGTGCGTAGCCGATACGCCGCTGTTTAGAAACCACTATCCTCTTTTCCAAAAAATCTTTCCGTGGTTCCAGAAAAACATCACAGGAGGATATGTGTCTCAGGAATTAGCGGGTGAACGGGTTGCAGCAGTCGTTGCCGATCCAGATTACAGCCAGTCAGGAGTGTACTGGAGCTGGGGTAATCGTCAAAAGAAAGACGGCAAATCGTTTGTGCAAAAGGTATCTCCTCAGGCGCGAGACGACGAAAAAGCCGAGCGGATGTGGGATTTAAGCGCAAAGCTGGTCGGCTTGACCTAATTACGGTCAGAAAAGGTTTGAAAGATGCTGATTGTCGCTCGAACCGCTTTCTAAAGCTCACAGAACTAGGGGACTTTGAAACAGAATCGGCTCGGAAGTTCCCCACGTTTGAGACATTTGGGAGGCGAATGCAGCCCCTTTGGTACTGTTAAAACGATCTTTACAGCCATTTTCATTTGCATTCACCCCACACCAAACCCTGCTAAATGGCAGTATAAACCGTTGAGCATTAAAAACCTTCCGAGCCAGTTCTGTTGAACATTGTCTACAGTTTTATGCCTTAATTAAAGAATAATTTGCCCTAAACATACTGGGGCTGAAGCTAAATCAACGGATGCTAAATGTTGGGCTACGGTTAACCCTAACCGGAAGACTAATTAAGAAATGATGGATGCTTAAGAAACGATGGATGCGATCGATGTAACAACACTGAGAATGTTTGAAAATTCCAGCAGGTACAGGCAGAATACACATACCGTTTGCTTATCTAAATAGAGAAATTGCCCCTGACGAAGCAGGAATCGTGTGCTCACTCTGCCTCGGCATACTAAAGCGATGCTGTAGCATTCCGTTTGCGTGAATGGTTCAACAAAAGGACTCTGGAACCCTCGAATTGCAGAGGGGAGGGCGATCGCTTCCTGCATTTCCCCCTCAGTAGACCCATCCCCCCAATTATTTGCCAATTATTTGCCGAGCTTTGGGTATGCGTGGATTGAGCATAGTCGGAATCCATGCCTTGAAAGCCCCACCTAATAAGTCACCGCAA
Source organism: Oculatella sp. LEGE 06141 (assembly GCF_015207605.1). Classification (GTDB taxonomy): domain Bacteria; phylum Cyanobacteriota; class Cyanobacteriia; order Elainellales; family Elainellaceae; genus Oculatella. The sequence goes on from NZ_JADEWO010000093.1 coordinate 3,025, forward strand.
ACAGAGTGTCGTCAGCTACGCGTGGGAGAGTTGGCGTTTCGGGACTGTTGGCAGTCAATCACCAGCCGCCCGCAATTCTTGGGAGTTACTTTGGCTAACGAGAGCGCAATTTTACAGAATCGTACGTAAGCAAAATTTAGTAGCTAAAGTGCCGCAAAGAAGTCTTTTTTTATACACCAAACCTGTTCTTATTGAGTGCTAAGCCAGATTAAAAAAAGCGTTATTTTGCTTAAATTTTCCTATTCACTGTGAAGCATTAAACCCTCAGTAGAAAAAGATATTTTTTGCAATATTCTTCACTACCGACTTCATATAGGGAACATTAGTTATATAGTTCACGCTGACCTTAGAGGATGTCTGAGAAGGATTCAATCGTCTGCACTAGCTCCCTAAATCTCCCCAACGTGGGAGACTTTAAGACAGAATTGGCTCGGAAGTCCTCCAGTTTGGGGGATTAGGGGGCAGTTCGAGTTGGGCTTAGCACTTTTCAGACATCCTCTTAGTGATAGGCAAAACTACTAGAACTACAGACTCTCTTTTCAAGGCGACGCTAGATGTTAGCATTTTTGAACCATCTCTTGTCTGAAAACTTTGTTCCTCACGGTCACTGTTATCTGTGGAAAGCAGAGTTGGTGTGGCTAAACGTTGTTTCCGATAGTGCGATCGCGTTGGCTTATTATTCCATCCCAATGACGCTGGTCTACTTTACAGCAAAACGGAATGACACTCCATTTGGCTGGATATTTTGGCTATTTAGTGCATTTATCATTTTCTGTGGAACGGGGCATCTGCTCGATATCTGGACGCTGTGGCATCCAACCTACTGGCTCTCAACTCTTGTAAAAATACTAACGGCAGCCGTGTCGTTGATCACTGCTTTAGAACTGGTGACGTTAATCCCAAAATTATTGGCCTTACCAAGCCCCACGTTGCTAGAAGAAACCAACCGAGAATTAGAGAAGCAGGTTTGTGAACGGAACCGCATTAACGAAGAATTGCAGGAAAGCGAAGCGCGGTTTGTTGCCTTCATGAGCAATAGCCCTGCGGTTGCGTTTATTAAAGATTCGACAGGCAATTTAGTCTATATCAACCGCCAGTTCGAGCAGGTTTTTGATGTGGAGCTATTAAAGCTGAAGGGACTTGCTCAGTTTGACGGGTTGCCAAAGGCGATCGCCCAACCGTTGCGAACAATGGACATGGCAGCATTGGCTAGTAATCAAACGCTTGAAGTGGTCGAAACGGTTCGAATGCCAAATGGCGAAGATCGGGACTGGCTGGTTCTCAACTTTCCCATTCCAGATATTCCAACTGAACCGTTGATTGGTGGGATTGCGTTCGACATTACAGAACGTCGAAAAATGGAAGAAGCCCTGCGCGACAATACGGCTCAGTTGCAGCAATCGCTCGATTTTGAAGCGGTTCTCAAGCGGATTACCGACAAGGTTCGAGACAACGTAGACGAAGAACATATCTTGCAAACCGCTGTTCGTGAGTTGGGTATTGGTCTGGGGGTACGGGGGTGTACGGCGGGGCTGTATAACCTGGCTCAACGAACTTCTACGATCAGCTACGAACACACCAACTCCATGTTTCCTAAACAGGGAACAGTGATCAAGATGGGTGAGCATCAAGAGATCTACAATCAACTTTTGGCTGGGGACTATTTTCAGTTTTGTGCGCTGGAACTTGACCCCATTTATGGGCGGGTAGCAACGATCGCCTGCCCCATAGTAGACGACCAGGATGTATTGGGCGACCTGTGGCTAATTAATGACAAAGACTATTTATTTAGAGAATTAGAACTGCGTGTAGTGCAGCAGGTTGCAAATCAGTGTGCGATCGCCATCCGCCAGGCGAGATTGTTTCAAGCATCGCAAGCCCAAGTTCAAGAACTAGAAAGGCTAAACCATCTAAAAGACGACTTTTTGAGTACGGTATCTCATGAGTTGCGAACCCCGATGGCCAATATTAAAATGGCGACCCAAATGCTTGAGGTAAATTTAGAGAAAGCCGGATTGCTGAGTTCCAAAAACCCCCAAATCGTAAAATACTTCAACATTCTGCACGATGAGGGACAGCGAGAGATTGGTTTAATCAATGATTTGTTGGATCTATCGCGGCTGGAAGCATCGGATGAACCGCTGTTGCTGAGTACCATTGAGCAGCCGAAAGCCTGGATGCTCAACATCATTAAACCCTTTGCTGAACGCGCTCATGGGCAGCAGCAGCAGTTCAAAATCGATATCTCTTCTGAGCTATCTGCTTTTACAACGGATGTCTCTGAGCTAGAGGGAATTTTAACCGAGCTATTGACCAACGCCCACAAATACACGCCCCAGGGGGAAGCCATTGAAATATCAGCCTACCCGAATGGCGAGACGGCCAGGGCAGGGATGCAGCTTTGTATCGTTAATTCTGGAGTAGAGCTGCCAGAGCAAGAGATCGATCGCATCTTTGATAAATTTTATCGGGTTCCCAACAACGATCCCTGGAAGCATGGTGGTACAGGCTTGGGGCTGGCTCTGGTCAAAAAACGAGTTGAGCGCTTAGGAGCGACCATTCAAGTTAGCAGCAGCGAGCAACAAACCCGGTTTATGATGCATCTGCCAACGCTTGCTCCCCTTCTTAGTTAGTGATAACTGATTCTAGAGAAGGCTCCAATTTTAAATAATTTAATTCACTTTATTAAGCCTGTTTAAGAGCGCCTAAACTAACGTTATAGCCGCCATTTTATATTACAGCCATTTTCATTTGCATTCACCTCACCCCAAACCCTACACCCACAACCATCTTGGCGAGACTGTGGCTGACTCGATTGAGAACTGCTGTAGGTTTGTAAATTCTAGTAAACGGTGAACGCAACACTGGCTCAAAATTCGACCCATGCCGACTTGCGGGTTTAGACTGTAAACGTAATTTTAGCTTCCTTCCTATGGCTGCATCCGATTCAACGCTGTTGAGCTTTCTGTCATCAATTACGCCTCAAAGCAGCGAATCGGATGTGGAGCAGAAAATAGTAATTCCGCTTTTGCAACTTCTTGGTTATGGCGATCGCGACTGGAAAGCTCAGGTTGGGGTAGGTCGATCCAAGCTTGATTTTCTGGTACATCCCCAAAGTTTACCCACGCCCTATCCTCCTTATTTGGTGATTGAAGTTAAAGCCCCAAATAAAAAGATCAATCAAAGCGTTTGGCAAATTAGTGGCTATATGCGTAGCACGAATGCTGTTTTGGGGTTGCTCACCAATGGCTATAATTTTTGCTTGCTTTACCGCTATCAAGAGTATGTGGGTACGATCGCCATCTATTCTCAAACCACGCTAACGCAACAGTTCAACCTGGTTCACAAACTTCTTTGTAAAGAGACGTATTTGAAATACAGCAACGCTGTATTCAAGAGCCAGCAGCAGGTGAATCACAAATTTCTCAACCTTGTATCAGACGCGTTTGCCAATGAAGATATGCTTAGATTTTTCAACCGAAAGCCAAAGCTTGACGAGCAGCCAAAGCCGCCAGCAGAACCGCAAGCGAAGGCAACACAGTATGCTAAAAATGCCAGTGGAGACGACAAATCAATGATCATTACCGTATTCAATAACAAAGGTGGCGTAGGAAAAACGACGACAACTATTAACCTGGCGGCGGCTTTGAACAAGCTTGGTAAGCGAGTATTGTTAATTGACATTGATGCTCAGGCTAACCTGACAACGGGGTTAGGGATTGATCCATTAACCGATGTGGAAGAAAAAGGCCGAAAAGACATCACTCACCTGTTGACCGAAGCAAGAACGCTGCTCCCCGATATCGTTATTCGAAAGCAGTGGGATGATGTTGAGCTAGAGATTGTCCCTTCTCATATTCGTCTGAGCGACATGGAGCCTGTTCTGATTCAAACCGTAGATGTAGACAGGATATTAAGCAGAAAACTCAAGAATTACAAAAAAGACTATGACTTCATATTCATTGACCCACCGCCATCCTTTGGAAAAGTGAACACTATTTCCCTCATGGCTGCTTCAGGTATATTGGTTCCCACACATTTAGCTCCCTATCCTATCAGAGCCTTGGAGTACGTCATTAGCCGAGCACAAGCGGTCGAGCAAATTAAGGATAAACCGATGCCTATTCTAGGTGTGGCGGTCAGCATGTATGACCGAAGAGCAGGGCTTTTGAAGCAAGAAATGACTGATAAAATTATGGAAATATTAAATAATGTTCCTGGTGGTGAAAATATTCCTCTCTTTCCGGAAGAAACATGGATTCCGCAATTGAAAGTTGTTTCTACAACGCCTGGTAAAGGCTATCCTCTTTGCTATGCAGAGTTCGACCAGACGCTTTCTACAACAGACAAAGAAGCTGCCCAAAACGCGTTTGGATGTTACATGAAACTCGCGCAGCATTTCGTAAAAACCATCAAGCCAACGGAGTCATAAATGGACTACATTAAACGCCAGCAGCATATTGCTCAGCGATTAATTCCTAAGTCAATTGATAATGGTCAACTCGATACATTTTTAATTGCTGTGCCGCTATCGGAATCCAATGTTGATCCAGCGCGATTGGCATTGCTGAAGGAGAGCATCAAATCACAGGGAAGTAACTTATTGACTCTCGTTGTGCGTCGTACAGATGCTTACGAAGAGGAAGAATATGAAGTTGTTTATGGAGCAGATTGGTTAATTGCGGCTAAAGAACTGGATATTGAAAAGGTTTGGGTTTGGGTATTTGATCTGGACGATGAGCAAGCGGCAGTCACCAAAGCAGCGCTAGGGCAACTCATTGGTTCTACCTCTTCTCCTACAATTCCTGATTCGGTTGATGTTGCTACTGAAACAGCGTTACATCATTTGCTCGATCAGAAGTTGGAATCGATTAATGTAAACCTCAACAAGCTGGCTTCTGCTACTGGGAATACTACCTCTGCTGGCGGTGCTAAGGGTCTGGTAACAGACCGATTAGAAGCGATCGACAGCAGGCTCGATTCCCTGGCCGCGATCGTCGAAAGACTTGCCGGATCAATCGAAGAACTCAAACCCAAGAAAATAGATTTAACCCAGGCCAGCCTTGATGACATTGATGATGCTTTGATGGAGGCAGGAGTCAGCGCTAACTATAGAAAAGCGGCCTTGAAGGCGATCGAACACTGGAAAGCACCCGGTAAAACATTAACCTGGAGCAATCTTAAACAGTCAACCCGGAAAGGCAATTCAGAGAGTATTGCTAATTTTGGCGATGGCACTTACACCAAGCTCAAACGAGTCGGGTTTATTCCCTAGTCGGCAAGAATGGAGAGCAACAACCAGCATCGAGCCTATGGGTATCGACGTTACAATCCGGCAAACCACTCATAGCCTCGATCTTCCCAATATCCTTTCTGAGACAATAGATGATTGGTAAAGAAAATGCGGGTCACCCATTTGCTTTGCTTGTATCCCAATTTAATCGGAGACGCTAATCGGATGGGTGCGCCATTATCAACCGATAGTGGCTCCCCATTTTTTTGATAGACCATCAACGTTTGCGGATGCAGCGACGAAGCCAGATCCCAGCTTTCATAGTAGCCATCCGCAGATTCAAAGTAGACATAGCGCACACCAGGTTTTGGCTGTACTAATGTCGCTAAATCTCGCAGCCGAACTCCACCCCACTGCACGATCGCAGCCCACCCTTCCACACAAACATGGCGAATCACCATCGACGTTAGCGGCATTGTTTGAAGTTCTGCCATGCTGAGCTGCATCGGATAATTGACTTCACCATTTAACGTGAGCCGAAAGGTTGTTGGGTCAATCTGTGGCGTAACATCGAACGTGTTGATCAGCAGCTTATCTGGCTCGATCGCACTGATGGGGAACTCAGGCACTGGAGAATCCGGTCGCAGGAGCAGTTCCTCAACCGTCTGGTTCAGGGGTTCAACCACTTGATTCAGCCGATCGGAGAATAGTGTAGCCCCGCAGCCCCCTAACAGTAATCCCATACCAGACAGTCCAGACCATTGCAGCAGTTGACGGCGGGTTAAATGGCGCGGAGATTGAATCGGATACATAGTTCTCAAAGACCAGATTTCTCGAAGATCAGGAGCCAGGGTTAAACAACGATCGCCAAAACGCTAGGAAAACATAGATTTAATGAGGCGGAACCGACCCACCTTGAGCGCCAGCAGAGAATGGACAACGGTAAACAAGACGACAATGGGCACCGTCATAAAATGAACAATGCGTAGGGTTTGCCAACTGCCAAACAGCCCGGAAAGCCAATACAGATGGGCTGGTTTATACATGGCTAACCCGGTGGCGATCGCCAGCAGCAATACCGGAATAATAGCGGTATACACGAGTCGGTGCCGAGCATACATTTTGCGTTTGGGATTTCGACCGACTTGAAGTGCCTGAATATCGCTTGATGAGACAAACCGCCGTTGCCAGCGACGGGTAAGCGCAATATAGAGTCCGTAGACCAGCAAGTTGATTGCAAAGAACCACATCATGGCAAAGTGCCAGTGTCGCCCACCTGCCAACCAGCCGCCTAGCAGCAAAACCTTGGGGAAGTGCCAGCCCGCCCGTCCGCCAAATACAGGATTAGCGTTATAGATTTGCAACCCACTCGCGATCATCATCACCAAACTGATGAGATTGACCCAATGGAACGTTTTCGCTAAAACCGCCTGACCAGGAATAGAAGACCGCTTAAGAGATTTGGATGGTTCTGAAGCACTCATATGATTTTGTAGCCGTTCTACGGCAACGACGGAAACAGCGGAGCAAGCCAGAGTTGAACTCGAACATCCCACCCCATGAGGATAGCGATCGCCGTTAACACTACCATTGCTCCACCAACTTGCTGCAAAACACCACCGTAGGAACGGAGGCACAGCAGACGGCGAATGAGATAGCGTCCTCCATAGGCAACGATCAGCATGGGCAATGCTGCCCCAAGGCCATACAAGAGCAATAATACAAAGGCTCCTGCTACCTGATGATCAACGGCGGCCAGCACTAAGATACTGCCTAATATTGGCCCTGCACAGGGAGTCCACAGTAAGCCTAATTGGGTTCCCAACCAAAATTCGCCTGTCAGTCCCACTCGTAAACGTTCCTTCTGCCAAAACCCGGGCGGCAAATGGTTGAACAGCCAGTAACTCCCTTGAGGAACCAGAGCTAAGCATCCCATGATCAGCAGCAGGGCGATCGCCCCTGTTCGCAAAAAAGTGATGAATTGAGCCAACCAGCTAGCAGACACCCCCAGTAAGCTACCTGCCAGCGCAAACCCGCTGACTAACCCGCTCACTAGCGCAACAGGGCCAAAACGGTGAGATTGTAGCGATCGCCCCATAATGACAGGCAAGATAGGCAAAATACAGGGAGACAGCACCGTTAACAGCCCTCCTAGCAACGCCAAACCAATTGATAGGCTAGAGGTTGTCATGGTTTGTAGATCTAACGACTAGCTGAGTAGCTGGCGGATCGCCTGTTCCGTTTCGTCATAGGCTCCCTCACCGATGTGGTCATAGCGCACCACCCCGTCGCGATCGGCTAGAAACAGATGAGGCCAAAACCGATTGTTGTAAGCTTTCCAGGTTTTGAACTCGTTATCGATGGGAACAGGGTAAGTAATGTGATGCTGCTCTAACGCCGTTTGAATATTGTTTACCTCTCGCTCAAAGGCAAATTCAGGCGTATGCACCCCAACAATCGTCAATCCCTGTGCGGCATACTGCTGATGCCAACGAGTAACATGGGGTAAGGTTCGCTGGCAGTTAATGCAAGCAAACGTCCAGAACTGAACCAGTATGGCATTTCCCTTTAGTCCAGCGACGGTTAAGGGGGGAGAGTTGAGCCACTGGCTAATTCCTTGAAACTCTGGCATCTCCCCCTGCCGCGACAGCAAAGACGATGCACCCGTTACAGCAACCCCATCAGGAGCGGTAGATTGCCCTGATGTGTCTCTACTGTGGTGATGAGCAATGGCCGCTACTGCACCCGCAACCCCCAAGCCCAAAGATAGAAGTAACTGACGTCGCCGTAGCAGAGTTGTATTCATGTCTCATCAGTGACGAAGGAGCAATAAGCCATCTGCAACGGCTAGCCGCTATTCATGCATATCGGGCTAGAAGCTCGGTGTTATAGGGGGGGTGGAGCAATGTCCAAAGCGGGTCGTTGCAAGCTACTACGGGGTGCTGGGAGATTCCATTGCATCGGGTGCTTCCATTGCATCAGGCGATTCCATTGCATCGGGCGACTCCATCGCATCGGGCGATTCCATCGCGTCAGGTGATTCCATTGCATCCCCCTGGTTGCCAGCAGGAGTCGATTGATCGGGAGTACCACAAGCGGTAAGACCCGCTGCTAGCATGACAGTGATTACGGTAGCGAGTTTCCAATTCATAGGTATCCTTTTTATCGGTAAGTGATAGGGACTGGTGAATGTACTGGCACTTAATACGGGTGCGATCGCTGTTTGGATGCAAGACGGTTAATGCCATCCGTTCAGTACATCTTGTCTCAAGCCAGCTTCTTTCACATGAGTATTGGATTAGCCATTACTTAGAAATAGATTAGAAATGCCATGAGAGGATGTTTGAAAAGTGCTGAACGTCACTCGAACCGCCCCCTAAATCCCCCAAGATGGGGGACTTCCGAGCCGATTCTCGTTCAAAGTCCCCCAATTCTGGGGGATTTAGGGGGCGAATGCAGGACATTTGCTACTTTTCAAACATCCTCTGAGAATATGACAGGCCAGAGGAACCACGGCTTGCTTAGTTCGCTGTTTCCACCGTCAGACAGCAGCAGTTAAGCAAACCAACTGTGCCGCCCGATCGCCATCATCCCCCAACACTTGAATCTGGTTTAAGGCTGTTAAGTCTTGAATCAGCCGATCGATTTCGGCTTCATTAACCTGGGGAAACTGCCCTAATGCAGTTTGTGCCAACACTTGCCGTCCTAAAAGGCGATGGGTTTTGAGCAAGTCCAATAAAAAGGCTTGAATCGGTTCAACATCGGGCTGAGAGTTGGCCTGAGCCACTTTGCCATTGGGCTGACGACGAGATTTGCGATCGCGCGATCGACCTGAAACAACCTTCAAGTTTTTCAGTAGCGTGCAGGATTGCAAAAGGTCTGCCTCTCGCATCAGCGCTTCTAGTTCGTCAATGGTGGGTGTTTTACCTGCCACGACCAGTTCCCCGGCGTAGGTGGCGTTAACGAGGCTGTGATAGGTTGCCAGGTAATGCACCGAGTCCAGGTCAGGCTGAATATGATAATGCCGATCGCCTCTGGCAAACAACTGCTGATAAAACTCGTGTCCTTTGTTTCCTGGCTTACCTACCCCTTCGGAACGAATCAAAAACAGCGTTTGACACAAATCAACAGCGATCGCCCGACGGCAGGCATTCATCACATGATAGAAAGACAGCATGTTGGGATCGTCATTCCAGGCGATCGCCACTCGTCCAGTTTGGGAGGATGGCTGATAGCTCAGCGACTGGTTGGCATAGGTGGGGCTGGGTAAAAACTTGGGACGGATTTCACCCACCTGAAGCACCGACAAAACCTCTCGCACCATTTGGATTAGCTCTGGTGCAGATAACTGCCGAATGCGGCTGATGCGGTCTTGCACCTGGTTGAATTCTTGTAGCCAAACCAGCTTTAGAGCAGCGATCGCATCTTCGGGGCGATCGGCTGCGGCACCCACTTTATAGCGTTGCAGCAAACGCCGACCCAGTTCTAGCACCAAGCGCGGCTGCGTTTTGCCACCGGGATATTTTTGCTCCAGAGTTTGCCGCGTTAGCGGATAAATGGCAGAGTGGGGAGACGGCATTGCTTGCTGATGGAGCGGCAACAGCCGACTGGCCCACAGCGCTTCGGCCTGGTTTAGGGTAATGGGTTTAAGCTGAATCGATTCGTCAATTCTGACGCGATCGGCCTGCTGAATGCGATCGGTGTGCTGCTTCCATGTGCTGGTGATGATGCTAATGATCACCAGGAAATTTTTGAGACCCTGGTTATGAATGCTGGAATTGACGTTAAAGAGCGCCTGTAAATCAATAACTCCATTCGATGTGCGGGCAATGTTGTCTAGCTGGTCGAAACAGAGAACAATCGGCCTGGTTTCAACGGTGATTTTGCCGATGTTCGCCAAAATCTTTTGGGCGGCATCTTCCGAGTCGATCGCCTGCTTGACGTTCAGCAGGTTCAGGCTGTCTTCGTCTAGATCGTCGCCTCGCAACCATTCGCAGGCGATTGCATAGCGGTCTGGGTCGATTAAGTCGTACAACACCCCAAAAAACTCGTTGGCGTTGTAAATGCCAGACGGATAGGCTTTCTTTAAGGTGCGAATAAACTGCTGGCGCTTCGTTAATCCCCAACCAGAGCGATCGCCATGCTGAAACGCCGACAAACTGTTAAGCCAGAGCAATAGCTGCGACTCCTGCTGTTGCTCTGGCGTTTGCACCAGGCTATCCACCGTGTAGCGCAAAATATGCCGCCAGATGGCCTCACTGTCTGGAAAGGGATCGATGTAGGCAAAGAAGGCGTTTGCGTTAAAGGTGCGTTTTAGTCGCCCCAGCAGGTGGCTTTTGCCAGAACCCGAGTCGCCCGAAAGCAGCAGTGTTCGAGTGCGGTGATCCTGCCCAACCTGAGTTAGCACAGCCTCTACCCGTTCGATCACATCCTGGTGAATCGAGGCGACGTGCAGCGCTGGATCTTGCTGTTCATGCCAAAAGTTGCCCGGTTTGAAGGTAGCCGGGTCGAATGGATTAACGGCTTGACGAATCACTTGGTCGATAGTTGCCACGGATACCTCGCTAAATGGAGAGATGACCGATCGAGCCGAGCCTACTACAAACACCACCCATCTCCCAAACCTTATACTGCTGTCTCCACTGGATCTCGTCTAGTTCACACCATTATTGATTGATGCTAATGAAAAATAGTGGCCCACCAATATCCTGGGGAATGCCTGCTTCTACTTGTCGCGGCGTATAGGCGATCGCCTCCTGTAGGGAACTTAACTCGATGCGATCGCTGCGCTGCAAGCGATACAAGCTTTGATCCACCTCGTCTCTAGACAAGGGTGGCTGTATTTTCTGGCGTAAATAAAATAATGGCAAGTAGTTTTTGGTGCCCAACTCGTGGTCTAGCGCTTGAATCAGTTGCAATACCTGCGCGTCGGTGGGTAGAGCCGCCACGGTTGTCCTTGCTGCCACGGTGTTGGGGAGGGCATCTACTTCTATCAACGATTGACGCAACAAATGCAGGTAGTTTCGCAGCAAGTCCAGGCTAATACCTGCTTTGCCTTTGGGGGTGTAGGTGTCGCGCAGGAAGGTTTGCCCCTGCTGGGTAATCCATACGTCTTTAATTTTGGTTTCCACCTGAATCAGGCCGCGATCGGCTAACCCTTGAATCACCGTTTGCCGTTCTGGTGAGGGCAACCCCGTTTTACCGGGAGTAATGGCCTGCTCGGCGCTGGCTCGCAGCACTTGGAACTCAGCATCGCTAATGGGTAAGCCCGGTAGATCTAGCTTGAGTAAAGCTTTGCCGGGTGGGGCGATCGCCACCCGCACAACGTCGGTGGAACAGGCAACCAGGCCGCGATCGCGCAACTGCTGGCAAATGCGATGACGCTGCAACGCGGCGATGCGAGGGTAAAGCTGAATGCGCGATAGCGGTGCCCGATAGCCTGAAACCCCTAATAATTTCAACAAAAACCTTAACTCCAGCACATCCATCCCGTCATACGACTTAGATCCCTTTTAGAGATATATACACTACAGAGGGACAGGCTGGTGGAGAAGCCCCAATTTTCAAACGTTCGATGAGGATAACTGGAAAGAACCCTATAACGGGATTTTAGTCAAGTCTTGATCTACTGATCCCGGAAGTGTGAAGCTACCAGAGCTAATTTTAAAGTGCCGCTGAGTCGGTTAAGCAACTATCTGAGGGATCAAGTTGTCATGTGCTGATAGACTCCTTAGTTAACGAAGTGCTAATTAGTTACAGCTTGTTATGAGTTATGAGGACTGTTGTCCATGTTTACGCGTCACCGTCGGTATCAACGAAAAACTCAACATTCATTCCGCTGGCTGGGACTTTTGCTGCTGCTGATCGCGGTGCCGGTTGGCTTGGAACTATTAACCAGGGTGATTGCTGATGCAACAGGGCTGAGTCAACCCTTTGCGGCTGACCAATCGTCTGACATGAAACGAGCCTATGGCCTGAAGTTTGTCAGTCAAGCGGGTCAACCCTACGAAGGCTTGGCAGACAATGGTGAACTGCTGGCTACCCGCAACGTGCTGTTGGGCTATCGGCTGTTTCCAGAGCAAACCAACGAATTTTTGACAATTAATGAGCAAGGCTTTCGGGACGATGATGACGTGCCGTTGCAAAAGCCTGCTGGTGAAGTTCGCATTTTTGTTCTGGGTGGGTCGGTTGCGTTTGGCGAGCTGAGTTCTAGCAATCAAACGACCTTTGCTAACACGCTAGAAGCCCGGTTAAACGACCAGGTGGCACAACAGCGAGCCAATCCTGAGCGGTTTCAGCCTGCAACGTTGCCTTATAGGGCGGATCAGGTTGATCAAGCGCTGGCCTTGCCTGCTCGAATCCAGGACGGGCAATATCGCGTTATCAATGCCGCCGTCCCCGGATATGCATCTGGCAACGAATTGGCGATGTTGGTGCAGCAGGTGGCGGCTTACAACCCGGATATGGTGGTTGTGCTGGGTGGCTATGCCGATCTGCTGTTATCTAGTTCTCAAATGGGGTCAGATGTGCCCGGTTTGGAAACGGTGTTAGAAGGACAGAGTACCGATTGGCGAGATGAACTGTCTGAACAGTTTGGAGAGTGGGTGAATCAGCTCTATCTGGTGCGAGGGTTCCGCTATTACGGATTAAGTATGCGCCAGTCAGAAGAGCGGCTGACGCAACCGATTAATCTACCGATCGCCAATACGGGTGCGCCATTAAGTAACAGCCTGACAGACGATGAAGCCGAACTCGATCGCCGTCTGTTTCGCTATCGCTACCATTTATTGCAGATGGTACATTGGGCTTCTGCGACTCGTAAACGCTTGTTGATTGGCATTCAGCCAGAAATTACAGGACGGACAGCCGACAACCTGACTCCCGACGAAGCGGCGATCGTCAACTCGTTGGGCGATACCTACACACAACGAGTGCAAGCGGGTTACGAAAAGCTAGAGGCACAGGCCAATCAGGTGGCGCAAAGTTCGTCAAATGCCAGTGTTCTCAACCTGTATCGGCTGTACGATTCGTTTGAGGGACGGGCGTTTTTAAGTCCGATTAATTTAACGGATGAAGCGAATGCAGCCCTGGCAAACCGCTTTTATCAGGCGATCGCTGCCGATTTGTCCATTACGCCCCAACCGTTTGGCTCACCCTAGCTGCTCTGTCCCTCACTGGAACCTGCTGGCTGTTGGTTGCTATGGAAAAAGCAGGTGCTGATTTCCTCAAAGCATTGCCTGCTTCTGGAACATCAACCCTGCTGTTGATAACTAAACCCTGGTCTAGTTAGACCAGACCCACACCTCTAGCCAAAACTAAAGCTGTTGCTGGTGACCGTGTTGGCCTGTACGCCCCGCAGAATAGCCAATACCTCTCCCGTATCTTTATGAGAAACGAGCGTATCGTTTTGCTGTGCGCCGCTTCCTTGCACGATCGCCATCTGGTTGAGGGTAAGCCCACCGATCAGGTTAAGCGAGTCAGTACCAACCACAAAGTCTGTAATGGTATCTGTTCCTTCGCCAGCGGCCAGAACGAAGCGATCGCGCCCCTCTCCACCCGTCAACAAATCGTCACCACCATAACCGCGAATGATGTTGTCGAGGCTATTGCCAATCAGCGTATCAGCGGCGCTGGTGCCCTCAATTGAGGTGGGTAACTCACTGGTCGGTGATTCGGTTCCCGTCAGTGCCGCTATTCGAGCCTGGGCGGGTTCGACCCGAATAAAGTCGATGTAATCAACCCGTGCCCATTCACCGCCGTCTGCCACTCCACTGAGTTGAATGGTTGAACCTGCTTGCAGGGTTACACCTTGGGCAACAGTACGAGTCGCTTTGGTTTTGGAGGTAACCCAGCTATCGGTTAACCACTTGTCGAATGTCCAGGTATCGGTGACACCGCCAACTTTGACGGTTAGTTGAGACTTTCCGTCTGTTTCGTCAAAATAACCAACAACAACGTTGTAAGTACCTGTAGGGCCATTAAATGTTCCAGTGGCGCTACCCGTTGTTCCTCCACCTTGATAGAGGCTGATGATTTTGCTGCCTGATGCGGGGCTTTGATCCGACTCAACGACGTAGTTGGTCAACTGCATCGTCTCTGCTTCTAGGCGGATAACGCTGGGGGTGGGAGTGGGTGCAGGGA
>NZ_JADEWO010000094.1 GCF_015207605.1 Oculatella sp. LEGE 06141
GTAGATGGTTCGACAATGGACGGGTGTTGTTGCTTCGGATGGCGCTGTCGAGTCCGGGCTGTTTTCGCCTGGGATGGCTGTGGGGGCTGTGGTGCTGGGATCTGTGACGCTAGGGTTGCTGTGCTGGCTGGAATAGAGGGGCGATCGAACGGCTCAGGCTGTTCAATGAACGAAACCGCTGCTTCAGGGAGGTCATCTTCGGATCGCTCATCCTCTGCTTCAAACTCTGCCTCAAACTGGAGTGGTTCCTCGTCTGGGATGGCAGCAAAGGCGGGTTCAATCGGCGGCAGTTCGAAGTCCCACTCGTTCAGCGACAAATGATTGGAAGCAGATAGGAAGTGCGACGCTTGAACCAGTGGAGTTAACGTGCCTAGCATCAACTGTTTTGCCGTCACCAGTGGCATACCTGTCTGGTGCTGCGTCAATGGAATCAACAACGAACGATGCAACACGGGACGGGTACATCCCAAACGGTGGGGAGAGCCGAGTAAAGGAGATTGAAGACCAAGGGGAGTCTGAAGGCGTTGCATGGGTTACACCATTGGGCAAAAACTAGGCGCTAGGGAAGTAACTATTGCTGCGTACCAGCGCTTCGCGGCCTCCGCCAGATGTATTACCAACCTTTAACCCCTCATAGGCCAACGTCAATTCTTCAATGACGACGGTATTACCGCTGGCCTGGAGGGCAGGTACCTTCCAGGCAACAGGTACTGCGCCAATCAGCGTCCAGCTTTGCATGATCTTGCCGCTCTGGTCGAACACCAAAATATTGACGTTGTGTCGGCTGGTTTTGCCTCCCCCCTGGTTGGTTCCTTCCGTAAACACCTGGCTGGTCCATTCCCAGAACCCCATATTATCGGTTATGCCTCGCTTGAGGGTGACATCGGCAAATTCAGCGTGTCCCAACCGGATGCGCTGCTGTTCGTTGACACCACCCTCAAAATACACTTCTTTTTTGACTTGAACGCTGATGCCAGAGCATTCTGTAAATTCTGCCGCGATCGTCCCTCCAACTTCGATATAGAAGCGATTGGTGGTAACGTAATTTAGCGTGCGGTTGCCGTTAGTCATAAGCCCCTGCCGCTTCTATAATGGCTAAGCTCATGTTGCTGGCGGATTTCTTCTTGCAGCAGGGTATACACCCGCTCCGTCAATTGATCCAACAGCTTTGGATCGGTGAGGGCTTTGCTGGTTGTGGCTGCCAGCGGCTGAGATGATGCGGAGGATGGCATTGGCTTGAGATGGATTGGCTTGAGATGGATTGGCTTGAGATGGATTGGCTTGAGATAGATAGTTGGCCGTTCTGATTTTTAAAGCTAAAGCAGCCTGGCTTAATTCTGTAGTAGCCAAAAGTCTAGATTTGTCTGGATGGGTCATCTCTGACTAAAGCGGCCTGGTTTATAGCAGTTCTCAATCGAGTTAGCCACAGTCTCGCCAAGATGTGGGTGGGGTGTAGGGTTTAAGGCGTGGTGAATGCAAATGGCTGTAAGTCCTCAACTCTCGTTCGTCTTCAGGGATAATGTAGGAAGACTGGCTGAGGTTAAATGTACCTAGCTGCCCTGATTTTGAAGCTGTTTCGGTCGATCGAGTATGCCTAAAACAAGCGCCCCATCCGTGAGCGATCGCCCCTCTCTTCAACCCATAGTCCACTGGTTCAAAACTCAGGGATGGCAACCCTTACCGTTTCAACTGGAGACGTGGAACGCCTATCTCTCTGGCAAAAGCGGCATGATTCAGGTGCCAACAGGGGCAGGTAAAACCTACGCTGCGGTGATGGGGGCGATCGCAGACATGCTGCACACGCCCAGCAAGGGGCTGCAATTGCTTTACATCACCCCATTGCGGGCATTGTCGCGCGACATTGAACAATCGATTCTGCGACCCATTCAGGAAATGGGTTGGAAGCTGCGGGTAGAGTCACGCACCGGGGATACCAGTTCATCGCGCAAAACTCGGCAGCTTAAAACCATGCCGGATCTCTTAATTACTACACCAGAATCACTGGCGCTGATGCTTTCCTATCAAGATGCAAAACAGCGGTTTGAGTCATTGCGACTGGTGATCATTGATGAATGGCATGAGTTGCTCAGTTCTAAACGGGGCACGCAGACTGAACTCTGCTTATCTCGCTTGCGAGAGTTGCAGCCCACCGTGCAGACATGGGCGGTTTCAGCCACGTTGGGGAATGTGCAGGAAGCGGCTCAAGTCGCGGTTGGGTTGAACCATGAACCTGTGATTATTCAATCTCATCTCAAGCGTGAAACCATCATCAAAAGCATCTTACCCGCTTCGGTGGACAGTTTTCCCTGGGCTGGGCACCTGGGGTTGCGGCTGTTTGAAACGCTGGTAGAGGCGTTGGATATCAATACGTCTACGCTCATTTTTACCAATACGCGATCGCAAGCGGAACGGTGGTATCAGGCGTTGCTGTTTGCCATGCCCGATCATGGCGATCGAATTGCGCTCCACCACGGCTCTATTGATGTTAAAGCCAGAGAGGCGATCGAAGCGGGGTTAAAGGCAGGACAGGTTAAGTGGGTTGTTTGTACATCCTCTCTAGATTTGGGTGTTGATTTTCAGCCAGTTGAACAAGTCGTCCAAATTGGCAGTGCCAAAAACCTGGCTCGCTTGCTGCAACGAGCCGGGCGATCGGCTCATGTGCCCGAAGGACGGTCGGAGGTGCTATTTCTGCCAACCAATGCCCTGGAACTGCTGGAAATTTCAGCGTTTCGCAATGGGTTAAAAGCGGGAGATATTGAAAGCCGATCGCCGTTACAGAAACCGTATGATGTCTTAATTCAACATTTAATTACGCTGGCCTGTGGTGACGGATTTAAGCCAGACGAAACCCTGCAAACGTTGCGCCAAACCGTCTCGTATTCCACCCTGACCAATGATGAATTTGCCTGGATTTTAGAATTCATTGAAAGCGGCGGTCAGTGTTTGGGAGCTTATCCTCGCTACAAGAAAGTGGGGTTAATAGACGGGAGCTACCAAGTGACTGAACCGCAGATTGCCAGAATGCACCGCATGGGAATTGGGACGATCGCCTCTCATCAAGCGGTTCGCGTCGTTTATACCAATCGCAAAGAAATTGGCACCGTCGAAGAAACGTTTGTCTCCCGCCTGAAGAAGGGCGATGTCTTTTTCTTTGCTGGTCGGCAACTCGAATTTTTCATGATGAAGGACATGGTGGCCTATGTCAAAGGAACCACTCAGAAATCAACGGTAACTCCAAGCTGGGGCGGCGGTAATTTAACAATTTCAGACTCGCTCAGTACTCATCTACGTCACGAAATTGAAACGGCTCAGCAAGATAACGCTCTCAATCGTGAGTTGAACTGTATCCGTCCCATCCTGACGGCACAACAGCGACTATCCCATCTGCCTGCTACCAATGAACTGCTCATTGAAGTGTGTCAAACGCGCGAAGGTCAACATCTTTATGTGTTCCCGTTTGCAGGTCGCTTTGTCCATGAAGGGTTAGGTTTTTTGTGGGGGTATCGCTTTGCAAATCAAAAGAAAACGACCCTCGCCATCTCAGTCAATGACTATGGATTTGAAATTTTGGCACCTAAAAACTATCCGTTTTACGATCTCTTTTCAGATACTTTCTTTGAACTGAAATCATTGTATGACGACATTAAAGCCAGCATGAACATTTCCGAGCTAACTCAGCGCCGATTTCGCAGCATTGCTCAAGTGGCTGGCCTGGTGTTCAAAGGATATCCTTCTGCCAAGAAAACGGCGGGTCAACTTCAGGTCAGTTCATCGCTAATCTATGAGGTGTTCTCAAAGTATGAACCCAATAATTTACTATTGAAACAGGCCGAGCGAGAAGTCATTGAACACCAGTTAGAATTCCATCGTTTAGCAAATACCTTGGCACGCCTTCAATCGTTAAAAGTGGTTTGGAGAGTGACTAAGCGCCCGTCTCCATTAGCATTTCCGCTTTTGGTGGAACGGCTCAGCTCGCGATTGTCTAACGAAACGTTGCTAGACCGAATTGAACGAATGAAGCAGATGTGGGACGACAAATGAGCTATTTCATACATTACCTTATTGATCTGTGGATGTTCAACGATCGCCATGCATGATATTAACCTCCTGGGAGTTAACCTTCAGTTGCTACCAGAAAAGGCAGTTTTTATCAAAGAGTTGAATATGCTGTTAGTGGCTGATATCCATTTAGGCAAAGCCGAAACGTTTCAAGCCGCAGGAATTCCGATCGCCAATGCTGTTAACCAGGCAACGCTGCATCGATTGCAAACGCTTTGCTCCACCGTTCAGCCGCAGCAGTTAATGATTTTAGGAGACTTATTTCATTCCCG
Organism: Oculatella sp. LEGE 06141; assembly: GCF_015207605.1. Lineage (GTDB taxonomy): Bacteria > Cyanobacteriota > Cyanobacteriia > Elainellales > Elainellaceae > Oculatella. Next base: position 4,332 of record NZ_JADEWO010000094.1, read on the forward strand.
GTTGGCGTTGGTGAGCGAGGTTTTGGAGCCGTGGAATCAGTTTTTGAGAACCAGTAATGTAGCTGTTCAACTCATTGTAGGCAACCACGATCGCCCCCTGGTTAAAGCCTCAGGCAATCATTCCATCAGTTGTAGTACCACACCCATTCAGCTCGGAAACATCCGGTTCAGCCACGAACCAGAACCGCCGACAAGCAGCTTAAACATCTGCGGCCATGTTCATCCCTGTGTACGACTTCGCACCAAGCTGGACGATCTGCGGTTGCCTTGCTTTTTCCACGACAGGCAACTAAACCAACTGACACTTCCCTCTTTTGGCGACTTTACAGGAGGGTACGAGGTTCGGTTGACTCATCATTCTACGGCTTATGTAATAGTAGAGAACGCAGTGATACCGTTGAGCCGTTGAGCCGTTCCCATTCAGGCAGCAAGCCAGGGTTGCTCAAACACACGGGATTGTGTTAGCCAATACTAATGGCACTTGAAGCGCCTATGCTACATCCCACCCTTACAGCCATTTTCATTTGCATTCACTACGCCTTAAACCCTACACCCCACACCCATCTTAGCGAGACTGTGGCTGACTCGATTGAGAACTGCTGTAAAAGCGGTGTTGCTTAAATCTCTGTAACGTTCATAACTCGATTGCTATCAGCGACATGCTTAAATAGAATCTCAGACGAACTGCTTCAAAGGTCATTGCCTATTGAACAGACTCCGGTTCTGTGTGCATCTCTACCTCTTGTAAAGAACTTGTACAAACCATAACGATAAATGAATGGAGGAACCTGAATCGGTTGCCGATCTTCATCGCTCTTGCTTTAGCCATCCCTGATGTGAATCGACGAATGGCTGAAATTGATGGATGAACGTGTCATTGTCTCTTGAAGGTGCGATCGCGTCGTGATGTAAAGCGATCGTTTCATTTAGCAAGGCAACTTTGTAGTTAGGGCATTCTAAGGGGAGTACCTTTAAACTCTTTATGAAGGAAATTGTTTTAGCTGCACTCTTACTCCTATCCAACTGTCGTGCCTCGAAGCCGCCGGGCAGTATTCTGCTAACGTCCTACGATCCGTCTCCTGTGGTGCGATGGGCTAGCAACTATTACCAAACGCTACCGCTAACGGGTTTGCAGTTTCATGGGGTACGCTGGCAGAGCGATAAACTTCAGGTTGGCTTGCAAGTCTCGAATCCGGCGATCGTACAGCTCAACGTTGAAGATGTGCTCAATCAACAACTGATTAGCCAACAGACCTGCCCTGGAATTGATTCGCGCGTTTGGCGAGTTTTGGGAGGCCGCAGCTTAGAAATCTGGTTGCTTAACGAAGAAGAAGCCGTGTTCCACACGATTCATTGTGAAACACCGTTAATCCACCAATATCACAAGCAGCTATTGCAACAAAGTTCCTGAAACAGCGACAGGCAGAGCCGCATTGAACCCACGCTCGTTCAACAGCGCAGTGGTGATTCCCGTCTGGAATCGCGCTACAGTTTGTTTGGCTGAGCAATTGTCTCAATCCTCTTTCTCTGCACGTTTAGCTCGTTTGATTATGACTACCTTACCACCCGAACCGTCTGACCCTAAATCTCCCAATCACTCGCCAGCACCAGAGCTAGATACAGAAGCGCTGTTGCAATCGCTCCGTCGTAAAGAGGGCACCTGGGCTGATTGGGGAACGGCCTGTCAGCAATTGCAAAAAGCAGGATATACACCGCAACAGATTTTTGAAGAGACGGGGTTTGAACCCATTCAGCAGAACCAGATTATCGTGGCAGCTCAGGTGTTTCACTCCATGCTGGGGGTAGGCATTTCAGATGCGGTGCGATCGCGGTTTGAGGAAAGCGGTAGCGATACGTTGTATGAATTTCGCATTCTAACCCAGGCTGATCGCGTCGCCGCCGCCACCTTGGTGGTAGAAAAAGGACTGGATGCCGCTGCGGCGCATGAGGTTGCCAAAGCTCTACAAGATTTTGCGCGGCTATCGGCTGTGCCCGAGGGCTTTACCCAAACGCCAGGGGATGCGATCGCCTATCGCTACTGGAATCAAGCGCGGCAACAGTCTGATTTGCAGGCTCGCTCTCGTTTGATTGCTCAAGCCCTGCGGTTTGCCCACAGCGACAGCGCCCGTCAAAAAGTCGAAACCCTGCTGACCGACTTCACCGTTGCGCGTACCCGTCCGGTTCCCCGTCTGCCGTTTTATCGGCTTGATTCAGAAGAAGATTTACCAAGAGTGCTGCCCGTGGTTGGCAAGCTGCCGTTAACGCTGGACGATTTAAAGTCGGTACCTCTGGTGGTGGAAGAAGGCTCTTTTCGGATGGTGAAATTCTCCGGCGCGGGAGCCTGGGTGCCCATTCCGGGCTGGCAAGTGGTTCTCAAGGCAGACGATCCAGTCGTGATTTTGGCCAGTAGTGCCGAGTTGCCCGATCCCGATCCGCTTCCGGGTAAGCCAGAGGATGTATTGGTGTTGGTCGATCGCGCCGCCCGCCAATGGCATGCTGACAGCTACTTCCTGGTGGAACAGGACGGGCATCTTGAAATCAGGTGGTTCGACGAACTTCCTAACCTGTCGCTGCTGGGGCAGGTGGTGCTGATTCTGCGGCCTAAGAAAGTGTTGGATGAAGAGTACACAACCGAGATCTGGCAGATTGATGAATAGGGCGATCGCCCTATCGCTGTTTGGGTCAGTGTTTGGGTCAGTTGGGGTCAGGGTCGGCAGCGGTAGAGCTGATAGGGAAAGCCAATGCGGTGGTAGTGGGCGCGATCGATCGCACAACGGGCTTTGGGGCGATCGCCGGTTGGCTGGGATAGCCTCAATTGCTCCGGAAATTGTTTGGCTCGCAGACCGGGAGCCGCGATCCATAAATTCAGCGGCAGTGGCAGCGGTTGGGGTAAACTCGCCAAATCTTGCCATACTTGCCTGTAGCTGGTGTGACGCTGCAAAAAGGCAAAGCGAAAGGGTGTCTCATCGGTGATGACTGGATACTGCTGGTGCAGTTCCAGGGCAACGCTCAGACCCAGCGCCACGTCTTGAAGTGACTCGTAGCTCATAGCGACAGCCAGCGGTGTGGAGGGGGCAAGATACATGTTGCTGGCAATCCGGTGGGGATAGTAGCCTTTCTGGAAGGCGAGACCGTAGCCCACGATTAAACTGCTGACAATGCCGACGCAAACGACGATCGCCTGCACTCGCCAGCGGAACCATCGAGAAATGGCTTTCTTGCCCGCAGGGTAAGGCGAACCTAAAACTGCGCCCAATAAAGCAGCCATACCGGGATAATAGACAAAGTTATAGCGAGGCACAGCGGTGATGTCTTTGTCGAGCAGGTAAACGATCGCCCAAAACTGAAGCAGCACATATCCGGTGAATCCGGCCAGCAACAGGAGCGGGGAACGGCTTGATGGCTCTTGCCAGCGCTGTTTGACTCCGCGATACAGGTGGGGAGTTAAGCCAACGACGAAGCCTGCTATCAGCACCGCTGCCGGCAGGGCGATCGCCAGCGGTTGTGCTTCAATGGGCAGCGCAATCAGCATCAGCACCCATCCCACAACGGTTTGATACAACGGCGCAATTCGATCGAGCCAGCCTGGGTCGTGGGGTCTAAGCCAGTCCGTTTCAGGACGGCTGAAATGGTGCAGCATGGTGGGCAGCCAGGGAACATAGGTCAGTCCCAGCAGCGCGATCGCCCCTCCCATCTCTAGCCAGTGACGCAGATGAGTTTGATGACGTTGCCAGCTCATCCAACTGCCCAGGGCTAAAAGCTGCGCTACTACAGCCAACGCCATGAAGTAATGCACATAGAGTCCGATCGCACTGATCACCACCCAGATCAGCCACCAGGGGCGCGATCGCGTTTGCTGTTCTATCCCCTGCTGTAAGCGCACCAGTATTGTGAGCGACAGGCTAATCAACAGCATGGGTAAGGTGTAGTGACGTGCTTCCTGTGAAAGATAAACCGCAAACGGAGACACCGCCATCAGTGCGGCTGCCATTAACCCCGTCGCTGGCGTAAAGGCTATGCGGTTTAGCCCATAGATCGCCCCGATCGCTCCCACACCAAACAGGGCAGGCAGCGATCGCAGTGCCCACACCCATTGCTGCATATTTGGGCGCAGCCAATCCAGCCAGCGGTAAAGCAAACAGAAAAAAAGTGGGGGGTGAACCGATTCGGTGATCACTGTTTGCGTAATTTGGGCACAACTGACACCGGGTTGAAACACAAAAATCTGGTCGATCGCCGTCAATGGAAAGAAGGTATCCAGCGGCACATCCTGATAGCTATGTCCCAAACTGATTAAAGCGGTAATCACTTCATCTAGCCAGAGCGGTTTGCTGTCTAGCTGCCAAAACCGCAGTGCCGCCCCCAATAGCAGAATTGCAGTCAACCCAGCATAGTGAACGATAGGTCGCTTAACAGCCATCGGCAGCCCCATCCGTGATAAACCCCTTCTCAACCTACCCCTTTCTTGACAAACAAAAATACCCGATCGCGGTGATAGCTTAATTCAAATTCGGGATTGGTTTGCAATTGCCGAACCGCTCGTTTGGCTAGCTCAGCGGTACCAGACCACGGATGATCGAGGTTAAGTAACACATATCGAACGTCGGCCAGGCTCGTCTTCAAGATCTTGGGTTTTAACAGTTGAACAACCGGACGATGGCTCACCTGGGGAGCGAGCTGGTTGTCGGTTAACACACCATCCTGGGTTTGAATGGCAGCGATCGCCTCGCGGGTTGCCCACAGAGAGTCTGTCTCGCTGAAATAGCTCACCAGTTTGCCGTACTTCGCCAGACTCAGGAACGCAATCAATGACCATGCCACAATCCACCGCTGACGACGCAGCCATCCTGCGTTTGCCGCCATTGCAGACAGAACAGCCAGCATTAAAAACGGCATGACCGCTACCGAATATTGATGCACTAAATCCTTTTGTCCGGTGTAATCCGTGACTAAATTGAGGAAAACAATGGGAAATGCCCCAATCAGCGGAGCCAGGTGATGAGGAGACAGCCCCCACAGCACAGGAAGGACTAATAGCCCAACATATTGCAGATTAGCCAGGGTGAATAACTTGGTGAGCAGAATAGCAGGATGCAAAACTAAATTTTGAGCAATCTGCAACGGCGATCCTCCTAGGTCATCGTACCGCCCCACCGCTGCCGCTTCTTTACCACTAAATGCGGGAATAATCCATTCGGCTGCAATCAGAAACCAGCCCATCCCGGCGATGAGGGCGATCGCGCCACAGACTCGCTTTTGCTCGAACACCAACAGCCAGAACCCCATTGCCGCAACCGACAGAGCTAAAACGGCTTTCAGGCTTAATACAAAGACGATCGCCAGCGAAAACCAGCCAATGCGGTTTGCTCTAGCGGCCAGAACAGCGCCAAGCAAGGCCACTGGCGCTAATACCTCTGGATGGAAATCAAACAGATTGACATTAAACACAAGGGGATAGAGCAAATAGGTCAGCACCAGGGTAACGGCGGCCCGGTGGTTCAGGCCAGCCTGCCGCACCAACGCCCACAGGGGTAATGCAGCCAGAGATAGCCCCAATGCCTGAATCAAAAATAGCCAGTGTACATCCGGGTAAACCTTATACAGCAGGGCAAGCGGGTAGAAGATCCAGGCGGCATGATCGCCCAAAATGTGGATGCCCCGAATGGAAGGGATCGGGGGCAAATCCTGACTCAGAAGATAAAGAGCCTGGTCAAAAATTCCCAAATCAAAGGCGGTCGAAAATAGCAGAAAATGACGAACGCTGCTGCAAATGAATAAGATTAGGGTACTCCCGCCAATCAGCCAGACCAGAGGATGAGTGCTGGAAAAGGGGCTGGCTCCAAACCCTCTCTTGTGGGACGAGTTTGAATGTTGAGTTGAGTTAGACATGAAAGTGCAATGGCAACCGTCGTCCTGAATTGAAGGGCAACATTATTTAAAAGTGCAAGCATCGTATCCTGAAACGATGACCCCATTCTATGGGAGGTGGGTCGCCCACCGCTTCCCCAGACTACACCTTCCAGTCATGCAACCCCATGCTAGAGACACCCACAGACTCCAATCATTCTCTCGTACCCATTGGGCAACCGACCGCACTGCAACTGGAACAGCTTGAGCAAGCGATGGCGCGATTGCGAAACAGTTTGCGACCGGGGCAACAACGCATGGCCGATTGGGACGGTGGCCCACTAGCCGTTTCGGCGGTACCTGGGTCGGGTAAATCGACCGGGATGGCGATCGCCGCTGCTATTCTGTTAGCCAAACGGCAGCGGCAGCCATCGGTTCAGGGGCAACTGATTCTAGTGACCTTTACCCGCTCGGCAGTTGCTAACCTCAAAACCAAGGTGCGGCAGTATTTGCGGGAGTTATCCTTACCCTCTACTGGGTTTGCTGTTCACACCCTGCACGGACTGGCGCTTAACATTGCCACCCGCCATCCGGACGGATCGGGACTAAATTTCGATCGCCTGACTCTGGTATCGCCCAATCAGAGCCATCGCCTGATTCGCACCTGTGTTGAACAGTGGATGACGGCAAATCCATACGCCTATCAACAACTGCTGGAAGGGCGACAGTTTGATGGGGAAGAAACGGAACGGTTGCGCCGCCAGTCTGTTCTGCGAACCGAAGTATTGCCGGATCTAGCCTATACCGTGATCCACGAAGCCAAAAGCTCTGGCTTGCAGCCCTCCGATCTAATGAAGCTGAGCCAGGACGGCAATGTTCGGGTGGCAGAAAATGGCATTGATTATAATGTTTTGGCGATCGCAGCCGGGCTATACGAGCAGTATCAAGCACTGCTGCGGCTGCGAGGCTTTATTGACTACGACGACATGATTCTGGCAGCGCTGCGTGTGCTGGAAGATGAACCCACTCGCCAACTGTGGCAGGCGCAAACCTTTGCCGTGTTTGAAGATGAAGCGCAGGACTCATCGCCGTTACAGACCCGGCTGTTAGAAATTCTGGCCGCCGATCCGGCGAACCCGCCGCAGCACAATCTCGTTCGGGTGGGCGATCCTAACCAGGCCATTAACTCAACCTTTACCCCGGCAGATCCGATCTTCTTCCGCGAGTTTTGCGAATCCTGTGAGGCCCAAAACCGACTGGCCGAAATGGATCAGGCGGGGCGCAGTTCTCAGATCATTATTGATGCTGCTAATTTTGTGCTGAAGTGGGTCAACCATCGCTACCGCGCCTCGGTTCCCCAGTCCCAGCAAAAACAGTCGTCCTTATCCCTGGCAGCACCGCCGCTTGCCACAACCCTATCCCTGCCGTTTCGCGCCCAAAATATCCATCCAGTAGCGTTGAACGATCCGCAGGCGGATGCCAACCCCAGCCCCGAAGGAGAAGGACTGGAACTGCGATTTCCGCGCGATATTTACCATACGGCAGAGTTAATTGGTCGGCGGGTGGTTGAGGTATTTGACCGCCATCCCCAGGGACGAGCCGCTGTTCTGGTGCGGGAAAATCGGCAGGGTCGATTTTTGGCAGACGTATGGCGCTATCCGGAGCAGTTCGGAATTGACGTGAACCTTGAGCAGCATGGTATTCAAATTTACGATGTTGGAGAGCGCGATCGCCACTCGCATGTTCCAGCCGAAGCACTGGCGATGCTGCAATTTCTCGATCGGCCCCACTCGCCCGACTACCTCAAAGCGGCGTTGAAGGTGTTGGTCGATCGCCAGCTTATTCCTACCCAAGATCTGAACAGTCTGGCCAGCCTGCCCGAGCAGTTTTTGTACCCCGGTCCGCTTGACCCACCGCAAGCCGAACCCGTGCAGCGTGCCCGCCGCTACTGCACCAGTCTGCTGCGTGCCCACCTGGAGTTACCGCAATATCAGCTCATCCCGTTTCTGGCGCTAACCCTAAAATACGACCAGTCCGAATTGGCAACCGCAGACAAGCTCGCCGCTCGCGTCGCCCAGGAAACGGCTGGTAGTCCATCAATGGCTTCTACACTAGAGGCGTTGAGCGAAATCGTGAGGTCTGAGCGATTTGAACCCGTTGAAACCGACGATCCAGAAGCCCGTTACACGCGACCGGGGCAGTTGACCATCATCACGATGCACAAAGCCAAAGGGCTAGATTGGGACTATGTCTTTATTCCCTTCCTGCACGAACATGTTCTTCCCGGTAGTCCGTGGGTTCCGCCCCAGGCCAAATTTTTGGGAGAGTTTACGCTAGCAGAAGTGGCACGTGCCCAAATTCGTGCCAGCATCCACCACGAATTTCCCCTACCCAACACCGAGGATGCCTGGCGGCGTGCTGGCTACCTGAAAACTGCCGAAGAATACCGTTTGCTGTATGTAGCGATGACCCGAGCCAAACGGTTGCTGTGGATGTCGGCTGCAAACAAAGCACCGTTCACCTGGAGTAAACCAGACAATCTAGATGACAGAGCCATTTGTCCGGCGCTGCTTGCACTCCGGCAACAGTTTTTACACCACCCTTAAGCCGCCTACATAAATGCCTGCCAGAACACCAATAAGGACTTATAGCCCCTATCTTTGTTTTGGCAGGCACCCTGATTAATTTCACCTGACCTCAGGCAATCCAAATGACCGTAGAACCGCAGCCAACGGCAGACTAAGCCTCAGGAGTTAGCCGTTTGCGCCGAAAGCATTTGCTTGAGCTTTTCTAGATCCTGTGCCCAACGCGGATCGGGTTGGACTGAATCTGAATCTCCTGATGACCGGGCACCCTTGGCTTTGCTGCCGCCTTTGCCGCCACCGCTGCGACGGGTGGTAGGAGCAGGAGCCGTAGACACAGCGCTAGGCGCTTCGTCTCCTTGCGCTCCGTCTTCCTTACCCTTGGAGCGAGGCAACGCTTTCTCAATCTTGATGGCGCTATCTCTAATCACGAACCCATTAAACTTTTCGATAAGCTCGTCGGCTTGCTCATCGCTTTTAACGGTAACGAAACCAAACCCGCGACACTTCCCGGTCTTGCGATCGGTAATGACTTTGGTGGAAACTGTGTCGTCAAATTCGGCGAACACAGTTTCCAACTCTTTGCGCTCCAGCTCTTTTGGCAGATTGCCTACATAGAGACGAATAGACATGAAACGAGATACCTCCGAATTAAATCAGATAAGCTAGCTTATAAACCGCGTTTTGGTGCTGGCTAAAACAGATTGTAGACCCACGAAAAAAACGAAGAACCCCAAAGGCTCTCTCCAATGTCAACAAGACGATATTTACATCTACTGTGTAAAACCTTCTACAAGACACTTCATGTTCAGGATTGAAAAACCTAATTAGTCGAACCATCTTCGGCGTTTTTCGAGGGTCGCTGGGACATGAAGGCGAACTGTTACTTGTCGATTCCGTGGCTGTAGCATGTTTCGTGCCAATCACTAAGGTATCACGGCGTTGAACCAGGGGCTAGTTGAAATTAAAGATTTCATTCTTTGTAGGTACAACCCTGCCCCAAGAGGTAGTTTCTTCAACCCATTGCTAACACAAATTCGTGAATAAAAGTCAGCCCTCTGTTGAAGGCTGACTTAACTTGCTGTGTTGGGAGGAAATCACCTGATACCAAGACATCAAACCTATGCTCAGCTTTAAATCCGGCTCTGGAACGAGTCTGGCCTGGATCAACCTGTTTCTGTAAAGAAATGTAACACATAATTGGACAAAGTCGCAATCTTTTTTTACATTTCGAGAGGTTCTCAGGGAGTTCGACTCACTTTGTCTTTCCCAAAATGCTCTCTGGAACGGTGCTTAAAAAACACCGTCCAAGGGCGTACATCCTAACTAGACGATCGCCAACTCAGTTGGTTTCATCCTTGCAAAATGACATAAGCGCTGAGTAGCCCTGTTGCTACCGCCAAATAGGTTAGCAACAGAGGGTGCTCCCCTTTAATTGTGTTTCCCCGCTGGGACTGAATCGTGTCTACATCGACCCAGGGAATAACCCCCCGACGATACCAACCGGTGACTGTAACGACACTTCTAGAAAAGTCCTGTGGGCGAAACCGCTGGGGCAGTAGGTTGCCAATAAAGCCAAACTGAGAGGTGTAATGCAGTTTAATGTCGCCTGTGTTGGTTTGAAGTATCAGGTCTTGGTTGAGCCAGCCAGCAATGCCGCGTCTCCCTATGAGTTTGCCGCGCAACCGCACAGGTTGGCTCTCACTGGGCATGGTGGCGGCTGGAAGAGCCAACTGCACTAGAGAGGGTTCAATTTGCAGATTAGAGGCTTTGATATCGGGAAAGAACGGGTTGATCTGCAAAAAGGTGCCTACACTAAAACCCATCAACAGGCACCCCTGTAGAATTGTCTCATCCCACCACAGCCAGCTCAGCGCTCTAACCTCAAACTGACCAGCAACACCGCCTACTAACCGCAGAACCAGGGTTAATCCCAGTCCCAGCAGAAGTCCTAAAAGGGGGGCGATGTGCAGGAAGAACTGCCGCCGCTGCCGACCAGAAGCAGGGGGTGATGGGGGAGTATGCCACTTTAATTCGGTTGGCAAGTGCCAACGGCGAGCATATAGCGTTAATACATGAAGGCGATCGCCCAACGGAGCATGGGCATGGTTGGCGGCTAGCCAGTGGCGGTAGGGGTTGCTGCGCTCCCATTCCAATACGTCTGAGGTGGGATGCTGCTGAAACACGCTGCCCGAAGCCAGGGCTGTTTGATGTCCAACCGGAATGAACAGATCGAGGCTTTCTAGCAGGGCGCTAGTCTGTTGTTGCTGTTGGATATCGTTTAGCAGGCCGAGCGCTACCTTGAGTAGGGCACGGGTTAAGCCATTGGGGTTGCCTGTAATTTCAGTGGCGGTGCGATCGCTATGATACAGCCGCAAGCGAGACAGCCACAGGCCGGGATAACGGCAGAACCGATATGCTCCATAGCATACAGCGGCGGCAATGGTTGCGATCGATTGCAATACCCGATCGGATTGGCGATCGCCCCAGGCGGCAACCTGCGTATAGGCTAAGTGCGGCAGCAGTGCGGTTAGTGTAACCAGCGTAATTAAGGCAAAATCCCAATGAATGATGTGGCTTAGTTCACCCGCATAACTAGCGGCAATTTCGTCCTCATTTAGTTGGTTTAGGAGCCCCTGGCTGACAACGATCCGCGCAGTTTGCGGCAAGCCGCCGTAGGTGAGGGCGATCGGAGCCGACGTTGGCAGCAGTCCTAATGTGGGGAGAGGATACCGCCGCTGTCCGCAGACTCGCTTGAGCATTCGAGTGGTTTCAGAACTGTAGGGGCTGAGGTCGTCTAGCCTGAAGGGTTGCAGATGATAGAACCGCTGCAAAATCGCGTCTAGCAACCAGGGAGAAACGGCCAGTAATGCAGCCAGACCAATGGCAATGATCCACAAAGGAATGCCGTTTTCCAACACGAAATAACTCAAATCGATGGGGAAGGGCAGTCTATCAAAAATAAAATTGCTCAATCCTACGATGGGGCGCAGCAGCAATGAGACGACAACAACGAGGGCGATCGCTGTCACAGCCTGTACTGACCAGAATTTAACCATGTTCACTGCTCCCAACATCGTCCACTTTTGCGCTCGTCCTGCCTGTTGCCATTGCAGTGGCGACGAGGTGTTTGATGCTGTCGCGGGTGTAGAGCTGGTGCCTACCACCGTTGGGGAAATTAGACTCTCTGCTGTGAGAGGGTTGGACACCTGTTCTGGTTCAGCCGCTTCCATCGGAAACGTAAACGGGTTGTCTAGTTCGGATGCAGAGGTTTCCCTGGAGCCGCGAACAGGATCTTTCT
>NZ_JADEWO010000095.1 GCF_015207605.1 Oculatella sp. LEGE 06141
GTGGTGCGGGCTGAGCAACAATCTGGGCAGTTCATAGAGCGTTCGTTGGATGGAGGTTAGGGGCAGTAGCCAGTCTATCAAGTAGGGGTTTCTGCCCTCAAGTCGGGTACCCAGTCCTGACAGTTTCCATTGAACTGGTCGGTGGGCTGTCGCTATTGTTGGGATACAAAGCCAGGCCAGGAGCGATCGCACTGATTGTTTTTCTGATCCCGGCAACGCTCATCTTTCACACCGATTTCTCCGAGCAGATGCAACAAATTATGTTCATGAAAAATCTGGAGATCTTGGGCGGTTTGCTGATGGTGATTCAGTATGGTTCGGGCAATATTGGCCTTCGTCCAGATCGCTAAATGTCCTTACTTTCATAGCCTCACTCCATCTTATGTGCTGCATCATTTAAGAATTGCTGCTGGTTTTTTCCAACTCGTTCCAGAGGTGACTCATGCCTACATTTCCCAGTCTTTTTATCTCCCACGGTTCTCCTGATCTACCGCTAAAACCAAGTCAGGCTCAACGGTTTTTGCAACAATTGGGTAACGAATTGGGTAAACCCAGAGCCATTTTGGTGATTTCGGCTCATTGGCTTTCTCAGATTCCTACGGTCAGCACGGCTAGCCCATTGCAAACCATTCACGATTTTCGAGGCTTTCCGCCAGAGTTGTATCAGCTCACCTATCCGGCTCCGGGTGCGCCCGAGCTGGCCGCATCCGTGCAGGAGTTGTTGCAACAGGCTGGTATGGCCTGCGAAGTGGATGCCGATCGTGGACTGGATCACGGTGCCTGGAATCCTTTGATGCTGATGTATCCCGATGCCGAGATTCCAGTCACTCAGCTTTCGCTTCAGCCCAAACTGGGAACGGCTCATCACGTCAGGCTGGGAGAGGCGATCGCTTCACTGCGTCAGGCCGGAGTGTTAATTTTAGCCAGCGGTGCTGCAACGCATAACCTACAGGCATTTGGTAAGTACGACTTGAATGCTCCTCCGCCCACCTGGGTCACTGAATTTGATCAATGGTTAGCCAGGGCGATCGCCGCCAACGATATTGAATCTTTGTTGAACTACCGCCACAGTGCGCCCCATGCCGTCAGGAATCATCCTAGCGAGGAGCATTTGTTGCCGCTGTTTGTCGCAATTGGAGCCGGGGGCGCAAAGGCACCTGGAATTCAACTGCACTCCAGTTTTACCTATGGCGCGTTTAGCATGGCCGCGTATGCCTTTGGTAATGCCCTTCAAACCGTAGAACGCACACCAATAGCTGAAATAATTGCCACATAACATCACACAACAATAGACAAAAACTCCTGGAGGAGTGCTTCTCTTCCAGGAGGGCTAATTGGACAATGCCGCTACTCAAACCACATCATGTCGTTCCACACAACGGCTAGTTTAACTAGCAGGAGTAATGTTTGTAACGATGTAAACATTGTCGTTGTAGTCCCAGTTAGGTCTAGAGGTTTTACCACCGAGGTAGTCCATTGCCATGATCCAGGCATGGGGAATTTCGGTTCCATTTGAGTCTCTAAGCTTCCAAAACCGAAGATGATGACCTTCACTTTTTTGAAGAAGACCATTATCGGTTTGGGTTTGGCGATTTCTAGCCGGGTCGCTCGATATGGTTGAAAATTGATCGTTAACATTAAACCCAAACACCTCAGAAGGGTTGAATGCTGAGCCTTGAGCAGGTTGGGCGCTACCGTCCTGTCTTCGCGGTATCAATGTTTGAGCATCCAAGCTATGATGACGAACGATATCCGTTCCACCAACCGCATTCCCTCCTTTGGGGTACCACCGCACCCTGACCGCTATATCTCGACCGTGAAAAGCAGCAAGCTGATACAGCGTTGGCTGTTTGGTTGGGTCAGCCCGTCGCCACAGAGGTGAGATAACTTCATCCCCGATCGCCTCGATTTTTCCTCGTCTATTCAGTTGGGCTTCGGGGATGTTGGTCTTGTAGCCAAAGGTCGAAATGATCTGGTTTAACGTAGGTTCATTGCTGCCTTCGGGATTTTTCTGCCACAGTCCAGAAAGTTCAATGACCTGGGTATTCCCGCTAGCGGTAGCAATTTTCAATTGGCCTGATACCAGTTGAATTTCGCCGCTCTTTTGGGCGACAAATTTCACCGTTAGAGCGATCGCGCCGTTTGCGGCAATGGTTGTCGGCAGATTCAATGATGAAGTAATTTGCCAGTCGGCAGGATTATCTATAGCGATCTGGGTTACTTGAACAGGAGCATTGAGATTGTTTTTGATTTGTAGCGTCACCGTATCATGAACAGATACCGGATTAATGGTAACCCTCTGCCCATCCGGCAGACGAACCGTTTCGGGGCCAGGATTTTGAATGCGGCTGAAGACTACTCGATGGGGAACGGTCTGGTTTTGCAGGAGCGATCGCGGAAACGGCAGACCATCTGGATTAATGATGTCCAGCGGTTGAGTATTAACGGTGTCTCCTGTAGACCCACCACCGCCACCACCGCCACCCACCGGACGAAGCAGCCAAATTTCGCCCTGAAGCGGTGGCTCTCGCCGCAGTTTGGCAACGTAAAGATCGCCGGTTGCCGGGTTCTCTACCAAATCTAATGGCGCACTGGATTCTAATGGATTCATGCCGATGTTATCCAATCCCTCGAACCCTGACACCTTGATAGGCGACCCGACGATATTCCAGTTCTGAGACGCATCTCCGGGTGTCAACACCGACAGATTTTGATGCTTGTTGAAACAGACGGCAATTAATTTGCCTTTAAGCGCTCCTCCAAATGTGTTGCTCTTATACTCAATTAACCCGGTGGGTGAGGCATGTAACCCAAAATCATAGGCGTAGCCTCGCCAGTTGCGATCGGGGTTCGTACCTGGTGGGTATTGCCCAATGCGCGGATAGAAATCGTTGGCACTGCGTTTTAGCTCTTGAGTCCACTTCTGTGGAAGACCTGCCGGGTTGCCACCATTCATCACCCATTCGTTGCGCTGGGGATTGGGGTGACCATAATACCCGCCCGAATCGAGCCGAAACAGGTAGTCATGATCGGCTGGCACTCGGCTGCCGCCTTTCACCACGGGTTCGGTGTAATGTCCAAACTTGGCTTCATCAATCCGCCGTCGATACTGCTGGGATTGGGGAGTCGGCAATGGGTCAGGGCTAGATGGTGTAGAGTAACCGCCAGCCGAGCCATTGTTTGTGACGTACAGCTTTTTATTACTGTGAAACACCAGCGCATAGGGACTGCGGAGGCCAGAGGCATAAATCGTCAACGGAGCATTTTCGGCAAACGGATTGTAGGTTCCGCCCTCTTCGGTCTGCACATTGAGGGGAGGAGCGCTGATTTTGGAGAGATCAACCCGCAAGGCGGCAGCACTCAATACCTTTTCAGGACGGTTTTTCCAGTTACCACCTGGTGCTCCCATTGCCGTGTTGCTGCCTTGCAGAATGTAAAGCATATGCTGCTGGTCTGGGTCAAAGGCGACTCCGGTGGTCATGTGGTCGGCCACAGAGCGAGGTAACCCAATCACATAATCCTGCACTTGCTCTAAGTTAGCGCCGCTAAGACGGCTAACTTTACCGCTCCATTCCGGCGCATCAACAGCGACTGTTCTTTCTTGTGCGTCTACTGCTGCCCCATGACTCACCCACAGTTTCAAGTCTTGAGCGGTGGCGGTGGGATCAAAGCACATACCGACAATAGATCGCCCCTGTAGTGACTCAAGCCGCTGGGCTTCACCCAGCGTGCCATCTGGTTTAATCGGGAAGCGTAGAATATTTCCACTGAGAGCGCTGGCGTAGAGCTTACCGTCTGGCCCTACGATCACTCTGGAGTAGTTTTCGTTATGGTTGGTGCCGGGTACTGGCACTCGGCTCGTCGGCTGGGGTTGCTGTTGAAATCTTAAACTACTGGGTGCTTGATTCTCTAGATTGGGTGCTTTGCCTGTAGTAAAGCAGATACTTTTGGGAATAAAAGATTTGTTTCCCTTACTTTTTAGCTTCGAGGTGACTCTAAACGTGTATTGAGTTTGAGGTTTGAGCGGTTCTACGGGGTTAAGGCTCAAAACATCATTGCCAGCCGTAATCGGTATTGGTTTTATGGCAACTGGGGTTCCTGTTGCGTTTTCAATCAGTAGCGCTGGATCGTCTGTGGTTCCTTCATCAAATCCAGGATTATCGGTTGAAGTCGGCGTATTAATCGCCAATTCGGGAGTGAGAGTGGTGTTGGTTGGGATATCAATTTTGCCGTCGTGCAGATAGAGGGATTGATTGGTGCCATCCTCTGCCAAAAATTGGGCGGTGAGTTCACTGACAAACGGGCGATCGCCCGCAGCAACAAACAGATACGTTAACTTTGTATTTGTTCCACCTTTAGCGTCAATGGTGAGGCGTTGCCCCTCCTGAACAGTGACCACATCAGTAGCCGTAAAGAACTTTTGCGTTTCAGTGGGCTGAAAACCCGCAATCAGGGGCTTCCCTTGAAGATTAATTTGATGTGTACTATCAATATTTTGCGGATCGCCAACACAGACGGTGACCACATAGTTACCTGCTGGCAAATCATATTGCCACGCAAATCGTTGACTGGGATTCGGAGGAGATAAAACATCCCCAATCTGCATGTGTATCAGGGTGTTTAAGCGAGATACTGTGCCCGGTTGATTGCGGTTCCGAGTGGTATTGTTGGGGGATGGAACCGCAAGCTGCGGGTTGTCTGATGTAAGGCTGGCTTCAGCTACCCAGCCAAACGTCCGTCCCTCGGGATCAAAACTTTGACCATACGCTTTACCTGTATCTGAAAGATAAGGATCATCACTGGGTAATGGTGCGCCAGCGGGTTGAAAGTTGAACCTGACAATGTCATTTTCTAAAGAAGTGCCTGAACTTGGTTGTAAGTTAGTAGCGCTAGTCACCCTAAAAGGTCTCCTCAAATTGAAAAAACAATTAGCAATCGAGCGTTAGATGGACTCCATTGAGACAAAACTTGTCTGCGCCTGTGTGATATTCAATTAAGTAAAAACTATGTTGGATCGCCATCATCGACGATCGCTTCATCTCATACCATCCCGATTTTGAGTGAACTACGAAATTCGTTTAACGTCGTTTGAATCGCAGTCGTACCAGTAGCATCACTATCAAATCAATCGCAGTCATTCAACGGACAGTAAGTTATACAGTAGATGATATGGGTATTACGTACAGCGTTACAGAATTAAAAACGTTAAGGAAGGCCAGATTGACTCAGTAGAGGCTACTATACAGCACTCTACTATTGTTTTCTTTTCTTGGGCAAATATTAGGATTATAAAGGGCGATCGCCCATCCTAGACCACCGCTCTGCTATTGCTAAAGCAGCAATTGTTCAGCTATACCGGGCTATTTCTCAACCAATATTTAAGCTCGACTTTATCCATCTGAAATCGAGAGCAGTCTTGAGCCAGCCTGGATCAAGCTCAGTGCTACGCTCTTACAGGAGACCTTTGCTCTAGATTTCCAGTTTTGAGAGATGTTGAAACAGGATTGCTCGGAAGTCATCTTTAACTGAGCGCTCACATCTAAGCCCCGAATGAGGAGAGTGAAGGGCCATTCGAGTGATCGAGTGATATCAGCACCGTTGAAGCATCCCCTTAAATCAATGCCAGGAATGCTGCCAATCGCCAACAGCCCCTCTATCTCGCAGAATGGAGCTGTTGCAATTGGCGATCGCCATACCGTTTAACCACCACACTATATCAATCACCACACTACTTAGAAGCTCTTAACATCTGCCAGCGCTTTCAAGCACTCGTTGCCTGACCAATTTGAAATCATTTGCGGCTCCGTTGAGCGAACTGCCATCGGGGAATCGAATTAATACTTGTTGATATTGGGGATAGACGGCACTGCGAATCAGCCTTGCCTCAATCACAGTTCCAATGCGACCATCCTTACCTTGCACACAGTTACCCACAGAATACATAGTTCTCGCCTACTAAATTTGTTTTTGCATACGGTTAGTAAGTGATGACAGCCTTACCAACGCAGGATAGTTAGAACGCTAACGTTGTAACATCTCACATAGGCACACTGCTCTCACTCTATGTCTACCTGGTTCGACGCGATCGCAACATTATCTTAGGGATGATATTAACAGTAGAAACTGAAGCAGATCCTCGTCTCAGAGCTTAAAGCGAGGACGTTTAGGATTACTCAGAAGTATCAGAAGTATCAGAAGAAGCTGGTTAAAGGTGCTAATGGGTTACTCTTGAACCGCCCCCCTTTTCTGGTTTAATTTCCGGTGCGACGTGCAAAAGTGAGCAGTTGTGCCGCAACAGATTGGGGCTGATCCAGGTGAGGCACGTGACCAGATTTTTGCATCCAAATCAGTTGGCTTCCCGAAATTT
Source organism: Oculatella sp. LEGE 06141 (assembly GCF_015207605.1). Classification (GTDB taxonomy): domain Bacteria; phylum Cyanobacteriota; class Cyanobacteriia; order Elainellales; family Elainellaceae; genus Oculatella. Next base: position 6,368 of record NZ_JADEWO010000095.1, read on the forward strand.
CCCGTTCAAACCGGGTTGCATCCTTCGTTCCCAACACATCGTCAGCCTCTCCCCACAGAATGAGAGTGGGATGTTGAATTTGAGCAATGCGATCGCCCAAATCGCTGTAACCACCACTCTGAGTAAAGGACGCGATCGCAGCTTTCCATCCCGGCATCCCCTGATGCAACAGAGAACAACGAAGTGCATCAACTAGCGTTGGAGCCACCATCGGCAAGGCTAAGGCGGCAGTAAGGGCAGCCTGTTTGCGGAAGTGTAGCCAATCTGCTCCCAGTTGAATCAGGGGATCGGGTAAAAATGCCCCCATTGGAAAACTGCCAGAGAAGCCAACACTGTTGATCAAAACCAGCGATCGCACCCAGTCAGGATGATGCAAAACAAAGTCGATCGCGACGGCACCTCCCAGCGAACCGCCAACCAGGATGATCGGTTTCCCTATCCAAGTCTCTAGAACGCTGAGCAGATGTTGCCGGATCGTTGGAGGACTGACGGCAAGGGTAGGAGTGTATTCTGTAAATCCAAAGCCCAATAGATCCAGCACCCAGGTCTCATGCTGGGGTGCCAATAAGGGCAGCAATCGCCGGAACTCCAGCAGGGAACTGTCAAATCCGGGGAGCAGCAGAATTGGAGCAGCGTTAGCCTGGGATGCGGATTGAGCGGGAGAACAGTGAACAGAGGCAGTGGCAATTTCCACCGGAAGCGCTACTAATCCCGTCGTGTCTTCCTTAAACAAAACCTGGATCGTTCGACGCTGAATCTGTCGCAGAATGGCGATCGCCTCTGGATCTTGAATGTCAGCGGTTGAGGACGGCAAGAAATCAGCAAACATGAACCCATTACACCAGGTTTGCTTACTCCGGAGGAGCAGATACCGGATCAGGCAAAGGAAGCGGGGCAGGAGCAGGAGCAGGAGCAGGGACAGGAGCTGGGGCAGGAGCCGGAGCTGGAGCAGCCTCAGGGATAGGAGCTGGGGCAGGAGCCGGAGCCGGAGCAGCCTCAGGGATAGGAGCCGGAGCAGGGGCAGCTTCAGGGGCAGGAGCCGGAGCAGGGGCAGCCTCAGGTGAATTTGAAGGCTCAGAAGGTAATGGGATGTCTGGTGCTGGTTCTTCTAACCCATCTACATTGTCTGGCGATTCAGAATCCACTGGACTAGAAGGACTGGACTCGGCTTCTGGACTGGCCGATGGCTCAGCCGGAACCGAAGGCTCTGGTGCAGATGGGTTCGCTACTGTTTCAGGCGTCTCAGGTTCAGAAGATTCAGCCGTTGTGGGTTCGGGATCAGAAACTGTGATGCTGCGGCGATCGCCCCTCTCCCGTACCCGCTCTGCCGCTTCTGAATTGGGCTGTACAAAGTCAATTTCAATGGGGTAGCTTTCGCCCGCTGTCGCACCGTCTAATCGCACTCGCTCGCGGGCTTGTTGCAAGGCGGCACGATCAAGTTCAGGATTGCCACTCGATCCAGATAACGTTACAGAGACAACTCGTCCTCGTTCATCTGTTTCAACAATCACCTGAGCCGTTCCCTCGGCTCCATTGGCACTCTCTGGATAGTCGAAGTTGCAATTGCGGCAGCTAATTTCACGAGACCCTCTGCCCGGATTGGGGCGATCGCCCTCACCGTTTCCAGGTCTAGTACTCTCACTCTCACTAGAACCAGGACTAGAACTAGAACTAGGACTAGAACCAGGACGATCGGATCGAACAGCCGTCCTTGTGGCGCGATCGCTCTCCTCTGAAGCTGTCCCTGCCGTGTTGGTACGGTTAGAGGATTCTACCTGACTCTCTGCCTCGCGGTTAGCAGCCGTTTGTCTGGTCTGTTCCCGAGCGCGTCGCAGTTCTTCTAGCAGATTATTTAGGGTTCGCGGTTGCGGAACTTCGGCGACTTCCTCGCTCGATTCCGCTAATGGGGGATCAGCCGATTCTTCGGTAACAGGCTCTTCGGTAACAGGTTCTTCGGTAACAGGTTCTTCCACATCTTCAGCGATCGGTGCAGGGCTGGGTTCCGGCTCTGGCTCAACGATCGGGTCTTCTTCTACAGATGGTTCCGGGAGGGCAGCGGCTGGAGGGGATTCTACAAACGTGGCAGCACCCGCTTCTCCTGGAGTAGCGTCAGACTCTATAAATTCGGACGTTGCTTCAGGTTCAGAGAAGGTTTCATCGAGTGGAGTTTCCTCTGTCAGTGCCTCTTCGGGTTGCTCCATGACAACGATTGCAATTTCCTCTGGTTCTGCCCGGTCTGGCTTCCAGAGGTTGTTTACCTTCAAGCACAGCCCAACCCCATGTAAAGCAAACGATCCCGTAAGGCTGTAAGTAACAAATCGCTTGAGGAGCTTCTCTTGCTTGGCTCGTTGTTGAGAGACGGTTTCTGAGAACGTCATTCGCCCTGCCGATGGTTATTGCAAATAGTTCTAGCTAATCTGCTCATCCTAAAATTCAACTGCTGTGCTGTCAATCTGTTGAGGGTTGTTGCCTCATCTTTCCGAGTTGCCGCAAAAACTGTTGCAGCACAACGATTTTCAGGGATTTGCCAACGTTGGCAGCGCACTACGGTGAACATGCAGTAACTATATAGGTTCGAGCCGATTCCTGCCGTAAGTAAAAGGACTTGACATTAACCCCCTCAAGACCTAATCTTTTTTGAGAAGAGATGTCAATAACGGTTTTAAAGCGACTCTGCTGACCTACCTACTCTGCTGACCTGAGCGGTCGGCGTTATTGCTGTGTAAACTTGAAATGCTAATTATTGAACTGTTTCTTGCAGGCGGCATTGTCATGTATCCCCTGTTGGGGTTCTCAATCGTGGCGATCGCCCTCATCATTGAACGTCTAGTCTTTTGGGTACGAGTGAACCGTCGGCAGAGGCGGGTTGTGCGTGATGTGCTGCGAATCTACCAGCATGATTTTGATGCGGCATTGCTCAAGCTCAGACAAAATGTTGATTTACCCATTGCCCGTATTTTTTTAGAAGCTCTGGAGGTGGATCACTTCCCCCCTCATGCCTTTCGTCTCACGCTTGAGGGCGCTACTCAGGCAGAACTGCCTATGCTTCGACGCTTTAACTCCATCTTCGATACAATTATCACCGCTTCTCCATTATTAGGGTTGCTGGGAACGGTTCTGGGTTTAATTCGCTCGTTTGCCTCTTTGAACTTAGGAAGTGTGGGAAGTGAAAATGCAGTACAGGTAACTGGCGGCATTAGTGAAGCATTAGTGTCTACTGCGGCAGGTTTAATTGTGGCCGTCTTCACCCTACTTTTTTCCAGTGTATTCCGGGGCTTTTACCGACGGCAGATCGCTGCGATTCAGGAATACGGCAGCCAGCTTGAAGTCTTGCATCTCAGCCGACACGAAGGTTTTAGCCCTGTATCAAAAGTGATGAGCTAAGCAGCTATGAATATTCCTGAAGAGCCAGATGACATTCCTCAAATCAACATTCTGCCGATGATTGATGTCATCTTTGCCATCCTGACGTTTTTCATCATGTCATCCTTGTTTCTAACTCGATCTGAGGGGCTTCCAGTAAACTTGCCCAGAGCAGAAACGGCTCAATCTCAACAGCAAAGTAAGATTACCGTCACGGTTGATAACGAAGGAAATGTGTTCCTCGATCGCCAACCCATCGCTGTTGAGGAGTTAGCCACACAAGTCAAAGCATCAATGGGCAACCAATCAGAAATTCTGGTGGTCGTCAATGCGGATGAGAAAGGTGAATATGGCTCGGTTGTTGCTGTAATCGATCAATTGCGAACCGTAGAAGGTGTAAAGCTAGGAATTTCAACTCGTCGCCCTTAGTCCGACTTCATTTAATTGAAGCGGAAAGGTAGCACGATCAGGAAAGCGCTATTCGACTTTTGCTGATCGTGCTACCCAAAGAATGGGTGTCTTTGATTCTCAGTACTTCTGAATTTAAGAGGGTGTTTGAAAAGTATCTTTTACGTCTCTGTAGGGGCGAAGCATTCGAATCAGGATGGCTGGAACAACCGAGACATTGTCTACCGAATGCTTCGCCCCTACACCTATCGGGTAACTAATCAAACTTTTAAAACATCCTCTAAGAACGATCGTATCCACACTGGTAAACAACGATTCAAATGCCACGACTGCGGACGGCAGTTCATCGAACAACCCATTAAAAAGGGATCGATCAAGCCACACGGGAACTGATTGACCGATTGGTGTGAGAACGCTTCTCCTTAGCTGGTATTGCCCGTGGCAACCCACGTTTCTGAACGATGGCTGCAAACCTACGTTAATCAGAAATATGCAAAGGTGCCCCGACAAGTGCAGGTGACACCCAAAAAAAGGGGGGGTTGACGATTCAATGCAATGAGTTGTGGCCGTTTGTGGACAACAAGGGGAACAAGCAGTGGGTCTGGTTAGCGCTCGATGCTGACACTCGTGAGATTGTGGGTGTTTATATTGGCGCACGCGATGAAGCGGCGGCTCGTAAATGGTGGGAATCTTTACCTCCGGTCTACCGTCAATGTGCGATCGCATACACGCATCATTACTTGTGTAGCACTACCCGGTGTTGCTCTCAAATATTCGCTGCGTTCAGGATGGCGCACTTCCAGGGACAACCTGAAGTTGTTGCTTAATTGGTTAAGAAACCTCACTGGGCGGGTATTTTGAGGCAATGAGCCAACACAACTTTTCTTGGTCGGCAGGGCAGATTCTTCACGATCGCTATCAGTTTCAGCAACAACTGGGACACAACGGCGATCGCCAAGTTTGGTTGAGTACCGACCTCAAGGCTCAACCCCCTCAGTCTGTGGTCGTGAAGCTGTTGCCCTTTTATGCTCAGATGCAGTGGGATGAATTTAAGCTGTTTGAGCGAGAAACGGTGGTGTTAAAGTCGCTGAACCATCCACGAGTGCCGCGTTACCAGGATTCGTTCACCATTGATGCAACCCCAGGGATCAGTTGGTTTGCTTTAGTCGAAACCTTTATTCCAGGGCGATCGCTGGCACAAAGCCTGCAACAGGGAACGTATTTGACCGCATTGCAAATTCGCAACATTGCCATACAAGTGCTGACCATTTTGATCGGTCTGCATGAACGAAATCCGCCCTTGTTACATCGTGATATTAAGCCGAGCAATTTAATTGTGGGTAGCGATCGCCAGGTTTATCTCATTGATTTTGGCTCTGTGCAAAGTCAGCCTACAAGCGGCGCAACCATGACGGTAGTAGGCACCAGTGGGTACGCTCCACCAGAGCAGTTTTTTGGGCGAGCTGTTCCCGAATCTGACCTGTATGCGCTGGGTGCAACGCTAATTCATCTATTAACGGGCACCGCCCCGGCTGATTTACCTCAAAAAGAGCTCCAGATTCAATTTCGAGAACAGGTGTCGGTTCCCGATGCTTTGGCAGAGTGGATCGAAAAACTGACTGCACCCGATGTGGACGATCGCTTTCACACAGCGCGTGAAGCCCTGGCTACTCTTAAGGCGATTGATCTGAACCTCACTGCGCGATCGCTGCCTAAACCTGCCGATAGTCGAATTCAGCTTCACAAAACGGCTCAATCGTTGCAAATCATCATGCCTGAAATTGGGCTGTCAAACCAACAGATTGCAGCATTTTTGCTCAAGTTTGGGTTGCTAGTAGGGGTATATTGGCTGATTTGGGAGTGGTGGTCTCCAGATCGTATGAGCTTGCCAGTTGCTACCCCTCAGGACATTACCTCTTTTGTCCAATTCATTCGGATTTTGGCCATGATTCCGTGGGGAATGACGCTCTACACATTGATCAAACGACTGAAGCAACAGTGGCAACCCAATTGGATTGTCTTCCAGAAAGACCGATCACAATTTCGCTTAAATTGGCGGTTGTTGGGCTGGTGCTGGCAGCGACAGGTGGGAGGCATGAAGCAAATGCAGGAGGTCAACATCAGTGTGCAAGTGCTCAAGCAGCGAACCTGGTGTGGCAGGCGATCGCATCCCAACATGGTTCTCATTCAAGCGGGCGATCGCCGCCATACCTTTGGCGTCGGCTCAACCGAAGCAGAATGCAACTGGTTGGTGCATGAGATCAAACACTGGTTACGTCCCGATCGCTAGGAGATAACAATCATGCAACCTGGAGACATCCTACAGCAGCGGTATCAACTAGAACGATGTTTAGGGCAAGTGCCAGGGCGCGAAACCTGGTTAGCCAGAGACCTCAAGCAGCAAGCTACGGTGGTTGTGAAGCTGCTGATGCAAAATCCGCAGTTGCAGTGGCAAGATGTCAAACTGTTTGAGCGAGAGATAAGCGTGCTGCAAAATTTGCAGCATCCCCAAATTCCTCGTTATCGAGATGCCTTTCAAACCGAGCCTAGTCAAACCTCAAACCTGGTCTGGTTTGGCTTGGTGCAAGACTATGTGCCGGGAGTCAATTTGCAGAAGCTGTTAGAGCATCAAGGGCGATTCACCGAAAAACAGGCACGCAAAATTGCGATCGACACGCTAAAAATTTTGATTGATTTGCATGAACTCAATCCTCCAATCTTGCATCGAGATTTGAAGCCCAGCAACTTACTGTTAGGGGACGACAACCAGATTTACTTGATTGATTTCGGTTCAGTGCAAAACCGGGTCAGGGCTGAACAGACTACCATGACGATCGTGGGAACTTATGGTTACATTCCCTTAGAACAATTTCGGGGGAAAACCGTTGCAGCATCTGATTTGTATGCATTGGGAGCAACACTGCTTCACTTGCTGACTGGCATTCCGCCATCCGATTTGCCGCAGAAGCAACTGCGGTTTCAATTTGCAGATCGCGTCACTTTATCTCCCAGCTTTCGACGTTGGCTAGAAATCATGGTTGAGCCAGCGTTAGAGCATCGGTTTAAGACAGCCCGTCAAGCTTTAGAAGCCTTGCAAACCGGACATCTCAAACCACTCAAAGCAATCACTCAACCACCTGGAAGCCGCGTGAAATTATACGTGTCTGGGAATGGGTTGATGATCAAAAACCCAGCTTTTAGAGCGAGTTATCTAGCCGCCGCTTTGACGATCGGGGCAATGGCTTTAATGGCATTCATGCTTTACAACTTGGTGATCGTCGCGAATGAGATGTCTGTTGTGATCATGGGGTTTGTGACAACACTGTGGATCGTCTGGGCAATTGTTTTGCTGTATTCATTCAATCGTTATTTAGTGTCCTGGCGTTGTCAGTTCATTCAATTCACCCAAACGCACTTCAGCATTGAGGAGCAGAATCTAGGAGTTAAATATTTTCAGCGCAAAGGAAAGATTAAAGACATCCAAACCGTTCAACAGAGCGTGCAGGATAGACAGGGGCGATCGCTGCTGTTACAAATGGGCAAACCTGAAATGGACGTTGTTGCCCTAAAAACGACCCAACAAACCTATCACATCGGGCTGGATTTGACCGCTCCCGAATGTGCTTGGTTAGCTCAAGAAATCAACGACTGGCTGACCGAGACTAGTTTGGATAATTGACCTGAAATCCTTAGAGCCACCATGCCGATTCCAAGCAGGGTTATCGTCGATAGTACCAGCAATCGGTAAAACGTCGGGAATTACAGCCATTTCCATGCGCATTCACCACGCCTCAAACCCTATACCCCACACTCATCTTGGCGAGACTGTGGCTGACTCGATTGAGAACTGCTGTAAATCTGCTGGAGAAACCCCATATGCTCCACCCAGAAATACATTGAGAGGTTGTTTGAAAAGTATCAAATGTCTCCTGTAAGGGCGTAGCATTCGGCAAATAGCCCTTGAAAAAGACCCAGAAGTACTCGTCTAATGTCACAGTCATGTTCTTGATGGGGAGCAATCATCAGACGCAAGGGGGAAAGTTCAGTGTAAATCCGCCGCTGTCCCGCAACTGTGAGGAGATGTTCCATCTCTGAGTCAGGATGCCCGCCGATGGTTTATCATCTTTTTCATCTGCGAGGTATAGATGAATCAACGTTACAAAATCCCCTTAACAGAACATTAGAAATAGGAGATTGCGGCTTTGAGCCAGCGAATCACAGGCACAGAACCCCGATCGAGACAGAGGCATTTTACCCAGGCTTTAGGCGGTTGGCTTTGTTAAGACTCAAAGGACAGAATACAGCACTTTAAATTAATTCCCTTGCCCGAATTCACGCTAATACCAGGAGCAAGGCAATAGCGCACTGCTTTACCCTCTCGTTGTGATTCAACCAACCCTTCTTGACGCAAGATCTTGAGATGGTGGGAGAGCAAGCTCTGCTCTAAGTCTAGCTTTGCATTTAGTTCCCAAACGTATTTAGGACCGTTGAGTAACAGTTTGAGGATTGCGAAACGATTGGGATCAGCAAGGACTTTAAGTTTCTGGGCACAGAATAAGGAAGAATACGGCTGATCCAAGGGACGTTTTGCCTCAGGGTCGTCATTACAATCAAGATTCATATGAAAAATGATTCATGTCAGGGGAAAACCGTTTATCATAAAGCCTGTTGCTTGGGTTTATGGTTGGATGTCTACCAAACTCCTTGACTTGGAGGTTCTACAACAAAGGCTGGAGACGCATCTAAGCCGATCGCATCACCCCTTTCAGCTAGAACTGCTGGCACATGGAGAAGCAAATGTTATTTTTAGATTAAACCAGAGTGCCCTCGTTCGGGTGGCAGTTAATACACCCAATCAACGCTTTGCAGGAGACATCCGGCGCGTTACGCAGTTCGAGCAGGTCATTCTTAATTATCTTAAGCAGACGGGTATTGGGCATCAATTACAGGCAGAGAGCTTAGAGCCAACGGCAGAGTTTCCCTACACTTTTTTGGTTACCAATTATTTAGAAGGAGTTGCGCTCAATTACAGCCGAGAGCATTTGCAGAAGTGTGCTCAGACCCTTGCACAGCTTCACCGCTTGCCTAGAATTGCAGGCTATGAGGTGGATCGTCTTCTACCCACTGTACCTGTGATCGAGCAACCCTTGACGCTGTTCTATCACGAAGCCAAAGAGTACGCCCAACCCTATCTCGATTCACCCGATGCAGAACCAGAGATTGTGGAGATGCTGTACGCCGTGCTTGATAAGGCGCGATCGCGATTGTCAGCCGAGCAGTTATTGGAGACCTATCCACACCGTTGTCTGGTTCATAGCGATCATACGTATGAAAACTGGGTAATTAACGATCGCCATGCCTATCTAATTGATTGGGAATGGGCTGAAATCGGCTCCCCTGCGGGAGATTTAGGACATTTTCTCTCTCCTGTTACCATCCGACGACGACAAAACTATCGCTTACCGACTGAAGATCGTGCCTTCTTTTTGCAGTCCTACTACGATGCCTTAGATGACACCGATTTAGCCACTCGCATTGAACGCCATTTTGCTGCATTTGGGGTTTATCCAGCCGTGCGATCGCTCTGTTGGACGGCGGGTTATTGGATCACGGCGAATCGTTGGTATGCGGAGGCGAAAGATAGTCCGAATGCAGTTGAACGGATGGCAAGGTTGGAGCAAAGTCGGCAGGAGTTTTCGGAGTTGTGGCAGGAGGTGATGGAGTGGTTGGGGGAG
>NZ_JADEWO010000096.1 GCF_015207605.1 Oculatella sp. LEGE 06141
CATTGCCAAGCGGTGGAACCGACCGATTAAAGATTGGAAGGCAGCGTTGTCGCATTTTGCTATCCTATTTCCAGGACGCTTCAATTATTGACGATCTCAAGGCTTACACAAAAATCAAAACACTCTCGAGCGCCGCTAAATCCCCTCGACGGAGCGCCGCAAAACCCTCCTGACCGTCCAGCGCAAACGCGACGATCGCACTGCCGACGGTGCCGACTACTAGCCACGCAAAGAGAATGATCGCCAGTCCCAGAACATACCGCCACCCCCGATGCTTACCCCACCGGGCGGCCTCTACGTAAGTCGCATCTTTCATTTCCGTTCCGATTCCCTGATGTCCTTTAGTTGCTTTGATCCTCATCTTTGCCTCCTTAACTTGTGCTTGGATGTAGTGTTTGGAAGTTAGCAAATCTGTTTTGGCGTCATTCCCGTAATGCGCTTAAATTGTTGTGTCAGATAGCTTTGACTAAAGAAGCCGACTTGTAGGGCAATGTCTGCGTTGGCAAAGCCTGTGCACAGCACATCTCACCAAATCCGTTTTCGACAGCATCAGTTTCGCCTGATTCACGCGCTGTCGAATCATGTACTGATGGGGCGAAATTCCCATCGCTTACTTAAAAAAACTCGCAAAATAACTCGGGCTAATGTTAACAACACTGGCCAGTTCCGCCAGGGATAACTCTCGATTCAGGTAAGTATGAATGTAATCGAACGCCACAGATTGCACGCTAACGCCCAAGATAATCGGCAGCAGGTAACCGTTGCAATCTCACCCAGATCTCTCAACTGTCCGCTTCATCAACGGGTTAGGCAGCGACTAGCCAAACATTTTTGCATAGTCGCGGGCGAATGCCTGAAAACTGCATGGCTCTTTACCAGTTGCCTCCTGCACACCTGACAACACTGCCGCCGCTTCATTACGCCGATAGTGCGCGTAATCCTCAAGCAGTCCGTCTGCTTGCCAATCTGGCATCCCAATGCTGAGCAGTTGATCATGCATGGCTTCAGGTGGAATGTCGGTAAACTCAATCTGGCGATCGAGCGCAACAGAGAGTTGTTCTGCCATCTCAGCGTGAGTTAATGGCTGCGGTCCTGTGAGGTTATAAATCTTCCCTTCATGACCCGCTTCTGTTAGAGCAGCTACAGCGGAATCTGCAATGTCCCGCACGTCCACCACGCTCACCTTTGCGTCGTTGATCGCGGCGTAAAATGCATTTTGATTCGCGATCGTTGATCGGAAGTTTAACAAACCCTGCATAAAGAGGTTGGGGCGCAAAAACGTATACGCCATCCCTGAGGCTTGAATAGCGGATTCTACAACGGCGTGGTAACGCAAGAAACGAACGGGTGAATGGACATCGGCGGCAAATTGTGACAGTTTGACGATCTGTTTGACACCGCTTTGGTGCGCCGCATCGACGAACGCGAGTTGTTGTGCTTCTGCGTGTTCTGTTGAGTTGGTTAAAAGAAAGGCACGATCAACATTCATTAAGGCACTCAACAGCGTTTCAGGACGATCAAAGTCTCCCTCCACAATGTCAACATTCGAGAGTGCGATCGCACTGGCTCGATCCCGATTGCGAACCATTGCCCGGACGGGCACGTTTTGCGCCGCCAGTCGCTTGACAATCTCTGTCCCGTTGCTCCCCGTTGCTCCAGTCACTAAAAGCATTGGACTGTCCTCAATAATATGAGCTATAACTCATATTGTAGAAGCAGCACTTACACTCATCAACTCGCATTCATTGCCCTCAACCTGATGCCTCGCAAAACTCGCATAACACCCCGCAAACTGCCGCAACAAGACCGCTCTAAAATGACGGTCGATGCGATCCTGACCGCAGCCGCTCACATTTTGACGGAAGATGGGTACGACACCGCTAGCACCAATCACATTGCCGAGCGAGCAGGGGTCAGTATCGGCTCCTTATATCAGTACTTTCCCAATAAAGAAGCCATCATGACTGCCGTGAGAGAGCGTCACACTAATGAAATGGCAGAAATCGTGGAATCTGCCGTGAGTCAGACCGCCCAGCAGTCCCTTGAGGCAGCGTTGCATGAGTTAGTCAAAGCCTGCATTGCCGCCCACCGGATTGATCCCAACCTGCATCAAGTCTTACATGAGCAAGTGCCGCGTCTAAATCAAAGCTCTGCGGAAGCCAAAATCCTTCTGCTCCTGCGGGAGTTTTTGATCCAAAGACACAATGAAGTTCAGGCACAGAACTTAGAATTAACGGTATTTATCCTAGAGCGCACGATTGAATCCCTGGTACACGCTGCGGTGATTGAGTATCCAAAGTTTCTGCAAGAGAACCAACTTGAGAAAGAATTGACTAGGCTACTGCTGTCATTTTTGAGCAGACAAGTCTAAACATGTTTGTAATACCAAATTTCAATTGAGGCATTCTTAACGCTTGTGTCGCAAAAACACAATCTCATGCCGTTTGAGGTTCGTCCATTTCACCGTTTCATCCATCGGTGAACCTGCTGTGTGTTGCTCCAACACACGCAAAAATGCCTCATCTAGCCCATCAATGGTCTCAAATGCTGACTTGCGTCCACCCCCCCACCTGACGAATCCGTCCCTGTTCGAGGATTGTTTTATCGTCTAGTTCTGCTATCCCCAATGCCAAGGTTTCATGATGGCATCCGAACAACTGGCGGATATAGACTTGTCCTCCGTATCCCGGTTTGATAGCTTCAATGGCAGCATAGCGACGGCGATCCTTCTCAGATAACGATTGATAATACCGTTGCATTTGAGCTTCAATGGCAGCAGGGTAAGGTTGCATTGATTTTCCGGTTCATTGTCTACTTCTCTAGCTTACAAATGCAGACGGTAGAATTACATCTTATTTAGTCCTTGATCCATAGAACGCTAACAGCGCATCACAGTCCTTAGACAAGCACTCAACCGCTTTGGGATACTTCGCATCATAGGTTTTGATAAATCGCTCAAATGCTGTCTGTGCATCAGCCTTGGTTTCTGCCATGTAAATCTCATGCAGGGCAGATTTGGCTTTTGGTTGCTGGCTTTTAGGCAAGTTGTTGAGCACATTGGCAGTTTTATGCACCCAACAGCATTGCACACGAGTGGTCGGAAAGACTTGCGCTAGCGCCTTCCAAAACCCTAAGGCACCATCGCCAATTGCTAACTCTGGAGCGGTCGTTAGACCCTGATCTTGCAAGCGCAGTAATAATGGTCTCCAGCTAAGTTCTGACTCGCGAAATCCAGCTTCGAGTCCTAGCAGTTCTTTCGTTCCTGCATCCGTGACCCCGATGATAACCAGAATGCACTGGCGGTCGTCTTCGTTGCGGATGTTGAAGTAGATGCCGTCTGCCCAGATATAAACGTAGCGCTTCCCCACCAAGGAGCGCTTCTGCCACTCCTTGTGCGCCTCAATCCATTGCGCCTTCAAGCGACTAATCGTGCTGGCGGACAGTCCTTTTGCCTGTGTCCCTAGCAACGATGAGAGCGCTTCTGAGAAATCACCCGTCGAGACTTCCTTGAGATAGAGCCAAGGCAACATCTCCTCGACACTCTGCGAACGCTTGAGATACGGCGGCAACAGCGATGAGTTGAACTTGATACCACTGCCGCTGCGGTCACGCACCTTCGGCACTTGAATTTCCACTTCCCCAATCCCTGTCATAATTGTTCGTTCTGGCAGGTAGCCATTGCGAACGACCGCTTGTCGCCCTTGGTCATCTTTGAGGGACTGGTACTGAGCAAGAAACTCTTTCAACTCTGCTTCGACTGCTTGAGCAATGATTTGACGAGCGCCCTGACGAACCAGTTCAGTTAGGGCATCGTTAAAGGATGCGGATGATTCTGGAGGTTGAAATGCAATAAGATTATCGTTACTCATGGTGTATCCTTGGCTGGTCTTTGCTTATCCAGCAGGATACGCCCTTTCTTTCTCCTTTGCTCGTACACCACTTTCGAGCATAACTCCAGTCTATCAAGTAGGGGTTTCTGCCCTCAAGTCGGGTACCCAGTCCTGACAGTTTCTCCGACATAGGATGTAGAGTAGCTCAACGTCATCTTTGAATATCCTCACTTTAGTTCTGCTACATTTGTCTCAAATTTACGCCATTAATGGTGTTATGAATATCACTCATTGTCACTTGAATACCTTTTTCCTTGCGTTCACTATATCGATCGCACAGATAATGAACTACCCCGCCGCAAGCGGACGGGATATCAGAATCAAAAAAGACTCAATTGCTCATCTCGGTGTAGTTTTAGGTATTCATTCCCCTGATTCTGCACGTACTTCGCGATCATCCCCTCATCTCCATGCTTGCCTACCGTGCTGGCAAACTACCCATCACTCCAAAACTCGCCACCCCACAATTGCTGTTTCACCTGCGGACACCGCTTGAACACTTCTCTGGCCGTTATACTCTTCAGCATCGTTACCAGTTTCGTCACACTATACGTTGGCACCGACTGCACTAGAAAGTGGACGTGATCGTTGTCCACTCCAATTTCGATAAACTTGACCTCATATCGCTTTTCGATCTCTAGACAAACCTCTTTTAAGACTGCATCCACTGATTCATCGAATACAGCCCGTCGATACTTTGCCGGAAACACTAAGTGGTATAGCAAGACCGTGACGTTGTGACTTATGGATATACTCACTCATGATTTCATCTTACGCCCCGAGGGGCGGGGAATCGACCCTTGAGAGATTGAAGGGAGTGCCAGTCCGTTGGTTGAAGGTGCGACGACACCCCTTATTACCACCTAACTCCAGCTAAGGTCATCATTGAGTTGTTCCGCATCAATGGCGGCAAGCCTGGTTACTATCTCGCGTACAAGTTTCACAACCGCAAGAGCAAATTTATCGTCTGCATTCATTGATTCGTGAGTTTTTCCAGAAACAAGCTGGAGGGTGAAACTGATGTTGCAGCTTGAGGATAAGCAGAATGTAGAAGCAGAACGATTGAAGCGGGCTTTTTTTCAGGTGTTGGTTCAAGTTTCTCAAGCGATTCTTCAAGATCTAACACGAGCCCCAGTTTTAACAGTTGCTCCTGCCATATTGCACTTAGCTCGACTTTATCCATTTGAAATTGAGGTCATTCTTGATTCAGTCTGGATCAAGCTCAGGTTCTAAACCTTTTCAAACATCACAGGATACTACCGACATTGAAAAACGTCAGGAGCGTATTCTGAAGTGCCAGAACTGTCAGCAACAATCGGTTCTAGAATTTGGGTAAAGTCGAGCTAAGGGTTTGCCTCTAGAAAACTCAGGTCTGGGTGATCTACTTCAATTTCGGCGGTGTAGCAGGTCCAGTCAGAGCGGGAGAGGGTTTTACCGCAGACAGCAGGCTGGCGATCGCCCTGATAAGCCACATAATTAAACACCAGCAGCGGCATACCCAGGGGCACCGACAGACAATCGCTAAGTTCATAGGTAGCCGGAATGCTGTCCAGGCTAACGGTGGCCGCGTTGAGAAGAATACCGTGTCTAACCAGAGTGCTATAGGTAAACCCCTGCTGGAGCTGGTCACTCAAGGCTGCACCCGTCGCTTTAGGGTAGTAGACCACATCCAGAGCAATGGGCGTATCGTCGGCGTAGTAAATTTTTTCTTGCCTGTAGACTTCGGCGGTTTTGCTGGAGAGGTGGAGCTTGCGCGCCACCTCGACGGTGGGCTGGGTGAGTTGAAACCGCAGCGACTGTACCCTGCCCTCATACCCCTGCTGCTTGAGGGCAACGTCGAAGAACGCCAGCGGATTGGCCATAGAAAAGCTGATCTTGTGCTGCTCGGTCACAAAGATGCCTCGCCCGCGCTGGGTGGTCACCAACCCTTGCTGAGTCAGATTGGCGATCGCTTTACGAATCGTCGTGCGGCTGACACCAAAGAACACACCCAGGTCAAATTCACTGGGCAACCGCTCCCCCGGTCCGTATGCTCCCGCCTCAATCTTTTCCTTCAGCTTCTCTGAAACTACAATGTGCAGCGGTTGACTACCGGTGCTTTGTCCACTAGGAACCATAAAGACTGTCATTGTTTGCCGATCCCCGCATTGTAATCTTATCAGGAACGAAGGGGGTGGAAAGATCAGGAGAACTAGTCCTCAACGGCGCAATTTGAGCGACGATTGCCAATCGCGAGGCAGACAGAGAGCCATGAGGTGGAGACTCACCCGCCTCAGCCCTGCCGCTAGAACGCAGCCCAGCCAATCTGGACTATGCGGTCACCAACTGAAACCGAGCCAGCTTAAACAGGCTGGTGTCGTGGGGGGTATGACCGTCTATCGCCAAATCGGTCAGCATTTTGCCCATCAAGGTTGTGAATTTGAAGCCATGTCCAGAGAAGCCCGCTCCGATCACCACCTGGGGGTGATTCGGATGCTGGTCAATGACAAAGTGCTTATCGGGAGTGAGAGTGTAGAGGCAGCGGCGGGTAGACAGCAGCGGTCCAGCGGCATCGGGAATGTATTGTTTGGCGAAATCGCGAATCCGTTCTGTCCACTCCTGGCTGGGGGTGTAGTCAACCTGGCTGGGTTTCTCGACCGTATCCCACCCGTAGAAGGTCGTGATTTTGAGGCCGATGCTGGGGTCTTCGTGGGGAATACCGTAGGGCATTTCGCCATAGGGTCCGTTCATATGGGCAAAGAAAACCGGAAACTTGCCCGGCTCAAAGTCGGCAGGGGTACCGGGTTGGTAAAACCCCAGTTGGCAAGGCATGATTTTGAGCGGCAGGTTCATGCCCTGATCGGCCAGTAGTCCCTTGGCCCAACTGCCGACCGTGAGGACGATGCGATCGCAGCTAAAGGTTTCGCGATCGGTGTGCACCTCTACCCCGCTCTCAATAGGCATCACTGCTCGTACAGGCGTCTGATCCATCACCGTCGCACCACGCTCCTGGGCCAGCCGAATGTGGGACAGGACGCAGCGAGAAGCCCTCAGCAGTCCGGTATCGGCGTGAAATAGCCCCTCCATGCCATCCTCCAGGGCAAACTGAGGGTAGCGCTGGGCGATGTCAGCTTTATCCAGGTGCTCATAGTCCAGGCTCGACACATCCAGACTGGCTTTCATCTGCTGGAAGGTATCAGTATCAGGAAAGCCAAAGTCGAGGCCACCGGTTTTCACATACAGCGATTCGCCAGCCTCCTCCTGCAGCGCAAACCAGAGGGGATAGGCATCCCGCATTAGGTCAACATAAATGGGGTTGTCGTAGGTATAGCGAATCACCCGAGAAAACCCGTAGGAGCTACCGTTTTGATGATTCAGCTCAAACTGCTCGAGCAGCAGCACCTTCTTCCCGGCTTTTGACAAATAATAAGCCGTCGCGCTGCCAACGCCTCCGGCTCCAATCACAATCACATCAAAATGCTGCCCCATGACAATCGGCTCCTGACAAGTAAATAAAAGAAGCGAAACGAGTAAATCATGATTTGCATCCCCACGGTTGGCAGGGGTACAGCATCGCTGCGCCCCTGAAAGTTCTTTGCGGCCGACCGAGGTGCTGAAATTCAGCTTTGAACTGTAAAGCTAACGGACGACCGTCTGCTCAGCGGCTACAGTTTCGAGAAGTTTTTGCCGCTCGTTCACCACCGCGTGTTCGTAGTGCAAGCCTTTATGGATGCTATAGCACATAATCAGCAACACCACTGCAAAGGGCAATCCGGTAGTGATAGAAGCCGTTTGTAGCGCGGAGAGCCCACCACCCAGTAATAAAGCTGCCGCAACAACGCCCTCAAGGACGGACCAAAAGACCCGCTGAGGCACCGGAGACTCTAACTTGCCGCCAGAGGTTAAACTATCGACCACCAACGACCCAGAATCAGACGAGGTAACAAAGAACACGACCACCAGCACAATGCCCAAGAAGGAGGTAATGCCCGTTAGCGGTAGCTGTTGCAGCATGACAAACAGAGCCGTTGCAACATCTTCAGCCACGGCACCGCTAATGACGCCGCTGAGCTCGCCTAGCTCCATATTTAACGCTGTGCCCCCAAATACCGACATCCACAAAAAGGTCAGCACTGACGGTAGCAGTAGCACACCTAAGATAAACTGCCGCACGGTGCGCCCCCGAGAAATGCGGGCAATAAAGATGCCAACAAAGGGCGACCAGGAAATCCACCAACCCCAATAAAATACGGTCCAGCCGCTCTGCCAGCCTGCCCCAGAAAACGTTTCAGTCCAAAAACTCATGATTGGTAGAGAAGCGGCGTAAAAGCCTAAGTTCTCAACGAATGAGCGGAGGATGAACAGCGTTGGCCCTACCAGCAGGACAAACACCATCAGCGCCGCCGCCAAAATCATATTGAGCTCGCTAAGGCGGCGAACGCCATTGCCCAAACCAGACACAACAGAAGCCGTGGCAAACCCGGTAATAATAGCGATCAGCCCTACTTGAATCGGTGTACTTACTTCTACGCCAAACAGAAAGTTAAGGCCCGCATTGACCTGCTGCACTCCTAGTCCCAGCGATGTCGCTAAGCCAAATAAGGTCGAAGCCACCGCCAGAATATCAATAGCGTTGCCTGGCCAGCCGTAGATGCGCTCCCCTAGCAAAGGGTAAAACACTGAGCGAATGGTGAGCGGTAAACCCCAGTTAAAAGCGAAAAAGGCTAGAGAAAGCCCCACCAAAGTATAGATTCCCCAGGCATGTAGCCCCCAGTGAAAGAAAGTAATCGCCATCGCCTGCTGGGCAGCCTCGGCAGAGTTAGGCTCAATAGTACCCAACATGGCTGGTGGGTCTTGAAAGTGATAGATGGGCTCAGCAACGCTCCAGAACATGAGACCAATACCCATGCCAGCACTAATCAGCATGGAAATCCAAGCAAAGGTAGGAAATTCCGGTCGAGCATCGGGACCGCCCAGGCGTACGTTGCCGAGTTTGCTGAAGGCAATGTAAATCGTGAAAATCAGAAAAAAGCTGACAGTTAAGATTAAAAACCAGCCCAATGTACCTGCAATAAAGGCTTGAATAGCTCCAAATGCTGATGCGGCTGGGTCGTGAAAAATTAGCGTAAACAACACAAACAGTAAAATCAGCCCCCCGGAAACCAGGAAGACTTCAGGGTGGAAGTCAAACCCTTTGGTCATCAGGTTGCGATCGCCCGGACGGCGAAGGCTATGACGGGTAGGCGCATGAGCTGGCATCACGAAGGGATGCTCGGTATGACCATTTTGTCCTGAATTGGGTGAAGTCATATGAGTTAACAAGGTCGTAGTAGATCAACAAACGTTCATAACAGTCCTGGCCAGCGACTCCTTGTAAGGAATAGTCAGCAACTGCTTTAGGGGTTCAGGTAAACCTTCAGTTCGATTAACGGAGTTGATATTTTGTGATCATTAATTATTGCGATCTAATTTTGATCACCTTTGAATAAAGACAGAAGCCTGATCAAGAAACTGAGATGCTCTGTAAGAATTCCGTTACAGGGACTGATGTCCTCAATTTGCAAAGCTTTCGCTTCAAAAGCGTATCTTACAGGAGCTGACTACCCCATGAAGCTGCAAAGAACCAAACCACCTAAAGCCAAAACTTAGAAAACTCTATTGACGCTGAGAATAAGATCTACTGAACGGTGAAACTGTTTTGCTTGATACGGTTGTTACTACAAGTTTTGAAAATCCAATATTTTAACCAAGATATGACAATTTCAAAGGGCTGCGAGAGTCTCAGTCTCAGAAGTGTGCCTCTCGCAACTCATCTATCTCTCAACTGATTTAGGACTGCCATACATTTGATCTAAGCCCAATTTTTCTCTAAATTGGCACAAGGATCTCTTTTGCATCCAGTTTTGCATCCAGGATGTATTCTAGAAATCGTTAGCACTTCATGACCAAGAAATTTCCAAAGTGTTATACAGAGAACATTCTTGATTTCTCTAAAACACTACCGTTCGGATACAACTTGTAATTACAAGTCTTGAAAACAGATTGTTGACTTGTAATGATAGGTTGTAAAAGCGGGGTTTGGCTTATCCACATGAGTTTGATCGGGTGGCCAGCCCGAGCGGTCGATTCACAATTGTCTTGAAAACTCTCCATGCATCTGCTGAGGCGGACTATGACCCCAGAAAATATCGCGAGCTCCCCGCCCGATCTGAACCTTGTGGAAGGTCCTGAAACCTATCGGACGACGGGACTACATCGAGAGTTACCGATCATTAACTTAGAGGACTATCAGTACCCTGGATTGTCGGCAGACGCTTACACCAGCACTGACTATCTCAAACGGGAGCGAGCCACGGTGTTTAGCCAGTATTGGGTGTGTGTCGGTCTGGCGTCTGATCTGCCCAATCCGGGTGATGTGTACCCCACGGAGGTCGCGGATATGCCGATCGTCCTGGTGCGCGATCGCGTCGGTACCCTGCGCGCCTTTCACAATATTTGCAGCCACCGGGGTCTGCAACTCGTCAATAAATCCTGCAATGTGCAGGGCAATCTGCGCTGCCCCTACCACTCGTGGACTTATAAGCTAGACGGCAGCCTCAAAAGTACGCCCCACTTTGGCGGCTACCACAAAGACACCTATGCGGGGTTTGATCGCGACAGCAGAGGGCTGTCTGCCATCCGCTGCGACCAGTGGCTCGATCTGGTATTTGTTAACCTCTCTGGAGATGCGCCCCCGCTAGAGCAGTATCTAGCCCCCGTGACTGAGCGCTGGTCAACCTACGATTTCAGTCAGTTACGCCGTGAACTCCGCGAGGTCAGCCTACAATGCAACGCTAACTGGAAGCTAGCGGTCGAAAACTTCTCCGAAAGCTACCACCTGAGTTGGGTACACCCCGCCCTCAACAGTTGCTCCCGGATGGAAGACCACTTCGGCTTTGAGGTGGGTGGTATGCACGTAGGGCAGGGGAGCCTGCTGTACAAGAGCGGAGTGATTGATGGGCGATCGCTGCCCACATTCCCCAACCTGGACACCTACCATAAAGCAACTGTCGCTGAATACATCACCGTCTTTCCAAACCTGATGGTGGGTGTTCATCCCGACTATTTTCTGGTATTTACCGCCAACCCTATTAGTCCCGGTAAAACTCAGGAGCGCATGACGTTTTACTTCGTTGGCGACGAAGCCATGACTCCCGAAAACGAAGCCCTGCGCCACCTGCCTATTGACCTCTGGAAAGACACCAACGACGAAGACATCGACATGATTGAGCGCATGCAAGTCGGTCGCAAATCCCCTCACTTTGACGGCGGCTGCTTTTCCCCAGAGCTAGAGAAAACCGTCTATCGCTTTCAGCAGATGGTGGCTAAGGCGGTAGAGGGGTAGAAGGGTTTCCGTTTTGCACCTACCTGCTCATCCACTCATCCACTCTCCCACTCACCGGAGATCTCTTATGCAATCTAACGCTACTCTCGTTGTCATTGGTGCAGGCATCGTCGGCTGTAGCACCACCTATCACCTCGCTAAGCTGGGCTGGAAAAACATTGTTGTGGTTGAACAGGGGCCGCTCTTTGCCACGGGTGGCTCCACCTCCCACGCTCCTGGTCTTGTCTTTCAGACCAATTCGTCTAAAACCATGACCAAGCTGGCCCAGTACACCATTGAGTTGTACAGCCAGCTCAGCACCGATGAAGGCCCCGCTTTTTATCCGGTCGGCGGCGTCGAAGTTGCCTATACCCAGGAACGCATGGCCGAACTCCAGCGCAAGCTGGGCTGGGCTAAATCCTGGGGCGTTGAGGGAGCCTGTTTACTTACCCCCGCCGAAGTCAAAGCGAAAGTGCCCCTGGTGGATGAGACGAAAGTGCTCGGTGGCTATTTTGTGGCGACCGATGGCATTGCCAAAGCGCTGCGGGCGGCGGAAGCAATGGCCAACCATGCCAAAGAGGCTGGCGCGGCAGAATTCTACGGCCACACCACGGTCATGGATATCGAGGTGGTGGATGGTCGAGTGAAGGCGGTTGTTACCGATAACGGTCGCATTGAAACCGATCGGGTGCTGGTTTGTGCTGGCATCTGGGGGCCGCGCATTGGGCGTATGGTGGGCGAGGTGATTCCCCTTACTCCCGTACAGCATCAGTATGTGAAAACCGGGGCGATCGCTCAACTGGCAGGCATGACAGAAGAAGTCACCTATCCTATGGTGCGCCACCAGGATCACGCCATGTACTTTCGGCAGCACGGCGACTGCTGGGGGATTGGTTCATATCAGCACGATCCACTGCTGGTGGACCCAGACAACATTTTGCCCTACGCCGAAGCCCCGGTGATGCCCTCGGTGCGTCCTTTTACTGAAGAGCACTTTGACCCCGCCTGGGAGTCCGCTAAGGAGCTATTTCCTGCTCTGGACGGTGCAGAATTGACCTACAAGATCAATGGCATGTTCTCCTTCACCCCCGACGGCGGCTCGGTAGTGGGCGAGTCTACCAAAGCGAAGGGCTTCTGGGTTGCCGAAGCGGTATGGGTTACCCACGGGGGCGGTGTGGGCAAGATCGTCTCGGAACTCATGACCACTGGAGTTCCTAGTCTCGATATTCACGAGATGGATATCAACCGCTTCTCTGACGTGTGCAAAAGTGCCGACTATATCGTTCGGGCTGGGGCGCAGCAGTACGACGAGGTATACGACATCATTCACCCCCTCGATCAGCAGACCCACTCGCGGGAACTGCGGGTCAGTCCCTTTCATCCTCGCTTGCAGGAGCTGGGGGCGCAGTTCATCTTCAGCGCTGGGTGGGAGCGGCCCCAGTGGTTTGAATCCAATGCGAATTTATTGGAGCAGTACGCCATTCCTAAACGTCAGGGCTGGGAGGCGAAGAACTGGTCGCCGATTCAGGGGGCGGAGCATTGCGCCACGCGAGCAAAGGCGGCTCTCTACGACCTCACCCCCTTTGCCAAATTTGAGCTGACGGGACCGGGCGTCGTGGACTATTTACAGCACCTCTGCGCCAACGACATCGACAAGCCCGTGGGTAAGGTGATCTACACCGCCATGCTGGATGCCAACGGCGGCATCATGTGTGACCTGACGGTGAGCCGCCTGGGTACCGAAAAATATTGGGTGGTGACGGGTGGGTCTGTTCACGGTCACGACCTGGCCTGGATGCGATCGCACCTACCAGAGGACGGCTCGGTACGCATTGCCGATGTTTCTTCAAGCTATTGCTGTGTGGGGTTGTGGGGGCCAAAAGCGCCAGAGATTTTGCAGGCTGTCACCCAAACCGATGTTTCTAAACCCACATTCAAGTTCTTCACCAATCAGCACCTCTACATTGGCAATATTCCGGTGCTGGCGGTGCGGGTGTCCTACGTGGGTGAAGAAGGTTGGGAGATCTACGCTCCAACGGAGTGCGGCCTGAAGTTGTGGGATACCCTGTGGGCGGCGGGTCAACCCTACGGACTGATCGCTGCTGGGTTGGGCGCATTTGAAACCTTACGGTTGGAGAAGGGCTTTTTGCTTTGGGGCAGCGATATTCATACGGAGTATGACCCCTATGAGGCAGGGCTAGGCTTTGCGGTGAAGCCGAATAAGGGCGATTTCATTGGCAAGGACGCCCTGCTCCAGCGAAAAGAGTACGCCAGTCGCCAGCTCTGCTTTTTGACACTGGATGACCCGACAGCGGTGGTGATGGGCAAGGAGCCGGTGCTCGCCGATGGCAAGGTGCTGGGTTATGTGACCAGCGCAGGCTATGGCTACAGTTTGGGGCGCTGTATCGCTTACGCCTATCTGCCCCTGAGCTACGCCGCATCCGGCACCTCGGTGACGGTGGACTATTTTGGCAAATCGCTGGCGGCAACAGTGGTCGAGAAGCTGCTGTAGACCCTTTCGCTTTCATGACATCTCTGCACTGAGGGTGGCTGCTGAATCAAACCATTCATAGCCAGGGTTTGATTGCGCAGACCCCAATCCAATGAGGTATTCAGAATGCAAATTCTCGGACTCGAACTACTTTTTGTGGTGCTGTGGAGTTCTGGCTTCATTGGCGCGAAATATGGGTTGCCCTACGCGGGGCCATTCACACTGTTGTTTGTTCGATATGTTTGTGTGGCGATCGTGCTGCTGCTGTGGCTGAGCTATCGTCGGAAGTTGCGGTTTCACAGCAAGACAGCGATCGCCCGTTCTGCCATTGTTGGGGTGCTCGCTCACGCCATTTGGCTCAGTGCGGCTCTGGGGGCGATCGCGTTGGGCGTTTCACCGTGGATTGTGGCCCTGATTACCGCGTTGCAGCCCATGATCACCAGCGTTTTATCTGGCCCTCTTTTGGGAGAGTCGATATCGGCGGTGCAGTGGTGCGGCACCGGAGTCGGTCTGGTCGGCGTCGTGCTGGTGGTCATCACCAAACTGGAGAGTGCCGGGGGGGCTGCGCCGATCGGGTATGTTCTACCCTTTTTGGCGGCTGCCAGTATGACCGTGGCGACGCTATATCAACGACACCTGAATCGTACCCAGAGGGAGCAAAATTTGCCGGTCATTCAGAGTTTGTTTGTGCAAGCTGTGGCCAGCGCGATCGCCCTGTGTCCCTTGGCGGTGTTGATCGAAGGCTTGAGCATTCAGTGGAGCCAGCAGTTTGTGTTTGCCCTGGGGTGGTTAATTATCGTGCTGTCGATTGGCTCCTACGGGCTGATGTTGAAGCTTTTGGAGTATCGCACAGCGGCCCGAGTGGCTAGTTTGATGTACCTGACGCCACCCACGACGTTAGTACTAGGCTTCCTCCTATTTAATGACCAAATCGCCTGGGTCGATGCAGTCGGTCTGTTGATTACGGCGGTCGGTGTGACCCTCGTTTATCGGGGGGGAACCGATAGCCCTGGGAAGGTACCCAACACTGACCCCCGACGGTTCCTCAGCATGAAGCCTTAGAAGTTAGTAAATTTTGAATTTTGAGTTGAGCAGCTATTCAAAGCTCAAAACTATGAACTCAAAACTCGAAATTGAGAACTTGGATTTATTGCAGTTCTAGATGTAAATAATTGCCATGCAGTTTTCCATTGAGGTCATGCCTCATACGGATGTCGCTCAGTTGCCCGCTGACCTGCGGGAGGTGTCAATTACCTACCTGCCAGGTGCCGACGATCGCACCGTAGTCGCCCAGGCCGCCCGGTTAAAAGCCCTCGGCTACGACCCGATTCCCCATGTACCCGCCCGCAGCTTTCGCGATCGCACTCACCTCTCCAATTACCTATCTGCCCTTAAATCTGAGGCCGATATTCGTCAGGTGCTAGTTATCGGGGGCAGCCTCGATCGCCCCATCGGTCCCTTTAGCTCCACTCTGGATCTGCTGGAAGCAGGGTTGTTTGAAGGCTTACGGATTGGAGTGGCCGGACATCCCGAAGGGATGCCCGTGCTGGGTGAACGGGAGTGCGATCGCATGCTTGCCCTCAAAAACCAGTACGCCCGCGACACGGGCACCGATATGTTTGTGATCACTCAGTGGTCGCTGGATGTATCCACCATCCACGCCTGGCTCGATCGCATTTCCCCCTTCAATACCCTGCCCATTTACCTGGGCATCCCTGGGCCCACCAGCCCAACCACGTTACTAAAGTTCGCCAAAATCTGCGGCGTCAAAACCAGTTTGCTGGGGTTACGGCATCAGTCGGCGCGACTCGGCCAACTCCTCACCATGCAAACGCCTGATTATTTAATTGATGGATTGAGTGAGCGCATTCACCACTTTCACATCTATACCTTTGGCGGCGTAGCGCGATCGCGCGACTGGCTCGCCACCCGACAGTCCCAGACCCCGTCCTCAGTCAAAACGCTTTTCCCAACTCCCTAAGTTGAGTACTAACGAACACTCCCCTCTCCCC
>NZ_JADEWO010000097.1 GCF_015207605.1 Oculatella sp. LEGE 06141
ACAGGTGCCGGGGCGGGTGGCGTTGCTGTTTCCTCCTTTGAAGCACTGCGGACGATCGAAAGCGATTTGCCCGCCGCAGAGGAAGTGTCTACCTTTGCCCGCAGCGGTACCCTCACCATCCGCTCTAGCGATGGCAGCATTCTGCAACAGATGGGGCCAGCAACCCGTGACAGCCTGGAGCCTGACCAAATTCCAGATACGGTGAAGCAAGCCTTCATTTCATCTGAAGATCAAAACTTTTATGACCACGATGGTATCGACTATCCGGCGATCGCCCGTGCCCTTTTAGCCAACATCACAGCCGGAGAGGTCGTTGAAGGTGCCAGCACCATTACTCAACAACTGGCGCGGATTGTGTTCCTCGACCAGGATCAAAACCTGCAACGCAAGATTAAAGAAGCCTTACTGGCTCAAAAAATTGAGCGTGACCTCGACAAAGATGAAATTTTAGGCCGTTACTTGAATCTGGTGTACCTCGGTTCGGGGGCGTATGGGGTGGCGGATGCCGCCTGGATTTACTTTGGTAAATCGGTGAGCCAGCTCACTCTGGCCGAATCTGCCATGATTGCAGGATTAGCACCAGCGCCCAGCAGCTATTCGCCGTTAGTTAACCTGGATAGTGCGATTCAACGGCGCAATACGGTACTGCGGCGAATGGAACGGGCTGGATATATTTCCGTGGGCGAGATGGAGGAGGCGATCGCCTCTGAGGTCAACCTTCAGCCAAAGCTTCCCAGAAACATTAACAGCCGGGTTCCCTTCTTCACCTCGTACATCGAGCAAGAGTTGCCCAAGCTCATCTCTCAGGAAGAGCTGGAAGCGGGCGGTTTGACCGTTTACACGACCTTAAACCTGGTGTGGCAAAACCAGGCGCAGGATACTATAAACAACGCGATTCGGCGCTATGGCCCTGGTCAGCGGTTTGAACAGGCTGCCCTGGTGTGCCTTGACCCCCGTAATGGTGAAATTAAAGCACTGGTGGGAGGCAGCGATTTTGGTGAAAGTCAGTTCAACCGAGCTGTTCAGGCTCAGCGCCAGCCCGGATCGACCTTTAAGACCATTGTTTATTCCACGGCGATCGCGGCTGGATTTTCGCCCTATAGAGATTATGTCGATGCCAAGTTGGTCGTCGATGGCTATGAGCCACAAAACTACGGCAGAAACTACCGGGGTTCCGTAACGTTACGGGATGCGCTGACCTCGTCGATTAATATCGTCGCCGTTAAAGCGCTGATTGACGTTGGCTTCGACCCGGTGATCAAGATGGCAGAACGGATGGGCATCCAGTCTGAGCTAATTCCAGCCTACTCGCTGGCGCTAGGCTCCTCGGAAGTGAACCTGCTGGAATTGACCAGTGCCTACGGAACGCTGGCTGCTAAAGGAATGCACGCTGAACCGCAGGGTATTCGCAGCATTACCAATCGTTATGGTGATGTCATTTATGAACGCGAGGTTGCCCCTGAACGGGCGATCGATGAGGATAGTGCCGCAATTATGACCTGGATGCTGCGCGGTGTGGTGGACGGGGGAACTGGTGCCCAGGCTGGCCTGCCCGATCGCGCCGTAGCTGGTAAAACGGGCACCTCAGAGAATCGGCGCGATTTGTGGTTTATCGGTTATGTGCCACAACTAGTGACCGGGGTTTGGCTGGGGAATGACGACAGCAGCGGCACCTGGGGAGCCAGCAGCACAGCCGCTAGAGTGTGGCGCAACTTCATGATTGATGTGGTTGATGCATTTGAGCCACAAAGCTTTCCCTCCTTACCACAACTGAGCGGTCGTGAAGGGTCGATCGAAGCTGAGCCTGTTAAACCCCGGCGGATTTCGGCCAGCCGTTCGTCTGGTAATTCAGAATCACGAGAATATACCGAGCCAGAACCACGGCAGCGACGTGCCCGTAGAGCAGAGGAGGAACCCGCTCCAGCCGTGTCCAGCGATGAAGAGTCTGGGGGCGAATCCAGGTCAAACAGTCGCCAGCGTCGAGAATCGGCTCCCGTTGAATCGGCTCCGGTGGCGCGTGACCCAGAACCCGTGGCAGTTCCGGCGGCGGCTCCGGTTGCCCCTCCAGCCCCAGAACCCGTTTTTGAAGAACCACCGCCACCGCCACCGCCACCAGCCCCGGCTCCTGTGGTGGTTCCGGTGCAGCCTGCGTCTGAGCCTGCTCCATTACCTGCTCCTCCTATTTAGCCTGAATGGGCAAGAGTCTTCATAACCTCTGAGCAGAAATTAATCTGTCCAGGGAACGATGTGTCTATGCCTACTAAGAAAGGAAGATGTAACTTACTCAGGTTAGACCTATAGTTCGGATAGTTCGGACTTACCGTTTTGAAGTTAAGGAGTGGCTACTAATGGCTCTATTTTTGGGTGTCGCTTCTGGAGCTGAATCCAGCTTTCCAGTTTCATTCACATTGGTTTATATAGTTGGCTTTATTGCTGCTGTCAGTATCGGTTCGATCGCCTGGTACAACTCAAAGCGTCCTCCTGGTTGGGAAGGCAAAGAGCGTCCTGACATCGTTCCTAAAGTTGATAAAGATAATCCTGGTGTGTAACGCTTTACAGCGATCGCTGTAGACGAACCATAAAAAAACCATCCATATTTTGCTGGTGCGGCAACACCTTACCCCATCCATCTGGGGTAAAAAAGGTGGCTACCACAGAATCAGACGACGGTGGATAAAGTGACCAGTGCGGCTGCTCGGCCAGAAACGCCTTGATAACAGACTCGTTTTCGGCTGGATGCAGGGTACAGGTCGCATAGACCAGTGTTCCACCCGGCTTAACCCATGTTGCTGTTTGATTCAGCAAGGCGTGTTGAAGCTGCGCCAGCTCTTTTACGGAATCTGGAGTTTGCCGCCAGCGGGCATCCGCATGACGATGCAATGTGCCTAGCCCTGAACAGGGCGCGTCCAGGAGGACGCGATCGGCCACCTCTGTAAACCGAGTAATTGACAGACTATCTTCAGCGCAGGATTTGATCGATTGCAGTTGCAGACGGTTAGCGTTTTGTTGAAGCTTTTTTAAACGAGACGAGCTGCGATCGCATCCCCAGACTGTGCCTCGATCCTGCATCAACTCCGCCAGATGGGTCGTCTTCCCGCCCGGTGCTGCACATGCGTCAATCACTATTTCTCCGGGCTGCGGGTTGACTAAGTGGCTCACCAGTTGAGCGCTACAATCCTGTACCGTCCACCAGCCTTGATCAAACCCTGGCAGCTTTTGAATCGCTCCCGCACTGGGGGGCAACCGCAACGCATAGGGCAGAGGTGGAATACGGCTAACGGCAATACCAGCCGATTGCATGGCTGCTTCGACTTGCTCCATCGATGCGGCGATCGGGTTGATGCGTAAATCGATATGAGGCGATCGATTCATCCATTGGCATAGGGCTTCTGTTGCTTCCCAGCCAAACTGGTCAAGCCACACTTGCACAATCCAATCGGGGAAGCTATGCAGCAGTCCCAGACGCTCCACCGGGTTATCGGGCAACTGTAGCGGTTCGGGTTGCGCCTCCGACAGACGCACGTATTGTCGCATTAGTCCATTAACAAACCCGCTTAAGCCAGACAGTCCGTTGCGTTTTGCCAGGTCTACTGTGGTGTTCACCGCAGCCGATACCGGAATTTGACTCAAATAACGCACCTGATACAACCCGACCTGCAACACGGCTCGTAAATCTGGCGGTTGCTGGTGCGCCTTGCGGGTGGCAAGCTGGTCAATCAAAGCGTCTAACGTGCGCTGTCGGCGAACACAGCCATACACCAGTTCAGTAGTTAGCCGCCGATCGAGTTCATTTAAGGAAGTATCTTGAAGCAATCGATCGATCGCCACATCGGCAAATGCGCCACGCTGCACCGAGCGCAATGCGGTGAACGCCAGTTGTCGAGGATTTGAATCTGTCTGTAATTGCCGATCGCCCATGTAGCTACGATAACGCGATTGGTTAGCAGAGCGCAGAAGGAACCCCATTTCCCATCCTTGCCTGCCTGCCCTTAGAAATCAAAATAGATATAGGGTGAACTTTCATTCGGCGCTAATAGCCACGCCACAAACAGGCAAATGGGCACCAGCAAGATTTTGACCGTCCAGTTGAGCTGAAGTTTTAGCCCTCGGTTGAAGGCGTAAATTATGCCCATTGCTGCCGCCAGCGCCAGCAGCAAAGCCGTAATTTGGGGACGACCCAATTGCAGCGTTTCTACATAGATTTTTTGCCCAAACTGCACATCTGCCGGATGCCCCCACAGCCGTTGCACCACTAACCCAGAGTCGCGCAGGTCAGGCAGGCGGAAGAAAATCCAGGAGGTAAACACCATCCACTGAGTGACCAGCCATGCCAAAACGGTTCCCGGAACGCTCTTCCACCAGGTTTGAAGGGTTGGGATGCGATCGCCCAACGCATCCACTAAGCGATGCAGCATCAGTGCGGTACCGTGAATGGCACCCCATACGATAAACCCCCAGGCAGCACCGTGCCAAATTCCGGCAATTACCATCACCAGCATCAAGTTGAGGCAGGTGCGGATCAGGCCGCGACGTGACCCTCCCAGGGGAAAGTAGAGATAATTGCGAAGCCACTCTCCCAGAGTCATGTGCCAGCGTCGCCAAAAGTCGGCAATGCTGGTGCAGAAATAGGGAAAGTAAAAGTTTTGCGGTAATTCAATTCCCATCAGTGCGGCACTGCCACGGGCAACATCTACATAGCCGCTGAAGTCTAAGTAAAGCTGCAAGCCATAGGCAAAGGTGGCTAGCCACAAATCGCCGCTACCCGCCCGCTCCAGGTTTGAAAAACTCAGATCAACCAACCGGCCCAAATGGTCGGCCAGCAGCAGCTTTTTGACGGCACCGCATGCAATCAGCCACAGCCCTTCAATGATTTGGGACGACTTGGGAAACTGAAGCGTTTGCAGTTGAGCGGCAAAGGGATGAAATCGAGTAATGGGGCCAGAAATGAGCTTAGGAAAGTAGAGCTTGTAGGCCGCAAATTTTAGAAAACTGTAAGTTGCTGGCGCACCGCGATACACATCAACCAGATAGGCAATGCACTCAAAGCTAAAAAAGCTGATGCCCAACGGAGCCAGTAACCGTGCGGCGATCCAGTTGGCGCTGTTCTGCGCTACTGGCAAATTGACGATCGCCCCTACCGACGAAAACAGGAACGGTACATACTTAAAGCCCAACAGCAGCAGCACGTTCAGAATAATGCCTAACCACAGCAGTGTCAGACGGCGACGGTTCCAATCTTGTTGAGCAAACTCCCAGTCGTCATCCGCAATGTGCCAATCCATTGGTGTGTTGAGCGCCATCCCAATTTGGTAGGTGACCAGAGAAATCACCAGCAACAGCGGCACATACTGAATTTGCAGTGAACTATAAAACACCAGGCTGGCAGCCAGCATGATCCACAGTTTGAGCGATCGCTCTTGAACACACCAATAAATGCCTAAAACGCTGAGCAGAAATAATCCGTAAAGAATGGACTGAAACGTCATGGCGGTTGTGGGAGGTGAAATGCCAATGGCTAAAGCCTAAAGTGGCTCAGACAAACATGGAGCGGACTGGCGAAAGCGGGACAACCTGATTCACTTCAAGCACCTGAAGCCGTCAACCATTCTATGTGCTGACAGCCCGGTTTGACATGTTGTTATAACAACCGTATCAAGCTTGACTGTATTACGACTCAAAAGCCTCTACAGTCAAGCCATAACAAGCAATAGCGCTGTATCAAATGAATGAGTCGATTGCCGTCATGTCTTTTTTAGAGGTTGATTGAACCGTCGAAAAATCTGCTGCGATCGCCCCCTTTAAATGCCTCAGCCTTGGCGGGTTTGCGAGCCGTTTTTGTTTCAAAGTTCTCCAGAAATGCGGGCTTAACGCCTACGCTAAGCCAAAAACGGACGGTTCGAGGTCACATCAGCACGTTTAACCCAGCCTCTTAATCCGGTTGTATACGCAGTTGCAACTCCTGTGGTGAGGTGTTGCAATGTATAACAGCACTATCGGTTTGTATTCTGCTGACTTAATCTAGATGCTGAGTGCTAGATACTGAGTCAGGTTGAAGTCAGGTTTAATTGGCACTCGTTGTAGACGATTCCTTTGGCAAGTTGACTATGACAGCAGCAAAAACGTGGGGTTCTGAGCCGTATTGGGGGTTAGGTTACGAGTTTGATCCGCAGTGGATACTGACACCCGCACAGCAAGAATTGCAGGCCAAGCTGATCGATCAGTGTGCAACGGTGCTAAGGCCAAATGCGATCGCTTCCGACGCAAACCTGATTTACCCTCGCAAGAACTTTGAGGCGCTGGCTTCTCTGGGGCTTTTGGGGCTGTTTGTCCCCAAAGAGTGGGGTGGATTAGGTGAAAACCATACCTGTGCTGCCATGATCGTGGAGACGATCGCCCGGTACGGCTGTCCCAGTACGGCGATGTGCTACACCATGCACTTAGGAGCCGTTGCAGCAGCGTTGTTTCG
Organism: Oculatella sp. LEGE 06141; assembly: GCF_015207605.1. Taxonomy (GTDB): domain Bacteria; phylum Cyanobacteriota; class Cyanobacteriia; order Elainellales; family Elainellaceae; genus Oculatella. Next base: position 6,467 of record NZ_JADEWO010000097.1, read on the forward strand.
GGCACACCACAGCCCCGAACTTCAGCAGTTGCTCCAGCGGCTAGATAAAGATGTGCTAATTGGTACCCTGTCGTACTCTGACCCAGAAACCGGATCGCATTTCTGGTATCCCATTTCGTCGGGGGCAGAACGGGTGCCTGACGGGTGGAAGGTTCGCAAGCAAGCATCCTGGACAACTTCGGCGGGTTTTGCCGACTGGTATATCGTGCAAACCACCAGTCCCGAGTTTGACGGCAACTATTCTGATTTATCTTGCTTCCTCATTTACGCGGATGAAGTCAAGGCTGAACCGCATAAGTGGGATGCGCTAGGGTTGCGAGGAAATCAATCTGGCACGCTGCTGGTGGATGGTGTCACCGTGCCAGTGAACCGTATGGTGGGTCCCAGGGGTGACGGTACTTCATCGAATGATGAGATCGTTGACCCCTTTTTCCTTCTTTGTTCGTCTGCCTGTTGGAGTGGCATTGCGATGGGGGCGATCGACATCGCCAAGCGCCATGTTACTCGCAAAAAACATGTGGACGTGGGGATGCGAGTAGCGGACTATCCCACGATTCAAGATTACTTTGGGGAAGCTATCATCGACACCAACACTTGCCGCTCCTTCACGTTTTCTATGAGCAAGCTGCTGGATGACCTGACCAACAACTGCGATTGGTCTATTCACGATGATTTAACCGCTCTACCCCGCTCTGCTTATCTGTCCTGGTACTGGCAAATTAAGTTTGCTGCCGCCAAGAATGTGGCTCAGGTCTGCGACAAGATGCTCCATGCCTGTGGTGGTTCTGGCTACAAAAAAGATATGGAAATCGAGCGCTACCTGCGCGACGGTAAAGCGGGCTGGGTGATGGGGCCAACCAATGAAGTGCTACGGCAATTTGTGGGTAAGCTGGCGCTTCTGGGCATGGAGTCGTTGGACTACTGGAACCAGACCGTCAACGAACGGGTGCTGTATAACGAAACCAAAAAGCTGGATGCCGAAGGAAAGCGGCAACTCGCTGCCAAACTGCTAGCAGAAGCGGCGATCGCAGAAGAGCAATCCGCTCCCCTGCCCGTTACTGCCTCGGTTTAACGATCGCCAACAGAACGGATGCTGCTGTTACGCTCATCGATCAGCAGTTCATCGGTTGTCCAGGTTTGCAAGTGAATACGAGGGATCTGTAACGGTTCTCTCGGCTCGTTTGGTATGTTCGTTTACAGCGGTTGAGGCTACAAAAATGATGGGTGAGGCGATCGCTGAATTACAGGATTTGAAGGCTGACCTCAAGCGCAAAGGGGTACGGTATGCTCTGGCCAGTTTTGTGGACATCCACGGCATGTGCAAGGGCAAGGTTGTTCCTTTGTCGCACATTGACCAGATGCTGCAAGGCTCTGAACTGTTTACCGGAGCCGCACTGGATGGGGTACCGCAACAGATCAGCGATGAGGAAGTGGCGGCGATGCCCGATCCGGCCAGCGCAACGATTCTGCCCTGGAAGCCTGAAGTTGCCTGGTTTGCTAGCGATTTGTATTTGGAGAACCAGCCGTTTGCGGCTTGCTGTCGGGGTATTTTGAAGCGATCGCTGCGTCGAGCCGCTGAACTGGGGTTCACGTTCAACCTGGGAATTGAAACGGAGTTCTTCATTTTCAAAGAAACGAATGAGGGTGGATTTCGGCCTGTGAGCGATCGCGATACCATCGCCAAAGCAGCCTATGCCGTCCCTACTCTGTTGGATAACTACACCATTCTAGACAGCATCGTTGGTGCTATGAACCAGCTAGGCTGGGGGGTGTATTCCTTTGATCATGAAGACGCGCAGGGACAGTTTGAAACGGATTTTGGCTATTGCGATGCGCTCAAAATGGCCGATCGCCTCACTTTTTTTCGTTTAATGGTCAAAGAACTGGCTCGGCAACAGGGCTACTTTGCCAGCTTCATGCCCAAGCCCTACAGCAACCAGACGGGCAGTGGTGCCCACTACAATATGTCGCTGGCAGATATCCATACGGGTGAAAATCTGTTTGTCAGTGCTGATGATCCGAACGGGTGCAAACTCTCTCAGCTTGGCTATCAGTTTATTGCCGGAATTCTCAAACATGCGCCTGCTATTTGTGCGGTAATTGCACCCACGGTCAACAGTTACAAGCGTTTGGTGCGTCAGGGCAGCATGTCTGGCTTTACCTGGGCACCCGTTTACATTTGCTATGGCAGCAACAACCGCACCAACATGATCCGCATTCCGCTGGCGGGTGGGCGGGTAGAGTGTCGTGCCGCCGATATTTCTACGAACCTTTATCTGGGAGCCGCCATGATTTTGACGGCTGGCCTGGAGGGCATTCGCGAAGGGCTTGATCCAGGAGCGCCACACCGCGAAAATATGTACACCTATTCCCTCAACGAGATTCAAGCAATGGGCATTCAAACCTTGCCCCGAACCCTGGGCGAGGCGATCGAAGCCTTTGCCGCCGATCCGTTGAGTGAAGAAGTGATGGGGGCGTTGATGTATCAAACTTACATCGACTTTAAGCAGCAAGAATGGCAGGACTATCACAATCACGTCTCTGACTGGGAGATTAACCGATACCTTAAGTTTTTCTAACCGTCTTAATTTTGCTGTCGTTGATTTGAATTGGGGTGCTTCACATGGCGATCGAACTAGAACCCATCGCTCAACCCATTGCTTACTCCGATATCCCTGAACCGTTGGGGCAGATCGTTGCGGAATATCGCGTGGAGCCAGCAGGTGCGATCGCCTACTCTGTCAAAGCTGGACAATACATTCAAATCATTGATGTAGCGGGTTCGCAATGTTCTGACTTTTTGGCCTTTGCCGGGATAGACCACTGTGAAGAACTGGATGGTACCGTTACCCGCACCCTGAACGGCGTTGCCATGCCCCAGGCTGGATTGCACGGCAAATACTTCTCGCAAACGATGCAGCCGATGGTCGAGGTGGTGCAAGATACGTGCGGTCGCCATGATAGTTTTCTGCTGGCCTGTACCGATCGCTACTACGAAGATGCAGGCTACCCAGGCCATATCAGTTGCAGTCAAAACTTCAATTTGGTGTTGCATCCCTATGGCATTGCGCCGCGTTCCGGTTGGCCTGCGGTGAATTTCTTTTTTAATACCCAGGTTGCTGATGGGGGCGCGATCGCCGCAGATGAATCCTGGTCGCGTCCAGGAGATTACGTCTTGCTGCGAGCCTGCCAGGATTTGCTGTGCGCCAGTTCGGCCTGTCCCGATGACATCGACCCCGCCAACGGATGGCAGCTCACTCCCATTCATATCCGGGTTTATGCCGCGACGGAGAGCTTTCCCAAAGCAATGGGGCGACGAGTGGCGGCAGATGCCCCCGTTCAGTTAACCAAAGAAAGTGGATTTACCCCATCAATTCGCAAACTGACGGGTAACTTAACCGAGTACAACGGCTTTTGGGTGCCCAACAATTTTGCCAACCAGGGCGACCACGCCGAATATTGGGCACTGCGAGAACGGGCTGTAGTGATGGATTTGTCTGCGCTGCGTAAGTTTGAGATTTGCGGCAGTGAGGCGCTGGAACTATTGCAACTGGCCTTCTCTCGCAATGTTGAAAAACTGACGGTGGGTCAATCGGCCTATGGCTGCCTGCTGAACCCCCACGGCGGCATGATTGACGACGGCATTGTATTTCGTTTAACAGAGTCAACCTATCGCTATGTGGGCAACTGCGATACCAATGGTGACTGGTTGCACAAGGTGGCAGCACAGCATGGTTTGAAGGCGATCGTACATTCATCCAGCGATCGCCTCCACAACCTCGCCCTCCAGGGGCCACTCTCCCGCCAAATTCTGCAACCGCTGGCTCAGTTCGACAGGGGGTATGGCATTCAAACCATTGCAGAACTTGACTATTTTCGCTTTGCTCCCGGTAGCGTTGCGGGTATCCCTACGCTGATTTCTCGTACCGGATACACAGGTGAATTGGGCTATGAGCTGTTTGTCCAGCCGGATCATGCAGCCGTTTTATGGGATGCGTTGATGTCCGCAGGGAAACCGTTTGGACTGTTACCAATGGGCATGTTGGCGCTCGATCGCGCCCGGATTGAAGCCGGGTTACTCAGCCGGGGGCACGAATTTGATGACCTCATTTCTCCCTACCAGGCTGGAATTGGCTGGACGGTGGCAATGAAAACCAAAGCAAATTTCGTTGGCAAAGCCGCATTAGAAAAGATAAAAGAGCATCCACCCAGAGTGGCCGTTGGCCTGATGTTGGAAAGCAACGATGTGGCAGGATGCGGTCAATGTGTGTTTCCAACGGGCGATCGCTGGCGAGTGGGTACCGTCACCAGCGGCACCTTTTCCCCTATTTTGAACCGCAGTATTGCCCTGGCTCAGATTGTGCCCGAATATGCCGCGATCGGGACTGAATTGGAAGTTGGGTTGATGGACGGTATGAAGCGACGAGTCAAGGCGATCGTTGGCTCTCTATCGGCCTACGATCCAACCAAGAGCCGCGTTAGGAGTTGATGGTTTACATGCTTGCAAATGGAACAGTCGATGAAGGTATAGAAACCAACCACCAACTCTGGGATTGGGCAGGGGTTGATGGCTTGCAGTTGGCTCAGTCTCTGTTTGGCGATGCCGTTCGCAAAATTGCCCCGTTCCAGTCGCTAGACACCACCCTCAACGGCTCTCCCTGCTCCGTATTACGTTTGTGTGAAGGTAATTTTCGCGTGGCGATCGCACCCACCGCAGCCGTTGAAGCCATCATTCGAGGCCGCGATGGTTTACGGATTTGGGTCAAACGGTGTGACACGATGGGGGCGATCGTTCTTCCCGAATCGCCAGGGCTTACCCTCCTGCCTCAAATTGCCACAACCAAACCCATCTATCGCCTGGATACCCTTCACCCCAACTGTGCTGCTCCTGCTCGAATCGATGGCATGGCAGTTTTAGTATGGCGGCACTCCTGGTCATATCAGCCAATTGTTGAGTTACAGGTGGCGCAGCGACACCTGACTGCCGTTAAAGCGAAGCTTTCAACCCTCTGAAACACGATCGTTTCGAGGAGGTGAGCGATCGCGCTCCATCGGTCTATCGACTTCTCATTCAAACAGGTTGATGCAAACAATCGTGTTGCAAGTTGAGACAGTTAAAGTAAAGAAGGAGAAATTATGAACAAGCCACAAGTTTATGGATAACGAACCCGTCGTTTTGCTGTCGAAGCGTGAAATTGATAAGATGCGCCAGGCCGGCGGTTTGGCCGCTGAATTATTGGACTACTTAGCGCCAATGGTTAAACCAGGCGTTAGCACACTAGAACTCAACGACGCTGCCGAGCGCTGGACGCAGGAACGTGGTGCTAAAAGTGCGCCGTTGGGTTATCACGGTTTTCCAAAATCAATTTGCACCAGCGTTAACGAAGTTGTTTGTCACGGCATCCCCAACGCAAAGCAGATTCTGCAAGACGGCGACATCATCAACATTGATGTTACCCCGGTTGTAGACGGGTATCATGGCGATACATCCCGTACCTATTTTGTAGGTGAACCCTCCCCCGTCGCTAAGAAACTTGTAGAAGTGACAGAAGAATGTCTCATGCGAGGCATTGCAGCGGTTAAACCGGGTGGCCGAGTCGGTGATATTGGTGCTGCTATTCAAGACTATGCCGAAAGCCAGGGGTTTTCGGTTGTGCGAGATTTTGTGGGGCATGGCGTTAGCCGCATCTTTCATACCGCTCCTCAAATTCCCCACTACGGTATCCAGGGCAGGGGCAAAAAGTTCCGGGCTGGAATGGTCTTTACGATTGAGCCAATGATTAACGAAGGAACCTGGGAAGTCGAGGTTCTGGATGATGGGTGGACGGCTGTTACAAAAGATCGCAAACTTTCTGCCCAGTTTGAACACACGATCGCCGTAACAGAAGATGGGGTCGAAATTTTGACCCTGCACTCAGAGTTAGTGAATGCATAGAGATCAGTGAACGCATGAGATTAGTAAACGCATAGAGCGATCGCCGTTGACCTCATCGCCTTTACTGACAGTCAAAACACTTTCTTCACCCCTCTCACCAATCTCTAAGCAACGAATTATTCGATTTAATTCATATCGTTTAATTTGTGAAACTTCGTCTTGAAGATTCGTGGTTTGGCGCGTTTTTTGCAGCAGTCAATCGAACGAAATGAAACGCTTTACTCTAGAGCGTCACGCACTGCGATAAGCTGATGGAGTAATCAAAATGGTTGCCTACTTAACATTCCTCAGTATCGCCAAACAACGCTTTACAAATGGTTGCTAGTCCTCCTCGCACAATTCGTATCGGTTCACGGAAAAGCCAGCTTGCCCTAGTTCAAACCTATTGGGTGCAAGAGCAGCTACAAAAGCACTTTCCCGATCGCCGCTTTGAAGTTCACACCATGAGTACTCATGGTGACAAAGTTTTAGATGTGGCGCTGGCAAAGATTGGGGATAAGGGGCTATTCACCAAAGAATTAGAGTTGGGAATGCTCAATGGGGACATTGACTTTGCAGTGCATTCCCTCAAAGACTTGCCTACTCGGTTGCCAGATGGGTTGACTCTAGGCTGCGTCACCGAGCGGGAAGACCCAGCCGACGCGGTGGTGCTGCATTCCAAGCATCAAGGCCAGCAAATTGAAACCCTTCCCGAAGGAGCCATCATTGGGACATCGTCGTTGCGACGGTTAGCGCAATTGCGCCATCACTACCCTCACCTGACGTTCAAAGACATTCGGGGCAATCTCAACACCCGCTTGCAAAAGCTGGATGATGGAGAATATGACGCGATCGTGCTGGCGGTTGCCGGGTTGCGACGGTTAGACATGGCCGATCGCATCCACCAAATTCTAGAGCCAGAAGTGTCGCTCCATGCCGTCGGGCAAGGCGCTTTAGGAATCGAATGCCTGGGCAGCGATACCGAAATCCTGTCCCTGCTCAAAGCCTTGGAACACGAAGCAACTGCCAAGCGTTGCTATGCCGAGCGAGCCTTTCTGCGCGAATTGGAAGGTGGTTGCCAGGTGCCCATTGGTGTCAACACTGTGTTAGAGGGAGATTCACTCACCCTCAAAGGCATCGTGGCTAGCGTTGATGGTCAAACTGTAGTTAAAGGCAGCGTTACCGGTTCTGCTACCGATCCAGACGCGATCGGTCTTGACCTGGCTCAGCAAATGCGGCAGCAAGGTGCTCAAGACATTTTGAACCAGATCTTTGCAGAACAGCGCAGCTAACGGCCAGACGAACCGCCCTGGCGGCACAACACCAAACAACGCCAAATTTAATCAGTTGGGCAGGTAAGCGAACGTCTCACCTGCCCGTATTTTTTTCGTTCTTGATTCCTTAATCCCCAGCTCCGAATATTTTAATTAGAAGGTTGACCTCTAAGTTGTAAATTGGTAACGAACCCAAACGTCCAATATCGATCGCAGGGGACATAAGAATTAATATGCGAATTCTGTTTGTTGCAGCAGAAGCAGCTCCCGTCGCCAAGGTTGGAGGCATGGGAGACGTGGTTGGTGCGCTGCCTAAAGTGCTGCGGGCAATGGGGCATGATGTCCGAATCTTTATGCCGTATTATGGTTTCCTGCCGGATAAGATGACGATTCCCAAAGAGCCGATTTGGCAGGGCGCGGCTATGTTCCAGACCTTCCAGGTCTACGAATCGGTCTTGCCAGGAAGCGATGTTCCCCTGTATCTCTTCGGTCATCCTGCTTTTACGCCGCGTCGGGTGTACTATGGCGATGATGAAGCATGGCGGTTCACATTATTCTCCAATGGCGCGGCAGAGTTTTGCTGGAACTACTGGAAGCCGCAGATTGTGCACTGTCACGACTGGCATACGGGCATGATTCCCGTCTGGATGCATCAGTCACCCGATATCAGCACGGTCTTCACCATTCATAATCTGGCTTATCAAGGCCCCTGGCGATCGCAGCTCGAAAAAATGACCTGGTGCCCCTGGTACATGCAGGGACACAACACGATGGCCGCTGCCGTCCAGTTTGCCGACATTGTCACCACGGTTTCACCTACCTACGCGCAGCAAATTCAAACCGCTACGTATGGCGAAACCCTGGAAGGGTTGCTGTCGTTCATCAGCAGTAAGCTGGTTGGCATCCTCAACGGCATCGATCGCGAACTGTTTGATCCAGCCACCGATCGCAGCCTTCCCCAAAATTTCACCGTCGAGACGTTAGACAGCCGCCGCACCAACAAAATTTCGCTTCAGGAAGAATTAGGGCTGGAGGTTAACTCTGGTGCGTTTCTGATGGGCATGGTGTCGCGATTGGTCGAACAAAAAGGCTTGGATTTAATCATCCAGGTGGTCGATCGCTTTATGGCCTACACCGACGCTCAGTTAATCGTGTTAGGAACCGGCGATCGCTACTACGAATCGCAACTGTGGCAAATTGCTTCTCGCTTCCCCGGTCGCATGGCGGCCTACCTGCTTTACAACGACACCCTGGCACGGCGCATCTATGCCGGAACCGATGCCTTCCTGATGCCGTCTCGGTTTGAACCCTGCGGCATTAGCCAGATGATGGCCTTGCGCTACGGCTCGGTGCCCATTGTCCGCAAGACAGGAGGGCTGGTCGATACCGTCTTCCACCACGACCCTGCCAACAACACGGGAACAGGATATACGTTCGATCGCTACGAACCTCTAGACTTCTACACCTGCATGGTGCGGGCTTGGGAAGGCTTCCGCTACAAAACCTACTGGCGAGAGCTGCAAAAGCGGGGCATGTCCGAAAACTTTGGATGGGATAAATCTGCTCAAGACTACATCAAAGTGTATCGCCGTCTCCTGGGTCTACCCGAAGAAGAACCCGAAACGCCAGACAAACAGCCTGAACTAGTGAGCTAGGGCTTAGCTGAGGGAGTAGAAAACCTGTGCTATCTTCTACTCCCCCTTCTACTCCCCACCCCTACTC
>NZ_JADEWO010000098.1 GCF_015207605.1 Oculatella sp. LEGE 06141
ACGGAACTGACACATTAGTCCCTACCTCTGCGGATGTTGTCGCGTCGATTGTAGTTCCCAAACTGGCAACATCTGTAAAGCTCACATTTCCTTTGTTGAAGGATTCAAGCTTAAAGACGATGTGATCTGCGGCCCTTGCTGGAGCCGATACTCTAGCAGAAACTGTCACTGAAACTAGAAGCAAATTGAAGTTAGACGGTGGGGCAAAAGCGGCTGTGAATGATGCCGCCGTCGTCAAGCTTGCCAGTGTTGGAATAACAAATAGTTGTTCTGTTAACCAGTAAGCACCATTCCAAACCCACCAGGAGAAATTTGATAGGTCGAACCAGCGATCGCCTTCTACCAGGTCGGAGTCATCAGGCCGCACCAACGGCTTGCTGGCTTGCCTAAATTCCCAATTCCCTGTCAGCACCAACTGAGCTGTAGGGGCATCTGGTAGCGTCAGCAGTTCTCGCCCAAAGTCTTGAGCCTCTACCTCTGCAAGCGCTGTCAGTTCATTGTTTAAGGGCTGAAACCCTTCTAACGCTTCAATTGGTGCATATTGCGGGTGAGGGTTTCCGGCTTCAACGTGAGCGGCGATCGCCTGGGTCAGTTCCGTTGTGGTCACGACCTCCGGTGGTAGTTCGATCTCATCATCACCAACATCCACCACATTCACAGGAGCGGGTTGCACCTGGACGGCTTGCACGGTTGGCAGACTAACCAGCAGCGGCATCACAACCGGTGGTGAAATCACAACCTCATTGGACATCCGTTACCCCTGGGGATACTTTTACCTTGCCCTGCATCAACCGAATCGGATCTTTAGATGGAATTAGCATCCGAAGGTCATACACATAATGATCAACCGGAGGTGTGAGCTTAGTTGTTTGAGCCGCACTCAGATAAATCACAAATTTGGTGCGGTTGGTTTCTTCCTCAAATTTAGGCGTTTCTAAGCTGAAACTAGCTAGAGTAGAGCCGCCGTAGGTAGTCTTAATCTGGCCTCGAATGCTTGCTGTTGCAACGTTTCCAGGGTAGTGGATGGTCAAGGCCCAATATGAACCCTGTTCCACAATGCGCTCATCAGTCAGGTCAAAAATAGCAGCAGGCATAAGTCAATAAAACACCTGAATTTCAATCTGCCAAGGTGCTGGGAAGTAGGGCAAGCGGCGTTTGATTTGCAACGTTCGAACCACAATCCCAGAAGCCCTTAAATCCTCTGGAATTGGCAACGTGATGATGGTTGGCTCGTTAGATGGATAAACCCGGCGAAAAGTGGCACGGCCACCAGGAGGGGCAAAGTATTGAGTCAATAAGCAGATATTGAATGGCTCAATGCTCAAACTCTGCACAATCCTGAACGTTTCGCTGCCCACAGGGTCAATCGGATAGCTTTGCCAATCCTCTGATGGGCTGATGGTGCCCAGGCTCTGCCAGGGCATCTTTTAACCCCCAGATGCCAAAAACTCGCAGTTATCAATGGAAGCATCAACCCATTGATGCGGGTCGATTCCGTCCTCTGCTAACAAGTCATACAGCACATCATCATCAAGCCTACCCGCCACAACGGAGGCGATCGCCTGTTGCCGTCGAAACAGGCGATCAATCTCACGTTGCCAATCCTCAGCCGTCATCTCTGGGGTGTGGGTTGCAACCGTCAGTAACGGCGTGATGTTACTCATGCTTAAATCTGACGGAAGATTTCCGGCTGGTAAGACACGGTGCGATTGCCACCCTCGCCAACTAGAGCCGATTGAATTGCTGCAAACGCCTCCATTTCACGCTCGGTCGCAGTTGCAGCTCCAAAGGCGTGAGTGTAGCTCTGTCCGTTGCGCTTCAAGTAACGGATTCCAGTAATGTCGCTAGTGGCGACAACTGCCGTTCCAGTGCCAGCAAACAGAATAATTTTGGCAGGAATGAAGCCGCTGATCCGTTGGCCTGGGTCGGCGGGCGCATGGGCACCCACCGCAGAACCCATAATGGTTCGCGCTCTCTGGGTAACTCTCACTGCCGCATTGACTCCGGTTCCCAAATCCCGCCCAAAAGGGGTGATTGCTACCAAAACAGACGGCCCACGGGAAGTGCCGCCGCCCACATCCGGCTGGCGGGTCGCCCGTTCGTCTTCCCATTCCCGGTATCGCTGGAACGCTACGTTCAACCGGGCACCGTCTCGAATTCTGCTAAAACGCTTTGCCATAGGGGTAAAGTGCGACTTAATAACTGTGGATAAGTCCACTGTTCCCCAGGTTCAAAGAGGCATTACTGGTCGGAAGCATTAATGGTTCCCTGAATTTCAACCAGTCGAATTAGGCATAAATCAAGGCGTTGCCGCGTCTTAACGTCATATCAACCAGGGTTACTGCCTTGTTTACCCCCCAGATATGAACCTCGGCATACCGGAAGCGAACGTTACCGACTGGACGCTTCCGAGGCAGACGACGCGATTCACCGTAGATAACTTGCGTACCAGGAACGATGGGAGGTGTCCCTCCTAGCTCAGCGATCACCAGGTTGTCATTATCGATAGTGTCTCCTTGCAGGCTTAACACCTTTGCAATTACCTGACGACCTTCTGATTCTGAAACAGCATGGATGGCTAAGTTGTAACCGCGTTCTAAATCTCTGTAGGAGAGCTTAACCCTGCCCTTTCTCCATCTCCAGCCGCCGCCCGTTGCAAATTCACTTCTGATCCGATTAGCCCATGTCAATGCATTGGCTGGAGTGAACGTTGTCTCTGTTTCGCCTCGAATGCGGAATGAGATCTGAGAATCAATCGGTTTGTAGCCTTGTTCTACCTCGTCTAAGTCCTCTCGAAAATAGAGTGTGATTTGAGGCGAAAAACGAACGGTTTGCTGATACCTGTCGCTCGGCATCGTGTAAAGCGGTGGATGCAAGTCACTGGCCTGCCGAAGCGTCATGTAAAAGAGCATCATTCGGATGGCGACCATGTTTGCTGAGTCGTCATCCTTCACGGTGCAGGCCACCCTAAGGGCACCGCGTCCGGACGTGATATCTTCGTCCCAATCATCGCCACCTAAATCACGAAACTGTGATCGGACGGTGCGGTTGTACGATTGCAGCACCACGGCTTGCAGATGTTCCCAAGGGCTGAATCCTTCTGGTAAAGGCATCTCTAAGACTCCTGAAACTGTTCATCTGAAACGGCAATTGGAGCTGATTGACTGGCAACCTTTTGCTGTGTTTCTGCTTCGGCTACACCTACGTTTTCGGGACTGCCGAATTTGGGCGCGATCGGCTCTCCGTTCTCATCTAACCCAGCAACAGCGTTGTCCAAATTGTTTTTGTAAGTGCCCAATTCAGACCATGTGTCTTGAATGGAGAGGAGTTCTCCTGACACCTGGTCTACTGCTTCGACTGCTTCTTGAATGTTGTTTAACGCATTGAAGAAGCGGTTCTGAGAAAAATTGTTATCGGGGTTCATCCACCGATAAGCTTTTTCTCCTACGGCTCCAAAACGCTTGAGTGCGTTGCCAATCCACGCGACATAATTTCCGACAACTTCGAGCGATTCCAAGATGGAATAACCAATTGATTGCAGTGCAAAAAGGATGTTGCTCGCGGCCTGATAAATTCGACTGTACTTTTTCCACTCGGCTTTGATGCCGTTTACGTTCTCAACTCCGAATATCTGTTTAAAGAATCCATCGGTGTACTTTGAGACGATTTGACCCACATCAAGCGGATTTCCATCTTCATCTTCAACGCCAAATACAGACAATGATTGGCTAACTGCACTAAATAGCGTTTGCGCTAACCCTTGGCTCAAAAAATAGGCGTTGTGTAAAACCGTGATGAACGTCAACAGGTTTAACACTCTGTCAATTTGTAGGAAATTCCAGGTCTTTTTAGCTAGCCCAAAAGCCTTACCCAATAACCCAGATACACCATCCTCAACCTGCCCCCCAAGCTTTTGATTGATCTGGCTTAGTTGCCCTTGCATTGCTACCAAAAGGCCGAGATCCACACCTTGCATCAACGCTTCTAAATCTTTCAACTTGGCAGCATTGGCGGCGATATCATTCCGGATAGCTTGGCTACAGTTGTTGCCGCTACACGGTGACTTTGTATTAGTGGGTGGGGGTGGCTCACCTGGCGGCGGGGCTGCTGGCTGGGCTTCTGGCCCAGATGATGGTCGCTGTCCGGTTGGGGTTGGGATGGCTTGAACCGTTTGAGGCGCACGGGATGGAGGTTTGCTAAGGCTGGCACCGCCGCCGCTAGCCCCAACAGAAGCCCCACCCATACCAACCGCTGCTGTACCCACTGCTGCTGCAACAGCAGCAGGCGGAACTTGTGAGCCTAGCGGCCCGTTCGTTGGTGCATTGGGTTGGGGAGATCCAGGCGCTGGGTTAGGTTTCGAACCGGGCAGATCGCCGCCCAGGTTGGGGCTGGCTGGCTGGTTGGATGCCGCTGGACTGCCACTGGGAACGCCGTTCGGTGTGCCGGGATGAGGATTTGTCCCGTTTGGAGTGCCCCCCGGCCCCCCTTGCGGATGCCCTTGTGATTGCGGCGTTCTGGTGTCTGTAGGAACTGGCCCCCCTGGTGGATCGCCGTCTGTATCGGGCAATCCGTCCAGGCGCTTAGCCTCCATCAAGGAAAGGTCAAAGTAAACCCCTCCAAATCCGGCGCTTTGGAGGATCGGATAGAAGCCCGTCTCTCCAGGTGCCCCATAAATGCCATTGCAGTAAAGCTGAAATAATGCAAATGCGGTTTTGCCTGCACAAGGCCCGTTTGCAATTGGGGCACCATTCAGCGCCCGGATGGATTGCAGTGGACCCCAGGCCGTCCCTTGAATGATGTCTTCATCAACGCCGCAATCCTCCCCGCCGTTTGTAGTCGTGTAGTATTTGGCTTTGACTTTGAAGGCATACTGCACTCCATTCCCTTGACCTCCTGTGAATGGAGGTGGCCCAACTTTTGGATCGGGTGGGACGCTTTCGGCACTGGGTGGCACTTCTGCTCCTGGGGGGAACAAGAAATTTAAACCAGCATTGACTGCTTTACCGCCTCCATAGCTGCCAAGAGCCAAACCAGCACCACCGCCGATCTGCATCCCCACTGCCGCACCTGGTGGACCAGCAAGAGCAAAGCCAATTCCACCACCGATCGCAGCTCCAGCAGCTTGCCCACCAATTCCACCGCCAATGCTACCCACTGCCACAGCTGCCGCTTGCCCTGGGTTAGCTCCTTCTGCAATAGCAATCCCAACTCCAATAGCCCCAGCAGCAGCCCCCGTGGTAGCGGTTGCACCGATTCCAGACGGTAGGTTAATGGGTCGATTGAGAGCATTACTGATACGGGTTCCAGTGGGAACCCGCCCCAGTGGTTGAGCCGATCGCGGCGGGTTTCCCCGCTGTGGAGGACGGTTAGCCGATGGAGTGTTTAGAGATGGGTGGTTATCGGGAATGGTGGGCGACCGCCCGGTATTAACAGCGGTGGAGGGTCTGGCCTCATTCCTTACCCCTGCTAATTCATTCTCTAGATAACGAGTCAGCGGATCAGCGCTTCTAGTGGGTTGAGTTGTGGGCGTGTTGCGGTTTTGGTTGCCAACTCTCACCCGTTCTTGCTCTACCCCACGCTCAAAGCTTTCCAGATAGGTCTGTAATTGGTCTTGAAAGCTTGGGGGCTTATAGGTTGCCGCCTGGTCAAATCCCTGCTGGATAGCGATTTGAGCATTACGCCGCTCCAACAGATTCCGCATTGTTTGGGCGTTGCGTGCATCCTGGATGGATGATGGCGACCCGTTCAGTGTGTTGGTGTTGTTTCGTGCGATCGAATCTTGCACGGTTTGCTGAATCGCATTCTGCAACGCCGAATTACGATTCAGACTGCTAAACTCTGGCAGCGGTTCGTTAGGCATGGGGTGTTAGTTGGACTTAAAGACGGTTGGAATAGCCGTGTTGGAGAGTTCCTGGGCATATGTCCAACTCTTTGAACCACCTGCCAAATGTTCTGGTGACATCTCAATTGAGACACGCCCTAACAACCGATATTTATTGTCTGCCGCAACATAAAAAACTCCAGCCTGCGCCGCTCGCTCCTGGTAGCCAACGCCCTCAATCACCGTCATTTGAGGATTGATGTTAGCTAAAACGAGCGCGCACCAGGTCGCTAACTTTTCAACGGTATTAATTTGAGAAGGTATGTCTGTTGCGATGTTGATTGCTGTCATCCGAAGAACCTCTGAATGTGAGAGTTTTCATGCTTCAGAGTGCCCAGACACTGCGCTGGGGTTATCGTCTATCGCTCAATAACCGCTCGATCGCTGCTTCCCAATACCAGACTTCGGGTTTACCGGGTAATCTTGCCTTTTCACAGGAGACCAGACGGCAGGCTACATCAATTTGTCCGCCCACCATCCGAACTAACTGCCGTTGTAGTTCTACTAACCGTGGGTTGGATGAACCCCTAGATGGGCGTGGTTGTGAAGTCCGTTGTGGTGGTGCTGTTGAATGTCCTGGTAGCCCAGCGGCAGTCCAGGACACCCAAATTGATAGCAATATCAAAACGCAAGCCAGAGGAACTCCAGTAACTAAGTAAGCCCTAAATTCTGAGGTTCCATTTGCAATTAATTTTTGGGCCACAGCAAAAGATGCGTTTGCTAGAGCACTGTTAATAAAAGTTAGATAAATGCCAGTACCCCATCGAATACGCTTCTGTCGAGTGATTCCTTTCTGCTTGCAGATTTCATCCCAAAGGATGCAAAGACAAATACAAGTTCCAAAGAATATGGTGCTTACAATACTCACCACAATAATTGATTCAATCATGGGTACCTTAAGGTTTGAGATTGCAAAAACCCTCTAGCAAACTGTTAGAGGGTTTTCCTTAAAGTGCCCACTTCAATGTCAATTGGTTTCGCTGTTGCCTCCATCACGTCTAATGAGATAGTCCACTCAAAACAAAATCACCTGTTTCGACTCAACTCTTCAATTAAGTCTCGAATAGCGTTTTGATTGTTTTGAGCAATAACGGCTGATGTTTCGGCGGCTTGTGCCGACTGGCGAGACGCTTCTACCGAATCTCGAACCGATCGCGTCAATTCGGCGATTGTCCGGGCTTGCTCCGTCATCACTCCCGTTAGTTGACGGATGGTGTCCTGTTGGCGGGCAGATGTTCGAGACTGTTCTTCAGTGATACGTCTCAGCTCATCTAGCCCTCGCACCATTGTTAACATTGTGTCACTCACTCGATCGAGTGCATCGTTCAATCGATCGAGTCTGTTGTTTGATTCGTTGCCTGAGTTTGCCATGATATGTAGAAAGGTGAGAAACCACGGTAACCAGGACAGCTCTACTTGTCCTGGTTACTTCTGATTGTGGCTGATTTGTGAACCCACAAACAAAAGCCCTGGAGCGATCGCACCAGGGCTTTTTGGAAAGTGTTGGAAAAGCTGTTGGGTAAAGTGTTGGAAAAGCTGTTGGGTGTGTTGGTGTTGGGTGTTGGGATGGCCTAGCAACAGGCGTTCCAACGCCCAACACCAACACCCAACAAAAGTGTTGGTGTCAGTCGCCCAACGTGAAAACATCATCATCGAATGACCCGAATCCCATCTTCTCGGCCTCCATTAATAGCAAGCGGATTTTGTCGGCAGAAAGACCCTTCAATGCAGATAGTTTTGCTTGCTGGATCTCCCTGACGCTGATGGGCTTTTCTTTACGAATAATCCACTTAAGTAACGATTCGGTTGTCGGATCTACAGCAATTTCTTCTGTTGCCGCCTGGTTCGATTCAGGCAGTGATTGCGTTGAGGTTTCCTCTGGGATGGACTCAGATTCTGGGAAAAATTGAAGCAACAATTGCTGTTTGATGCTTTCCTCTTCTAAGCCGAACTGGAACCCTAACAGCTCATCGTTTTGTAGCCTACGCATACGATGCATCTGTGTTTCGTCTCGCATTGAGTCTGCTAATTGGAAGCAGTAAAGAAAGCCGTAGATACTGGTACTCAGCGAGGTCAATATGATGAGTTTGGGTGCCCTGATTGAGACTGGCACGATCCACAGTAGAAACGCGCCAATCAGGAGAGCTGTGTATTTCTGGGCTGTGGACATTGTTAACTCAACCACACCAAGCCACCTCCTAACACCACAGTTAAAACAATTGTCCCAAGTAGCCCGTAGTAGCTGGTTTGCTCCATTTTGAGAGCCGAGTAGATCGCATCGTCGAAAACCAGGCCAAACAACAAAGCAATCACCAGGCTGAAGTAGATTGCTTTGCCGATCGCATGTCCGCTGGGGTGGATGGCCGCCAACCACGATATGAGCGTGTTGGCGGCACACCCCAGCCCAAATAGAGCAATAAGGTGTGCCTTCGTCATTCGGTTAGACCCCCCGATACTTGTTAGCGATCATTTCAACCTTCTGGTTGACCGTGACCTCTTTTCGGTCGAGCGAATAGCCAAGCTGGGCGTAACTCTCACGCAGGCCGTGAAGCTTTCCAGCCAAGCCGCGATTGGCAGAAGCCACCTCAAAGTGAGATTGGGCTGTAGCTCCCAAGTATTGACGGTGGCCTTTAACCAATTTGGCGTGAGCCTGCTGGCGCTTCGCCTCTGCTTTCAGCACCCGGCAGCCATTATCGACTGCTGCATCAAATGCGGCTGCCTCCCGCTCGGCCTGGTCTGCTTCAGCGATCGTGGCCGTTGTCAGCTCGTGCCGCACGGTGGGGTTGTTGGTCTGCCAGTTAACAGCGGTTGTTGGGTTGATGGCATCGGAAACGCCATCTAAAACGTTGCTGGTTCGCAACGCATGACCACCGTAGTGGCTCACCTTAGAAGACTTCGATCCAGTCCAGCTCGTCATAATTCCCATGTTTTCTTTCTCCTAGTTGTGAATTTGCAACAAATGTCCAGGGGTTAGATGCGAATGACAAAGGTGCAAGGTGGTGCCCTTGCACCCGCGCCAGTTGCTACTTGCTGCACCAGGCAATGCAATTCCTGTCGATTAGAACCGGCTTTTCGATCACAACGGGTTCGACGGCTGCTTGTGGAGCTGCAAGGGAAGGGGCGAAAAAAATCAGCGCTACGGTTGCAGCGGTCGCACCGCCACAGGCCGCCATCATTAGCCACCCCATCTGGTTCGATCGCTGAGTTTGGTATTCATCGGCAGGGAGAACAACATAGTTCTTTCCCTGATGCATGATCTGCCATTGCGATGATGGACGTTGCTGAAACTGAGGAGTGATGGGAAGTTGAATCGCTCTATTTTTGGTGATCGTGTCAATCTTTGCCATGATTAGGAAGTACCTCGTTTAAAGGAAAAAGCCAGGGTGGAAGGTTGAGAGCCGAGTGCCCTGGCTGAAAAAAATTACGCTAACCTAAGTCAGGATTTGCTGATTAAATTCACCTCCTTTTATTACTCGCTGAGTGTGTTGCTACCACGCTCAGCGTTTTGATTTTCAGGATTGAAACTAAGGTCTTCGGGAACCTGTTCTATAGGCAGCTTTAGCAATGCACATAAAGCTTTCATCTGCCTAATAGTTAAGCGTGGTTCGTGGTGCCCGTTTTCCCAGTTAATAACCGAGCGAGTACTCACGCCCAAAGCTTTGGCGATGTCCTCCTGTGTAAGACCTAGCTTCTTCCTGAGTCCTGGCAATCCATGTACCTTCTCTTCATCTGTACTCATCTTACGTGAAAACAGTTTCACGTGAAAGCATTTTCAGGTAAGATGCAGGAAAGGCATCACCTGAAAACAGTTTCACGTTTGATGGTGGACAAATTTACAGCGCGGGGAAGATTGGCACCCGACCCGCGCTGCATACCCAATCATCTGACACATGCGTAAGTCAGAGACAGAAGTACATCTGTCTTTGGCCTGTGCTTACAAAAGCAGGAAGGTGAAACACAAAACATTCACAAAACAAAAAAAGGGCAGTCCTCAACAGATGGACTGCCCTTCATTAAATTCTTAACTTTTCCACCAGCAAGAGGATTTTAACCTATGCCACCCGTAGCGGCGCTTGCGGAATCGTTCTTGGTTCAGGCAGAGGCTTTCCCTCTTGCTGGCACCACTCAACCAACGACTCAATCACCTCTTGCCCTCTCCTTGCCGCTTCTTCATACGTTTTGCCATGAGTCACAAACTGCTGGTTTGGAAACTCAGGCAAGTGAACCAGGAAAAGCTGATCTTCTTCTGACCACTGAATCACCATGCTGTACTGCAAACTCATTCGCCTTCCTCCAGCTCCTTCAACTGTTGCAACGCTCGTTCAACTTCCTTCTCTAGATACCTCGGTGCATCGTCACCATCCTTTCCAGGAATCACAAGCGGCGCTGGCATCAATGGATGTTGCCACATCGTATGACTGCCCTTCCCTCGACCTGGTAGCAGTTCAAACCCTGCTTTTCTAACAGCCTGCTTCAACTCTCGAATTTTCTTGGGCATTAGCCCCACACCTAAATCGTAACTAAACCGTAATCAGAGAATATCAAATGACCCAATACATAACCCAACAGAATGACGCGATTGATGAGCTTCGTCACAAGTATGGCGATCGGCTTCAAAGGATGAGCGAATTAGACAAGGTGTTGTTAGTTCAATCAATCGGCTCTCATCTATTGATTAAAACGCTTGGGACTACCACCCCGGGTGAGCTGCTTGGCTCCGAGTGCGACCAGGTGTTAGCCGTTGACCTAAGACACGAA
Source organism: Oculatella sp. LEGE 06141 (assembly GCF_015207605.1). Taxonomy (GTDB): domain Bacteria; phylum Cyanobacteriota; class Cyanobacteriia; order Elainellales; family Elainellaceae; genus Oculatella. The sequence goes on from NZ_JADEWO010000098.1 coordinate 10,640, forward strand.
CCTAAAGACAGCCTTTTAGACCTGCTGGGGGCGATCGTCGCTCAACTGAAAAATTCCTAAACGAAAGGCCATCTCTTCGGCTAAAGAGATGGCCTCTCATAGTTTTGGCCTGTGTGCATCCACAGGTCTTGTTCAAAATTCCCGGTCAACAATCAGATGCATCAAGAACAACTCAATTATCAGTCATCCGACAGAAAAAAAGCGCCATTTGGACAACCATCACCCCAAAAGTTCAAATACATCTCTCAGCGCGATGACGAATTCCTTCAGCTTTTCCCGCATCGAGGTAGCTACCTGTGGGCAGAGCATCCAGCTCCAGGGCAACGAACGGAGTGGAACACCGAAACGCGCCATCTGCTGAGCGATCGCCTGATTAACCAGGGTTCCTATCTGTATGGAGTTCGCTTCGGAGCTTATACGCAGTACCTCATGCTCGATGTCGATCGAAAGTCCATCTACCACCCATACCGCGACCCGTTTGCGGTTGGCCGCATCGTTGACGCTCTAGAGCCGTTAGGCATCCACAAATTTGTAGCTGTCAGCAGCTCCTACAGCGGCGGCATTCACCTGTACTTCCCCCTGGGAATGGGTCAGTTGTCGTGGGCGATCGCCCAGGCCGCTGCCGCACTACTCGAAAGGGCAGGGCTACAAATCAAGCGAGGGCAGCTCGAACTGTTTCCCAATGCTCGTCGTTCCAGCGGTGCCGATTACAACGGCCATCGTCTACCGCTCCAGGCCGGAAGCTATCTCTTAGACAGCGACTGGCAACCGCGATTCACCAGCCGGGATGAATTCATCAGGCAGTACCGGTTCGCTCAGAATCACAACTCAGTTCGAGCCGAAACGATCGATCGCATCCTGAAGCAATACCAGCGCAAAACCTATTCACGCATCAGAGGAACCGCTCGCAAGTTCCTGAATGACCTCAACGCCGACATTGAGCAGGGCTGGACAACCTACGGCCAAACCAACACCCTGTTAGGCCGTATCGCCCTGCGTGAGTATGTCTTCCACCATGCCATTCATGGCGGCCACCCGCTAACAGGGTTCGATCTATCCCTGCGAATCTTAGAAGTGGCGGTTGGCTTACCCGGCTATCACGACTGGTGCAGACATCAGCACGAGTTGCACCACCTAGCCGACTATTGGGCCAGATGTGTGGAGTGCAGCAACTACTACCCCTATGGAGGAACTCAAGATTTGGAGCCAAGCCAACCCAACCAACCACACCCTAACGAGTTGAGCGCCTCGGACGCTCGACGGCGAATACAACAGGCTGTCACCGAACTCAAAGCAACTAACCAGTTCCCAGACGGTGCTAGAGCGCGATTATTCGCCATCAAAGCCTATGGGATTGGAAGTGACACTTTATACAAAAACAAAGACCTCTGGCACCCAGAAAACGACCCGAAACCCTTGCTAGATAAGGTGATCCAGGACGATCCAGCAGAAGTTGAAGATCCGCGATCGCTAGAACCCTTACCAGAAGGGGTGATCCGAGCTACTGGGACAAATAAGCTTATTCCCATCTCAGACGATGCGCCTCAAGCGCAATCGTCTGATGAGAATTCCAAACTGGCTGTTGGGGGGTCTGGGGGGTTTTCCACAGGCTCAGATCCGGTTGGCGTTGACCTGGTGCGGCAGGTTCTCAACGAGATCAAATCCCGCAAACGAAAACCCGCTGCCCCACCTACCAGTTCCGGCGCTGCCCCGCCGGATGAGCAGTGGTTCCGGCAACTGCAACTAGGGGAATCAGCCAATGCCGGATCGGGATGAGTGCCAACACCCCCAGGCAATCATCGGGCTGGATGCCTACTACTGCCCGAGCTGCCGTAAGTCCATCAACGCAGACACAAAAGCCTACCAGTTGCTTTGGAGCCGTCACGATGCCTCATCAGACCAAAATGCCGACTACCTACAACCCACCGTTTGGGACTCCCTTCTACTGGCGAAATGAAATGAGCGGTCTATTAGCTCAGGCCATATCGATTTACGTGAACTATGCCGCCGGGGAAATAACCCTGGAACCGACTGAAGACCAGATCCAACTCGTTCGAGATTACTTCGAGTACGTCATCAACGCCCCCTGCTGGCACGACGAGGGCGGCGAACTGGAGCGGTTAAAGGAAACCCTCAAACATGCCAACTCAGTCGGCGCGCTGAACCTGTGGCTTGATGACTGCTTAAAAATTGCGATCGACCCGTTGTAGGAGAAATGCATCCATGACTAAAATTCGATCCTGGCTCTCAACGGCTGAATTAGCTGCTGCTCTCGGCATCACCCCCAGGCGTTTGAGAGATCTTCGCAAACAGGGATTGTTTCAGCTTGGCAAGCACTACCGGATCGTTAGCGGCCCCCAATCTGGCCGCCCTACTTACCAATGGCACCGCGATCGATGTGAACGTGCATTAGAAATTCCGATGGAGCAGAGAGAGGAACCTAGTTAACCTGGGGAGGCCGGGGGCGATCGCCTCTCATCATCAGCGTGTCAAAGGCACGCTGGTGAGTGTCCTCATTAATCCAGTGGTGATAGGTGTCGTTGTGGACTTGAACCGAGTGCCCCATCTGTTGAGCTGCTAGCGTGTCAGCCAGCCCAAATTCGAGCGTCCGTACAGCCCAGCAATGTCTCAGGCTATAGGGTGGGAACGGTAGTTTGGCTGTTTTCCTGAAGTAGTCAGTTACCGAGTTCCCAATCTTCTCATTGGAGCGATTTAGGTCGATATTAGGAAGGCGAACGCTCCTTAACTCAAATTCCTCAAACCACTCTGGGTAGCAGGCCCATACCCGTCTGCTACCCGTTTTCGTGGCTTCTAACACCTGAAGAACTTTGCAGCCGTCCCGCAGCGGCTCCAGGTCGAGCTTGAAAACTTCATGGTTTCGCAGCCCGTAGGTTGCCATCATGCCAAACACCCAACGCCACGCGGGATTCTTCAACTGATAGAAGCATTCAGCAATCGTGCGATCATCGGGCAGATCACGCGGCACTACTCGTCTAGGGCTGTAGTTCCCTGATAGTGTTGATAGCTCACATTCTAAGTTCGCAAACTTGGCTAGCATTCCCAACGCCATACACGCTCGTTTGCGGGTTTTGGTATTCGCGGGTGTGCGCTCGACGGCGGCTCTCACCAGGTCGGCTGTCAGTAGCTCATCTGCTGGGATTTGTTTAAAGACCTTCCAATAATCACCCCTCCAAGTTGTCTCAGTCCCGCCACGCTGAAAGTAGTCAGCTTCAAATCGTCGAACCCAGTCCGCGATCGTTTGTGGTGCCGTGGCGACTGATTTTAAGTAGGGTTGCCAATTAAAGGCGCGTTGAGCGATTAGTCCTCCTAACGTTTTGGCCTCTGCCTCTGCCTGCTTTATCCCCGCTGGGTTGGCTCGCAGGTCTAGCGAGATACGCTGTTGAAAATCTCGTTTTTGGGTAGAACCCGGTTTAGGCGGTAGGGTTGCCCTAAGTCTGAGCCGTCCCCCTAATCGTTCGATTGACACTCCCACTTTGCCAGCTTTCAACCGTCCGTTAGCCTGTGCAATTCGAGCATCAATGTCCATGACTAAAATTTGGCCTACTTTTTCTTGTATATTCGCGTATCTTCTCGTATGTCTAAGTACGTTTGTCCTATCGCTTATATCCAAAAAATTAGCCCCTGCAAACGTTTTGGCGTTTACAAGGGCTAATTTTCGTAGCCTAGTTTCAATACCCCCAGGGGAATTCGAATCCCTAGAGAGAATCGCTGCAAGCAATACCAGATAAGCGTTCCGCAACTTCAGTCTAACCGCTTGCCTAAAATCTGGCCTAAATTCCCTCAAAAGCCGATTTTATGTTTATAGAGAAAAATAGGGAAAATTGAAGGATTCAGTTAACCTGGTTGCGGCGTTGATTGACCTTCTGATTTCTGGCAGTCGAGCGAATGTTGGTTGCCAGTTGCTCCAAGACGATCGCCACTGCAATTAACTCTTCTAAGGAGCAATCTGGGAACTGAGGGAGTATGTCATTTTTAACGAACTGCTCAACCCGCTGTAAGTAGTCTGTCAGTTGTTCTGGTTCCACGAACCCGTCAACGTTCGACATCCTCTTGACTCCTAATCTGGAACGACGTGGTCTTATTCAGAAAGCGCTGTGTGTCGTTAAGATCCTTTCTCAGGTCTTTCAGTTCGTTTCCTAATCGTCCTGTCCTGTGTTCAATCAATTCTTTAATGGCATGGATGATATATTCGTGTTTCTCGTCTGCTCCCTTTAATTTTTCAAGGCTTAAATTAACGGCAGATTCTAATTTTAACAAATCGCTAGTGGCTTGATTTTTCAAGCGCTCCACGCTTCTGGCTGCTATCCAGATGACGCTTAAAATCCCGATGATTGTAGACAGGAAAGACAGTACTTCTGCTGTAATCATCATGGCTTTACTAACCGATATGAGAGCAGGAAAACCAAGTTTGCAATCGCTCCAGGCACGCCAACTTTGCTCACAGCGTAGCGATATTGAGCAATGTTCAACGCCGTTGGATCGTGGTAGATATTCAACGGAACTGACACATTAGTCCCTACCTCTGCGGATGTTGTCGCGTCGATTGTAGTTCCCA
>NZ_JADEWO010000099.1 GCF_015207605.1 Oculatella sp. LEGE 06141
TGACAACCTTGCGATCTCAAAATCGCCCAGTGTTAGATTACTTGGTTGAGGCATGTCGGGCTGCTCGCCAGGGAGAACCTGTTCCATCCTTGCTGCCTACTGATACCCCCACCCCGTGAACGATTACATTCAGTCAAAGTACGAGAAAGCCTTTTTGGAAACGTATCCTTGAAGAGCCAACCACCAATTCAGGAAACAGTATCAGTTCCTATGGGAATTGTGATTATTGTCTGGGTTGCTATTTTGCTAAGAAAACTGATTTCTGAATTAACTTATCGTCATTCTCAAGTTCAACGTTGGAAGAAAAGAATACCTTGCTCTAATTGTCGTTTCTTTGACTCAAATTCCTACTTAAGTTGCGCTGTCCATCCATCTAGAGCCTTGAAACACGAAGCGATTAATTGCCCTGACTTTTGGGGACAAAATAATAAAAGCTTCTCTCGTTGAGATTCTCTAAGTTGATCTCTCAGGAATATGGAAAGCTTAATTTAGCTACTCCAATCAATCTACAGTGCTCCTAAATTCTGAAATTTTAGAAGAATTTGAAAGCAGTGCAACTTGGAGGATTTTAAGAGAAGGCTTTAGAGGTGTTAATTGCAACCCGAACCGTTCCTTAAATTTCTCAACACTGGAAGACTGAAAACGGAAACCCAGCTCAGAAGTGCCCTAGATTAGAGAACTGGGGGATGAATGCAGGACATTCACTATATTTAAAATACTCAGATTGAGAGGTTTATTAGCTTAACACAAAATGTTTGATACTGTTTAGACAGCCTCTAACATTAGTTGCTGTTTGTGACTTTTTACAGGCACATTCTAGTGACTACTGGCAAACAATCTCTAACATAAGGGCTATAAAAATTTCATCGCAATTTCATTTTTATCTGAATACATCTGAATACAATAGTTTTTAATCCTTTTGTTGTTAATGGCCTATATCGCCAATCCATCCATAGATGGATCAATCACTAAATCTCTTTCGGCTATGATTCGCACAAACAAATTGAACACGGATACTGAAGCGGAACAAAGAAAACAGTGTGTAATCTGTGGAACCTCGAAAGACTCACTACTAGTAAAGATAGAGTAAAGATTTTTCTCGTTAAGCTCACGTCTAAATAGTTCGTATGCTTTGCAACTTAAAGAATGACGTGAGACATTGAATTAGTTATTTATTCGGTTGTTTAAGAGCAACAATTGCTCAAACCATTGCTTAAAACCATGAAGGACATCCATCTGATTTAATAGCCCCTTTACCTTCTCTCGTTGTCATTGTTTAGCGATTGCCATGACGTCTTTATCTATTCCTTCTTCCCTGATTGTTGTCGATCCTAGAGTTGAAAACTATTTAAAGCTGATTGAGAATATCAATCCTGATGCTGAAATTCTCATTCTTGATGAATCTCAGAACGGTGTTGAACAGATTACCAACGCGTTAGTTAATCATAATGAAGTTAGTAACCTTCATATCATTTCGCACGGACAATCGGGTTTTCTGCAGCTTGGTGATACTCAACTGAGTGCAGCCACCCTAAGCCACTATGCGGAATCGTTAAAACAGTGGTCAGTCGCTTTAACGTCGAATGCTGATATTCTGTTATATGGTTGTGATGTGGCCGCCGGAGAAGATGGTGCTGGTTTTATTGAAGCGTTAAGTGCAATCACCAACGCTGATGTTGCTGCCTCTACTGATTTAACAGGCAGTACGGCTCTTGGCGGCGACTGGACGTTAGAATATACAGCAGGGCAGATTGAGTCGCCTTCAATTGTGCAAGCAGAGGCAATGGAGGTGTATGACGCTGTCCTTCAAACCGAAGTTTTGTTTACTGAAACCTTTACAAATAGTGAGGTCGCTGGTGAGTGGATTTATGGTACAGGACCGAAAGCAGGTCAAACTACTCCCTTTCTAACTGCAAGAGATACACGCCAGCCGTCGCCAGGAGGGTTACTTGGTGTCGGTGGAGAAGCGCTTGATGAGCCAGGGCAAGGAACGCTGAGGCTAACTGATGCTGAACGTGAGGAAAATTCCTACGTCATTTACAATACGCCATTCTCATCAAATGCGGGTCTTTCAATTACTTTTGACACCTTTGCTTATAGCGGAACTGGAGCCGATGGCATTGGCTTTTTTCTCATTGATGGCAGCACGTCGCCTCAGGTTTCAGGTGGTTTAGGAGGGTCATTTGGATATGCACCAAGAAATATTCAAGGAGTTCCTGGTATTGAGGGCGGCTATTTAGGAATTGCGATCGATGAGTACGGAAATTTCTCATCTCCAGAAATAACGCCTCAAGGTCAGCAGAAAACAACTGGGCCTGGTCGAATTCCAAATGCTATTTCAGTTAGAGGAAGTGAAGCAACCAATTACGCCTATCTAACGGGAACTGAACCACTGCCAGCCCCTCTTGATTTTCCTGATATCACCAATCGTGAAGAAGCCCGTAGACGCATCAATGTTGATCTAACTCGTTCAGGTTTGCTAACTGTAAAAGTTGACCTGAACCAAGACAACGATTACAACGATCCTGGTGAGCTTGCGATCGATTCCTTTAATACGATCGCCGCTAACAGCACAGTCCCTGAGACGTTCAAATTTGGTTTCTCTGGCACATCTGGATCACAAACAAACATCCACGAAATCCGCAACCTCGTCATTGAGACTATTTCGGCACCACCAGAGGTTGATAACGCCACACTCCGACTAAATCAGGGGGAAACAAAACCAGTAACAGGATTGAATGCTACCGATTCAGATGGTACGATCGCCAGCTATTTCATTACCACTTTACCTGCTGCTAATGCAGGAACCTTATTCTTAGGCGATCCTGCTCAAGGCGGTACCCCGGTTGCTGAAAACCAGGAAATTCTGCCAAGCCAAATTGATCAAATTTTCTTTCAAAGTACTAGCAACTTCTTCGGGAATGCCAGTTTTACCTACAATGCAGTTGATAATACAGGTTCAATTGATAATACACCCGGAACGGTTCGTGTCACTGTACAGGCAGTCGCCGGGAGCGGTGGTCGCCCACCGATCGATCCCAATTGCTTACCGGGCGAAAATCTGCGCGGAACGAATAGGCGCGATCGCATTGAAGGCACTGAGAACAGCGATGTCATTCGTGGATTGCGAGGTAATGATGTTCTCTTAGGTCTGGCTTGTGGTGATATCCTGCGAGGTAATCGAGGACGCGATCGTCTGGTTGGAGATGGTGGCAATGATTTGTTGATTGGCAATCAGGATAACGACATCCTCCGGGGCGGTAATGGCATCGATTTTCTGTTTGGCAATTTGGGGAATGATGATCTCAACGCTGGCTTTGGCGACGATCGCCTTGATGGTGGTTATGGTGACGACAGGTTGCGAGGAGTTCGAGGAAACGACACCATCGCTGGCAACAACGGGGATGATACGATCGACGGCGGGGCTGGTAACGACATCATTGAAGGCGATCGCGGTCGAGATACGATCCAGGGTGGTGGTAACAATGATTTTGTCAAAGGACGGCAAGATGACGATCAGATTTCGGGCAACCGAGGCAATGATCGGCTCTTTGGTAATTTAGGTGATGACGTACTAAACGGCAACCGAGGTAATGATCGGCTCAACGGTGGGGTAGGTGATGACAAGCTATTCGGCAATCAAGGTAGAGATCGATTAGTTGGTGGCGGTGGCAATGACACACTCTATGGCAATCGTGGACGAGATACATTGATTGGTGGTGCTGGGGATGATCTCATAGTGGGCGGTCCTGAACGAGATATATTATCGGGGGGAGCAGGTGCCGATCGCTTCTTCTTCTTGGGAGGCACTCAGGCCGACGCTTTAAAGCAGTCGATCGGAGCTGCTCCCGATGTCACCGATTTCAACTACAGCGAAGGCGACAAATTCCTATTGAGCTATGAAAACAATTTAGGTAAACTAATTCGTCCCTCTGGTTTGTTCAATGCCGGTGTGGTGGCAGGTAGAAATATCATTCGAGCGGCTAGAACCGCCTATCGTGATAAAGATCAACAAGCAAATGGCAGACAACGCCTGAATCAAGATGAAGCCGTCTTTTTTCAGTGGCAAGATCGAGCTTACCTGGCTGTTAATAACAATGTCCCCGGTTATGGTTTCAACGATTTAACAGTTGGAGTCACAGGAATTCAACTAAAGCCAGGAGACAACGCTTCTGGTAGTCTCAATGTTGCTGATTATTTTGCAACCAATCCCATCCAAGGAATTGGATAGTATTTAAGTAGAGGATGAGCCGCTACTAGAAAAGTGCAAAACTTTTTAGCGGCGGAGGTTGTAGGCTAAAAGTGGTGTAGAATCACTGAAAACTTGCAAGAAAGTGGCAAAAGCTGGCAAAGTCGATGAGCCAGTTTAGACTCAAACTACCCCTGGTTCTTCCTCCACTCAAGCTTTGCTGCTCAAACTGTGGTTAAGCCCTCAGTATCTTTTGGCTACGTGAAGCGATGGACTGGAGCTACGTTAAGCAAAAGTTCACCACATTCCAACAGACATGGGACGACCTCAATTAGCTAACCCAGCTTATGGTGGGCTTGCTCTCTCTCAAAGTGATGTATGACAAAAGTAATGAGTCTGTCATTAAAATGGGCGGAAAATCCCTATTGGCAATACTTCTGTAGAAGATAGTGTTTTCAGCACAATCTTCCGTACCATCCAACGACTTTGGTGAAATGGCGGCAACGCATTGATGCAAGAGCAACCAAAAATTCTGAGCCAACTCTATTTTAAGGTTCCCAAAAAGTTGGGAATCTAAGGGGGCTAATTTAGAGCTTTGAACCCTTTTCAAACATCCTCTTAGCTCGACTTTATTCAAAATCCAGAGCCCATTGTCACTAGTAATTCTAGCACTTTGAAAATACATACGCCCCTGACTTTTTCCATGTCGGTGGTATTCTATAACGTTTGTAACCTCTAGAGCCTGAGCTTGATCCAGAAAAAATGGTTTCGATCTCAGATGGATAAAGTTGAGCTTAGAAGTAAACTCTAACGTAAGGGTTACAGGATTTTCATGGTGATTTCATCTTTGTCTGAACATCTTGTTTTTTGTCCTTATATTGCCAGGTAAACTCTATTCTTATCAATCTGGCGATGGAGTAATGATTAAGTTCCTTTGATTATAATTTACATGAATAATCAGTTAAAGAAAGCGTCACCTTAAAAATAGAGTTTTCTTTGATGTTACCGGAAGTGTAAATTATGCAATTACAAAGAATGGTTTTCAAAAAGTTTCTGCCCCTGTCACTCTTTCTCGTTCTGTCTCCTCTAGCAGCTTGCCGAGTGGAGCGAGAAGAAGTAGGCAGTTTGCCTGAGGTTGATGTTAGCGTTGAGCCTGGCAACTTCCCTGAATACGATATTCAAGGGCCTGATGTTAATGTTGGGGTCGCAGAGCGAACGGTTACAGTTCCTAGAGTTGTCGTCGTTCAAGAACAGGAAACCGTTGAGGTTCCTTACATTGATGTTGATGTACCCGGTGCGGAACGGGAAGAGCGAACCGTTACTACTGAGGTGGAAGTTCCCTCAAGCGGTTATGACCTATCCATTGAGGGTATCTATGCAGTCAACAATGAACTGTGGGTGGTTTCCCGTTTAGAAGAAACCGATCCTAATGCTCCTCAAGCTGATGTGCGCGTGTCCGATCGAGTAGTGCTCAATGCGCCTGACGTGCCCATCCGTCAATATGTCATTGGCGCTCGTCCTGATAGCAGTTTCAATGAGCAATACACCTTCATTGATGATCGGGAACAGATCGTGTCTCAGTTAGATTCAGGACGTCAATTATACGAGCAAGCAAATAGTTAGGAGTGAGATTTCCTGATAGGAGCGGGTAATTTCACGTTGTTCAGGAATTAGTCTCTCGCCCGATCTGGTTCGAATAATATTGATCAAACAAGGCTGCCAATGCTATTCATGATTTAGGATTTATGCCAAACCAATTGGTATCTAAACAATGGCAAAGCTGCTGGTTCAGGCGATCGCTCAAACTTATCATCAATGGACTAGTTGGATTGAGCTTGGTGTTGTTTCTTTCTGGATTACCCAGTTCAGCAACAGCACCAAATTTTCCTATCATTGAACAGCAATCGCTTGATCTACCTATATCACCGTCCTCACAGCCATCTCAGGAAGAGCAGGAATTAGCTGATCCCAAGGAACTTGAAGCTCTGATCGATTCGATCGTTGAAAAGGAGATTTCAGAGTCCATTGTACCTGGCGTAACCGTTTCAATTGTCAAAGATGGAGAAATCTTATTTACTAAAGGGTATGGTTACGCCAATATTGAGCAAAAGATTCCCGTAGACGCCGATCGAACGCTGTTTCGAGTTGCTTCTCTCTCTAAATTATTTACAGCAACAGCGACAATGCAGCTTTATGAGCAAGGGTTAATTGATTTAGAGGGGGATGTCAGCAACTATCTTGACTTTGATCTGGATAATCCCTACCCTGATCCAGTGACCTTTGCCCAAATTATGACTCATACCGACGGCACAACGAAACGTCGAATTGGGTTGGCTGCCCGTACAGAAGCTGAACTAGAACCTTTATCAAAGCATTTACCCAATCACATGCCGCCGATTGTTTGGCGGCCAGGAGAACTTTACAGCTATTCCAGCTACAGTATTGCCCTCCTGGGATACCTTGTTGAACGAATTAGCGGTACATCTTTTATTCAGTACATTGATCAACACATCCTACAGCCGCTGAATATGCAACGTAGTACCTTTCTGCAACCCCCTCCAGCAGAGCTAGCCGATGCTTTGGCAGTGGGGTATCAGAAGCAAGGCAATACGTTTAAACCTGTTCCTTATTTGTATCTCAATATTTATCCGGGTGCTGCATTTCAAGCAACAGCAACCGGCATGGCGCATTTCATGATTGCCCAGTTGCAACTGGGTCGTTATGAGAACCAGCAGATTTTGCAGCCAGAAACAGCGCAACTGATGCACCAGACCCATTTCAAGCATCATCCCAACTTGCCAGGGACAGGCTACGGTTTTCGAGAACACTTCATTAATAATATTCGGACAATTGGTCATTTAGGAAGCTTGCGTGGCTATTCTAGCTCTATGACACTGATGCCCGATCGCGATATCGGCATCTTCATCGCTAGCAATAGTTTTAGTGGAATTCATGGCAAAATTTTGGCGCAGTTTTTCGATCGCTATTTTCCTGCTCAAGATAACTCTGATTCTCAGCCGCAGGTCAATATCAATGCAAATCACTACACCGGATATTATCGGGACGTTGAGTATCCACGACACACCTTAGCCAAGATATCTGGCATCTTTGAACACATTCAGATCACCAAAGGCAACAACAATACGTTGACCGTTCAAACCCCTAGTTTATTTTTTATCCAAAAGATTTCTCAGCGCCAATTAGTACCGCTAGACCTCCTACTATTTCGTCGAGTCGAAGACAACGCGTTAACTGCATTCGGAGAAGACGAGGACGGTAACGTTGCACTCGCCTTTAATCCCCTATACCCAAAAATTGGAGCCTACGAACGAATTGCCTGGTATGAGTCAGTTTGGGTTCAATTAGGGTTAATCGGTTTCTGCACCCTATTTTTCCTATCATCCTGTGTTGCTTGGTTGCTTCGTCCGCTCATTCAACGGTGGCGCGGCAAGCAGACCCAAGAGAAAGAGCAATTGACGTGGGCTTTAAGGTTAGCAGGAGCCATTGGTGCACTCTATCTTGTTTTCCTCATCGGGTTGCCATTATATTTTTGGAGCATTGGTATATGGAAGCTAGCTTATGGGGTTCCTCCGGTTGCCGTTGGATTCCTTTGTCTGCCGATCCTGGCGGTTGCATCAACCGTAATGTTGCCGATCGCCATTTTAACGGCCTGGAAAAAGGGTTGCTGGTCAATAGGGAGGCGATCGCACTATGCTCTGGTTACATTAGCTACCTTGGCATTCATTCCATTCCTACTGTATTGGAATCTATTAGGGTTTCAATGGTAAATCGATCGTGTTTTAACTCACCTACAGGCTGATTCTTTCAAATCAGAAAGCTTCTATTTTGAGCGAAAGCATCATCTGTCAGGGTTAATAGGCTCTAAAATTCCTGAAAGGAAAAGTATATGCGGTGTCCCTCAGTTCATGCAGCACTTGTTAGGTTACTCGCGTCACTTGGGATCAAACCTAGTTATATTACAGAGCTTGATTCTGCAACATCAGCACTACGAGCAACGGCTAAATATCTGCATGGCAAAGAATTGCGATCGGGAGGGATTGCACCATCGCTGATGGGATCATTAGCCAACGCGATCAGCCATCTTCCCAATCATTGGGTTGAACGCTTCTCTACCTGGTCGGGATGGATGGATGCCTCATCACCTAGCGCCGTCAATGAGGTGGAGACAGAAACCATTTCTCGCTGGGTAGTGAAGCAGTATCCTAAACAACGGTATCCCGCCGCCATGATCGGCTCTTCTAATGGGGCTGCCGTGCATCTGTGTGCTGCGCTTGGTATTCCCTGGTTGCCGCAAACATTACTGATGTCACTGCGGCATTCTGTTGATCCAGACGACCCAAAACAGGAATTAGCGTGGGCCAAAGCACCCGCTCAACAACTACTCAGACGCAACCCTGATCTTGCCGTTTATCAGATGCACGATCCCAACCAGGATCGCCTAAAGGTGCCCCGTGTCACCTACTTCCGCATGAAGCGAACGAATCTTGGGACAAGATTCAAGCAGTTTTTGAGAGAAAATTTAGAGCCAGGGGCAACACTGTTCTTGCTTGAATGCCAATATAGCTGGTTGTCTACACAGGTTAGCGATCGCCACTTTTTCCAGTTTGGCGGAAAGGGCAAACTGAAGCCAATTGATTATTTTAAGAACAGCCCGCAAATCGCTGATTTTTTGAGGCAACACGGTTCTAGCCATCGACAGTGGCACCCACCCGCTTCAAATGGCAAATTTCCAGAGTCAGAATGGGGATTTGAACCTGCCCTACGAGAGGATGTAGAGCAGTTTGCCCGTCAGCATGGGTTTCACGTTCGTCGAATTGTGTTTGATTACCCGCAGGATTTGAGTCCACTCGTGGCTGATTTGTATCGTTGGTGGTATCAGATGCGTGGTATGCCGAGCGATCGACTGTTGGTAGAATCATTCGTTTACCTACAGCCCTGGTTAACACAGCGCCTTGGGTTTGTGCCATTTTGGACCGTATTCAATGACCAAATGTCAGCCGAGCGTTTCAGCAATTATCTCGACACCACCACTCCCTATGATGAAATTTACATGACGTTATTCTCAAACGGTCTTTGCTCGTTGGGTATTGCCTCGCTTGAAGAATGGCGATCGCTTCTCAAACGGGCACGCCAGCACGGTCAGTTTGTTGGTGTCAATGAACAAACTTATCCCAGAGATCTAGCATCCTTTGCCCGCCATTACACTGAGCTGAAGCACCTGTTGAAGCAACGCAATGAGCGTTACCCCATTCCTAGCCCACTCACATTACCTCAGCTCGATACGTTTCTGTCGCAAACCAGCAACGCCTATTCAGTGCGGTGGATAGAGACTCAATAGGATAATAGTTTAACGTCCTGAATATGGAGAATAATCGCTTTGAGCTTTCGCATTCTCAGTATTGATGGTGGAGGAATTCGGGAAATTGTTGCGGCTCGAATGCTACAAGCGATCGAACAGCAGTTAAATCAACCGCTCCGAGACTATTTTGATTTAATCACTGGTACGTCAACAGGAGCCATCATTGCGGCTGGTTTAATGATCGGCAGATCGGCGGCTCAATTAGTCGATCTTTACCTGAACAAAGGACAGATCATCTTTCCTTACCGCTCCTGGTTTAATCTACAACGGTTGGGATTGATCGTGAAGTATGGATTGTCTGCCCCCAAATTTGCAGATGATGGGCTAATTCGGGTGATTCAGTCTGAAATTGGACTAGATAAACTCCTTGCAGACGTATCTCCCGATCCTCATGAGGCTACTAAGCTAATGATTACCAGCTATGATACGGTTCGTCGTTTGCCCATTATCTTTAAAAGCTGGCGTCATGAAGAGTGGTATGCCTCTGTACCATTATGGGAAACTTGTGTTTGTTCCGCTTCAGCACCAACGTATTTTCCAGCTCATCTGTTAGTGGCCAACCATCAAGGCAACGTTGCCAAGTTCTCAATGATCGATGGCGGCGTTGGAGCCAATAATCCGGTTGCTTGTGCAGTGGCTGAGGCCATCCGGTTGTTACGGTCAGGCACCGTTCCAGGAGAAAGAGCTGAAACGTCTCTCGATCGCATTGTTGATGAAATTAGCGTTCTCTCAGTTGGAACGGGTGAATTGGGCAGAAGCTTGCCCTGGCAGGAAGTGCGGGGTTGGGGAGCGATTGATTGGGCACCTCGAATTGTAGACGTGATTATGGATGCGCCTGCTGATATCCATCGCTACATTGCCGAGCAAATTGTAACTACAGCCGGAACGGAACAGACCCAGTGTTATCTCCGCCTTCAGCCTGAGTTGAATCAGAAATTTGGAGCGATCGACAATGCCAGCCTAAATTACCTTAATCAGCTGCTTTATGAAACAGACGCCTATCTCGCAACTCAAAGGAAGCCAATTGAATCCTTCTTCAGCTAACTTTTTCTAATCTTATACCTCGCTCTGTAAGTAGACTTGGCCGAAGCGTTGCCATTCTATTTGTTGCTTTTCAACGGCAACGGGTTGACCATCTATCCAGGCTTGCTTAACCGATAGCCCGTGGATGTGCAGGCGTACGCCTTGGTAGTGAAAATCGTAGTCTCCCTGTTGCTCCCAGGATAGTGTTAAACCTTGCTCATTTCGTTGCATCCAAAATCGATCGAGCCTCCATTCTCCATATCCGTCTCCAGCATCACTGTACACACGCCCTTCACTCGTACCGTGTTGAAGCGGGTAGAGATGAAGAATTAATTGATCATGGTCTTCCATTGGCAAAATGCTGCCTGCTCTCACTAAAAGTGGAATTTGATCGAGCGGTGCTGCTAATTCAACCGTCTGATCACCTTCGATAACCGTATCATTCCAGAAGTCGTACCATTGTCCTTGGGGAAGAACCGCAGTTCGCGATCGCAGTCCTGCTTGCACAATTGGATACACCAAAAGCGCCTCTCCTAAGAAAAAAGCATCCTCTATAGCCCAAAGCCTTTCATCATGCCAGCTAAACCAAAAGAGTGGACGCACCGGAGGATAGCCCTTCTGTGAAGTTTCCCAAGCGAGTGTGTAGAGGTAGGGAAGCAAGCGGTAACGCAACTGCATGAAGTGTCGAATGATGCTGAGATACGGTTCACCATATGTCCACGGGGCACGGGGTTGTACATTGTTTGCAACGTGGGTGCGGTAGAAGGTGAGAAACGTGGCCATCTGGAGCCAACGGACATAAAGTTCTGCGGACGGATTTCCCTGAAACCCGCCAATATCAGGGCCGCTGTACGGAATGCCGGACAGCCCTAACCCTACAACCGTTGCAATCGTCTGACGCAACGCTCCCCAACTGGATGCCGTATCGCCCGTCCATACCCAGGCATAGCGTTGTAACCCTGCCCAACCCGATCGCGACACAATGAAGGGGCGTTGCTGGGGGCGATACTGTCGTAAGCGTTGATAGGCCGCTTCGGCTTGCAGCAGAGCATAGACATTATGGGCTTCACGGTGGTCTCCCCCTCGTCCCTCCATATCATGCTGTGCGGCTTTGGGAAGAGAGCGATCGCCCCAGGTTGCAAACACGGTCGGCTCATTCATATCGTGCCAGAATCCATTAACACCAGCCTCCAAAAGGTAAGCATATTGCCGACTCCACCAGGCCCGAACCTTCGGCTTTGTAAAATCGGGAAATACGGTTCGGCCTGCCCAAACCGGGGCAACAATTAGCTCTCCGTTCGGGTCGGTGCAAAAGGCTTCCAGCACCTGCCCTTCCAGGAAAAGATTGCTCTCACGGCTGCTCCGAATACCGGGATTATTGATTGCAATAAATCGCACATCCAGTTCTGCTAATTCTTGGGTGAAGCTAGCAAGTTTCGGAAACCGTTTGGGATCAATGGAAAAGGCTCGGTGTCCAACTTGACAATCAATATCTAAGTGAATGGCACTCAAGGGCAGGGTATGCGCCTGAAATTGCTTTACCTCGTCTCGAATAGTGGCTTCAGTACGAAACCCCCATCGTGACTGGTGATAGCCCAATGTCCACCGTGCAGGTAATGGCGATCGCCCCGTCAATTGGGTGTAGCGTTCTAACAATTGCGGCGGGTCACCCGCTATGACATAGTATTGCAGCGCTCCGCCTTCAAAGTCGGCTGTAGCCGTCTCTGCAAACGTAAATTTAGCATCAAAGGAATTTTCAAAAAAAGTGAGATAACTGCCTGAACGGTGTAGACCACAATAGATGGGGATGCAAATGTAGATTGGATCGGTTCCCGGATCATAACCGGCCGGATCAAAATTCCACATGCGATAGCTTCTACTAGAGGGCTGCTCATCCTCTACAGCTCGCAAATTGAGTGTAGAAGCCCGTTCTCCTAAGCCATAGATACATTCTTCTGGTTGTAACCGCGCCTGATGTATCCAGCGATCGCCCTGTCGTTTTGGCGGCAACTCTTCTCGCAGTACTTGCCCCGCTTGATTACAAAACGTGAGATGAGCACTACTATCAACTAGTACCTTCAAATCAGAACTAGATACCACCCATCCAGTTTCCGTTTCTGCCAATTGCGTCTCAACATCAGCCCAATCATGATGAGCGATCGCATAGGGAATGGGTGCAATACCAGGAGACCATTTAATTCGTACTAAATCAGACGCTAGAAAGGTGATTTCTAGTTCTGCTTGTTCAAAGTAGAAACGAGCACCTTGGCTAGACGATTCGGCTTGAAGAAGTTTCCCAGGTTGGGTGAAACCGTTTGGCAACGCTGAAGAGGCAAATTGGCGTTCAGTGCGATCACGTTTGAAGCTGTAAACGAATGCGGGTAGCTGGTACTTCAAATAGAAGAGGGAACCCAGTATAAACTTTGCTGTCAGTGATAACTGTCTGAAAAATCCCATGATGCCATTTGTCTATTCCTGCCGCTGATGCTAATGAGCAATGCCAAGCTTGGGTTCTATCCAATGATAGACATTGTTTTTAGTCTGTAAATGGATGCGATCGCCTGTCGCACTCAGTTGACACGATAATTGAGACACTCCTCCTAATTTACAAATTCCTCATCAATGACCTCAGCCGATTCAGTCACCACAACTGCTTCACCGTCGTATCTTGCTTCTAGCGGGTTATTCACATCGGCATCCAATTGCAGATCATACTCTCGCGCAAACTCAATTAGGTCAAACTCGCGCACCGTCCCCGTGGCTTGAATGGGCATCCCTTCTGCTGGAACAATGCCAAACCCCTCAGGAGTCGCGCTGACAATTAACAAATCTTCTCCCGCAAATCGCTCTGTTGCCCGAATTTGAAAGGTGTTGGGGCTGTATACTTCCTGAATTTCACCTTGTACAGTTACGGTTTCGCCAATGTAGTCGGCAGGTTCTTCAGAATCGGCATCAACAGCAGCATTATTGCCTTCTGAGGAATTCTCCTCATAAACTCGATCGGGTTCATAGGGTTCTCCTGCTTCCTCTGCAAATGGTTCTGATGCATCCCCAGTAACAGGTTCCTCTATAGATTCTTCTATTGGATTACCTTGACAGGCAGGCAGAACAAAAACCACCAGGGATAGAGCGATCGCACTCCCCGTCTTACCAGATATTGTCCGAATGGTCCTAAGTTGGGCACTCATTGGAAACCTCTCCCATCAATCATTATTTGTATATGGAATGCGTTTATTCAAGGACATCCTCCGTCCCATCAGGAACGTCTTGTCGAGCTTCTAAAACTAAGCTTCCAACAATGTAGATACTGAGAATAAACACAATGCTAAGCACCACATATAGCAGCGTGTTACTAGGACGTTTTTGCATAACTCCTCTAATTTCCTTGGAATATTAGTAAAAGGCCATTCAGGAGTGCAATATTGCACTCCTCAGGCGCAGAAATATCAAATGTGCTAACTCTTCCTTGAAGAATGAAGCAAATAAATTACCAAAAGATTATTCTTCTCCAATCCCCTCTTCTCCTTCTTTGCCATATTCCTGTTCTCCATAACCTACACAGGTAGGAAGTGATATGGCTATCGTAGCCAGAGCGATCGCCCTGATCCCTGTGTTACTGAGCAAGGAGTTGATGAACGAAAAGTCGTTTCATTTGTTTAGCATAATGACCCTCAAGATATAACGGTTGTGTGCGATAAGTGCCTATTTCCCTGAATGAAAATGAGCCTACTTTTTAGCCTCAACTTCAATTGCTCAAAGTTGATCTGTTTACGAAGAATAGGCTTAATTCAGAAAAATTTGACCATCCTCTTGAACTCTCAACACTCCCTCATTACTGTCTAGAGGAGTAGCATCCTCATCTAGGGAAACTTCAACCACTCCGGCTTGAGAAGACATTGGAGTAAGCTCCAAAAATCCGTTGTCCATACGCTCTGCATTGAGAGTGACAGGGACAGGTAAATCTCTTAAAACAACGGATTCACCTCCCATTAGCATTCGCCGTTCGGTGGTGGCGTCTTCTCCACGCGCTTGGTAGTACACGGCTGTGTTTGTGTTGTTGGTCAGTTGCATATCAATGGTTCCGCCAGTAGGCATAACCACGGCTACCGCTTGGCTTCGCTGTTCTGGAAGAGGGGGGTGAAGGGGAGCAGGGG
>NZ_JADEWO010000009.1 GCF_015207605.1 Oculatella sp. LEGE 06141
CACCCGACCCGCTACTGCCACAGCGCCAGCTTGAAGAAATTGCCGAGCGAGGTTGGGTTGTGGCAACGTCCCAACTCCAGGCAGTCTTGGGAGTCGCGCCAAAGGAGGGCGATCGCTACGGGTTCCAGCTTCAGCGCTGTGGCCGGATTGGCCGGGAGGCCGGCTGGCAGATACTAAAAAACCCTCGCGTGTGAGCGAGGGCGGGAGCTTGAGTCTTGAGTTGGGCTTATGCGGCTGTTGCTTGCCGCATCGTTTTTGCTACTTTTAGGAGTCCTTCATAGGCTCTTTTCTCGTCAGGCTTGTTGTTATATTTCTTGGCGATCGCTTTAGCGATGCGGCTCAAGAAATCTTTGCCAGCATCCGTTTCGCTGGTGATTTGCACTATATAAAACGACTGCTGCTCCTCATCCTTGGGCAACAGCTTGCTCAGAGTGGGCTGATAGCGATTGCTCACCGATTTGCCAAACCCGCTCGGCAACTTCAGTGCGGAGGATTTTGACTCCTCCTCTACCTCTACAGCGTCTGGCTCATTGATTGTGATTCCTGTCGCCGCACCATTTTGCTTGGCCTCGGTCACGGGTACCACGGGCGCTGGCAGCGATCGAATCTTCGCCTTCAGCTCGGCTGCCCAATAGTCGATCACCGTGTCGCCTGCGTTTGGGGCAACCGTGTACGTTGTGCCATCAAAATCCATCTCAGGCTTTGCAGCCAGAATTTGTTTGATGATAATCGCGGTTGGCTGCCCGGTGATGCTGGAGATTTGCTCTGCCAACTGGTCAATCGGGACAAAGTTTTCGTTGATTGCTAGCACCTGTGTTGAAGCAGTTTGAGCCGCTGGTTTCTCCAGAATTGCCGTCCCCATGCCGATATCCTCAATAATGGCGGTTGCGATCGATTCTAGTTCTTCTGAGGATAAGCGGGGTAGTATCTCGCGTGTGGCTTCTGCCCATACACGCTCTTGGTTTAGCCATAAAGTCACCTGCTCACAGCCGGTGATCAACCAAACCAGGTCTCTCACTTCAGATTTGCGCTGCAACAGGTTGCAAGCCTGGCTCGACTCAATACAGCAGATGTGCATCTGGTAGGCCGAGTCTAGATACAGAAAGGTGGATGGATGTAGCTGCAACTCGGTGTGGAGCCGCAACTGGCGCGATCGCCGCAGCAGGGAGAAATCTTCTTCAGTCAGCTCAAAAGTCATAGGGCAGTCTCAACGCTGCCGTATGGTTCCTACCCCCATCCAGCGGAGAGGTCGTAAGCGGCGACGGCTTCAATGCTTTCCAGGGAATCGATCGCCTTTTTATGGTTCTGGCAGTCTGTATGGACTTTCGAGACATGCGCGAACAGCGTTAGCCCCAACGCAACGATCTGAGATGAATCCAGTTCGATTTCCTGGTTATCCGCTGTTTTCCAGGTGCCCTGCCAGTAGCCCATTTGTGCCACTAGCACGGCCCCTGATATGCGGGTTGTGGAATCGCGATCGCTCTGCCAGACCTCACCGTTCCACTCAAATGTGGAAAATTCGTATTGCTCGCGGAGCTGGTCAACTTCGCGCTTGCGGTCGGCCTTGAGGCGATCGATCGCAGTGCCTTCATAGTCCAGTAGAAGCTGCTCCAGTTCGGCCTGGGTAGGTTCTGGCAGAGTGGGGTGGCTCCAGTCAAAAAGCCTGCCGGATCTGCCGTCTGGGTCAATCTCGCAATTAGCGACAAAGCCGTAACGCTTAATGATGGCTTGAGGCAAAAGTAACCAGTTCGTGTTCATGCGAGTTCCATCACTTCAATGAACGTTTTGATCACACCACCATGCCTGCGGCGATCGTTGCCCCCCCAGTAGCCGTTAATCACGATGTATGGCGCAAAGCCTACCGGAACACCTGTTCTAACGTGAAAGGTTGTGGCGGTTAGCGAGTTAGACGGTACCGATGCCCCTAGAAGCGCTGGGGCGAGCCGATAAAGCGTTCCCTGCTCGCCCCCGGCACTGGCGATCGCGTTGGCGTTGTTATCTCGAAACATCGCAAATTGATGCTGCGAATTGTCGGAGGATTCGGTTGATCCGCTACCCCAATACACAACGGCATGAACCCGCAGCTTGCTGGACTCAGACAATGGAGTGACCTGGATACTCAAGCCTGGAATTGCCGACCCTTCTGTAATTTGCGGAATCGTGTCGTCCCAGGGAATTTGTGCTGTGGCCGAGGATGAGAAAGTCATCAGGTTTGTAACCTCTACGACCTTGTGCTGCAACAGCACTCCGCCGCTACCACCAGAACCACCGGACGGCGTAGCATAAACCAGGTTATTGCCAGCACCTTTTGCCAGCACCTGCCCAACCGTTGCTGCCGCAAAACCGTTGATAATATTGGCTAGCCGATCGTCCAGCAACGTCTCAGACAGCTTGCCATTGCTGCCTAGAGACGGAATCTTGTTAGCATCAGCAGCGCCCATAGAGCTAACTGCCGTGCTCATCCATTGCCGCACACCGTCTATCAGCGTCAGATAGCGTGTCATGATGCGATCAAAATATATCCGTCGTATTCAAACAAAATCGCAGTAGCAGAGGGCGCAAACCCCAATTGCTGCACGATGTATCCCGGCGTAGTAGCGGGGGGAGTAATGCTTGCCGCCCCTGGCGTTGTTGCAGAAAGCCAAACCACGCCCCCAGGCGGCATCCCAGAAACGGCGGTATTCCGCCCCTGGCAAAAAACCGTAGCGTTCTGCCCATTGGAGACGGCAGACAGCACAAACCCGTTCGCCGCCCGGTTGTTTGAAGCATCGGCCTTGCGAACCTTGCGAGTCCCTGAATCGAGCCAGATGTTGACAAAATCTCCGGCTGATAGCGCTTCCGAGGCCAGAATTGTGTCGGTGTCAGCCGCAACCCCAATCGGCATCAGCGATTGATCCAACCGCCCATCTGTTCCGGTTGCCACAATTTTGTTGGCATCTGCTGCCCCACCAGACGCAGTAATCGCGTTGATCAGGGTTCGTATCCCGTCAATGACAGTCAAGAATTCCATAACTGCGTCGGCTCCTGTTGTTGAATAAAAATTTGAGTGGGCGAAATCACCATCCCCACCATCAGCAAGAAGCCTGATGTTGGTGGAGTCTGGGTCAATGTGCCGTTGATTCCTAGAAAAATGGGTAGTCCTGGAATCCAGTTCCAGGCCGCATCGCTGAACAGCCCCTCCACCAAAACTGGCACCGCAGCTCCAGCCTCAACCGCCGATCGCACCAGACCCACGACGCTAAACATCTGCGCCAGATTGCTGCTGTCGGCGTAAATTAAGTTGCCGTTAGAGTCGATCGCCACCATTCGCAGCGCACTCAACGCCACTGCGGCGATAATCGGCTCGGTTTCCAGCGCTCGGCTGTTTGTTGTGCCCCGTCCCGGCAAGCCAACGCTGACCCTGGCCGCAATCCGTACCGCAGCCGGACGCACCACAACCGTGGTTGATTGCTCAATGCCACTCATACCGTCACCTCCCGCGCCACCAAAACCGCCCCTTCCAGTGGGCATTCAATTCGGCTATCGGGATAAATCAGCTCAACATCCCAGAGGTAGTCGCACGGCTGCGGTTCGCGCAGTTGCAACTCGCTTTCATTGATTGATGCGCCTGCAACCAGGTTTGCTGGCAGAGCGCTGGTCTGAATGTTGGTGAGCGACAGCAAGATAAATCCATCTGGGTCGATCGCCGGAGTGAAAATGGCGATCAACTCTCCGCTTTGCTTACGAATCTGGGAACGAGCCGTGCAACCAGCCAGATCAGCAACAACCTGTCCTTTCGCGTTGCGCTCCAACGGCAATGGAATAGCGACGACGGGTAGGGCGATCGCCCCCAACCCAACGTCCTCACTCAGTTCATAATCAATGCCGTCAAAATCAATGTTGGTTCCCGCAACAAGTGGCGATCGCAGCGGTTGAATTGGGATTGCAGGCGCACCGGGTTGCACATCCGCCGACACTTTGATCGGCTCTCCTTGCAGCACTTTGATGCTCAGAGCATAGTCTGCGCCTTGCTTAATTAATAAGTTGAGCTTGACTGGAATCACAACGCCCAAGGATAGGTGGACGCTCTGTTGTTCCCACTAGCGCGGCATCCCCTTCATGTAGCCGTAAGGGTTGCTGGCAGGCCGATGCACAGTCACCGCCTTGCCGCTGGCAACCCCACCGCTGGTGATGCTCTCGCAATACATAAACGAACCGTCCGCACCCTTCGAGCGATGCAACCCGGTCGAGGCTTCATAGCCCTGGTAGATGGCATTGAACTGGGTTTGGCGATCGCGCCGCTGCTCTTGCAGATTCGATCGCCTCATATATTGGCTTTGCTGCTGATTTGCCGCCAGGATGGCTATCTGTTTGGCTCGGTTCATATCGGGTTCATATCGGGTAGTAGTTGCCAAGTTCGCCGTATTGATCGAAGCTTTCCCCGACCAGGGTAAGAGGCGTTCTCATGCTGCTCTCTGGCTGGTCTGCCCGTCTAAATTGGTAGACTCCATCCTCATCCAGGCTCATCGTCCAAGCCCCGGCATAGTCAGTAGCTGCTAACTCAGGCTGGTTTGGGATAGGGGTAGCGATATAAACCCTGTTTCCAATCCAGGTTGAGCGCTGTGGAAGGTCAATTACTTTCAGTCCTACAATTGGTAGGCCAGCCATCCCTTCACCTGTGCGCCCGTCAGGTCGATAGATGCTCGCCGGATAGTAGCCCATCGAATTACGGTTCAACTGTTGCAGCAAGTCGTGGATGCTGCCCGTGTTGCTTACGATCGTGCCGTTTTCAGTTGCCCAGTAGTCCCAGGGAACCCGCACAACTCGATCGAACTCGACGGTGATGGAAGTGTATATCCGACTCTCGGGAAGTAGAGGCTCAATAATAAGGTCGTAAGCCGCATCAACAATGGTTCCAAAGCCTTTAATTGCCCTGGTTCCACCCTCCGCCTGACCTTCTTCTAAGACTGAAACAATTACTTGTAAGCCAATCAACTTATCCCACAGCGGATGTTCGCCTGAACCTGTGTCAGCCTCCAGCGCAGCCAACCCTGTGCCTTTTGTATAGGTATGGATTTCATTTGCAACTGGCGGCGAAACCGCCTCTGCGTCAATAAGGGCATGAAAAAACGGAATATTGTTGCAGGCTATAAATTCATCATTCTCATATAGCCAAACCCCGTTAACCAAACCCTCCCCATACGTCGCAAACCTATTCGGACTTTCTAATCCCGATTGACCTCCGATCGCCCGATAAACTAACGCTCTGGACTGAGATTGATCAATTAATAATGTTTGGTGCCAGTCAAAATCGACGTTATAGCTGTAGCTGCTACTGCCACCCTGCACACTACTAGAGCTAATCGATTGGCGCATCGAGAACGGAATGTTAACAGATTTGAGAATGAACTGCCTGCCCTCGATACTAATGTTGTAATCGAATTCCGAAGCGACAACGGTTCCATCCTCAATATATGTGGGATAGAACCCTTGAAACACGCTGAATGTGCCGCCCTCAAAGGCGATCGCCTCATCGTTAGTGTCAATGGAAATGCCTTCAATCGTTCCGGAATAATCCCACTCAATAGACCCACTGCCGTCTGGGCTAAATCTAAAATCCCCGCTTGCCGATAGCTGACTGGGTTGAACTAATTCAATCTGGTTGCTTTCAGTTAGCTGCACTTGTGGGATGGCGACACCAACCAGGAGGCCATAGCCGACTGGGATTGGTCCATAGGTTCTGCTACTTTCAATTTCGCTGATTCCGGCCTGGTTCAGAACAGTAATCGTGGTTGGCTTTTGGATAGAGGCCAAGTTTGCAATAAACCGCACTCCATTGATTTGGTGGATTTGAATAGGAATCAATGGGGAGTCTTCAAGCGCCAGTCGCGCCGTTTTGCCGCCCAAATAAGTTTGGTTGTCAATGGTGTAGATCCAAAGAAACTTACCAACAGGTGGCGGCAGCGGCGGGATATCCTCTTGCTTTCGCCTCGGCCTCGGCATGGCATCAACTACACTCCCAGCGCCGTCTATTGCTTGCCCTGCGGCAATGCCCCCAGTGGTAATCAGTTCGCCGGCGGCGATCGCTTCACCCCCAGCACCACGAACGATCGCCACCCCCCAATCAGCATCAATGCCCTCCAGGGTGGCAGCACCGCTCATTTCTTCCAGGGCAAGCTGCGCCTCAGTTGCCCGATTCAGATGGTTCGCCCTGGCAGAATCAGCCCCAAACAGAGCGATCGCCCTGGCTCTAGACTCCATTGGCGTTGCCAGAATTCAAAACGTTGATTTCAACGGCGATCGTTTCGGTATTGCCGTCAGAAATAGTGATCAGGTCGTAAGTTGCCACCCAGACCGGGTATCCGTTGGCGAATCGCAACGTATGATCGCCAGCCCCAGCGTTGGTGAGATTCACCTTAGTCAGCAACGCCTGGTCTTGATATAGCTCAATCAAATTGGCTGAAACCGACTTCAAATAATAAATTTGTGCGGCAATGCCGCCTGGAACGGTGTCGCTGCTGGTGACGATGACGCGATCGCCATCTGTGCCACCGTGTGCGGCAACCTGCAACTGGCTGTTGACCAGGTCAACTGCGGCGATCGGCTTGTTTGCCGCTCCACTGCGACCCTGCCACAGCACAGCCTGAACAAATTGAATCGTGCCACCGGCTGCGCTAAACGTTAACATCTCGCTCGGCAGTTCAAACCGCTTTTGAACCGAGTCATAGGTACCCACGTCAGCCAGATACGGTTGGGGCACATAGCCAGTGGTCTGCGCCACTTCAGAAGCAATTACGTCGTATGCCGAGGATTGACGAGTCAATGGAGCAACCGGATTGCACAGCAACAGAGAGAACAGTGCCGGATTGGGTGCGGCAGCTCCACGAAACATAACGTTTCCAACCCGATCTAGAAATGAGTTAAATGCTGTCCAATCTGACATTTCGACTATCCCAAAAGCGGCTGTGCTGTAGTTCCCACGCCGCTAGAAGGGGTATTCGTTGCCGATGCCACCGTTGTAGAGTTCGTCTCGTTCTGCCGAAGTCAGCACACGGTGCCAGAGGTGCAAGGCATCAATGTACGACGTATTTTGCAGCATCAGGGTGGTGTGGTTTTTGCCGACTTGCATGGGAGAGTCAAGCCCATACGCCGCATACGGATCAAGCTGATCTCGCTGGTCTGTAGAGGTTGTGCCGTCATTCATGTTTCGAATTTCAAAGCCCATCTGATCGTCCGCAAAGCTATGCCAGCAAATGATCAGATACGTTTGTCCTGAGATTAAAGGTGTGCCGTTGAGAATATTGCCACCGCGAGCGAATCTAAACGCATTGCCAGACGTGGTGTAGAGGTAATATTCAACCTCCAGCGCGTCAGTTCCTTTATGCAGCAGCGGCCTAGCGCCACCGCGATGCGAATAAATGAGAGCGATCGTACAGTCGCGATCGCCAATACTCACTGCTGAATTGCTCGGCTGAGTCAGGTATCCCGCCCCATTGAACACAGCCGCATTGCCAATCCAACCGGGGGCGATCGCCTGTCCGCCAATATTGGTGAAGTGGCTGTTGCCAATGGCATCGTTGAAATTCGTGTCAAACGTCCACGCTCCAACCAATCCAGACGCTAACCCGCTGACGACTGGCTGATCGATCGTTGCCCTGCCCCCAAACCCGATCGCTCCTTTTGCCCCATAGCTGCGGCGGCTTCTGCCACCGATACCAAATCCACCAAACGCCGCTCTTAAGCGTAGTGCCTTGCCCCCAAAGCCAAACCCGCCAAGCGCTGAAATAGGCGGCAGGGCAATCCCTTTGGCGATCGGGTAATGTGTGGCACTCCCACTCAGGGCGATCGCCCCTGTAGCCTTCAGGATTAGCCGTTGCAGCGGGATGATGGGTTGCTCTGTCGTGGCGGCTGGATCGGGGTTCGGCTCTGCCGGGTAAGAGTCGCTTGCGCCAGCAGTCCTGCCCACCCTCATGCAGTCTGCCACGATGAAGGTTTGGTCGTTGGCCAATGTCCATGTCACAGAATCAGTCAGCCCTAAATAGATTGCGCCGTTGAACTCAACGTCCAGGCGGCTCATGGGGTGATAACTGAACCAACTATCGTTGAAATCGCTCATCACCCTGAATCCCTGGTGACGACACTTTAAAAGCTGCCCGAACACCTCAGCGAGTTTATCGGCCTGCTCTTCGCTGGTTAAATAATCAAACTGGTACGTCCGTTCTCTAGGGCTAAAATCTGCGCCAGTCAACGGTTTGAACTTGGCCTCGCCCTCATACTGCTTTTCTTCCCGGTTCTGTTTTGGCTTGCGGGTATTCGCAGCCGGTGGCTGTGACTCGCCGGATCGCGATGTGGTGGTGCGATCGCGCACCGTTGCCAGGGACAAAAACGCCGCAATAGAGCCAGTCGAAACCCGTGCGGCCTGCTGTAATTTCTCCTTTTCCTCCCACTCGCCCTTATTCACCTCTGTCCATTCCTGCCGGGATGTTTCAGCAGTAAATAGCGGATCGGGACTGCCTAACGATTCGCTCCAGTTGTTCGCCTTGCCTGCAATCTTCCCTAGCGGCTCCAATCTGGTTTTAGCAATGGATTTCGTCTGTGTGCCCGATTTGTATTGATAGCTAGTTGTGGCCTCACTAGCATTCATCATTGATAAAAATCCAGGATTGTTGTCAGGCGGATTGCTCAGATAGTAGTCGCGCAGGACAACGCCGCGTGGCTCCCTGGACTTTTCAATGACTTTGTTGAGCCGCCCTTCCTCACTCTGTTCATAGACACTGGTTTCAATGCTGGTCTTACTGGGTCGCAGAGCATAAGGACTGCCGTCTGGCTTAAAGCCCAACTGCTCATAAAACCCGTTGTCAATCAGCAGTCCTCGCGCCTTCTCTTCGCTAATTTGGCGGACGCGCAGATTGGCACTCCAACCCCAGGTTTCAATGGTGCGAACGGCCAGCGTTTTCGCGGCTCCCGCCCCCTCAACGATCGATTCCCTGGGCAGATATTCTTCGCTGACCGTGCGCCCCTGGTCATTGGTAGCGCTGACCACGTATCCTGTGCCGCTGACTTTAACCAGCGGCGCTGGCCGTTCGCCACCCTGGGCCGGTGTGAATCCATCCGCGTCATTCACGCCGATGGTTTGCTTAAACAGCCGTTTCGCAGGTTTGAGGTTAATGGTTTGCGCCCGTACTACGCCTTGCTTATCAACCCACAACCCACGCAACCCGCCGATCGCCACGGCTCCTGCCTGTTTAATGTAACTGGCTTGAGTCTTAGGTATGGGGTAGTTGAGCGGGTATTGCTCCACCGAGCCGTTGAACTCCAGTCCAACCGTCTCCAGAAGCGTTGCAATGATGTCAGTTCGGGGAGTGTTGGTGCCAAATTCAATCCCGCTCTTATCGTCATCGGGTTGCCTGAAATCCAGCAGCACCAACGCATCACCCAAACTAAGCTCGATCTGCGGGTTGCCTGGATACGGCGGAATCGGGTCTTTCAGAATGAATAAATGGCTTCTAGGATGGAGGCGTAGGGACTTGCTCTGATCGGCAACTTTGACAATGACATGGTTGCCGATCGCCCATCGTTCCGGGTTCTCCCAGGATGAAAAACTCTCGCCAGTCCAGGCGATCGGGATTTGCAGGCTGAGCTTACCTGTGGTGCGGAGGATGCCAGTTTCACTGATTTGTTCATCCGTTGCCAGAAAGAATCCTTCAGACGCACCACTACAGGCTTGAGTGACTTCTAGCCCTGTCGATTCGTCCTCACCGGGTTTGCAAACCCAGATTCGGTAACCCCTCGCGCTGAGATTCACCGTCATACTGCCGCCACCTTGTCGGTTTCAACCAGGGTGAATCGTGCCCCCCAATAAGCGCGCTGATGGTCAAATCGTGGCTCTTGACTGAACCACGCCTTGAACTGAGCGTAATAAAGACAGTGAGTTGGATTGGGTTCTGGCAGGTCTAGCTGTTCGGTGCCAGGGGCGATCGCCCTCGTTCTGGGTAGTCGTTCTTCGTAATATTGAGTCGTATCAATGATGGTGACGTTGGCATCCTGGAGCGATCGCCGCCGAAAATCATGCTCGGCATAAATCAGCTTGAGTAGATGCAGTTCCCTGTCTTCAAGCAGCACGTTGATATCCCAAAGATGCTTGGGTTCGTAGAACGTGCCGCTGCCAACGGGTGTACCCGCAGCGGTGTAGCTGACCTTGCCAATGTCCGCCCGAATTCGTGGATATTCTTTGCTGGCAAAGACATCGAGGCTGACAGACAGATTGGCGATTTGCAGGATTAGGCTCATTTTGGTGACTTGCGCTGACCCTGGAATTCCCACCCATGCCAGGAACCAAATCCGCAACCGTTGCGGATTTGGCTAGATGCCTGAATCCAGCGCGTTAGATCGGCTGATGTCGCTGTAGATTCGACCTGCCAAGCCCAAATCGTCCACATTGTTAATCGTCAGGTTCGGCCTGCCGTTGGCGCGTTCCGTGGCCTCAATCAGGCGATCGAGCTTCTCCGACAGTTCTGATTGATTAATCTGCCCCGCATCGAAGGCCCGTGCCAGCGAGTCGGCCTGCAACTTGCCTTTGAAACCGCCCTCATCCATCAACTCAGCCAGTTTCAGGATGTAGCCTTGATTGCCACGACTGAGGATTTCCTCAAAGTAAGGATTGTTCTCATTTTGAGAGGCGACGATCGAAGCCGCCGAAGCCGTCCCACCCTGCTCTCTCGCCTGGTTCAGCATTCGATTAGCGTCTTGCAGTTTGGAGCTTTCTTCGCGACTGAGGATCATCCCGCCACTCTTCAAAAACGCCTGATCCATCTCCATCCGTAGATTTTGCAGTGACGTTTGATTTAGTTCCTGCAACTGCTCTGCCATGCGGCCAAACTCGGCGCGGGTTAGTTCGCCCTGGCGCTGCAACTCCTGCATCTCGTGAATGCGCGCTTCAAACCCGGAGCGCATCTCCTGCTCGCGAGCCTGCATCTCCAGTTCCATCGATCGCCACGAATCGCCACCGCCCATCAGCTTTTCGCGTTCAGCCTGCGCTCGTAGCAACTCGACACCAATGCCGCTCTCTCGCTGCCCAACCTGGAACAGCCGATTTGCTTCAGCTTGCTCAAACTCGTCACGCAGATTGCCCAATGACACCTGGTTGAGCTGTTCAAGCGTGACCTTCATCCGCTCAAACTCGTCAGCCGTCAGTTGCCCGGTGCGCTTCAACTCACTCAGCTCACGCAGTTGCCCGTCGAACTGGGACTGGGTTTCCAGGGTTTTAGCGCGAAAGTCTAAGCCACGGGCGATCGCGCCATCTCCCCGGTTGCGAGCCGCTTGTGCCTGCGCCCCATAAAGTTGGACATCCAGACCAACCGCACGCTGCTGTGCCTGGAATCCACGCTCTTCCTCCAGCCGCTTGGCTTCCTCAAGCTGGAACTGCACCGCCTGGTCGTAGGCATCGCGATATTGCTGCATGTTGGACTGCAACACTGCGAGGCGATCGCTAGAGGTGCGGATCGTTTCATCCAATTGCGGCAAGAATTGCCCCATCTCCTGCGGCAAAATGCCCTGTGAAATGCCCTGCTGAATGGTGGTCTGCAACAGTTCAGCCTGGTCAACGGTCTGTTGCAACCCTCGCTTAAAGTCGTCCATGCCGCGCAGGCCGTCTTCAAACTCGCGCCCCATGCCGCGCAACGTATTCTGAAGCTGAAGTTCTGGCGTTTCAACCTGGCCGCGAGCCATCAAATCTTCAACCGTCCGGGTTTGGCCGCGAGCCGAATCATCCATCTGGCGATTGGCGCGCCACAGTCCGTAGCTGGCCTGAGACATCTGCAACTGTGCCTCAATCTTGGCAAACTGCTGCGATGCGGCGAGCTGTTGGTTGATGGAGTTGACCTGAGTTTGGTAGTTCTGTCCGGCGATCGCCACCGCGCTATTCACCCCTTGTTGCCCAAACGTCGCGGCTTGAAGCGGGTTAGCTTGCTGCAATCCCTGAAGATTCATGCCAAACTGCCGCCCATCCGGTGTAATGCCCGGTTGTGCTGTTGCAGCAGGCACCATGCCCATCTGCGGTGCGGCCTCTCCAGTTGGGAGGGCGATCGGCGCAATTTGCCCATTCAAGTCTGGCAGGTTGTCTGTTCCGCCGAGATTCTCCTGCTCTTGTGGCATCATCCCTGGCACTGGCGCATATTGGCCTACCACCTGCCCCACAGACGGCAGTTGTTGTTGCAGTTGAAATGCCTGCTGGAGCTGGCTGAAGTATTGATTCTGTGCCCCCAGGATTTGCTGTTGAGCGGCGATCGCATCATTCATCGGCTTGCTCAGCGCATCCACCAGTCCGATAAGCGACTCAACAAAATCTCCAATAAACGATTCCTGGAACCCAACGAGCGCTGATTTCAGTCGGCCTTGTGCCTGGGTCGTCTTGGCCTGAAGTGCCGTCTGCTGAGCGTTGAGCTGCACCTCCTTAGCTGATTGCTCAATCCCCCGGAAAAAGTCATAAACCTGAGTCGCCGTATCGCGCAACCGTTGAATGGCCTGAGCCTTGGACTCCTCAATTTGGGCATCGATGCTGACGCTTTCGGTTCGCAGTTGATCGAGCTGCTTTTTCTGATCAGCCGCCTGATTCAGCAAATCTTTCTGGGGAGAATCGCCCATGACGGCAATCCTGGCCTGCAAACTGGTTGGATTGATTTCATCAACCGATTTAATTCCAACCGAGTCCAATGCTTCCAGCACATCAGGAGTGTTAAGCAGGTTTTCCATTTGGTCTGCTGCCTGCTGATTGGCAGACATGCGAGACTTCATATCATCCTGTTCAATTTGCGATCGCGCAAACTCCAGCTCGCCTGGTCGTACCCCGGCAATTTGAGTCGAGGCGATCGACTTCCGGGCAGTAGCAGCGCTGCGATCCAACTCCATGTTGGTTCGTTCGAGCTGCCCCTGGACATCTGCGAACCCGCGAGTTAAGCGCCCCAATACATCAGCCGTCTTGCCCAAAATTGCATTCAGTTGGTCTTGGCGCTTGATGGCACGCTCCATTGCAGCGTTTAGACGGTCAACCGTTGACTGATCGCCAGCCTCCTGTGCCTTGACAATTGCCGCTTCATAAAATTCAATCTGCTTGACTTGAGAAGATTGGATTTCAGCAACGACTTCTCTTGGCTTCTCCAGTTGTTGAAGCAGTTCCTGCTCTCTGTTATCCAGTGCCCGTCTGCCCTCAACATCACCCGGCAGCAGCGCTCTACGCTCGGCCTGAACTCCTTCCAAATCTCCTTCAATACGAACAACGTCGGCCAGTGGCCCCTTCCCTCTAGCCTGCTGCTCAAACAGTCCACGGACATCATCCTCAATCTTCCAGCCCTGGCTAATCAGATCGTCAGCCGCCAAAGACTGTTGCTCAGCCCGGAGTTGCCCGTAGCTTCTCATTGGCAATGAGAAGCCAGTCATCTGCCCTAGCTTGTCTTCCTGGATAAAGCGCTCGATCTTGCCCAACCATCCAGGCAGCAACACCTCTCCGGTGTCGCCGATGCCGTTGTCAACGCTATAACCTGCACCGGGTAAACGCTGCCCTTTGCCAGGTGTCGGTACACTCACATCCTGAAGGCTCTCCAGCTTCATCCGATAGTTGTCAATGTTCTTGCCAGACTGCTCGGTAAACTTTCGAATCTCGCCCCCAGCGTCAGTGAAGGCTTTGCCAAAGGCGAAGGCAATGTCGATTAACGTGCTGAAAACAAAAGTTGTTGCAGCCAATTGGGCGATCGCCGGAATTGCGCCACGAATCGCACCCGCAAAAAACTTCATCACAGGCCCAGCGAGTCCCAGTTTAGCCAGCAAGCCGAGCGTTGATTCAAGCAATACGAGAACGCCTTTGGATACCAAAAGCACTAAGCCAGTCAGCAGGAAGCTCGCTGATTTCTGAGCTACTTCCATACCTTTAGACAACGCATCTAGCCCGGTATTGCGAGCGGGTAGCAACGGCTTGCCCAAATTCTCTTGCAGTTCCAGAAGGCTACTGTTAAAGCGATTGATTGATGCTTGAGATGAGCTAGCCGCATCCGGCAACCCAGTGGCCGATTCTGCTGACATTTGGGCGAAAAACTTAGGTATGTATTCTTCGCTGAGCAGCTCTCCACGCTGCATCATTCCTTCTAGTTCTTGCGTGCTGGTGCCAGCCGCCCGTGCCAAAATCTGATAGCTGGAACTGAAGATACCACCTACCTCCGAGAGTTGCCCCCGCATCTCCTCCGCACCGATCTTGCCCTTTCCAATCATCTGGGCGATCGCTGTATAGGCGCGTCCCTGCTGTTCATTGGTCAAACCGGAGATGGATACCGCCTCCTCCATAGATTCGCCCATCTTTTTGGTGATCGACCCCTCCAGTCGGGTGCCCCGTGCCGCCATTGCTAACTGCGCGTTCCCTTCCAATGCAGCTCTCACGTCGGTTCCCAACGCCTTTGCCTGCGCTCGCACCTCGCGCATCGCCGACTGGCCCTTTGCCATTGAGCCATAGGCAAAGTTGAAATTGTTGCCGACCTGCTCCATTGAAGTGGCGACTGCCAGCGATGCAGGCGCGAACTTCATGAACAGGCCAGTTAGCGTCTGTAATACCTTAAAGGCGGCAAACGCGCCTAAAAGGGAGACTCCCATCGTCTTGCCATCCTTGGCAATCTTGCCGAAGATGCCAGCAATAACTGGGTGAGATTGAGTGAAACTCTGCACCATTGCATCAGTCGCTTCTGCTGCAATGTCTGAGATATAGTCAAAATCATCTTTTGCCTGAGTTCTTAAGTTGCTAGCAACCGAATTGATGATGTCAGGCGTTTGTTCTTCGAAGCTGTAGGCATCTGTTTCAGCCGCTTTAATCGTGGCTGATTCTTCTGGCGAAAAAACATAGCCACTGCGCTTGTAGGCTTGTTCCTGGACAGCCTGCAATGAATAATTAGCAAGGCTATTTGCTGACTCGCTCGCATCCGATTCGCCAACTAATTCAAGCCCAAACTCTTGTTCTCCGGCTGCAATTTTGGAAATTGACTTCTGCCCATATCCCAGTTGAGCCGCATGTCTTAATTCATGCGTTAAATCCTTTAATTCATCAGAATATTGAGCCAGCCGACGAGGATTCTCGCTGAGAATTTTCTCAATTTCTTTAGAGACAATGATTTGATTGCGCTGGAAGTCATAGAGAGCCTTCACTCCCATCTGTTTCAGCTTCTGGTCATCGACTACCAGTTTTGGCAAGTCGGACGACTTCATCTCGACCTTGCTGAGGCTGGCGATCTCCCGTGCAAACTCGGCGTAGGTTTTGTCAAACGATTTCGCCGTTTGACGTTGCCAGATGCGGTTAACTTGCATCGCCTGAGTGATCCGCTTTCTCGCTTCCTGGAAAGAGCGAGTTAGTTGAGCATCTGGAGTGATGCGAACTCTGGCCAAACCGATATCAGCGTCCGATCGCGTTTCGCTTGGTTGGGTTTCATTGGAGGACAGGCGATCGCGTTCATTCTCAATTTGCTCTGGAGTAATCCCCGCCGAAGTGTTGAGCCGATGTTGAGCACGTCCTTTGACCAGGCCATATTCAGACCGGAAATTGGGCGTTTGGATTTGACCCTGAAGGGCATCCATCATTGAAATATGTTCAACGGTGGCCTGCCGCACCGCTTCCAAGGCATTAGTGCGAGCATCGCCCGATAGCTTCTCCGCCTCCTGAAGCTGGCTACCGATCTGCTTTTCAGTTTGGATGAAGTCATTGAGCAGCTTGCGCTCCATCGTCATCCGCTTAGCCGCCTCCGCATCAGCGGCAACGATTTTGTCCGATAGCTGACTCTTATTGAGCTTGCTGGTACCCTTCAGGCTCATGCTTTCAGCGATTCGCTTCAAGTCAATCTTGCTCAGCGCCCCCAGGTCTTGTTTGAGTCCTTCCAGGTCGATGGGTTCTGGTTGGGGTGACTCAACGGGTTGAGTGATTGGTGCAGGTGTAGGCTGAGTGGTCGGTGCAGGCGTAGGCTGGGCAGCGGATGCATTGGGCATCTTCGATCGCACCGTCTGCGCTGCCTGCTGCACTTTCTGGCTGGCATTCTGATTTAAGTCCTGCACCCGCTTGGTCAGCTTTTCCAATGCCGATGCGGCCTCAGGTGCGTCGTGAGTTAATGCCTGAACTTCCTTGAGCAGCTCAGGTGTGATTCCACCCGCCGTGAACTGCTTCAGCAGTCCCTGAACCTTTGGATCGTCGGCGTAGAGCGGCAGTTCGTGCCCTCCAACGCCATCCACAATCGGCGATGACGAATCACCGGCATAGCGCAGCGCATCACCGGCTCCCATGAGGGCGATCGCATTATCCTGCACGCCCTGAAACGCGCCAACATTGGGCGTGCCCATGCTCAACACACTGGCATCAACGCCCAACTCCTTAAGAATGGCCTGCGCTTCTCTGGCGATTAGCCCCCCGGCAGAATGCCCAATCAGGTCAACGCCGATGTCAGGATTGGCCTGCTTGTATTGATACGCTTCTGCGGCCATTCGTACCGCAGCCGGGTTATAGCCGCGATCGACCGTGCCAGAGACTTGATCGAGGACATCGCGAATCCAGCCGGGTACGTTCTTGGCCGCGTCTGTTTCTACTTCAAATTCGCGGTTCTCAAACGGGATAACCTTCGCCCCATCAGCAATGTGGGGCTTCAGCGTTTCGGCCATCTTGTGGCTTCGCTGGCCACCTGTTGCAGAGAAGCCCGCCGAGACAAACACCACTCGTTTGGTGTCTGGATCAAGCGCTTCAATTGGAGTCATTGGACTCTGCATCCGGCTCGCCATGTCCTTGGCCGAGTTCTTCGCAGACTGTTTATATCGTGAGATAACGGCTTCTCTGGGATAGGCCGCCATTGACTGAAGCGATCGCGACAAATCCTTTAATGCCTTTGCCTTAGATGCTTCGTTGTCGGAGGTAGCGATCGCCTTAGCTAAATCGAGAAAGCTCTTCTTGGCAGATTCCAAATCCTGCTGAATAACCGACTCATCCAGGGATTGATTGAGAATGCTGCCCGTTCGCTGCGATGCCGCAGCGGCCATGTCCAGTGGCCCACCCTGAGCATCTCCAGGCAGCGTAACTCCATATTTCTGGAGGACTGGCGCAAACGCCTCCTTGATATCTCCCAACTTATCGATCCGCGTCACCAGGGCATTGAGCGTGTCCACGCCAGACACACCCGCGCCAAATCCCCCGGCCTTGCGCCCTGCATCAACAACCGATCGCCCGGTTCGTTCCTCTAGTTTTTCGATCGCTCCTGTTGCAAAGCGTTCGCCATATGCCGAGCCAATGCCTTGATAGAAACCCTCCAGAACGCCGCGAATCGGTTTGGTCAGGACTTTAGCTGGCAACGTTGCCGCCTTCTCCACCTTGCCCACAACGTCACGCTTGACCTGGCGCTCAAACTTCTCAACTCGCCCAGTAACGCCACGTTCTGGCGCATACAGCTTTTGGACAGTCTTTTGAAGTCGGTCTACCTCTTTGGCTAAGACATGCCCAATGCCGAGAAACTGGATACCCCCAAACTGCTTTTTAAGGATGCTGGAGGTCAATCCTAAAACTCTGGTGAATCCTTCCTCCAATGCCAGGTCAACAACGGGGATGAGTGTCCGCTCTAACACGCGCCCAACAATAATGTCAGCCGCCTTCCCGACTACTCCTTCTTTCTGTTGCTCAACAACAACCTGGACTTTTTGCTTAGCGCTGCCGCCTGCTGCGCCTGCTGGAGCTGCCGGGTTGGATTGATACCTGCCAACCTGCTGTGACGATTTGTAGGTGCGGTTTGTTTGTTCCTGTAGCCCAACGAGTCGCGCCTCTGCTGCGTCGATGTCGCTGGTGTCTACCCGTGGCTTGATTGGATGATTTTCTAGATAGGTGGAGACCTCCGAAACACGTCTCTTCGTGTCGGCAAGCCGCTGATCTAGCTGGTCTAGCGGCTCAAGGTCAACCTCAACCTTGAGCGGATTGCTTTTGAGATAAGTAGAAAGTTCTCTGATCTGCTTTTTGGTATCATCCAGCCGCCGCTCCAGTAAATCTAGCTCGGCAAAGTTGACGTAAACCTTAAGCGGATTAGCTTTGAAGAATTTCTGAACTGTTTTAGCGTGCCGCACCTTTAAGTCAAGGTGCTGGTTCAGCTTGGTTAACGCATTGTCGTTAACCTTTGGGGTTAACACGGTCAGGTTGCGATTGGTATGCCGAAAGCTGGCTTCAATCTCTTTGCCAATTTCGATCGCAACCCGATGCGCTTCTTCCAGGCCAGCGTTATAGCCGGAAGCATCAAGTCCGAGTTCGAGAATCAGACTACCAAGCGTTGTCCCCTCACTCATCGTCTTCTGCCTCCACCAGTTCCACGACCTCTTCGAATTGCCCAATCACTGCGACTACATTGGGCGGTAGTTTGCTGGCGAGAATGGCTTCCGCCAACACTTGTGCGGTGCGATCGCTCAACCGCCGTTGATGCACTTTTGCTTCAGACGGGAAGGGCAGCAGCTCCCACGGCTCCAGCTTCTTGCTGTCCTTGCCGCCGAAACCATTGAACAAACCGCTCCAGCCGATCGCATGAATGGAAGATTGAGCATTGGCCTCCTGTCGCTGGCGACGGGTGTAAAACTCAAGCGCTTGAAATATCAGCCAGTCAGGCTGACTGCCGAAATTCTCGTAATTGAATCGTTCATCTCGGCAGCCGCAATACTGGAGTTGCCAGAAAATCTCGCCCCAATCTATTGGGCTGCGGCTGGCAAGGCGCTTGAGGAGTCGGAGGCTAGGTTCTTTCCCTCCGCATCTTCAGCAGGCTTTGCTTCCTCTTGCTCTGCCAGTCCGGTCATCTCGGCCTGGTAGAAGTTGTAAATGCGGATGATTAATTCTTCGGTTAGACACTCACGGGTGTGGTCTTCAGTCCAGTCAGCATCGCCAATCATGAGCTTGCCCGTCTCAAACTCACAGAGATAGCCGATCGCTTCATCTGCCAGGTTCTGAGCCAACGACTTGATCGTGACAACTTCTGCGCCAACTTCATGCGCTCCATCAACCTCAACCTTGAGGTAGCCGAACTTGATTTTTTGACCGTCGGCGATCGCAAAACTCAGCGGCTCTACGGTCAATGAGGTAGAGGTTGCTTTAGCCGGAACAACTAATTGCACCGGGTAAGCCACCCGATGACGAATGAATAAAGAGGCGGCTTTGATTGCCGTTGAGGCTGTATCTTCTCTCAGGTTCAACAGGTCAGCCGCCTCATCGGCGCTGAGATGGTCGTAAAGCGAGGGCATCTCTTCATCGGTCGCGCTGCCGTCAGCCGCGTCTTTGGTTGGCATGGCAAACAGGCGCTTACGAGCCTCAGATTTGCTAATGCCTTCTTCCTGTGCCAGTCGCTTAATCGCTTGCTGGAGAATCAGTTGCACCTTCGCCTGCCGATTACCCGCTTCTTGCAAATCAACTGGGTTCTCGCAGGGTGAGATGCCACCACGCTTTAGTAGATGAACAATGCCAACTTCGGGAGTACCGATCGCCCGGATTTCAGTCTTAGGAGCAACCAAAAACGGTAAAGCTTTTTTCATGGAAATTCTCGACTAATGTCTCAACGCTGGTCGAGATTTCCCACGGGCTATGCCAGCTTGAATTCCAGGCGATCGCTCACATCCGTCATCACCACAAAGGTCAACGTTTGTCTGGCGCGGTCTGGCACCCAGATCTCATATTGTTCATCCGAGTTGCCGCCCACAGGCTGAAGGATCACGGTTTCGTCTAATCCTCTGGAGAACTGAGCCAGTCCACAGGTCAGCCTGCCATCGCCAATCGTGACGTTGACCAGAAGAACCTTCCAGTCTGCCGATCGCAGCAGTTTATGCGTCAGCGGGTTGCTCACGTCTACCTCTGCCTCGGCGAGCTGGTGCTACTGTTGGCTCTTCTGCAACCCAAGGGTCTTGTACTGCTGTGCCAGTAGG
Organism: Oculatella sp. LEGE 06141; assembly: GCF_015207605.1. Taxonomy (GTDB): domain Bacteria; phylum Cyanobacteriota; class Cyanobacteriia; order Elainellales; family Elainellaceae; genus Oculatella. The sequence goes on from NZ_JADEWO010000009.1 coordinate 19,924, forward strand.
GTTCTGACCTGGCGCAGGCGGTTCATCATCAGTCAGGCGATCGCTCGGCACATAGCCATAGAGCGCGGGTTCATCCAATGTTTGAACCAGGCATTCTGCGCTAGTTTTCAAGACTTTGACCGGAGTATTGGGGGCGATCGCCACCCGAACTCCAGATAAAACTGGAAATTCACCTTCGTAGCGCATGAAATCGGGCTGAAAATGCTCGGTTTGTGTGGTCTTCGTCATGGGTCAACCTAATAGCTGAAAACTTCAAAGCTAGGCTCTATTCCTATTAGAAATAGAGCCTAAAAGCGTTGACAGTAATGAAACTGAGAGAATTAAGCGTTCTTTGCGCTGAGGTACGAAACAGCAGGCGTATAAACGTAGCTCAAGCCTTGACCTTGCAACTGGAAGGTATATTTCACGATGTCGCGCAGGGCAGCGGAGAAGTTGAGGTTCATCACCTTGCCAGCACCCTCAAACTTTTCGCCAGAAGGTAAAAGCAGTTCAAAGTAGATTTCGTTCCGCGCCTGGCTGTCATCCAGGATGAGTGGAGCAACGATTTTATCCATTGCGCGATCGCCCTGAATCCGGTTGCCAGAGCACTGGAAGTTCCGGTTAATGCCCGTCACCACAGACTCTTGACCGAAACCAGACAGGAAGTTTGTTACGTCCACGGTGGTCGTTTCAGCGCTAGGAGACGCTTCAGTAAGACCGAGCAACGGTAGCAGGGCGCGAGTGCTTGTGGTTGCGCCGCTGGCAATGTTGGCGCTTGTAGGAGCAAGCAGATTGAGAGTGGTAGGAGTGGTTTGATCCACGATCGCATCATCCCGCACGATGACAGACACCGCACCGAACGTCAGCGAGCTACCCGCCGCGATGTACAGATCATCGTTGGCTTGCAGGTTACCGCCTGATGCGGTTACAGAAAGAGCCACCGCGCCGCTATTCGCAAGCGTAGTGGTGGTCAGGGTATATTGAGCGGGAACGCGGCTGTTAGTAGCCAACTTCCCGACAAGAAGCTTTGTGCCCTCGGTGATCACGACGGCTGAAGCGTAATTAATAGGCATATGGGATATCCCTCTTGCATGGCTGCATTGGGGTTCCCACGCCTATTTGGGCTGGGGTGTAGGGCTAGATTGGGCGATCGCCTATCCAAATCCGCAACGGTTGCGGAAATGAACAAAAAAATAAGACCCTGGCAACCAGAGTCTTACTGTTATCCCGCAAAGCACTTTCACTCCAATGGATTGAGCACCTTAGGCGCATAAATCCAAAACTTGCATTGTTCCAGCTTTAAACTGGTTGGCGGTTGATAGTTCGGTTGTCGCTTCATTGGAAACGCCGCTTCAACCTTGCGTTTGGCGATCGCCAGCGCTGCATCACTGCTGAAATTAACCAGCTCCACTACCCAGGAATAATCAGCAAACCTCTGCCCGCTCGACATAGGAGTTACATTCCCGTGGGGCACTGGCTGAATCGTGCAGCGCAGCCCCTTTGTTTCCAATACCGCAGGCACAACCGTGCCGCGCCAAATGGCAGGATTGCCGTTGTTGAAATCGCCCAACTCATCGACCAGAATCGTTTTTAGCTTGGCTTCTAGAGCCTCAAGTTCCAGGCGCAGTTGCTCTCGTTCGTCCATTATTCAAACTCCAACGATTGAGATCTCTTCAGCTCGCCAGAGTCGTCAATGGTCTCCCAGTTGGGCGCGTCCTTATGCCGCTTCTTGCCCGTGCTCTTGATATCCCATTGGTGGTGTTCAATGGTCTCTTTAAAGCGATCGCCCAACTCTTCAGCCGTCGCTTCAAAGGCAGTATTGATATCGCCGTCGTATTTCTCAGCAAACAACTCTTCTAGGTTGGTCTCTGCAATCACCACTTCAGTCCACGGGCGATCGCGGTCTTTGAACCCTGTCAGGCTTGGCTCGCCGTTGTGAGTTTGCTCTGCGTGTTCAGCTCCCCAAATAAAGGTTGCTTTGCGATCGGTGATATCAGGCGGATTCCAGTTCAGTTCCATGGCTACTCCGGAATAAACCAACCGACAATCTTGGTGCCTGTCGCCTGCTCAACGATCGCCCCAATCCCTTCTCTGCCATAGGGTGGGTTGATTAGCACTAGGCGAAATCTTCCTGACCTGCGGTTGAATGTCAGCGTTGCTTCGGTCTCTTCAGTGATATTCAAAGGCAAAATCATTGGCGTAATGCAATGCCCTTCCAGGGCGATCGCGTCTCGCTCCACTTGTGGATCGTGCTGCAATAGCCGCTGCGTCGATTCGCTAGCCAGCTTCAGCTTGGCAGAAACGCTCCGCTGGTTGCAGACAGGCGCAGAGTTGCCAAATTCGTCAGCCTCGCTATCTTCACCCAGCGTCTCGAAGACAATCTGAGCATTCTCAAACCCTGCAAATACGCCGCTCATGCGATTCCTCTAACGGATCGCCTCAGAGTTCCCAACCACTCAGTCCGGAATTCCGGACTGAGTTGCCAATAAAAAAGCGCCTTTGGCAAAAAGGCGCTCCCCTTAATATCTAGCTTCTATTTGGATACCCATTTTTTGAGTGACAGTAGCGCGGCATCATATCCTGCTTTGGCTGATGCCGGATCGATTTGCCCTATTTCATCCTCGATCGCCTCAAACCCCTCTGGCACAATCAACGCATTGTCGAGCGATCGCTGCAACTCCAGTAGGGAGGCGATCGGCACAACCTGCCCGGTGAACTTCACATCATCGGCCTCTTTGATGGTCTGATCGCGGCGCGACTGCTGCAAAAATCGTGCTGCGACGTAGAAGGGGCGATACTCTATCCCGTTGTCAGCCAGCCGAATGCCAGACGACATCTCCAATAGTTCAGTGAGATACAGGTCATCCGCCGTGGATGCCGCCGCCCTTTCCCTGGCACGCTTGAGCGCAATCTGGATGTCGCCGTATCCCACCATCACGCCTCCAATGTTTGATAGACCAGAATTGCAGCCACCGCTGCCTTAATATTTCGCGTCTGTGGCGTATCCTCAGCAAAATCGAATCCCGCCGTATACGTGGCGCGAATCTCAGTGGCGATCGCCAGTCCTCCAGCCAATTGCAGCCGCCCTGTTCCGTAGTCCAGGTCATAGCCGTCCACCGGTACCACTTGCCAAGCCGAGATGGGATAGAGCCGCCCAAACCCATCCTTGTGCCCACCGCATCTGGCTTCAATCTTGGGTTCCGGCAGTTCTGCGATCGGAATTCGAGACAGGTAACAACTCTGTGCTGTTATGTGGAGCTGTTTGACTTCAACATGGCCCTGTAGTTCCAGCGGACGGTTTGCACCTTTGCTGGATTCAGCCGTCATTTGAGAGCGAGCGATCGCCGCTCTCAATGCCGAGCCAGACAGCTTCACCTCTGGAAACCAGAGCGCCTTATCGCCAGGGGTCAAGATCATGCGGATTCGTAGGCTCCTGCCGCCATAAATGTAATCTGACTATTCAGCAGGCCGAGACTGGTCAGGCCATAGGTGACCAATCCCGTAACACTGCCTGCAACCTTGGAACCCACCTCTAGATAACCCGTCCCACCCCGAACAAACCCCGTGTTCCCTGCCAATCCCAGTGACCCCTGCACCGTCGTGCCCGTCAGCTCCACGTCACCCAGGAGGGCGATCGCCTGTTTCGGCAGGCTAATTCTGAGCGTGTCGGTCAGCCCGGTCTTGCTAATCTGGGTGGTCTTGAAACTGCAATAGAACAGCACAATTTTGCCCAACTCGGCATATCGACCCACCCGGTTAGCGTAGGTCACGGTTGGATTGCTGGACGCTCCAAGCAGCGTTGGGCTGTAGTCAGTCCATTTAAAGCTGTTTTGGATGGTGGCAAGCAGGGCAGTCAGTTGGGCGATCGCCTGTTGCATGTTGGCGATCGATGTACTCATACCCGTTTCCATGCCGGAGACGAAGGCTGCCATTTGGGCAATCTCTTGCTGTGTATGGTTTGCCGAAGCGCCCGCATTCTGCTGCAAGCCCACCAGCAGGGCGGCGAGTTGGTCGATCGCTGCCTGTGTGCTGGTTGCTGATAGAGGACTGCCTGGAATCGGCTGATACATCTGAGCGGCTGCCGGAACGCTGCCAGGATTGCTGAGCGGCATGGCTAGCTGCACTCCTCTCCAGTGACTGCACCAGTTCCCGCCCAGACGCTGACAACGCCTCGATACAAATTAGTGGAGTTGATCTCGTACACACCCCCATTGGCTTTGAGGATAATGCCACGATTCGACCCCATTGGATCGGTTGTGGGGCCACGATGCAGCACGATGTCGTCACTGCCATTGTTGATAAAGATCGCCGAAGTTCGGTTTGGGTTGGCAGGCAGCACAACCTTAGCGTTGCCAACGCTAAGCACTTCTATAAAGGTGGCGCAGGTGTTGACAATCAGCGCTCCGCCGCTCCCACCGGTTTGAAGGTTCCGGGCGATTTGCTGGAGGTAATGGTTATCGGTTTCCGACATCTCACCTCTCCAGCCGTGGGCATTCAGGTTCGGCGATCGCGCACATCAATTCGCCATACAAATCAGTGCGAATCTTCTCACCGCAGCGAGGACACTGATTGTCATGGGGCGGATAGATGCACTCTGAATCAACGATGGCGATCGCTGGCTCAACATCAGAGGATTCGTCAGATTCAGACGGCTCAATGTCCGAATCTACCTCTTCAGGCGGCAAGGGTGCGGTTTGTCTTTTACGTTCTGCCATTGCAGCCTCTACAAAGTGACATCTACTGTACGAACGTCAATCACCCGCAACTGTTGCGGCACAGTGCTGGCATCAGAGTAGCCAGTTGGGTCAACGTCCAACGGACAGAACCCTTCCTCCGATCGCCAAATATAAGAGTCACTGCGCTGAAAATCATCATCATTGGAGCGGCGAATCTCCATCTCCTGACCCACGCCACGCCCAATCGTGTCCGAGCCAAATGCATAGGATGTACGGGTTGCCCTGCTTCCAGCACCCAACGTTTCAGTCTGCACACCCTCTGTGCCAGGAGCGCCCATCGAGAAGGCGTTGGTTTCAAAGATATGGAAGTTCGATATCTTGCCCAGGTAGCCACTAACCTTGCCCATCTCGCCACTGTTGGCAGTGTTGAGGATGTTAGTAACTTCTTCAATTGACTGCTCCGAGGGGAACTGGAAGCGGTTGCCGAGGGATTTACGAACCTGCGATCGCCCTTTGGAATGAGTCGCCATACCATAACAGCCATCCTCATAGGTTGGGATCTGTAAGCCGCGCATGTAGCTGTACAGCTCATCCATGAAACCCTCGGTCAACGTGCCGTCATCCCCTGCGCCTACATCACCTGGCGTTGCTGTGACGGAGCTGCGATCGTTGTAAACCACGCGGCTCGTCGGGTCCCATAATCCACGAATCGTCAGGTCTTCCCATACCTGATAGTCATAGTTGAGGTTGCGATCGAGCACCTGTTCCAAGTCCAGCAGCGAGTTAGCGGAGACAAACTGCGGAATCAGAATCGGCGGGGAGTTGTTATCCAGTCCCAGTCCCCACTCTTCCAACACACAGGAGACGCTGCCCTGGGTCAAGCCCTGGCGCGAGTTGGTGATTCGGGCATAGGTGCCAGAACCGCTGAGCTTACGAGCCGCACTGTTGGCAGGCGCAGAGTTGTAGGCAAATCGAGGGATCTTGACCGTATCCCCCTGGCCCTTACCCATGTCCAATTTCACCTTTACAAACTGGTGAAAGATGAAGCTGGGAGTGTGCGTCAGCCGCATCACAGTGCTGAGATAGGCCAGGAATCCATCAGGAATCGTGACCTTGGTCGTGTTGTCTCGCCCCATACCCGATCGCAACAGTCCATTTGCCTTGGCGAACTGCTCCATATCCTTTCGCACAGCAGCGGCATTGTCGCGCACAAACCGCTTCAGATTGGTGTAGTCCTTGGAAACAACGATCTGACCCTGCGTGTTTTCGTGGCTGTACTTCGGGGTCTGATCCGAATTTTCCAGGATGTCGAAAAAGTCTGCGGCAGCACCGGGGGCTTTATCCGATCGCGTCGATGTAACTGTGTTGACCATGACTGTGGTGCGATCGCCACCACTCGCCACCGGGTTAGCACTCCCCATCACCTGAAACACTCCTGCTAGCCGTGAAGCCTCGTCTTTTGCCGACTGCAACTGCTGTGTCGTCGCGTCGAGCTGCGCCTGGGTTTGGTCGAGCCGCTCTTGAATTGGCGCGATCGCCTGGTTAACAGCGGTGTTGATGCTGTCGCCGAGTAAAGCCTGTAGCTCCTCTGGCTTCAACGTCACCATCTGCGGTAGTGGCTGACTGTCCGTCGCTGGCTGTCCATTGGCGCTATCGCTGCCCGTTACAGAAACAGGTGTGGCGGGTGTTTCTGTTGCAGTGTCAGACTGTGCTGCCGTGTCGCCACTGCCATTGGGTCGCTTCAACTTGTCATTGTTGAGCGCATTGATCGCGTCTTTCTCGGAGCTACCAGCGGCGATCGCATCGCTTCCGGTGGTTTTAGTCGTTCTAGCGGAGGAAGTTCTCGGTTTGGTTGCCATATTCAAGAGGGTGGTGCAATTGCTCCCCTTAAATTGCCCGATCGCCTTCTATCCCCTGTTAGTTTTGAGAAGATGATGCATACTCTGATATATCATCTGATGCGAATTATGTAGTTTCAGTATGGAAGCCGAAGCCGAGCAGATTGAATACTCTGAATTGATCCGTCAGATGCGCTGGCGGCTCGGACTGACTCAGGAAGATCTCGCCATCAAGCTAAAAGTGAGACTCGTAACGGTCAACCGTTGGGAAAACGGGCACACCTCTCCGTCTCGCATGGCATTCGATCGCATTGAAACAGTACTGAGTGAGATGGGCGATCGCGGTCGTGACCTGCTAGACCGCTATTTCATCTCAGACTAAATCCTTGAGCCTGTAATCACGCCAGCGTTCGGCGCGGCTGGCGTTGCCACCAGGCTGATTTCAAGTAAATCAATTAGTCCAATCCGCTCATAGTAGGGAGCGGTCAGCTTCCGCACCTCTGGGTCATTCAGATCCATCCAGGGATTCGGAATCAGGTGAGGACATTTCTCGTCGGCAAAAGAGGTCTTGCAGTGCGGACAGCCCAACATCGTGAAGTTGAACCCGCCGACGCTTACCTCGCGCAACCGACCAAACCGTAGCCCTTGGATAACAGAACTGTTCAGTTCAAAGTAGATATTGCAAACAGTCTGCACCAGGCCGTCGCGATCGACAATCTTCTTGTTCCAGGCAAAATAACCGGCGCGATCGAGCACTTCTTTAGGAGCCGTGGCGCTCTTCTGGACTTCCGCCTCCAACACGCGCCCAACTACCTTGCCCACATCACCCCAGTCATGATCGAGCGTTGCCGGGAGTCCTGGCAGCATGTCAGCCATCTTGTAGAGGTCTGGCTCTGTCCAGGTGCCAATGTTGCGGGTCACCAAATTATTAGCGGCCACGAACGATAGAACGATGACCTCATCAGCCGTCAGCGGCTCCATGCCCTGCGGCACATGTTGATTGATTAGTTCAAGCTGGCGATCGCTCGGTCGAATAGAAGCGGCGATCGCGGGTTGGCTGGAGACAGCATCATTGGCAGGAACGAAACGCTTAGACATGACGGCAGTGAGTAAACTGCCGTAGCATTCCTACCCATCAAAATGGGCTGCGATAATCCGGCTCCTGTAGTGGCTTGCCATCCTCCCAATCGGGGCAACTATCCTCTTCAGCTCCATAGGGATGCATTCCACAAACCAACATGTTGCCGCCATAGACGCGACCGTGATAGTGGCAACAGCCCTGGCAGGATTCAGGCTGAGGCGGCTTCTGGCTAGTTACTATGCGCCCAACAAAAGAAAAGCCATAGGTTGTTATATCCACATAACACCCCTCCTCATGCTCATAGGTGTGCTGTGGAACGATGTTGTATTCAAGCGTTGTGAGTGGCGATCGCCCTCCACTAAGCCATTGCCTTCTACCGGTTCGGAATTCGTAAATTCGTTCTCCATTCTCAATGGACACGAACGATTCGATGAGATTGAGGCAAATCGTCAGTGTGGCGCGGCGATCGCCCCAATATGAACTACCAAATTCAAACTCCAGAATGTCACCAATGATTCGCAGATCATCAATCATTGGATGCGGCCTATCACCGGAAACCGCACAGCGTTGATGGGCGGTTGGGTGCAGCATAACAATAGCAACAGCAGTATGAAGACGCACTCGGGAGGCAGGGATTTCGACTGAGCGATCGCCCTCAGAAACCCTGGCCGTCATCACTGATTCAGTACAGCGAATCGTCCAATTCTGCTCGGGGTGCGGTGGAAGAACTGCCATACAAGCCCTCTATGATGCCTTTAAATGGTGGGAAATCCTGTGTCCGATCATGCCCCATCGCCGACTCAGCATGTCGCCAGGCTTCTCTTTAGCAAACTCCTTGGTGCATTTGCAGGATGAGCCACAGGTACAGCGATCGCCCGGATTGGGTAGCGATCGAATGGCTTGCCAACCCTGAGCCGCATAGTCAATGCAGGGTGAGCAACTGTCTCTTGCATGGCGCAACCGCCGCTCCCAGTTATAGCCATCCTGCGCGTGGGATTCAGTGCGTGCCAGCTCATAGGCGTGTCGGGTATCAGCCGCATACAGGTTGAGCCGTTGCCACAACTGGCCTTCGGTGAGCTTCCCCGCAATCAAATCTTCACTGAATCCCCGCAGATAGCGATACTGCTCTTTCAGCCGTTGCCCAATCAGCCCATAATCTCGCTGATTTAAACGGCCACTACCGCCTTTTCCGATCGCATACTGGTTGATTTCAATGGTTTTCAGCGTCTTGGCGGTTGCTTCCTCCCAGGTTCCAACGCTAATTTTGCGCTTCAACAGCAGATTGCCGATGGTTTTCAGGTCATCTTTGGCCTGTCGAATCGTCTTCTGGGTCAGAGCATCGACTGCTTCTTTGCTGAGGAACTGCCCCTTCCCCGCGCCGCTGCTGATCCGATAGCGCTGGCTGTTGCGATCGAACTTAAATTCATTCGCCATCGATCGCATCCAATAGGTTGATGTACTCTTCATCGGGTGGATTATCCTTCCACTCCGTCGCAGCTGCGTCTACGTCAACATCTGTGACAGTGGCGATCGCTAGGAGATCCTCAAGGTCGGGTAGTGATTCGTCAGAAAATTCAAGTCTCGGTTTCTCGGTCATGGCGATCGCCTCGGTCATTTTTCAATCCTCATTAATAACGAGCGGGCTTCCTTCGAGAAGAGGCTTTGGGTTTTCTGCCATTGGTCGCTCCGTTGCTTGGTGTGGATTCCTCTTCGCTTTCGCTCTCCTCGTCTGGAGCCGCTTGCGCTGCTGCTGCCATCGGGTCGGTGAGCAGCACTGGATAACTGAGCTGATACTTGCCGCGCTCTAGAAACGCCTCGTAGCCTAGCCGCAGAATCAATTCTGTGTTGAGGATTTGCTTGATGCCGGGGGTGAGGACGAGCGATCGCAGAGAATTAATGTATCGGGCATAAGCTTTGGCGGGTTGGCCGCTGATGTCCTTCGCCCCATCAATTTTGAACCCGGCATAGCGCCATAGCGGGATCTGAGCAGGCATAATCAGCCGCGTGCGCCGAAACAGCACATTATCTGCCAGCGCAGAGAGGTTGGGATTGTAGTTCGCCAGTTTGCGAATGTCGCCACCCGCCAGCGTGTAATAGTTCGTGATCACGCCATCTTCCAGACGCGCCTCATGGTCTTGCTGGTAGGCATCCTTGTAGTCACCCTCAACTCCCTCTGGCATCTCATGCACGTTTGGATTAATCCCCAACTCCCGCGCCGCTGTTGCCATGTCGGCAGTCCCCTCCTTCAGCTTCTGCCAATCATCGCCGGATTGTCGCCAGATGGATTGTCCATAGAGCGTCTGCCTGCGGTGACGAAAATGCACAATCTGTGGCGGATAAAAATAGTGGAGCGGCTCTCCTTGCAGCCTCACCCGCTGTTCGTAGCCCAACAGCAGGCCGTTATCTTCTTCGAGTCGAAACATCGTCCAGGTCGGCAGCGCCAATGTTCGGCTGATGCCCAACTGCCCCTTGCGTGTTCCGTCGCGATCGATTCCAATCGAGAGGAATGCATCGCCATCGCCTAAGGCGCGATCGATGATTTGCCCCAGCGTCGCAATATCGAGCACGTCTAGACGGTTGAACAAATCAGTGCAGATCGCCTTCACGTCCGGGTCTACAGGCGTTTCATCGTCTTCCAGAGTGTCGGAGATGGTCAATCCCAATGAGTCGCCATTCTCCGAGCCGAGAATGTCATCTCGCAGGATTGAGAGCGTTGTGGCGACTTCCGGGCACCAGGTTCGCATTTCAACCAATTGCCGCGCCAGTAAATAATCCCTAACCACCACCTCTTGAATTTCTAAATCGAAGTTTCGGTGGTGAATGGTGGCAGTCGCATTTCGTCTAGGTCGCTGCGTGCCGGTGATGGTCGTCGGACGGCTAAAGCCAAGCGCTCTGCCGATGACTTGAATGATGTTTGGTCTGCCGGGGGTAAGCATGGCAAATGGTTGAAGACTGCATCTAGCTTGCCCTGAGATTAGCGTTTCTTAGATGTGAACGATGACGAGTAAGCAATTTTGCTGCTCAACATTACCGGCTCTAAAGCGTAGCGAGCCGCATCCCAGCAATGATTGAACTTATCCACAACAATCGGGAGAATCTCACCACTGAGGCGATCGACCTTATAACAGTAGAGCCGTGCTTCCTCAATCGTGTGCTTGCAGCGAGGGTGAATCACGATCTGGTCGTACGATCGCAGATGAGCAATGCCATCCTCAACAGAGCCAGCGCCCTTGGTTGCGGCGACTAGTTTCGGGATAGGCGGAATGCCGTTCTCACCTGGCCTGCCTCGCTTGACGTGACTGATCGATTCAGGGCGAGAATTGTCGGCTCGCACTGAATACTGGTCAATTTCAGGAACGTCCTCAAGCCAGCGCTTAGCTGTATCATCCAGCTCGAGATGATAAGCGTAGGATTCGTACTCCACATAAAGTTTACGGTTGTGAACCCAGCAACGAACTGCTGTTGTTGGATCTGAGCCAAATCCCCAGTCTGCTCCGTGATACGGGCCATCCCAGCGATCGCTCGCAACAAATTCCTCAATGACCCACTTACCGTTGAGAATCTGCGCGTCTGATTTCTCCCAGAACCCGCCTTCCCAAATATGGTTGTAGGCTGCCGGGTCAGTTGCGGCTAGCGATCGCCGCTCGTCATCCAGAACTGAAGGGAAATGCGGGTTATCGTTCCAGTTGACCTGGCGAACATAGACGTTCGATCGCTCCTTCGCAACCAGCTCCGTCCACACCGTGTCGGTGGGGTTAAGTGGGTTGAACGTGACCCAAATCTCGCTACCCTCTTCCCGAATTGTCGGGATGAGTACCTGCCACGATTCAGCGCTGATGGTTTGCGCCTCTTCTAGCCACAAGTGTGTCAACCCAGCCATCGACTTGATGGATTGAACGTTGTGGCGAACGCCCTTGAAGATAAACTGCGAGCCGTTTGCGCCGAGAATTGTGTCGCGCTGCGCTTCGTAGAAATCGTCTAGTCCTAAGGCATTGATGCGCTCGGAGAGTAGCGCGTGAACTGATTCCTTGATCGATACTTGAAATTCACGAGCGCAGAGCACTCGAATCTTGCGCTTTAGCCCTTCAATCAGCAATGCATCGGCGGCAGCGTAGCTCTTGCCCGATCCACGCCCACCCCATAGGCACTTGTAGCGTCGGGGGATAAACAGCGGCTGCGCCCAATCAGCCAGTTTGAGCGAAAGGGATTCTGCCAACTCGGTGCGATCGCCTGCCGTCTCATCCAAATCCAGGCCGATCGCCGCTGCTGCTTCTGCTGCAAACTCAGCTCGGCGCTTTTTTACGCTCGCTCCTGCCATTTTTCTTGCAGGGTGAGGATGAATTCTCTGGGGCTGATGTCTAGGGCGATCGCCATGTCTGCCAGGTCAGCCGCAGACTTCGGCATAACTTTGCGCCGGTACTCCAACAGCCGCACCAGTGCGCCCGCGATGCTGCCGAGCGATCGCGCATCGGTTTCGCCACCGCTTAGAGTTGCGGATAGGTCGCTGATCGCCAGGTCGATAATTTCTAGTTCATCAATGTCACCGCCACCCCGCTGCCGTCGCGGAGCTGGCTCTTTTTTGGGGGATGAGTCCAGAATTCCGGACTGCTTGGGTTTGGCATTGATGGAAATAACTTTTTGCTCTCGCCAGTTGCCATCGTCTGCCCAACGTTCGATCGTGCGGCGGCTGACCCCTAATCGCTGAGCGATTGAGGCGATCGTTTCTCCGGCTAAAAGTGCTTGTTTGGCTACCTGCTTGCGTGGATCGTCCTGCGACATTGGCTGCGACACTGCGACATCGACATCGCCAGAATTCCTACAGCGTCAATGGTTCAGCCAATGTCGTAGCTGTGAAAATGCGTCACGGGGGCGATCACTCCTAGCAAAACCCCAGCCGCGATGGACTGGGGCATCATTTCCTTTAGCAATCAATCCGTCGGCTAGAGTCGCCAGGTCGTAGAGCCGAGACTGTCTTGTGTCTCGGCTCCCCACACTTCAAATCCGAGGTTGCGGAGTTGGAATGCGGCCTCCTCAAGGCTCAACGATCGTACAACACAAAACACGTAGAGCGCCGTATGGTGGCGGCAGGCGGCAACAGGCACTGCCCAGCCCACCTGAAAAATGCTGTGATCGGGATTCTTGAGAATGAGCCGAAGAGTAGTAGGCACCATGTCAATCGATCAAATCTGATAGCAGCCCTGTCACGCCTGCCTGAACCCCGGCACGGTTATCGTCATAAATCATGACGGTCTCGATTTTGGAGTGGCGGCTTAACTTTTGTACGCGCCGCACGTCCCCTCCGGTTGCATCCAATGCTGCGGTAATGGCGCTGTGGCGACATCGATGGGGAGACATGACCTTATTAATGCCAGCCGCCTCAGCCGTCTCTCGCACTAATTTATAGATGGCGTTGCCGCTGAGTCGGTGCCCGTAGGAGACGCGATCGAGCGCAATAAATAGAGGATCGGTCGCCAATCCAGTGCCCTGTGCCAGCATCCAGGCGGCGATCGCCTCCGTTGACTTGCTTGATAGATCAATGGTTTGCGCCTGCGTGCCTCGCCCCTTGCCCAAAACCTTGAGCTTGCGGGCATCTGGGTCGAAGTCGCCGCGATCGCACTTCGACACCTCGCCCCGCCGCAGCGCATTGTCCCAGAGCAGCCGGAGGATGGCGTAGTCGCGCTTTCCTTTGAGAGTGGCGCGATCGGGCACGGCCAACAGTTTGCGATATTGCGCCTGGTCTACGCCGCTGGTGTCTCGATAGACCTGAACTTTCTCGCCTTGAACCTCCTCCAGGCTCCATTCACACTTGCCGATTTTTTGGGCGAATTGAACCAGCGATCGAATTGCCGCCAGCCGTCGGTTGACCGTGGCCTCCTTCAACCCTCGCTGAATCAGATGCGATTTGTAATTGAGAACCAGGCCGATTGCCGTGAATCTCTCCAGCCGGAGGAATTCGCTGACCAGTTGGGGTGTGGGGTCGCGATCGCTGATGACGTGGAAGAAATCGTTCAGGTCGCGTCGATAGGCTCGTTTGGTTTCCAGGCTGCGCTTGTCCTCTAGCAGCTCGGCAAGGATATCGCGCTCTTGAACTTTAAAGAAGCTGGAAGATGGAGCCTGGAAAGAGAGGGACGAAAGAGATTCAGCCACACTGCACTTCCTCGTGTATCTGGGAAAGACGCTGGATTGAAGCTGCGTGGAATTTAGGATCTCGCTCCACTGCAATGAAGTTGCGCCCAGTCGTTAAGCAGGCCGCAGCGGTAGAGCCAGACCCGCTGAATGGATCAAGGACGACTCCTCCGAGATCCGTGTAACTCAGCACCAGCCACTTCATCAGCTCTAATGGTTTTTGAGTAGGGTGGTAGGCTGCCTCCCCATTACGAAAGCCGCCAGAAACGTTATTGAACTTCAATACATCTCGTGGGTAGCGATCACCCGTGTTGTCTGTCTTCCTGCCAGCATGTCTACCATAGTGCTGGCAGACATGCTCGGAACTCTTTGCCTTATAAGGTTTTCCGGGGGTTTTCTGCGGGTTGTAAGTGCAGCGGGAGTCTGCATCCTTACCTCGGAAGCGGTGGCAGAAAACCAAAATCAACTCATGGCAGCGCAAGGGACGAATGTTGGCATCTAGAAACCCTAGAGCCATCGGTTTCTCCCAAACCAACTCATAGCGAAATTGTTTTCGGTTGCTAACAATTAACTCTGTCGCGAACGGCTGTTGAGCGAACAAGGCTTTGATGGCCTTTGGCTTACAAATCCGTTCTGCCTCACTCCAAAACAACTGCCAGTCAACCTTGGTATCCCAGGTGAAGTTGGTCGTGTTGTACGGCGGATCGCTAATTAATGCATCAATACATCCATCGGGCAGCGACCTCATTACCTCGATCGCTTCTCCTAACACCACTTGATTCATCGGTAATGCGGAACTCATAATTCAAAACTCAGAACTCGTCGCCGCAGGGTTCCTACTGCAAGGGTGTGGTAATGGACATTTACGCACCCTTGTCTGAGTATTTTTTCTCTAGACAAGGTAGCCAACTTTACAAAAACATTACGTAATTGCTAAGGCTTTGTAAATTACACGCCAACTCAGCAAAACCACAGAGCGAGAGTCTTTGTGGCAGCGGGTATGACTGAGATATGAGAGTGCAGGAGAAGCCCCCCCTTTGCCTCGATCGCTACAAACTTGGGCAAGGATGACAGCAATGGAACGGACACGCATGGCAACTGAGCAGGTTTGGTCTCGATATCGCAAAGTTGCAACCAGACGGGCGGAATTAACCACTCTGCGAAATAACATCGCGACGGCAAATGACAAGCTGGCGCTCAAAATCGCACACCGGATGGCCGCTCAGAGTGCGGAGCCGATTGACGATCTCATTCAACTGGCGAGAATTGGTCTGTTGAAGGCGGTTGAGAAATTCGATCCGACCAAGGGCGTGGCATTCAGCAGCTTTGCGGTGCCTTATATCCAGGGCGAGATCCTCCACTTCCAACGCGACCACTGGAGCCACGTCAAGGTACCGCGCCGCAGCCGCGAATTTTTTGCCAGGGTTAAGGCCACGCAGCGCAAGCTGGCTGCCAAAGGTCAAACGGTGGATGCTGAGAAAATTGCAATTTCTTTGTTGCTCAACGGGCGATATGCCACGCAGGAGGCGATCGCCGCTGCACGGGGGAAATGGCAACAGATTCAGGAAGAATGCGAGCGCAAGCCACTGCTGACGCTAGATGAGGTTCTGCATCATTCCGGTGCGGATGAGTTGGAGGATGAGTCAGAGGATGAGGCACTACGCAAAGAAGTGCGCCAAAACCTGGCTAAACTGCCCGATCGTCTGCGTCGCTGTATTGTGGAGCGCTATTTCGATGACCTCAGCGAAGAGCAAATCGCCAAACAGCAGAATGTGACGGTGGACGTGGTGCAGAGCTGGCTGAATGAAGGGTTGCAACGCCTGCGGATCGGGCATGATGGAGATCAGCAGCGCTTGGGTTAAAAAATGGCGACAGCAGTAGAAGTGTTGTATGACTTCGACTACAACCAGCTCGATGTAGAGCAGCGGGTTGTTGTGCAGCAGCGGACGAGCGAGATTAAGTCTCTGCTACGACACAGGGCACAAAATGCTGTTGAGATTGGACAGAAGTTGTTGGAAACCAAAGAAATTCTTGGTTATGGACATTACCGAGCCTGGATAGAATCTGAATTTGCCTTAGGCAAAACGATCGCCAATCATTTCGAGAATGTCGCCAAACAGTTTGCCAACGTCCCTAATGTGGACAGTTTCGACTCTAGTGCGCTCCGAGTGTTGGCAGCTCCGTCTGTTCCTGAGGAGATTAGACAAGAGGCGATCGCCCTGGCCGCTGCGGGGGAGTATGTCTCCCATGCCAAAGCCAAAGAGTTGACTGGCAAGGCCAAACCTGAAGCAAAGGAACTGTTTCAGCCCGGTCAGGCCGTTCAGGTAACGGATTTCGCGGCCAGCCACCAGGGAGAAACGGTAGAGGTATTAGAGGTCAGCCGAGACCTGATTGAATGCAAAACGCCAGACGGGGAAACGGTTTCGTTCTTTCGCTCTGATCTGGACACTGGCGAGGCAGCTCCATCCGCAAAGCCAGCACCCAAACCGAAAGCTTCTAAGCCGCATCCGATCGCCACACTGGATGCCAAGTTAGACCTCGCCAGCACCCGACTGGAGTTGATGGCTGATTTGTTGCGGCGATCGCTCATCTATCTGCCACCCGAACTGAAGGCGGAGGCTGAAGAGCTTTTAAACTAAGGTCGTGCGCTTAATTTCTTGACCCATCTCCTCTAGAGCATTTGCCCAAGGCAATAGTGCTACTGCCTCGGTTGTGGCAGGAATGTGAGCAAACATCCATCTCCACAAACCGGCCTTAAGTGATTCGTCTTCTGCCGGGGGCGCTTCAATTTCAATCTGGTGTGCGGCACAGTAGCGGATTGCAGTTGCAGTTCTAATCAACAGCTCAACTACTTCTACTGCCTTGTGATCGTGCAAACAAATCCCAACCCTGTCGGCTAGCCAGTAGCGCAATTTGCTCTTGATGGAGCCGACAAGTGCCAAATCGATGTGCTGTACTTCCATAATTCATGAGCGCTATACGATCGCGCCTCTCCTAAATCAGGATGCCCTTGCCGTAGGGAACGCTGGAGTTGCAGATTTACTCTCCCCTCCATGCTCACCCGGCTACAAAAGCTTGATCCAGATGCCATTACGACAATGGCTGGCATTGCAGGCGCGATAACGACTTATCTTGCCGCCCAACAGGTCTTAGACAGCCATACAGCTCAACTGATCAGCGCCGTGCTATTGCTGATCAACGGCTACTACACCAACCGCAGAGGGTAAGCGAGTGCCCTACAGACGCGCCTTACTCAGCCGTTATTTACGCAGCGAAATCTGGTTGGTGATCCTTTTCCTAGCGTTTGATTTCATAGCCTTTCCAACCCAAGTTGCTCAACGGCTGAATTTAGGCTGGGCATCTGTCGGTACATGGACTGTTTGGTTGACCGTAACGGCAGCGATTGGGCTGGTTGCCATCCACCGGAAAAGTGGGCGGCTGTGGCGGCTGTTCTGCGCCACTTCAATCTTTTTACTGCTGACCCTGGCAACGATTTGCCTTCTAGCCAAGGGATACACCGGGTTCACAACCTACGGCACGCTGGCCTACAGTGCCTTGCTGCGGCTGCTTGAGATTCCCTCATTCACCCTGTTTGGCACCAGACGGGAGGAATGATGGACCCACAAATTTATCCGTATCTGGCTGGACTGGTTGGCGCGATCGCTGGCTCATGCATTTCTCTAATTAAGGAGCGGCGATCGGGCAAAACGCTGGATTTGGAATATGTGCGCGGTTTGATTGATGAACAGATTGAAGACCTGCGGACGGAGCGCGATAAGAGCAGGTCAGAGATGGTCAAACTGCGCGAGCGGATTGCTGTAATGGAATCCCATCTGCGAGCGATGGAGCAAAGAAAGAATTTAGAAATTGCCCAATTGCGTGAGGAAAACCAGGGACTGAGGCGGCTGAATGCCAAGCTGGCGGCTGAAAATGTGCAGTTCAAGGCTCGTCTTGGTGTAACCTGACCACTAAAAAACCCCGTCAATGGCGGGGTGTTCAGGGTGCATTTACTAGCCCTATTATGTGCTCTGAGTCTTCCGTTGCTTCAGTTGGCGCAATAGTGCCACGGCTTTATCTGGTAGTGGATCAGCTTCAATTTTCACTTCCTTAAAGGTAACGAGCCGCTCGTAAATTGTTTCATCCCCGTCCTTTCCGGTGGCGCGACTGTACCAAATGGCAACTCCAAACTTATTAACAGGGCAACGGCGAGTGTAAATTTTGCCGCCATGCCTGACTGCGATCGCGCCATGCTTGTCTTTGGCAATGATTTCGGCATTGATTGAGTTCCAGGCAAACCCAGGATAGTCGGCTAAGTCTCTTACGATATCTGGTGCGGGTTGGGGCTGCGCTTCAAGTACGGTGGCAATCCGTTCGAGCTGAATGCAAATTTGGGCAAGGATGTCTGGGGTATCCATTGGGGTGGGGCACTCCTGATTGCCGTGGGTCAATGGTTTCTTTTAAAGCAATCGCCCCCTGCTGGTGACAAGAGGGCGATCGCCATCAAACGCTAGCTAGATTGTTTTGGTTGACAGGTTCCAGTCTCCTGATCCCATTGCCCTCCTAAACTTGTGCAAGTGTAGGTCGCAATTTGTGGAGCGGGTTCTGCGAGGGCAGGTTCAAACTGACACCGACCAGAGGTCTTGCGACAGCCTTCTGGCTGGGCAGGTTCACCCTGCTCATCGCCACGTTGATTGATTTGGCCATCGTTGACGAGGGGAGGAGTGGATTGAACGAATAGACCGATTGAGATTGAAAGTTCAAGTAGCATGGTATTGCCTGTTAGCAGAATAGGTATCCAGCCGCTGACCCGTGGAAAGAGAGGCGGCTGGGTTAACTGGGGCAACCTTGGAGAGGGGCTTCTTACAGGTGAAGATTAGGCGCTGGCAGTACGCAACTCCATGATGGCGATCGCATGTCTCTGCTCTAACTTCGCGACAGAGAAGCGGTTGAGCAGAAGTTGCAATTCAATCTCCATCTCAGCATGTTTATCCTTGGCAGCTTGATAGACTTCAGCCACTTCCAAATATTCCGGAGACTCCAGCAATTCAGTTCGTTTCGCTTTGCGCTGAGCATCGTTTTTGAGGTCAGCATCAAAGGCGATCGCACTGTCAATCTTTGCAGTGAGCCGAGTTAGCTGCTCTTGCAATCGGCGCACAGTTCGTTCAGCCAGGAGTAGTTGGAATTGGGACTGAGCGATCGCTTCTGGATAGTTGGAAAGATTCATGTTGGTCACCATTTGAAATTGCAAATCCAGCAGAGGCGTGGGGTGTTCTTCTGGCGCTTGAGTTGACGCTCTAGAGAGCGATCGCCAATCCATTCGCGTGCAACGATGAAGCCGATATCACGTTCTTTTGCCACTTGGCACAACCGTGAACCGTGACCTCGTTCGTGCTGTGTAATGCGGTTCTCGATGTTGTCGCTATAGCCGAGATAATGCTGTGCGGTGTGGCGATCGCTGATGGGTCGATCGAAGTGGAGGAGGTAGCAGCCTTGCATCTACTACCTCCCTGACCCACGGTGGAAGCAGAGGGCAGCGGTGGAAGCTGCCCAGATGATTGGGTTCATCTGAGCAGTTCCTACTAGCTAGCGATCGGAACCAGGTGAATCTTCATACCGTTTTGGCGAAGGTGCTCACTCTGCTGAGCGAATACCTCCTTCATGAATCCGAACTCAACTGCCATGCTTTTGACGTTTGATTGAACCAGGGCAAACAGTTCGGTCAGTTCGGTAGGGTTGTCGCCGCGATCGTTCGCCTTCAACAACTCTTGAATGTGATCGGCCAGCATGGCTAGATCGTCAAGCACCAGGTCGTCAATTAATTCGGGTTCGGGGGCGATCGCTTCTGCTTGTGTCTCAAGCAATTGGTTTAATTCAGCTTGAGCGATCGTTTGGGTGTCGAGAGTGTATGTCATATTGGTTCTAGACCTTTAATTAAGGGTTCACTCAACCCGCTCCTTCTGCCGTTCCGCCAAGTTCGATAGGAAGGAAGCGGGTTTTGGTTTGGCTGTTCTTCGCCTCACCTGAATTAAATATAACTCCAATTATTTGGATATGTCAATATTGATTGGATATTTGTGCTTTACTTGGAGTGCAAGCATTTTGTGATGTTCCAAGGAGGGATATATGCTGATTGTTGGAGTTCAACAACAGCCCGTGAAGTTAAGCTTTTCTGAGTGGCTCAAGGTGACACGCGATCGCACAGGAGTGACGCAGGCTCGATTAGCAGCAGAGTTGCAGGTCAGGCCGCAAACGATTAGCAACTGGGAGAACGGAGTATCTTCTCCGAGCCTTGATCCTGTTCAAATGCTCAAGCTCTGCACTTTGCTCAAGGTGAGCCTTGAAGAATTGGCGATTGCGTATCAAAGCGAAGGGCACGATGCCTAAATACAAAAAACCGCCCCATGTGGGACAGCAAAGCAGTTAGTAGTGTAAGTGCGTGGCTCTCGAACGGAAAACCATTTACAAGGCTAGCGTTCCCGATTCAAACAAAAGCACCCTGCCGAGGGTGCTTTTGTTTTGCGGTGGTGGGGCGATCGCTCATCCGTTTGAAATCAGATGAGAAACAGTGTCTGAGGCAAGCTGCACTAAGGTTCTTGCTTGCAGAAGCTTGCCGTCACTGCTGCATTCATAGAGTCCGAGCTTTTCATTTTTGCTGGCCTCTGAAACGCCGAAAGGCTGAAATATCTTGTTAAATCCAGCTACCGATATGTTTGAGCCTTGCCAAGTCATCCGTACCTCCTTACTTTTTGCTTTGCTGTGGTGGGGCGATCGCCGCCCAATCAAGACATTGAGGCTGTGGCTTTTCCACAGGATGAACTGAGCAGGGATTAGCTAGATAGTCGATCGCCGCCACGCTGAAATACTTGCAGTTAAAGCATTCTGCACATTCCTCAATCTCTTCGCGATCGCTGTAATGGCGGATCGCCAGACAACCGCCTACCAGCACCCAGGTCAGGCTAAGTCCCGTTGCGGTAGCTGAGGTCTGAACCACTCCAATAATTTGACCTTCCCGATGGTCGCTGATAAAAGGGCTGGCAACAAACAGGGTACTGGTGGATAGCAAGGTTGCAGCCAAAGCACTCAGAAAGGTTGAAGCAGCGGCGCAGCAGTTAGCGCCAATGAGCTTTTCTGCAATGGTTCTTTTGGGGTCGGTCATGAATCAGTCCTTATCGATCTATCTGGTTTCTTCAACCTGAAATTTGGCGAGCAAGCTATCAATGTATTTAGAAATTTCCTGCCGCTTCCTGCCGCTGGTTACTCCCATGTGTTGCTCAATAAATCTGGTTCGCCCCATGCCTTTGCTGAGCGTCAAAAACAATCCGAGAAAACTCCGCTCGCTCAGGCCAGCCCAATTTTGTCCCAATTCTTGAATCAACCCTAAAACGGGTTTGTCCACCAGTCCATGCGGGTTGTCCGGGTTTTGTCCAGCGCTTGTCCCGGTTTTGTCCGGGTTTTGTCCATCTCTGTCCGGTGTTTGTCTTGACCCATTTGAGCTGGTCAGTTCAGGGAATCGAGTTAACATCCAAACCACTGGATCTGGATGCCCATACTCATTAGTTTCGGTGAGAATCCATGATGGCAACTCCCATCGGTCTTCTCTACCGTTTCGATCGATCAGATATTTGCCAGTGGGCGATCGCTCACCCATTTCGTCTTCAGTGTGAACGGCAAAGATGCCAACACGACCACTGCGCCAGGTCGCATCCATGCCTTTCAACCCATGAGCGCCGGAGGTGTCATTTTGGCTGATGCCGATGAAACCTATGCCGCTCTTTGGTCCTTTCATCAGCACAGCGGTGAGCAGCTTCTGCAAATCGATTTCGTATTGGCTAGCAGCGGCCAGCATTTCGTCAAAAATGACAGACTGATGCTTTAAAGAATGTTTTGAGGCGGATTCAATAGCACGGGTCATCCGGTCAACACCCTGAGAGTAAGCTCGAAAGTTGCTGGCTACCTCGCTCCAGGCAATTCGTTTGGGGTAATCATCGTCGGTGCTAAAATAGCCAACCTGATGATCTAAGGCTAACCGGGCGATCGCCAGCATCAAGGCAGCGGTTGTTTTCCCGCTTTGGGACGCGCCATAAAACCAGACAAACGGATGGTGGATTAGCGACCCAAGCGGGAAACCGTCACGACCTAGCACCGTGAGCAGATCCACCATCCGCGCCCTGGGGTCAGGGTTGGATAAGTCAGGCTCCATTGAGCGCTGCTCATCGCTATCATCTGGCTCATCATTGGCAGGTAGGTCAATCGACCTTTCTTCTGACTCTGATCCAACGGCTTGATTGGTGAAGGCAGACGGAGTAAGCGTTGCAGGTTCAAGCAATTTATTTAATGACTCCTTCCGCTGAGGCTTAGGCTTCTCCTGACGCTGCCTCCAAAGGTTGAGCAACGCCTCTGCATCGGGCGATAGCCGCAACCCTTTCTTCTCCGCCCATATCAACTGCGCGATCGCAGTCTCGTCGCCATACTGTTCGCAATACTCGCCTAGCGAATGACCTTCTAACTCATGAGCAACGCAGCCATACTGCTGGATGGCTGTCTGACTCTCGCTCATTTCTTTGTTCCGTCGCCAAGCAGTGTGGATGCCGATGATAGCAGGCGGCAAGAATGCGAAACCTGTTCCAGTAACTGCCGCGAGGGCAACCCCCGCAACAATGCCACTCACCCCAATCAATCCAGTGTGGGTGCCCTTAGCGGCTTTGAGGTAAGCATGCTCGATCCATTGTTCATCTGTCAGTTTTGCTGATTCCATAGAGAATTTCATACGTCAGCACCTTCTAGCGGTGAGCCTTGAGATGGGTGATTAGGTTGGACAAGCCGAACATCACTTTGACCAGGAACTCGACGCAGTACAGGCAGAAGCCGATCGCTGCCACGTTACCCCAGTTGATTTGATTCCACTGCCCGGTCATCAGGACTAACCACGCTCTATCAAACCCACCTTCAATTGGCGGGTAAATGGTGCTAACAACGCAGAAGTCGAGAATGTACGCAAAGCAGGCGGCATTCCTGGCTGTTGCAACCGTTTGCAGTGGTAAGCGGTTGTAGACTTTTTTCAAGGATTGAAGCAACGGGTCTTCCCAGGGGCGAACGCTATATTTTCTGCCGGACTCAGCATCATTGATGATGCCTTGCATCAAAATTCGGTTGCGTTCAACAAAGACTGGAGCCGTCTCGCAAATCTGGATGAATAGCCAAAGAATTGCTCCCAAGAGCCAGAAGATGATGCTCAAAGGAATGCCAGCCAGCCAAGCGACTACTCCACTAGTCGGGACAACTCCAGTCAGGCCGACGAGATACTCAACGGCTCTACTGTAGGGGAAGATGTTCAACCAGCAAAAGAATAGTGCAATGAGTGCGGCTGTCCAATATAGGAGACTGAAGATCCAGGTGTCTTTTAACGCGGAAAGCCATCGTCGGCCCTGCCATTTGCCGCTGCTGCTATCCGCTGGCTCTTGCCAGTTAGATTGCGGTGCCTGGTAGTCCTCTTCATGCCGTCTGGTTCTGGATTGATAGGCCATTAGTTAGTTCCTCACGGGGTTTGAGTAAGTGCCTTCTGCAAACTGGCGTTGCTCTGCTTCTCGAACGATCGCCTTGTTGCCTGTATAGGCAGGCAGGCTGATTTTGCTGTTGCCATCTAGGATTGCAGTGTTGCCGTTAGCGTCGCAGACCACCGTGCCAGGTGGCAGTGGTGAGCCATCGACCGGATCGACCACGCGTGCCCCAACGGCAACATTGGCGTATTGATTGGGAGTGTCTGCAAAGTAAATGAACATACAGCCTGCGACGTATCGCCCTTCGGCGATCGCGGCCTGCTGTTCAGCGAAAAGGGTGGAAGCTTCTGCCTCGGCGCTCAAAGCCGCATTGGCTTTGATTTGCTGCGCTCGAACTTCAGACGCTTTCATGTTTTCGAGAATGTTTTGATGGTTCATTGCTGCGATCGCTGCCGTGGCCACCAATGCGAGGGAAAGCATGGGATTTCGCTGCGCCCAGTTTTTACGGCTGGTATTGGACTGGAGTTCTTGGAATAAGCTCATCAGGCGAACACTCCTTGCTGAACCTGAGCAATGAGGGCAGCGAGTAGATCAAGGAGGTCGCGTTCGGGCAGATCGAAGATATCGATTAAGGCTTCATCCAGGCCAACAGCCTTCAGTTCGTCCTCGACTACGTACTGGAGCGGGAATTCGACGTACTGTTCGGGCGACAGATATAATTCCAGTTCGTCTGTCGCTAGCACAGAACCGATCGCCCCGACCAGTGTGAGCTTGCAGCGTTTGGTCATCTTTTGGAAGGTGGAGCCAAACTCCTGGGTCAATCCTTCACAAATTTCTGTGTAGGTAGGGCTTTCTGGATAAGTAGCGTTTTCTGGCATGTTGGAATCCTCTTGGCTATATGGGCTGGATTGAATAGCTGGACCGGAATTCCAGTCCGGAATTCCGGACTGGGTTAGCGACTGGAATAACGATTGAGCAAAGCCATGTAGTTGGCTTTAGTAATGCGCCGCCTGCCGCCATCGGGCAAAAGGGCGTAATAGATGCGATTCTTTCCGGTTTCTCCGTTGTTGGTTATTCCGCAGCATTCATTTGCTGCAACTCGTTTCAGTGCCATTGTTTTGTGAGCATAAAGGGCTGTTGAAGAGATGCCATGCGGTGAGGACGGAACCCACCAGCATGGCGAGGACGAGCGCTTTGCAGATCAGGAACCCGTTAGATTCCGCTGGATTGGGATTCCGGGAAGCGCGAAAAAATCCCCAAACTCCACCTCAAATACCTGTGAATCTGCGATTTGCTCTGGCTTTTCATACTGGCGATCGAGGTTTTCGATCTTTTCCACAGCAGCGGCAAAGATGCGAGCTTTGGTTGTGCGATGCAGCTCAACCAACACGTCAGAGGCTTGCTCCACGTAGCGCTGATTTGCCTGAATTGCACCTGCCAGCTCTTGATTTAGTTCGGCAGTTTGCTGGTGAAATCGGTTGGCAGTAATACGCGTGTTGTCGGCATAGACACGAGCAATCTCTCCGGTTTCAACAGGCTGAAATGCTTTATCAGTCTGCTTTTGGCTAGGGTGAATTGGTCGCTTAATCTGCTGCTTTTGGTTGTTTAGAACAGCTTGCTCTTCGGGGGTTAAATTGCTGTGTTCAGTCATTGGGGTACCTTTCAGGGTGTTGATTAAGGTCTTTAAGTAGCGCAGTTTTTGCTCGCTCAAGGGAGCGATCGCGCTTTAGGTGATTGGCAATAAAGAGGAACTTAGCGACATCGCGCTTGCCATATAGCGGCTTACGTTGCACCAGACAGAAGGGGAGCCACTCATAAAACTGGGAGACGCTTAACTCGCGATCAGCCCATATCAGTAGCTCTCGCCTAACGTCATCTCTGGTGTAGTCCTCTAGTAGTTGTGCTGTGGGCATTTCAGGCTCTCGGCTGAATGTCACCGGAATCTCAAGCAATTCTGATCAGATTCGGGTGACATTCCGGATACATGCAAAATAGCACATTTTTAGTAGCTGTAAAGCTACTAGATAGTAGCTAGCTAAAGTTTTTAAGCTGAATAGTAGCCAAACGGCTGTTAGTTCTTACGATGGAAAGGAAGCAACAACGGAGCGTATGTGAGCAAGCGCGTATTTTTAACCTTGCCTGACGGCGTAGCTGCCGACTTGAAGCGATGGGCTGATAGCGAAAGCAATAATTCTGCTGGATTGGCAGGTTTCCTGGTAGAGCAAGCGGTGCGCCAGGCGAAGGAGGAGGGCAAGATTCCTCCACCTCCTGGTGGGTCACCACTACCGGAATACAAATCCCTATCTCAGCTAGTTATGCACAACCTCAGCAAGCTAGCCGAGTCAGGCAAGCTACCACAAAAGCGGCTGAAGGAGCTGATGGACGGCGATCGCCCCACAGAAGTCGAAGTTTTGCGGATTGCTCTGTTACTGGAGTTGACCGAAGAGTACGTTTCAGACCTGCCAATCAATGGAGGAGTGAATGGCGACAAAACAAAAACTGGAACTAAATGATTACTTGCCAAGCAATTGGCAAGTTCTACCAACAGCTAATGGCGTTCGCCTGGTGGCACCTAACGGTATGGATGCTCAGTTCTTCTATGAAGGAGCAAGAGAGTATTTAAAGCTTTCGGCGCAAACTCTTGGCTCAATCGAATTGCTCTGGGATGGCTGCGCTCAGCCAATCAAGGTGGAAGGCATGGCTAGCGCTAAGTCACCAAGCATCGACAGCTACGCTCCCTCTAAAATCAGCCCTGATGCTAACCATGAGGCGGTGGCAGACTTCATCAAAGGCAAAAAAGCTGAAGGGCTAATTGTCACCATTACCAGCATGGTGAGCGATAAATGTTTACTGGTTAACGATCTTCAGGTATTCGATCGCGGCGGTGGCTGGACCGGCGATGACTGGATTGGATTGGATTTCAAAAAGCTATGGCGAGACTCGTTTCAGATTGGCAAGACCAACTACTACGGGCAGCTCGTTCAAGCAATTGAACGCGATCGCGGTATTTCAGATTTTCACTATCACATCCGCCGCCCGTCCGGAGCGCTGGCAGAATATAGCAGCAGCTACCACTTTGTAGAAAACTTTTTGGAAGTGCCCGTCAGGATTGCAGTATCCAAGGTGGGTGACTGGAGAGTTATTGAGAGTGCAACTGACGGCAGTGAAACGATCTAGATCAAATCCGCAACCGTTGCGGATTTGGAAGAGTCGATCGCCCCTACCTCTTCTTGCTACTCTTTACCCGTCGCCACGCCCAACGCAGCGGCCAGGTGACAAGCCAGAGCAACCAAAGGACGATCGCAACATCATAACGGCGGGTAAATCGATGCATGAAGTCTCCTGATTTCGCTGGGTTCAGCGTGCCCAAATTCGCAATGGGGCACAATGGAAACAACTGTTCTACGACAGCCAGCGGCGGTTGCTCTTCCAAGGGGTAGCAGCCGCTTTTGCGTTAGATGGAGCTGGCGGTTGGGGACTTTAAACCAGAACCCCTTGGAAGAAACAACATGACAACACAACCATCTGGACAACCCAACTCTCAGAACCCAACATTGATGGAGCTGCGATCGCTACGGCGTGAGTTTGCAGAACTCAAATCAGAAGTAACTGGATTACGTGCAGACCTCAATAACAAGAAACCGCTTGACATCACAGACCAGGTAGCGAAGGGTGTCGTGGTTGCAGGTTTCTTCTGGATTGTGATGGCTGCGTTCTTTCAGGCTTGTATGTCTCTCTAGCGTGGTGAGCGGTCGAACAGGCTGAACCAAACAACTGAAGACGGAAGAAGTCAGTAACCCTAGCTACTCCAGCTAGGGTTACTGACTCGATCTTTAGAGCATCCAACTATGTTCAGGGCAGTAAGCATTGATGGCGGCTACATTAATTGCTGCAAGAAGTGAAGCAGGCACATCGCTAGCGGCCTGTTGTCGTAATACAACCTGCAAAGAGCCATGTGCTTGAACGGTTGGGCAAATCATACGTGCATACGAAACGATCGTTGCAGGTTCAACAGATCTAGCAGACTCTAATACTCTTGGGTAATCTGCTCCAATGCCTGAGAAAATAGCCCAAAACTGCTCGTCCAAAACACCAGAAGCAGTAACAGGAGCGGCAGCAACAGGCTGTGAATAGCCGCTAGTTGATGGTGTTGTGGTTTGAGGTCTTGCACTTTCAACCGATGCAAGTGCTCTATCCCAATCAAACGATTGTCCCGATGCTTGTTGAGAAGATGGTTGAATGACAGTGGATGTTGATTGGCATCTCGGATCGCTGCTTCGAGCGTATTCCACCCTGGAAGCTCGGTAACCATCTAACTGGCTGCGATAAGCAACGAGCTGTTGGCGATAATCTGGAGTAATTTCGGCAGAACCAATTAGTTGTTGTATGGCAGCTATGGCATTATTCCAATCACTCGCACAGACAGAATTTTGCAGTTGAGACTGTAATTGTTGGACGTTGCTGACTTGAGCGATCGCAGGCGACATAATTGCTACGGCAAGAGATGCTACAGCAGCGGGCAGAGCACAAACCTTCAGCATATTGAAGAGGAAGAAAACGCTATACGCTCAACGTGCCCGAGACCTATGAACCTAAAACGCAACAAGAGTAAAGCTTGAATAAAGCCTTAGTTTCTCCCACGATCGGGTGATATTTCGGTGTTTCCAACTGACACAGTGACATCACTTAAAGCTGATTTGTTACCTTAGCAAATGCATCCGTCAACATCAGGGATGCACATGAAATTGACTCGGATTGAATACCGAAACTGGATAATTTTGGTTTTGCCTGTCGGAAGTAGGTGGAGGTTTTCATGCTCTCCTCCCAGCGGAGGAAGCATTACAGACAACAAGATTTATCAAGACCTTCATATCACCTGCGCGATCGCCAAAGCCCTTGTAGATCGCATCATTATTCGATGTGAAATAACAGGACTGCTTGACACTTGGCTGGAGTCAGGTCAAATTGCCACGGGGCAGTACTTTGAAATTAGTCGCTTGATATCAGCACTAGTTAAGTCACAGCTTTCCGTTCATCTAGAAGACGATCAAACACGACCCTCGCCACCTCCGAAAAATCATCCCGACCCATCGCTCTGATTTCTTGCAGGACTTCATCTAGTAACTTTTGCGGCTGCACCGGGATGTCATCCAAATATGACTCCAATTCCACTGGAGTCATATTTAGGACGGGTGCAATAGATTCTCTTGTTTCTTGGCTTGGATAGGTCACCGCATCAAGATAAGCCAATGCACTTGGCTGACTTACACCTAATCTCCGAGCGAGTTGCCGCCCCGACAAATTATTTTCTTGCATGTATCGGATCAGCAGCGCTGCGAGCCGATCTTTTTTTGCCTGAAGCCTAGACAAGCTTTAATCCAAACGCCCTTACGAGCATCTAATCACGCATATAACAGGTGGTTGTTACAAGATTTGATGAAAGGTTATTGTGATCGTTTTGATAGCAGGAAGCTATAATCCAATTGAAAGAGCTTTTGCGTTCAGGTGTAAAAACATCATGCCTAGGCTGAAACCGTTGAAACCGCTGAGAGTGCGGCGAACCGTTTACATTCTTGACTCTGTGGATAAAGCGCTAGGTCACACCTCTATTGAGGTCGGCCAGGACAAGAGCGATCTAGTGACCGAAGCACTGCGCCAATATCTACCTAAAATCTCCAACCTGCCCGTTGTGCTTGAGCTTCTCGAAAGAGATCGACAAATCGCCTCATAGCAAGACCGCCCCAGTTGCAGGACTGGAGCGGTTTTTGAATATTTCTGAATAAGGCGAGAAAGCCGCCAAAAGTTTCTCAGACCGTAACGGCTCTCTCAGACCTCTAGTTATCCCGTGCCCATTAGCGAGATACCACCCAACAGGCAAAACCTGCCGAAAGAAGTACACCCGGTGATCAACAGCCGCCCCGCCTTGAAAGTGTGACGGCTGTTGTCTGCCCTAACGGACAACAAAATGTTTCACATAACTACAAGCATACCAGCCCCAAATCCGGACTGTCAGCCACAAGCGACACTTCTGCCCTTAAACAATTCTCTCTCTAGAGGAAGAATGACTGTCGGAGGTGCGGCATGAACGCCATCGACCTGCTTGGCACCTGGGGCAAACTCGAACCTGACCAATATAAAGCCTGGGTTGAGCGTTCTCAGGGGATGGACGATCGCGCCGCCCAAGCCGAACTACTCCAAACCCTGCTGGAGGCGATCGCCTCCAGCGAAAGTGCCAGAGTGCGCCTTGAAAATTCGTCCCAAGGGTGGCACGCCACCCTTGGGAAACGGCTTCCAGATTCAAACAGCTTCCAGTTTTTAGTATTTGCCAAAGATCCTGATCCTGCCCTGGCACTGCTAACGGCCTGGGTTGAGTTCCTGGAGAAAGCAGCGATTGCCTCGGAGGTAGCCCAATGACCTCTACCACTCGTTTCACTACTGAACTCGATCGCATTGACCTTCAAGCCATCAAACCGGATCACATCACCGTCAAGCACTGGAATGAGTGGTGTGTAGAAAGCGCTGTCGATCCAGACATCACACGGCTCAACATCCGCAGTATCAGCGATTTAGAAGTTGACCCCGTCACCCGTGAGGTGTCTACACCAATCGCCGATCTGCTCAATTGGCGATATACCCGCTTTGGGCAACGTGCCAAAACAAATTTAGAGGGCTGGCTCTGCCAGGGAGTTGACCCTCTAAATAACTGCCAGCCGATGGATTGGGTCAGGTTCAAACCCAACCTCCCATTGCTGGACGAAAACGGCAAACCTAAAAGATATCTTGCCCCCAAAAACGTGTCGAGCCGCGCTACGTTCTTGCGGGTGAGCTGGAAAGCTGGCCTTAAAATCGCGAGGAGCTTAGGACATGAAGAAGTCTACGTCAAACGGATTTTGCAAGCGCACCAGGGCAGCGAAGCAGAAACGCAGAGCCGAGAAACGCATCCAGCAATTGAAGAGATCGGGAATTTCAGCGACGCTGTGTTACATTCCGGAGCTGGACGAGTGGCATCCTCAGTGCTACCTGCGGGATCTGCCCTCCAGCATGAAGACCCAGATTTTTGGGAATGGGTTTTTACAAACGGACTCCCAATCACCCTGACTGAAGGCGAAAAGAAGGCTGGCTGTTTGCTTACGCAAGGGGTGGTCGCGATCGCCCTCCCTGGTATCACAATGGGCGCTCGCAGTAAAGATGAGCATGGCAACCCATGCCTGCCCCGACTGATTCCAGAGTTAGAGCATTTCGCCACCAAAGACCGAGAATGGCTTATCTGCTTCGACTATGAGACCAAGGCAAAAACCGCATGGGCGGTTCGACGTGAAACAGAAAAGCTGTGCCGCTTAGCCCAACTGGCAGGCTGCACAGCCAAAGTTGTGCCCCTACCCGGCCCCGAAAAAGGCGTTGATGATTTCATCGTGGCACAGGGCGCAGAGGCGTTTAGATCCTGTTATGAAGCGGCTCTACCGCACGAAGTCTGGCAGATTGAGCATTACACCAAGCTCAGCCATACTCCCACCCTGGAACTCAATCAACGATACCTGGGGGCAATGTGCCTGCTGAACAACCCCAAACTGCTAGCCATTAAGTCACCAAAGGGCACTGGCAAGACAGAAAGTTTCGTTGAGTTAGTTTCTGAAGCAGTTCAAACCGGGCAGCGGGTTCTACTGCTCACCCACCGCACTCAACTAGGACAGGCCATCTGCGATCGCATTGGAATCGATTTCGTATCGGAAATTCGCGTTTCCGAGACCCGTGGACTGCTCGGCTATGGACTCTGCCTGGACTCCCTGCATCCAGGCTCTCAGGCGCGGTTTGACGCTGAACACTGGAATGATGCCATCGTCATCATTGACGAATGTGAGCAGGTCTTCTGGCATCTGTTCTCCGCTGAAACTGAAATCAGCAAACACCGCATTGCCGTCTTACGCCAACTCCGCCAACTGCTCATCAACACACTGGAGAGCGATCGCGGAATGGTCATCCTATCCGATGCTGACCTATCCGATCTGAGTATCGAGTTTGTTCAGAAACATACCGAAATCAGGACTGCCCCCTACTTAATCGTCAACCATTGGAGACCCGGATCTGAGCAAAGCTGGGAGATCTACCACTACAGCCAGACCGAACCAACCGAATGGTACAACTCCCTGGTTGGTGCGATCGCTCAGGGTGGACACCACTTTGTCTGCACCCACTCCCAAAGAACGAAGAGCCGCTGGAGTACCTGCACAATGGAGTCTCACCTCCGCAGGCGGTTTCCAGACAAGCGAATCCTCCGGATTGATAGCAAGAGCATCGGCGACAAAACACACCCAGCCTACGGTTGCATTAGCCGACTGAATGAAATCGTAGGCAACTACGACATAATTCTCGCCTCTCCCAGTATCGAAACCGGGGTCAGCGTTGATATTAAGGGGCACTTCACAGCAGTCTGGGGCTGCTTTCAGGGCTGCACCCCAGAAAATACCGTAAGACAATCCCTGGCACGGGTAAGAGAACCCGTTGAGCGGCACATCTGGATCGCCAAACACGGACTTGGCAAAGTGGGCAGTGGTGCCACCTCGCCACAAGCGCTGCTGAAATCTCAGCAAAAGATGGCGCAAGCCAGTTTAAAGCTGGTAGATCTCGATTTTGACTCAACAACAGGCGAATTCTTCAGCCACCATGCCGCCCTCAACACTTGGGCAAAAATGGCCGCCCGAATCAACATTGGTATGATTCGCTACCGAGAAGTGGTGCTCTACGGACTTCGGGGGGAGGGACACCAAATCTTTGAATTCGGCTGGAAGGTCGATCGCTCCGAGCTAAAGGAAGAGATCACAGCTGTTCGAGATGAGGAGTATTTAAAGGAGCGGGAGGCCATCACTACTGCCGATGAGATCACCCCCAGCCAATACGAAACCCTTAAATCTCAGAAAAATAAAAGAATGGAGGAGTGGCATAAAGAGCGAAAACATAAGCTGCAACAGCGCTACGGGTCAGAAGTCACACCAGAACTAATCGAGAAGGACGACAAGGGCTGGCACCCCCAGATCCGGCTCCACTACTATCTGGTGTATGGCCGCCAATTCCTCAAAGACCGCGATCGGGCTGTTGTGGATGCGGCTGTGCAAAGCCATGAAATCTGGCTACCGTCCCTAAATCACGCTCAACTTGGCGTTCAAATTGGGGCATTGGAGTTTTTGGGGATTCCACAACTACTAGACCCAAATCGGGAATTCCGCTGCACCGATGCTGACTTAATCGAATTTGCCAAAAAAGCGAAGGCACACGCCTACGACCTGAAAACCGTTCTCAATGTCACGATTTCTCAAAAAGATACGCCGATTGCGATCGTGCAAACACTGTTGGGCAAGATTGGGCAGCGGCTTACCTATGACCGGAGGGAGGGGTCAAGGGGCAATCGCGTCCGGGTCTATCTGTATCGTCCAGCCAGAGACGGCAGGGACGAGGTTTACTTGCGCTGGATAGAGCGTGACCAGATTAAAAGTCAATCAGCGGTGTCCAGCCCCGGTATAGATCAAATAACAGCGTAGGTGGACACAGAACATGAACACCACCCTACCGCCCTGGCTTCAATCCAACTGCCCCGCATACCACAGGCCGACTGGCACTCTGTTCATCGCCAGCAGGCTAGTCCGCTGCCCCACCACGGGCGAATACCTCCTGATGGATGCCCCCAGAGGGTGCAAAGGCAACAGCTATCGCCTCAGCGAGTGTTGCGAACCCACCATCAAGCATCTATACGCTGGCTTGATGGTGGTCAACGGCAAGGCGCTGAGCGTGAGCGTCGATCGCAACCTCATCACCATTGCCGACGGGCAGCGCCGCATCGGTGTGCGAATTCCTGAGCAATCTCCTGAAACTGAGGATTTGAAGGCGATCGCCCAAAACTTCGCCCAATTCTTCAATGGCAAAATTATTGAGGAGGTGACCTGATGCCGATGGATCGTCGTCGCTATCCCAAGGCATGGGAGTCGATCGCCCTCCAGATCAAAACTGCCGCCAACTGGACATGCGAAGCCTGTAACCGTCCATGTCGGCGACCTGGCGAGTTGGATGCCGAACTGGTTGAACGCATCGAAACAGACCATTCCGCATGGGCGAAAGACCTATACGAATGGCAAGAAACTGAGGAATTTGGGGCGATCGAAATCCCAAAGCTCACCCGATTCACGCTGACGACTGCCCATCCAAACCACGACCCGGAGAACCCAGACGCTGAGCTGAAAGCGTGGTGCTCTCCATGCCATTGTCGCTACGACCTCAAAGCAATGGGGACTAAGAAACGGCTGAAGTTGGAGCGTAGCGGCCAACTCACGATTGATTTGATAGGCATCACTGACCCAATACCAGCAGGGCAGGGCAAAGATCCGACACGAATTCAATTACCCCTTCGCGAAGAATTAGGAGGCTTATGAAAGCACACAATCAACTTGTCGGGAGGGCTTCGTAATGGTCGCTTCCGCTGAAAAGGATATTCGTAAAAAGTTTTCCGTTGGCGCGACGTTGCTCG
The DNA here is from genome assembly GCF_015207605.1 of Oculatella sp. LEGE 06141. Taxonomy (GTDB): domain Bacteria; phylum Cyanobacteriota; class Cyanobacteriia; order Elainellales; family Elainellaceae; genus Oculatella. The sequence continues at coordinate 53,634 of NZ_JADEWO010000009.1, forward strand.
ACAGGAACGGGAGAGTGGGGAAGGTGACAAAACACATCAGTAGCGCCCTGCTCGAAATTAGCTGGCAGGGTGAGGCTCCCACCAAGCATCATCGGGATTCGATCACATCTCTAGATGTCCGTGAAATCGAACAACTCAGCGCGGATGAACAGGGTGAGGCTCCCGAAGTGGCTCCTATTCAAAAATTCCGAAGAGACGATCGCGTCTTCCCGTCCAAACCCGTCGAGGTCAGCGCCGTTGCCGTTTACCAGGGCGAAGCTTACTACAGCGAAGGCAAGCAAGGCGCATGGCGCACCGCTACTCCAGACGACATCAAAAACCTAAAAAAGGGCGATCGCGTCTCAATAGCCAACCAAAACTGGGTCTACACCTATGTGCGATGGGATTCAGTTGAGGCTGAAGCTGTAGTGAAATTTGTGGGCTACAACTTTCGCACCCGGATTCCGGTGGCAAAACTTCAGGTGGAGGGGTTGAAAACGCCTGAACCAGAGACTTTTCATGACAACGATGTCGCTGAGGGCGAGGTGATCGCCCTTGCTGAACCTAGCAAAGTTCCGGAAGAGGAGCCGCCTGGGGATATTAACGCTGCTTTGCTGGCAGCACTAAAAAGCGATAAGTGGAAGGAATTTCAGGATCAAGGAGCTAGCGATGAGCAATTGAAGTGGGCGATCGCTGACCATTTTGGGATTGAAGTAGGCAGCTCTAGCCCACACTGGTGGCGCGCCAAAGGCGGTAAAAATCCCAGGTTTTGGAACCGATCATCGTCCCAGGGTAAGCCTGATTTGCAAGGCAAAGCGCTGGTGGCGCGAGTGAGGGAGTTGCTAGGGATTCCTAAATTAAGCGATCGCCCTGCCACAGTTGAAGACCCTGTATCCTCTCTAGAGCCAATTCATCAACAGATTGCGCGACTAGCAACTGTTCCCTCTAACTGTCACGGCGACGAACTTGCGCTACGTCAAGGCTGGAAGCTTGATTTGCAAGGTAAAGCGCCAGTGGGAGCGATCGCTACCGATAATAAGCCCCTAACTATTATTGAAAGCCCTACTGAATCGATAACAAGGCTTGATGCCCTCGCCACCGAAATCAACGCCCTCTACGGACAGTTAGAGGAAGCGGAGGAAGTCGCCAGCAGCGCCGCCCGTAGCGCTCTCACCTTTGCCCGTGAGATGGGGCAAAAGCTGCTAGAGGCTAAGAAACAATGTGGGCACGGCAACTGGGAGGAATGGCGCAAACAACTCGTTTCATCCCGCTCTGGCAAGCCGCTCCCCAGCTCCACGGCCAGCCTCTACCAGCGCATCGCCAAACGTTGGGAGGAGGTTGAGCAGGCCGAAACCCTTAGAGATGCGGCTGCACTGCTGAAGAGCGATCGCCAACTCTCATCATCTGTAAATAAATCCACTTCCAAATCCGCAACGGAAGTGTCGATGGTTGCGGATTTGAAGAAAGAGGTGGTGCCAGCCGAGCAAATCGTCAGCGTCACTCACTCCGGCTGGATACAAACCAAAGAAGGGCGATCGCTAAACCCTGAACACTACGAACCGGAACAACCGCTGGTCTGCAAACCCTCTATCACACCGGAGGAGTTTAACCGAGAGATGACAGCAGACAACTGTTTTAGCGGTTGCCATAGCTGTAGGCACCGGATGCTGGCAGGCAGCGGCGATCGCTACCGCTGCGAGATGGATGAGTTTGGTGAGGGAATCAAAACTCTCTCGCTCAAAGAAAACTGGTTTGAGCTAAACGAAGGGTGCAAAAACTACAGCGGAGGTGGCACTCAGCCCACTATGGCGATCGCCACCACTAATAGTTGCGCTGGGATGCCAGCCATTCAAAAAGCGGTTTGGGAATGGCTAAACCTCAACGGAATTGAGGCCGATGAGGTTGCTGCCAGCAACGCGGCTGATGCGATTTATGAATACCTACACGGCCAATTTCTGGAGGTTGAAGACTGATATGCATAAACTCAGAATTTTTCTATGGGCCGCACTTCATCATGAGCAGTTCCGATACTGCTATCTGATTCTGCCGATCACCATTCGGTTCTATCAGGCACAGCCACACACATGGAGGTTAGAACTCAGGCTGCAAACTTTCTCAACCTACGTTCCTTGGACTGTCCAGAGCGCCTATCTCGGAGCCAAAGGATACAAGCCTGACCTTGAAGACATCCCGTTCTAGCCGCAGCCATGCCGAACTCCAGATATGACCCCTCAGACTCCCGATACTGGGAGGAACCTGAAAGCAACGAAGACCTAGATCCAGGCTACTACTACGCTGAAGACCACTACGACGAGGACGACGATTCAATGAACACGTTAATTGAAAAACAAGCAGAAATTATCCAAACCCTTCAAGCAAAAGCGCTTGAAGATCCTTCGCCACAGACAATCGCATCATTGACCGCTGCAACATTGGCATTGAAAAACTTGCTAGAGATTAAGCAGGTAGTGGATCGCGATGGTTTGCCTACCGTTGAGGAATTGGTGGGGATTTTGGCCGATAGAAATAAGAAGGGCGATCGCAATGACTAAGCAAGGAGCAGCTTATGAATTCGGAGAAATTGTAAAAACGCCACACAACGAACTAGGGGAGGTTATTGGCATTTGGAAGGACGGTGCGCGGTGGCGTTACAGACTTAAATACCTTCACCATTGGACGGATTCGTGGTGGAAGGAAGACCAGCTTACCCGCGCCACTATTAATCAGGAACAACAGAGGATAGAGGAGGGCGATCGCCAGTGACCAAACCCAACATCGGAGAATTAAATCAACGGCTAGCCCTGCTGGAAGCTCAACAAGAATGGATCACTGCCATTCTTCAGGCGTATGGCATACAGGGAGTATGGCTCTCACCAGGTAAGGCAGCCAGCATCCTCGGAGTCACCCGCGATCGCATCATGGGCGAGATCCGCCGCGCCGAGCGGTTGAGAGCCGTCCGCAAAAGAGGGGATTGTCTATATGATGTCCATTACCGTGACGATCGAGATCCAGAAGAAGGCGTGGAGCCTGTCTGGAAAGCAAACATCATCGAATTTCGCAAACTCCTGGCAATCCCACCCGATGAACGAAAACTGCCCTAAGAACGCCGCCTCATTACCTCCTGATACACCTTCAGATAGGGTTGTTCTCCCCACCACGCCCGATATTTAGTCAGATGAGTGTCAAGGCTGTGCCCCATTGACTTAGCGAGAAAGTCTGGCGGGAAACCAAACTCAAACCCGCGCCGAGCATAACAATGGCGCAAATCATAGGGAGTGAATCCAACCTCAAGTTGGCGAAATCTTTGAGAAAGAGACATCCCTAATTGATTGTTATTTCGCCCCTCGATCTTTATGGATGGAATCTGATAATTTTGAACATCAAATTCCCAAAAGTCGGCGGGAATTGGGAAGGCGGTATGTTGTCCAGTTTTGGTTTCTTCTGGAACTTCCAACACCGCTGGCTCCTGGCCTAGTCGGTCGGTATGCACCACAAACGCTTCATGAGGGCGCAAACCATAAACGCACAAAGCATCGTAAAGCCACACCCAGCCGTAAGATTGAAATTTTTTTCTAGCCGCAGCGATGAGGCGATCGCTAGGCAGATCTCGTGGATTAACCGATCTAGACGCAGAATATCCCTTACCCATCTCCTTCAGGTCATCCGCCCCTACCAGCTCAGCAAACTCTGCCAGCAGTCGAAACGCCATTGCATATCCCTGCCTGCTTCGAGTTCCTGGATCGCTGCGCTCCAAAATAATTCGCTTCAACAGCTCCAGGCTCAACGGCTCATCTAGCGGTAGGTGACGAAACTTCAGTTCATAATCCTTGTGCCACGAATTGAGCGTGGAAGGAGTTTGTTTGGTATTGTTCCAATGATGATCTGTAAACTTCTCAACCCACTCCCCTACTGTCTCGGAGGGTTTTTGCTTGCCCTTGAGATAGGGCGTCCAGTCAAATTTCTCCTTAATTAGTTGACTTTCCATCTCCTGAGCAATGGCGAACGCCATCCGCAACCCAGCAAACGTAGCTGGCTTACCCGCACTAATCTCGTAAGATTTAGCATGACTACCGTCCCCTGGCTTTGGCGGAAATGTGCCACGAATCGATAGCCGTTTACCTCTAATGCGAATGCTGACCAACGACAAGAGTTGGTTGGTTTCGGCCAGACGCTCATCAAATCCAGTTCCCATTTGCCCAAAATTTGCCCAAAAAATAACCTCAGACAGACCTAGTTTTTGATTAAAAACCTATTCTGTCTGAGGCAAGCTTAAGGCTAAAACCTAGAAACGGAGAGGGAGGGATTCGAACCCTCGGATACCCCTAAAGGCATCAACAGATTAGCAATCTACTCAACAATTCTTCTAAGGCTTGATGCAGAAGCCTTGTGAAAATTGCCAAAAAACAAATTCCCCCATTTCTCCCCCAAATAGGGTGTTTTAAGCCCTTCACATCTGTCGCTATTCGGGGGTGTGGGGCGCTAGTCGAGCTAATTGAGCGGATCGCTCCGCCGCTCTAGGCCGGGTAAGCTTACAACAAAATTTGATGGTTGCTCTGCACATATTTGTCAGCGATCGCATTAATCAGTTCCTCCCACCTAATTTCATCGTCGTGAAAGAGGAGAAGCTGTTGAGCGAGATCGGCGGCAATGAATCGAGCGTAATGATTGGGATGCTTAAGGGTCTGAATCCCAACAAGATCGCAGAGATAAGCAAACCGAACGCGAACTCGAATGGTCTTTGTGAGGGGATCGGGAATCCTTGCCACCTCAACCAATGCAAGAATATGCGTCGGTGTCGGATGGCGACGAGCGGAAAGTGCGACATCCCAAGATGCTCTAACACTTCCCGGCTCAAGGGATCGGCGCTCTCCAGCTCCGTTAGGTGATGCCGTCCATCTAACCTGATCGCAGGTAAGGAGTAGGTCATATTGCCCTTGATAGGCTGGGATGAATCGGTAAGTGGCCGCAGCTCCCGCCACCGATCGCTTGAGTCGATGGAGAACTCCGAGATTGGATTGCCAGCTTCGTTCGACGGAGACAGTTTCTCGTTGCGATCGTCTGGCGAGTCGCTTAATCCATCGGAGTAGTCGCGTGAGCCAGTCATTGTTGTGTTGTGCCACTATCGTCGGGCATGGTTGGGCTTGAGATGGCACGATCGACCGGGGCGATCGTCTGTGCAATTTTTTCATCCAATGAGCGGGTTGGAGCAAGCCACGCGCCCGTCATAACCGTCAGGCCAAGCGAGATTTGAGCCGACGGGTCGTAGTCGGAAACCAGATTGGATTTGTGCAGGGCTTGCGCGATGATCAGCAATCCTGCTACAACCCCAAAAGACTCCACTGAGAGAAATTTACGCATTGTTCTAGGGGATAGGTTGGAGATCAAAATCGTCTGGATTGAAGCCGTGGATTTCGAGGCGCGATCGCAGCCATTCCAGCTCTTCGGCTGTGAAGTCTCCAATGCCCGCAATGCCTCGCAATCCATCACGAACATCAGCAATAGCAGTCGCGAAATCGCTCAGATGATGGGTGGTCGTCAGGGTGCCATAGAGCAAAGTGAACGCTTTATTCGCCTTTAAAGTTCGCCCCGCTCCTTCGTAGACCTTTGCCCAAGGCATCGATCGTCGCAGATCCTCAACTAGGCCATCCCAATTCTGTAAAGGCATAGGAACCGGAAGTGGAGGCAATTCCCAACTGCTCTCATTCCAGTAGTGTAGTGAGCTGGGTTGAGGCGGTTTTGCAACAACTGCCGTGCCGTCAAAATAAGCTTCTGCGGGTTCTAGCTCTTCACCTTCTGCTAAAGCAAATCCCACAGGCAGCACCTCAGGCTTGGTGTCCATCGGCGGACTTACCACCTGATTATCAGCAATGAAATACCACATATCAGCCCACCGGTAAGAGAGTTCGATTTGTTAGCAGGCCAGCGACTCCAGCTCCTTGGTGGCTGCCACCTGCCCCACCAAAGCCACCACCACCACCGCCTGCATAGCCTGTTCCCGTGCTTGTGCCAGCAGTCCCACCTGTCAGCAGAATTGTTCCTGATGGAGAATTGTTGGGCGACAGAAAAGCGCCATGCCCACCACCGCCACCGCCACCACCAAAACTGCCAGAACTGCCAGTTCCGCCAACAGCGTTGCTGCCATTGCCACCGCGCACGTCAACGGTTGAGCCTGCTTGCAGCGTGATCGAGATGAGCGATTTTACAAGCACCAACCCACCAGAACCACCTCCTGATCCGCCAAGGGTTCCAGATGACGTGCCTAGCGTTCCAACAACGGCATTGCCGCCTCTAGCGAGAATCGAGCCGGTTGATCCCAGGATGAATGCTCCAGCGCAATCAAAAATCAATGTTCCGCCCGCATCTCCCCCCTTCGAACCAGAACCGCCTGTTCCGACGGCAGTTAAGAAGATCGTGCCGTTTGCGCCGCTTGATCCAATTGGATTGAGGAAGTAGTTGTAGGCGCTACCACCAAACACCTCGCCACCCAAACCGCTGCCTAAGCCAGGGTTGGCAACAATAATTGTGTTGGCGTAGGCGAGTGTTCTTGCCCCGGCTCCTGCTAGGGATGTCGTAACATTTATCGTGCCATTGATAGTGCAGGTGCCACTGATATGGATCTTTGCGCCAGCAGAGATGGTCAGGGTGGCAGCAGATTCAATCGTGAAGTTGCGAAAGTAATACTCGCCCTGGTTAAACGTGGCGGTTGTGGTGAGCAAATAATCGCCTTGATCCCCACTCCCCCCAAAAACTCGGATTGCTTCTGCTCGGGGTAGTACCGGCTGTGCATCTCTCGGAAAAGCAGGGACGATCGCAGTAACAACGCCTGCCACCGTCGTCACTTGCGCTAGTGGTACAGACGCGACAGGACGTAGGATGGCTGTACTGACAACGCCAGTTGTGGAAATGAAGACAAAAGAGGTGCTGTTGTCAGGCAGTGCTAAAGCCCCTGGAGCAATGGTGGTGATCGCCCCGTTAGGCAGCGTGATCGCACCTCCGGTATGGTTGATGCTTAAACCGATACCAGCCGTGACCTTGAGCACGTCCCTGAACGTGCGCCATTCCTGCTTGATCTGCCCTGCCGCATTGCTCAGTTCATCGTCGGTAAGTCGAGGGTAATGCCCATCGATATCTTGGTCGTCGAAGACAAGGTTTTGGATGGCATTAAACCAAGCTGCATAAGCCCTAGAGCCATTGGCGTAGACTGTTTTCGCCATCAATCAATTCTCCATAACTCAACTTCGGTAAAGATTTCGGAAATAGTTGCTTCCCCGCACGCTCCTCCCAAACCGCTGCCTGCGAAGGCATTAAGGCAGTAATGGCGGATCTCAAAGTCGGTATTTGCAGCGATCGTAAAAGTGCCTTGCAGCAAGGAAAGGGAGGCTACTACATCAGTCGAGTTAGAGTAGCTTGGCTTGCCATCGATCGTTCGCGTCGAACTAGTTGCATTCCACAGAAAAATTCGATGAGCGTTAACCGCAATTCCGGGAGCAGACGCAAAAATGCGGTACGTGCCAGCTCTTAAGGTGAAGCGGTTTGAACTCAGGTTGGTGACATCGCCTGAGTTGGTAACAATCGAGTTCAGGGTTCGAGTCTGAATTCCTGCAAATGCTGACCCACCGTTTGTTCCTGATGCCTTACTATCCACAATTCGGGAATAGCGATGAACGCTATCTTTCACAAACTTGCAGTTCGCAACCCTCCCTCCATTCGTGGCGATCGCCACGTTCTGATCCTGATTGGGAGTAGTCGGGTTGCCCGTCAAAGCAGCATTGTTCAGCCGACTGACGATTTCTGCAACTGTAAATGCTGTTGTTGCCAGTCGGGTTGTGTTATTCCCAACGGTTTGTGTTGGAGCAGTCGGATTCCCTGTTAATGCCGCATTGGCTAGGGGTGCTAGCGTCACCAGAAAATCTCGCACCGCATTCGCACTGGGTGCCCACAGCGCTCCATCCCACCCGGCTGAATTGAAGGCCGTATCCTGCCCCCCGGTGCCCCCTGAATCACCTTTCGCGCCAGATTGCATCCAGTTTGAGTTAGCGATCGCGGGTGTTTGGCCTGCGGCTGGAGTGGCGCTAATCCAAATCCAGCTCGATCCCGCATAAGAAACGCAGTCGTCAAGCTGATAGTGAGTTGCAGCGTTATATTCCCCCAGGTACCTCGGCCCACCTCGTAATGCTGCGGCGTATTGCTGATTTGTGGTCAACAGCCGCGCCAACCGAGCGATCGCCGTATCCAGGGAATCGGTGCTAACGCCAGTGGGAATCAGCTCTGAGAAGTCAACCGATGCCAAATTCGGGACAAAAGCGTGAAAGTCAATCAGCGGATCGTTGTCTAATCCGGTTTCAGTTGCAGCATTTGTTGCCCAAAACTGGAAATGATAGGTGACTCGCGCCGTCTCACTTTCGTGCAGGTTGATGTTGAGGTTGCTAGCAGTGGCAGCGATTGCAAACTTGTACAGGCGCGGCAAGACAGTGGTGTGAGGCGTTGTGGACGAATTCACAACTGCGCTATCAGCCTGCACCCAAAGTTGACCCGCTAGAAGCTGCCCTCCAGAATCCTGAAGAGTGCCTTTAATATTGCAAAGGGACATTTGTTAAGCCTCAAAAACCGGATCACCGCAGGCGCTGAAACCCACGTAAAAAGCGTCGTAACAGACCAGCGAATCGCAAAACGCAGGGGAATAAAGCCGATTCAGCTTCTCTGCCAGCTTGAACTCGGAACTCTCCCGCAGATATTTCAGTGGCAGCAGGAGATAATAAACCCATTCCGGGCTGCCCAACGTGCCTGGTAGTTCAGAAATGCCAACCAGGAATGAAGCTCCCAGCCAAACTTCATGATCGATATCAAATAGCTCAAGCAGGTAGGCTAAGACAACCTCGCTGCCTTTGTTTGCCCAGATATCAACGCCGTCGAAGGCGTTGGCAATGAGCGATCGCTTCACCTCGTCTGACCACGCCTTATCCCAGTACTCGCCAGTGAACCCGCAGAGCAGTCTCAGGAAATCCAGCCATGCCGGATCGCAAGTCGCGGGATTGAGCTGTCGGGGCAGATCGCCAACGGTAGTTTTGGTTGCAATTAGGAGTTCATCAAAGTAGACCGTTAACCAGTCTGCGATCGGTTCTCCTTCTTCTTTGCGGTAACCCTCATTGACTCCCGGCAGGCGGCTATAGATGGGGCGACCGGATTGCCACGCTTCATAGGTGCTAGACATAGTCCTCACCCGCTCCCTTCAAGATGGCGTATTGATTGCCAATGTCATCAATCAGCGTGCAGTAAAGGCTGTGAGCCTTGGGCAGCGAGTAGGGGTAGGGCATTGGCAAGTTGGTCGTTTGCTCGTTTAGAGTCAATGCCTGTATATAGCCGATGCCCCCGGCCAGCCGCAGTGCGTACTCCACCTCTTTGTGAATCACACTGCTGCCTGTAGAGAACTTAGTTGGCGCAAGATAATCTTGGTACGCTTCCCAGAGGCGTTGCGCCACATCGGTTGGATCTTCTCCAACTCCAAGCTTTGCGACCAAATCTGCATCAACGTTGACTAGGTCGATCGAGCTGACATAGAGCGACGTGCCGATCTGCGTTCTAGGGGCGATCGCTTCATAAACCTGGCTCAACTGAGCAGAATTTGCCGCCTCTCCACTCTGGTTGAGCATAAACAAATGAACTGCCCCAAGCTGGTAGCTGATCTTGTCTCCCGATAGGAGTCCGATCGCTTTTACAACTGAGCCTTCCCCTAGAACAGCTTTGGCTTCCTGCTCATAGTCATCCGCTGTGACAATGTTGCGACGGCGAATGGCATTCAACCCACGGGCGATCGCACTCTCTTGAGACTCCTCATCCGTTCCTCCAGCGGCGGCTTCCAGATTGATGACCGAGGCCAGATAGGTCAACGGCTGGGTGAAGCGGGTGATGGTGTAGGCAGGCAGGTTGCTTGTTGTGCCGATCGCCTCTGCTGTAGCTGGTACCGTGCCGCTAATTCCACCAGGTGGGATGGTGAGCAGGGCATTGGTTGTAAAAGTAACGCGGTTGCTGCTATCAGCGACCTGAAACCCCTGAGGAATCGTATAGGGTGTCGATAGAGGCTGAGCCAGGGTGAAGGTGACATTGACAGTTGCTTTGGTTCCTAGACGACGTTCAACGCCTGCATTCCTCAAAAACGCAATGAGCAGGGCTGCGGGCAGTTTGTTGACATGCCACAACATCTCGGCGGCACAAAATCCCATCCCCTCAACAAAGACCCTCACCACGCTGCTGGTAGAGAAGTCGTTGAGCTTTCTCTCGCTGGCGTTATAGGTTCTGACTAGCGATTGTTCTACAAGCTGGCGCTCATTCCTCGGATCTAGAACCGGGTATTCAAGTGGCTGGCTATCCATGTTCTAGGGGAAGCTAATTGGCTAGTTGAAAGTTGAGTGGTGGCTGGGGTAAACCGTTCACAGTCCAGTAGATAGAGACGATCGCCGCCCCGTTTTCACCAATTCGACCAGTCACGTTGAACTCGATGTTAGAAACTTCTCGCTCTAGTGCCTGTCTAACGGTTTGTGCCGTCAGGTGAACATCAGGAACTGCATTAAACAGCAGGTCGGGGGTGCCGTACTGCGGCTGCATGATCCGTTCTAGGGGTTCTGTCTCCAAAACGGAGAGGATGTGGCAGCGAGTCAGCTCCACATCTTCTGCTAGTTTCAGCGTTCCATTTTCGATTTGAAGCGGGTATGCAATGCCCCGTTGAGTTGCCACAAATGAATCCAAGCCCTTCACCTATAGGCTTTGTCCAGTCAATCTTTCAAAAAGAGTTCTCGTTCTGCGTTCCGCCGACGAACCAGGCCAGGCAGAATACGTCCGCCAGCTTTGTTCCAGGCACGGAACTGGTCAGCGGCTGACTGATATTGCTTTTGGTTTAGCAGTCGTAAAAGGGTCGATCGCTCCAGTGCCCCAACCCCCACGTTGAAGGCAAAGCTGACCAGCGCTGCGAACTGATTGCCTGTCAGCTTGACATTAACCAGTCGCTCGACGGCACGTTCAAACCGCTCCAAATCTGCACGGAGTAATGCCTCAGCTTCGGTTTGGGTGATGGTCATGCCCATTTTGACCCCTTTTGTTGAGCCATACCCGATTGTGGGCACTCCCGCAGGGCATTTGTATGCCGCCAGCCTGCACCCTTCAAATTCTTTGATCAGGCTCAAACCAGCCTGATTGATTTGGCGTGATTTGGGGGCGATCGCTTCAACGGGCTTGCCATCAACCTCAACATGCCTACCAAACACGATCCACTCATGTCGCCCCAGAAGCGGAGTGAGCAGTACCACGCGTAAGTGCCCGTTATCGGTTGGTTCAAAGGAGTGAATTTGAAACACATCGCCTCTGGCGACAAAGACTTTCTGATCTGGGGCAAGTTGAGAGGCTTGATCCGTGGAAAATTTAAACGCTGTAGGTTCTGTGGTCTTGAGTTGCATTGTTGAGCATGAAATGAGGTCTCAACAATGGGGTTTGTCCTATAAGATTTTGTTCATCTTGCGTTTATCCAAATCTTGAATTGCAGCCCAAAGTGTTGCGATCGCCCCCTCAATTTGGGTCAGCCGAGTGGATAATGTGCTGATTTGAGTGCTTAGTGTGGCGATCTGAGCTGTTGTTGGTGAATCCGATGGTGAAGCGCTCATCAATCTCACTATCAGGTGAGAGAATGCCTGTTCACTTGGTGTTTTGCTGATTCCATCCTCCCACTGCTGCGATTTCAGCGCGGCAACATCAGCGGTCGATAGCGCTCCTTTCTGGACAAATTTATCTGTGTATTTCGTGCGAATCATCAATATCCTCTCGTTTCCAAAACGTCCCCATCGGAATCAACTGCGCCAATCGTGGCAACATCCTTGCCGTTGATGGTGACACCGCTACTGGTCAGCTCTAGGGTGTACCCTCCAACTTGAAGCTTGATGCGCTCTCCTGCTTTGATAGTCAGGCTTTTCCCTACCTCAATGGTTTGAGTTTCACCCACCGTGAGAATGTCATCTTTGCCGATTTTGAGGACGCGATCGCCTTCAATCGTCCGAGCATCATCATTGATTGGATCGTCACTCTCGCGTTCAGGGTTGGGTAGGTTGGTGATCACCCCCCCGTAAATCCCTTGATGTGGGTCTCCATTGATGAAGCGGACTTCAACTGTCATTCCTGGTTTAGGTATCTGCGGATCGTCGCTATGGCTATTGGTCGATCGCCATAGCCAGTCCGTTTCAACCTTGCCCCCGGTATGCTGAAGGGTGCATTTGATGCGCCGTTTCCCCAATGGATCATCATTGCGGGTGACAATACCTAAATAGGTGAATGGGAGCCGCCCTTTCAGGTCGTTGGCAATCTGGCTGGCTTGTTTGCCTGATCGCAGCAGTTTAAAGATTTCACTCATGTTCTGGGGGAGGATTGATGGCTGAGTGGCTAGCACTTGAGGCGATAAAAGCGGCCTTGAACCCTGTAATAACGGTTCATTTCAGAGTTTGGCGCGACCCAAGCAAAGCGGGCGCGGCTGGATGAGTTGGAGATAACCTGCGTCGCACCTGATGCCAGCACAATGCCGATGTGAGAGCCACCGTTGCCCTTCCAGACGACGATGTCTCCAGGCAGAGAAGCAGCTTCTGCTACTTGCGTTCCGCCGCCATTTTGCAAGCCTGCTTCCGCCGCCGCCACAGCATCAGAGCCGCCCCAGGGATTGCTGATTCCAGCACGCTCTAAAACGCGGTTCACGGCATAGACGCACGCTATGTTGCCATTGCCTGGGCCATTGGCCGTGCTGAATCCTTGCATTGATATTGCTGCCTGATAAAGGCGTTGAGCGCAGGGGCTGGCTGGATCAACCGTTCCACCTGCTCCAGCTTCACCGATCGCCTCTCCGATTTTGGGTGCCATTGGCGCGTAGAAGCGAATGCTGGATTTGAGACCTCCCTGCTGGTAGTCATGGCTGACGGTTTCGATCGCCCATGCTCGGTTCAAGAAATCAGCATGATGTCCCGCTGTGATAAACGGTGTGTCGGGTGTGAGTAGCAAAGCAGCAGGGGTGGTGGTAAACGTCGCTGAACCGGGAAACCCTTTGACTCGCAGCGCCGCATCTCGATTTGCACCATCGGCAACGTCGGTTTCTCCAGTTGTTCTAGGGGATAGGGGAGGCGTTGCGGCTCCGGTAGTAGCAACCGTTCCTGCTGTGGCAGTGCCCGTTGCTCCCTGATTTTCGGGTTGCTCTTCGTTGATCTGCCCCGTAAGCGGGTCAATCGTTGTTTTCAGCTCTCCGCTTGTGCTGGCGGTCGTTGGTTGTGAAGCGATCGCCCCTCCGCCCTGATCGGTTTGCGCCTGGTCGTTCACCTCGAACGAGTCCATGTTGACTCCGTATTCCAGCACAAACCCCAATGGACGGTTTTTGCGGGGTTCAATGCAAAGCTTCGGCCCCTCATCGTAAATGCGGTATCCAATACGATCGCACTCCCGCCGCAGCAGTGCGTAGTCTGAAATACCGGTTTGATCCAAATGCTCGTAAGTGGGGCCGTCCGCTTCCATCTGGAGTGTTAGACCATAAGCGTTAGCTACCCGCTGCGCGAGCTGCTTTAAAGTGAGGTTTTGATAGGTTGAGTTCTTCAGTCGCCGCGTCATTGTCCAGCGAACGCTCTGCCCCTCAAAGGTTGTGGTACTGAGATCCATCCCTTTGAATCGGGTGCCCGTGTGAATGAACGAAAACTCAGCTAGTTGGTCGGGTTCATAGCCCATCCAAATCGTGATTTGTGCCCCCTTGTCGGCAATTTCTATCAGGGTCGGTGCTTCTGTTGTTGGGGGTTGAGCGGGTGGCGATGTAGGCTGGCCTTGCATCAGCCCATCAATTTGCCCCAACCATTGCTGAGCATAGCCAGCAATCAAATCCGCGCGATCGGTGCCGTTCACCACCCGCCGAGCATTACGAAAGTCGCGTCGATTCCCGCCCACATAACGATCGAGCCTTGCGCCAGTAAAGACGCCGTTGCTCATTCCATGAACAAGGGTGTACAGAGCGATATCGGGGTCTGCTGCTCTTGTCGGATTGGAAACCAGGTCAACTCCGGTCAGTTCGCTATAGCGGGTATAGTTGCGCCGTCCGGTGATCTGCACATAGCCTCGCCCTTTAAAGCGTTGCCCATCTCCAGGCTGGGTGTTACCCAGATCGTTAACCCTTCCCTCATACGCAGCACCGCTGGCAATCTCCGTCATGAGTTGCCCCATGTTGGATTCGTGTTGAGCCGTTGCCAGAATGTAGGCAATCTGAGCGCGATCGGTTACCCCTTGGCGCAAGCATTCGCCGACGATGGCCTTTGCTGTAGCATCGCTGTTACCTCCGCCAAAGCCCGACAAACCCGCTACTGCACCCTGGTTCACGGGTGAGGGAAGCCCGGTCAACCCACCCTGATTAAAGGAAGCAGTCATATACTGATCTGCCCATTTCTGGAGCGGATCGTAAATCTCGAAATTGCAACGGCTCGATCGCTCTCCCTCTCCCAAGCTCACGCTGGCTGCCATCAAATAGCCATCGCCACTGGAGAACAGATCATTGCCAATTTTGCATTTAACGAATGGGCAAATTAGCCGCAGCCCTGCGGCATTGTTGAGGCTCTGAAGTTGTGGCATGGCTTAGGTTTGGAGCGCCCTAATACAAAAAGCTAATTAACTTGATGGCCTGGTTGAGGCTTTGCCCATTCACGCCACGGGCGAGGCTGCTCAAATCTGCTTCCCCTAGAACAGATCCAATGCGATCGCGTGCCAATCGTTCAATATCTTGCACTGACGGGATTTGCAGCTCGGTGCCGATGGGGATGTTAGAGAAGATGTCTATGCTGTTCAGATCTGCCAAATCACGCCAACGATCGACGATACCCAGTTCCCGATGGGCGATCGTTGCCAAGCTTTCTCCCAGTTCAAATCTCGCAGAACGCGCCATATACCCACTTCGTTATTAAGCCAACTCCGCCTTTAAACTCAATCATTTGGGGATTGACCCCATGCTTTCTAGCTATGGCGATCGCCGCATCCGGGTCAACAGCCAGAAACTCTATTCCATAAATCAGTCCGTACTCAGTTCCTACGATTTCAAGGGTGTGACGAAATGGCAGCGGGCGTGGAATTCGCTCGCACCATAGACGCACCTTAGTCAAGCGATTGCTCGCTAACATCGAACGTGCGCCCGTCCCATGTGCCAACTGTGCCAATTGCCTCTCCCTGCTCATCTGTGATTCTCACAGCCCCCGTCTCCCGGTCGCTCGAAAATCGATAACGGCTTGCCCTGATCCGATCTTGTAGCGCAGCCGGTAGTTTACTGAGGTTGGCCTGTAGCCAGTTTCGCGCCTCGGCTCCGGCCTCTTCGAGTTGGCGATCGGTCAAAGGGCTTGCTAACTTCTCGCCGTCACCCTCTGGTTCTGGCCGTGAGGGAGGACGCTCTTTAGGAATTTCGACCAGGGTTAGTGAAAGCCGAATGCTGGCAGGCTGTCCGTCACTAAGCCATGCTGACTCTCGCCGTTTGATGCTGGTCAGAACACATGGTCCAAACTGCCTTGAACCCCACACAAAGTAGAGTACCGGTGGGTTGAGGTTTTGAGACTGGTAGTCACGCGAAAGGAGCGATCGCAACTTGTTGATGATGGGTTGCAGGCTGCGGCGGGCAAACCAGGTCTCCAGCAGCAGGTCATTGAGTTGCAAGGTTTCCCCGTCGGTGTAATACCACTGCTGATCCTGCACGTTCGTCGCGGCGGCGGTTGCCTTGGAGTACACCGCCTGCTGGTCAAAGTTCAGCTCCTCAGGATTGGCAAGGAAGGTGAACGACGTTTGCTCACCCTGACCCGTGCCAGTAAGTTGTGATTCCAGAATCAGCGATGCCCAGATGCGATCGCCACTTTTAGGAACCTCAGGCAACTCCCCTAGAACAGCCGGATTGTTAAATGAGGTCATGTTAGGAACCCGGCCTCATACGCTTGATATTGCTCGTCCATCCGCGCCATCAGCCGATCGAGTAAAGAGTCCATATTCTCTCCAGGCTGCTGGTAGAGATTGATTTGCGGAGCGAACGTGCCACCTCCACGACCGCCCATTGATGCGGCAACTGCCCGTTGCTGACCCTGGTTCAAAATCGCTTCCGAGCTGTTGGCAACGACTAAGCGAGAGCCGCTAGGCATCCGGCGCGTTTCGGCGATCGCTGCACCCAGCAAGCTACCTAAAGAGCCGCCTGCTGCATTTCCGGCTACGCCTGCAATGGGAACCCCTCCGCCAAAGAGACCTCCCGCCACTGGAATGCGAGACATAAACCCGCCAATCGCGGCCGAAGCGCCCCCTACTCCAGACTGAATGCCCTTGGTGAGATTTCCAATTAGATCTGCCCCAGCCTGGAACATACGAGAGCCAACGTTTTGAATGGTGGCAAGGATGCTGTCTCCCATCGCTGTGACCGTCGAGATAACCCCTTCGATCGCTGAGACGACAGCCGCTTTTGTCTCCAGCCAGGTCATGCGAATGTCTAGTCCCAGGTTGACAAACAGCATCTTGATGCTCGTTACCCAACTGCCAGCGATCGCCCCAATCGAGGTGAAAATCATGCGAATATTTAGCCCTACATCGACAAACATCATTTTGATGTTCGTTATCCAACTGCCAGCGATCGCCCCAATCGAGGTGAAAATCTGAGTCAAATGGCCGGGAAGGTGAACGACTGAGCCGATAACAGAAGCAGCCATCAACCCGAATGCCTCCCCAATATTTCTGGCACCGGCTGCCGCTTCACCCTGCCCAAACCAACTGCTGATCATTTGCAGAGTCTGCTGAATCTGCTCACCAGACCAGACGATCAGCGGCATCATTTCCGTGATGATTGGCTCAACTCCAGTCTTGAAGCCTTCAGCAAAGCCAGTAAAGAATTCTTTTATGGTGGCCCAGTTTTTGTAGATGACGACTCCGATCGCGGCAATTGCGCCTAGCCCCAACAGGATGGGGGCAAACGAAATGCCTGCAACGAATCCAACCACGGTTGTGAGGGCTGGCAACAGTGGCGTAATGGCGGCAACTGCCAGCGTTGCACTGCCCACGAATGTTAGAACTCCCCCAGCAACAGCGGCGATCGCCGCTGCCATGCGAGTGACGCCAGGATGTTCAGCGGCAAAACTGGCAATTCCCTGCACCAACGGCACAAATGTGCCCACTAGAGAGTTCATGCTGGGGAGCAGTGCTCTGCCGACGTGGATTTGAATTTCCTGAAATGCATTCCTTAGCTGGGCGATGCCGTTGGCGGATGTTCCCACCCGTGCTTCAAATTCGGCCTGCATCGAGCCTGCGTACTGCGACTCATCTGCAACCATTTCCAGCGCTTTGGTTAAGCCGGTAGCATCGTTGGCTAATGTTGCCATCACCCGCGCATCACCCCCATCGCCAAACAAGCGATTGATGGCAGATGCTCTCATGGTTGGTTCCAACCGATTGAGCTGCTGAGTCAGTAGAACGATCGCTCCGGCTGCATCCTGCTGTACTGCCTGTTCCATACCTGCCGCAGAGATGCCGATATCATCCAGCGCTGCCTGGAATTTGGGCATCTGGCTGGTGGCGGTTTGCAATTTGGGCAACATGCTGGAGATCGCTGTTGCAGCAACTTCTGGGGCGTTCCCCAACGCAATAATTGAGCTGGAGAGCGCCGCAGATTCGGTGCTGCTCAGGCCAAACGATCGCGCCACACCCCCGATCCGGGTCATCGTGTTGACGATGTCCGCTGCCGTGGAGGCGCTGTTGTTGCTCAGGTGGTTGATTGCGTCTGCAACGGTTCCCGCTCCGTCAACCGAGAGTGAGAACACGTTCATCAGTTTGGCGGTAGACTCACCCGCCTGCCCTGCTGCCATATCAAAGGCAATGCCCATTTTGGCAGTCTGCTCGGTGAAGGCAGTGATGTCACCCGCTGCGATGCCGAGTTGTCCGCCTGATGCCGCGATGTTAGCCAGATCAACCGCTGTATTGGGAATCGTGCGGCTGAGTTTGAGTAAGGCGTCATCGACTTTATACGCCTGAACTTCCTCAACCCCTAGAACCTTGTTAACATCTGCCATTGCAGACTCAAAGGTCATAGCAGCATTGGCTGACATCCCCAGCGCCGCACTAATTGTTGCGCCAATTCCTGTGGTAACGGCCCCCAGCCCAACGAACTTGCCAGTGGCTTCTTTAAGAGCAGGAGTCAGCTCGTCGATCGCATCCAGGATGACGGTGACACGGTTGGTTCTAGCCATTAGCTATCCTTCTTTTCCTGGTGGAACTCCAGCCAGGTCTCAAATAGGTACAAAACTTCAGCAAGGGGCTTACGCTGAGCCTCAGAAAAGAAGCTGTTGTAATGCCCTCCACACATGGCTAGAACTGCTTTTGTCAGCTCACCGACCCGAAATACGCGTCCTTGCAGAGCAAAGACCGGATCAGACTCCGTAAAGCTGTCCGAGCTGGGTAACCGAATCGAAAAACCGAAAAAAGTCCAGGGCTGCCTTGTAGCGTCGCTGGTTTGGAACCAGTTTTGACAGCGGCATTGAAGTTAAATCTTTGTAGGTGATGCCAGGGCGATCGCCATGCTGCACGCACAAGATTTCGACCGCCTTGTAGATCAAGGCATTCATCCCGGTACTTTCTTCTCGTTGCTGCCGCTGAAGTACGAACGATTCGATTCGGGTGACGTCTTCTCCCGTCGGCTCACGAAATACACATTCTTGCCCGTCTTCCAGGAAGAAGGCGATCGAGCCGTCATCGTTCACAGAAATTTCCATCGTTGCTGATTGCTGAGGAGTAGCGATCGCATCAGCAGTGCCGTTGGTTTCAACTGGTTTAACTTTCATAGATTTCTGAGGGCAGAGGTGGCAGGTAAGAGCGATCGGTCTGCCACATCACGCGATCGCCCTCAACTATGGGAAACGTCCAATAAAAAAATCCCCGCAGTTCTGGCTGCGGGGATTTTTAGGGTTCTGAAGTTCCCTGCTACAATGCCTTTGCGAGTTTGCGGGGATTTATATGAACAAAGGTGAACTGATCGACAAGGTGGCAGAAACAGCCAGCGTTACAAAGAAGCAGGCTGATGCGGTCGTAACGGCTGCGATCGACTCCATAATGGAAGCGGTTTCGACGGGCGAAAAAGTGACGCTTGTTGGCTTCGGTTCGTTTGAATCCCGCGAGCGCAAGGAGCGTGAGGGACGGAACCCCAAAACCGGAGAAGTCATGCAAATTCCTGCAACAAAGATTCCAGCCTTTTCAGCCGGAAAGCTGTTTAAAGAGAAAGTGGCAAGTTGATTTCGCAACCGTTGCAGATTTGGGCAGGCTCCTACCCGATATCAGGCACGTTCGAGGTGATCGACGGACAATTCAACTTCCAGCATTGCCGCATCACTCGAATCCAAGTCGGCTTCCGGGTCTTTGAATTTGATAACCTGGCAGCCGTAATAGGTGCGTGGCTTACCAAACTGCGTTCTTTGTTTGTCCTGCTTGATCGACTGAACTGTGACTGACACATCCCCTGGCTCACCGTTATCCCGGTAGTTTTGCCACCAATCAACGATGGGGGCATCCTCTTCGGGATGGTAAGGTTTTGCGAGCTTCAGGTTGCCAACCTTGCTCACGCCTCGAACGGTCTTTTTCTTGCGATCGTTCGGGTCAACGTAATCACCCGTCTCAAACTCCTCTTCACCGCCAGCACACTTGCTCCAAGTGCCCTTAATGCCGGCGATCGTAATTAAATACGCACTCTTAGTAATTGGTCGAAGTACCTTTGCCATTGCTTGTTTAACCCTCTACAGAGCCTGCTGCTACCTGAACTTGCCCGATCGTTGTCCTGTAAAGCTGTATGAAGATGCGTTCGCTCACTGGGGAAGGAGCTGCCCACATTGCCGCAATAACGGCTCCGGCTTCTAGTGTGATGCCCTGATTCAGTTCGTGGTCGCATTTGACCTCATAGGCATCCTTGGGCGTTTGACCGTACAACGCCTTACCACGCCACATCAAGAAGCCAATCTGGTTCAGTGTTTCTTTGATGCGGGTGTAGTATTCGCCTTGTCCATCGACAGAGCTGAACACTTCGCTGTCAAATGCCCCGCGAGCTGTACCGGACAGCACGTTGAAAATCACGCGAGTGGTGACAAAGCGGTAATACTCACTACTGCTGCGAGTGCGAGACCCCCAGCACACCACGCCTTTGTTGGGCAGCTTGCGAATGGCGTTGATACCAAGTGGATTGCCGATTTCCTGATGAGCTTTTGTCACCTTCACGGCCACATCCTTCACTCCCTTGAGCGGGAATTTTGCCCCGGCTGGTGGTTCCTGGAAGCCTTGCTTTTTGTAGCGACGAATCGCCAAACCTGCGATCGCTGCCGATGGGGGCACTACGTTGTCTAACAGGTCAATCACATACGGGAAAAAGTAAGCTAGATGCCCCCGTTCTGAGGTGTAAAGCTGCCCTTCTGTCACGGCTTCAGCATGAGTATCGATTGTTCCGCTGGGGCCAGAATCGACGAGTGCCATCCAGTCAAACCCTTCTTTGGAGGCTAAATTCTCCATTGCGGTTGCGACAGAGGTGCGATCGCCCTGCACTGTGAGCTGGCTGAATGCCTGTGGCGCAATCAGGAAGCCCTGAGGCATTTCCTCGTCAAAGCTGTTTTGGATTGCGGCAACAAACTCCGCTGCGGTTGGGGCTGCGTCATCCACGGCTGTAATCCGGACAAAGAACAGCACCCCATTGGGGTTGTTAGCAAAGTAAAGCTTGACCGGGTTAAGACTGGCAGAGGTGCCGAAAACGTTGGTGAAGTCTTCAACGCTGACCACTTGCACTGGTTCGTTTTCCGCTCCCGTAGCAGAGCTGCCAACCATGTAGGTTGTGTTGAATGAGGACAGTTCCGTGGGGATGTATCCTGCTGTGTCTTCAGTAACGTAAACGCCTGGAGCAAGGTTGGCGTTGATATTGAGTAGTACCATTGGCAATAAAAAACCCGCTCAGGGCGGGTTGATAGGAGAAGAATTGGGTGGCCGCTTATTGGCTAGAATTTCGGCGATCGCGCTGCATTCGTCGATCGCCCGCTGTTCGATAGCCTTTTGGTCTAGGGACTGTGTACTGCCGGATCGCAGCGCGATCGCCACTCGCCAGGCGGCTAACAATTTCGGCGTATTCCCGTTGGGTAGTTCCCCTGGGAACTCGCACTAACTTTCGAGGATTTGCCGTTTCGAATATTTGTTTGTTGATGGCGGCAATCTTCGCCTCCGTCCGTCCAACCCGTCTTGGATTCAGCGATTGCTCCAGGCTTTCACGAAACAGTTGGCGTTGCCTCTCTCGGCTTTGCCTGGTTGAGCCAAGCGTTGATTCGATGACATTTTTGGCGTTTTGGCGATCGATCGCCTTTGTTGCCTGCGCCCCCAATCCCTGCAACTCGTCCATGCGAGACTGAAGTTGCCCCAGCAGACGCTTACGTTCTCGAACCGTGAACGGGACGATGTTGTTATCCCCGGTCAGGCGCTCAACGGTTTTCCCGGTGGGTTTGAATTTGCCGCCCTTCCAGCTCCCTCCTTTTGATGCCATTCTGGTTACCTTTATTGTTCTAAAGAAATATTCAGGAGGCGATCGAGCGTGTAACTGCCCGGATCAATCGGGTTTACTGGGTAGTAGGAACGGTTCAGCCCAACTTGGATTGACGTAGGTGTAAAGGGTTCTTCGGAGTCGGTTCCAGGCTGAAGCGATCCAAAATCAGCCTCAGCGTTGCTGACAAACTCAATATTGAGTTCAATTCGACCAATCAATAGCCAGTCTTTGTCTTCCCCCTCAATCCGGGCGATCGAGACGGGATTGGCGATCGAATCGATATCAAGGGTAACGATGTCGTCAAACAGGGTTTGGGGATAGGCAACCGCCTGCTCAGCCAAATAATGAATCAGGTTTTCAACCAGTTTGACAGGCAACTGTTCCTTGGCAGCTCGGGCAGTATATCGATAGAGGATGCCATACATAAAGCGGCCTGAGGCTTCAAGATATCCGTTTGCTTTGCGAACACCAAAGTCTTTGATAGGCAATTCAACCGCGCAATTGGATGGATAGCGCTGCTCATTGATGATGGTGGGCACGTTGGCAGGGACATCTAGATCCCAAGCGTCAACCCTGACCGTGCTTTCAATCCACGATCGAATTCCTGTTCTCAGTTGGCGGATGCTCATGTTCTAGGGGCTAATAATTCACCGTCACAGTTTGGTCAACGTAGTGGTCGCGAACCTTCCGCAGAATCAGCGTCCAGGTCAGCAACTCCTTATCCATCACGGTCAGCAGCTTACAAAAGTCGCCGCTAGCCGGATTCCCTTTGCTGTCATAGGCGATCGCTCCCAGAGCATCCATTGGCGGGTCAATCACATACACATCAACATTTTCTTGAAGGAACTGGAGGCTGTAACTCCGGGGGATACCCGTGACCTGGTAATCTTCCTGGCTAATGGTGATGCCACTCGATGATTGAAATGCACCGCTGCTGCCAATTTCTAAGCCGACAAGCTTGGCTGGAACCTGCGTGATATAGGGTTTGGGTTCAATCAGAGCATCCGTATGGGATGTTGCCAGAAGATCGTCATCTAGCTCAACATGTCGGATCAAAAGCGTTTTGTGCTGAGGAACCCCAAGTCTGACGGGAATGGATGTAAGACGGGCGTTGAGCGCTGTCATGCGGTCGATTAGTGCCATCAGCCCAAACTCCTCAGGTGCCGAGAGAGTGACTCTTCGTAGAGTTCACCAATTTCAGGAACGGACTTCTCTGCGTAGAAGCGCCCCTCCATTTTGGAGGTGCCCTCCTCTACCCAAGCCGAATAGGGAGTGGCGTTGAAGATGGTGTTTCGATCATTGTCTTCCCAGTTGGACTGGAGGTAGGCCGTGCGAACTGGTGTATAACGTTGAGCAATTTCCTTTCCAGGCTCCAAGGTCTCTTTTGTGGCCTGCACGATCGCCTGCTCCACAGCTCCTGCTTCAAACAGTAGCCCTTCAAGCCGAACTCGTCCTTTAAAATCCATTACCAATAGTTCGCGACAGAGATCGATCGCCCGCCGTATTTGTTGTAGGCGATGCTGATACCTAACAGATGGCTCAATTCCTTCATCAGGCGTGAACCTTCTGATTTAAGGTGGCTGACGTGTTGAGAGTAGGACAGGCTCAACTGCCCAACTTGCTTAGCCATGCTGTCTTGACGAGCCGCCGATAGCTGCCCATCAATTTCACCCAGCTCATCCAGAAGCGCGATCGCCCGGTCAATGATGGCTGGCGATCGCGCTTCTGAGAGTTCAGTAGTGAGCAAATTGGGCATTGACGCATACCCCAGAACAATCTTGAGGGTGTCAATCTGATCTGGGGTAAACGTTGCCATTAGTCGGGGTAGTAATAGGTGATGCCTTGTGCAGCATAGGCTTTGGCTTGCTCTGCCGCCTCTGAAGCTGGAACTCCTCTAGCGGCGAGCTGTGCCAAAACCTCAACAAAAATCCGTTGCTCTAGCTGCTGGCGATCGCTGTTAGGTTGAGCAACTTCAGTTTGAGGTTGGGCGGATTCTGTGCGTGGTGTAGCCATGTCTATGCTCTGAAATCGTTATCCAGAGCATAGCGCGGCTACTGGTTGATATCCTTCAGGGCTGCTACGCACTTGGGCTGGCGAATCTGGAATTGAGCCTGGAGCGAAATCTCCATCTCAAGTAGATGAGGGTTACGATTTTTCAGTTCAGCAACCAGGAAGTTCATGCCCATCGTCTTTTGAGCATTGGTCATTGCGCCGACTACCCGCCCATTTTCGTCCTTCACTTCGCCCAACGCATAGGTCTTGAGCTTGAGCTTGCGGAAGTCGAGGAAGAACACCGTCCCATCAGGGCAGGCAGTATCTTCGATGATGGGCACACGCCGATAAGCGTGACCGCTAAAACCCACGTCAGCAATACCGTTGAGCTGGTTCACCGTGAGCGATCGCTCGGCATTGAACGTATCTTCGTACTTTTTGATGATTTCAGGGGTGGTGTAGATGTGGGTGTAGGTCATGCCGCGACGCTTCACCGCTGTATCAACCCCATCCATCAGTGCCTTAGACAGGTTGCGACCCGTGCCGCCATTTGCCATTACGGTTGCCGCCCAATCAGGGTAGGTTGCCGTCGCAATACCTGCATAGGCAGGGTTGGTCAAGACGTTGTTTAGGCCATAGATTCCGTGCGATGCTGCCGTACCGTCTCCGGTGTAGATAGCTTTATTCAGTTCAAACGGGATAATCTCAAATGCCCGTTCGATGTGCATACCAAACAGAGCCTTCAAAGCGCCTGGACCAGTACGCTTTGCCTCTGCAATTTTGTTGCGAAGCACCTGAAATCCATGCCCTAGAACGCGATCGCCGATGGGTAGGTTTGCTTGCTTGGTTGCATCTGCATTATCGGTGGAAGCATCAGCAGTCGTTGCTCGTCCGTGAGCTTGCCCGCCTCCTAGCGTTACGTCCCACTTCACCTGGGACTGGTATTCGTCTTCTTTGAGCAAGTTGCTGAGTAGCGTAAAAGGACGAAACTCAACTTTCTCGATTTCTTCTTCGATCAGGAGGCTAAGTGCCTCAACGGGAGCAAGAGTTGACATGTTTGTTGATGAAATAAAAAGTGGGCACGAAAAAACCGGGACTCCTGCCCCGGATTAGATTCGTTGAAATTGCCGATCGCTAGAATGCGGCAGCTAATGCCTCTCCAGCCTTCGTAGTTGGCTCTGGAGTGGGAGTGGTGGTTTTGGATTCAGTAGACCCCGCGCCCTGGGTTGTGCTGGCAGGGACAAATACCTTGCCCTCGTCAGTCCCCAAATAACCCTTCATCGCATCATCCAAGGTGGCAACCTGTTCGCCATTTTTGACATACCAAATGCCGTTCTCCTCAGTGAGCTGCCCGCCGTTGCGAGCTAGAAATGCTGTGTGCAACAGCCCTTGATTGATAGTTCCAGCTTTGGCGATCGCCTCCGACACAGAGCTGCGTTTCCGAGCTTCGAATGCCTGAACTTCCTTCTCTTTGAGCTGACTTTGCAGTGTTTCAAACTGCTTTGCCTGCTCCTGTAACTGGGTTTCGAGCGCTTTGAGGCTGAGCCTACCTTTGTCGGTTTCAGAAGTTGGGTTGGTAGGGTCAGGTTGGGGTGGCTGCGGTTGCGGTTGAGGTGCAGGTGGGGTTTCACCTAGCTTTTTAATTTGCCGTTCCAAACTGGCGGCAAGGCCACTGTTCGCAGTATTGACCTGATTCATCAAGGTTGTGCTTAGGGTCGTGTTGTTGGCTTCCAGCATTTGCTGCACCAACGCGCGGATCTGTGCTTCATCCATAAATTGTTTAAATTCCTTGCTGGATATCCCCTAGAACATCCCTGGGGTTCGGGCTTCTCCGGTTTACGCCTTCCCGGTTGGCATTGAAAAAGCGATCGCCCATACAGAAGTAGGAAGGGGCGATCGCCAAAGGGAAATTTGAAGAATCTATCTATTGGCTTTGTCCAAATTAATTTGAGCGCTTCTTGCAAAAGAGTGCTCAACTGGTAGACTGAGATAAAAACTAGTGAGTAGAAACATGGGACGCAAAAAGCTAGACCGAAGGGAATTCAAAGCCAATGTTGCTCCTGAAACGCCTGATCGCCTTCATGCGATCGCTCGCTCAGTCGGCTTAAAATATGGTGAAGGTGGCAATATTGGAGGGTTGCTGGATCTCATAGCGAAGAGAGGGCAGGTGTCTGACTTGGCGGGAAAAAGTTTTTTGATTGTCCCTCTTGACATAGAAACTAGTGAGTAGTTATAACTGATTCAGTTGGGGAGCGGCACCCCATTAAAAAAGCCTTCCGGTAGCCCCAGCCAGGAGATGGGGACAGGTTCAACCCCTTGGTTGAGGCTCTAATCTCACCACCGCGCAACGGTACGGTGCCAGTCCCAAGTCTGGATAAAGAGAGAGGGGAGTCCACGCGGCCTCGCTACAACGCCGCATCTGCAAACCACTACGGAGAATTCAATCCATGCAATCCACCATCGCTTCATTTCAAATCACCGCTCAGTCTGCCTGGTCAACGCTACTCATCTGCGATCGCCAAGCCCGCAAAGATGCAGCTAAGGTTGGCCGCTTCACCCGCTCAACCTACCGCATTTTGAAAAGCCCAAGCGCTATCAAAACCTACCGCTGCATTGGGTTAGCGCTTCAAATCGCTGGACTGACGGCGATCGCTCTTGGCTCGTCTATCCGTGAAGCTGTCCGGGTCTTCCGGCAATGGGCTGATGCCTACGTTGAATCGTGCCTGGAGCAGCCTGCGATCGAGGTAGTAGAGCCTCAACAGGTAAGCGAACCCCATGAGCGTTGCGAGTTCGTAATGCTGCTGAACGGGTACACCATTGCGGCTTCGCCCGAAAGAGCGGCGCAAGTTAGAGCAGAGCAGAACGCCTTGGCTCAAGCCATGATGGGCCGTGGGTTTACCGTCTCTGATCCCTGGAGTCTTCCCCTAGAACAGGCTGTGATCGAAGAGGCGATCGTTCAGCCTCAACCCTCTCCTCAACCCTCTCCTCAACCCTCTCCTCAACCCTCTCCTCAACCCTCTCCTCAACCTCTGTTGCTCTTGCCAGCCGCAGCGGAACTCGTTCAACCCAAGAGCAAGCGCAGCAGATCCCGCAAAGCGGAGGCGGCTCCAGCTCAACCCAAGGGCAAGCGCGGCAGACCTCGTAAGGCTGAGGTGGTAGCGTAGTCTATGCCGCAGCAGGCAGGGGATCGTCTCCTGCCTGCTGAATTTGCTTCATCTTCACTGCTTCCACCGCGTCTTTCAGCAGGGCAGAGCGATCGAACAGTTGCTCAATTTCTTCTGCAATCTGTGCCTGCTGCTCGGCTGAGGCATTTTTCACCAGCAAGTTAGAGAGCTGCTGGTAGAACAGTTTTAGCACCGTGATCGGGAGGTGATCTTCAATCTGGGTGATTTCAATCGCGATCGCCAGCATGGTCTCTAGTGAATCAACATCGAATGAGTCAAGCCCTGTAACCGAAATGGTTTCAGCTTCCTCTTTGCGATGACCCGCAACGATCGCCACCAGTTGTAGGAGGTCTTGATAAGCATCACAAACCAGTGAGCCGTAGCTTTTGAGAATCAGCTCCTGCACCACGTAGTCGAGCTTCTTGCTGATACCCGATTGCTCAACTGCTCCCTTGGTCGCTGATGCGCGTGCCATGCCAATCATGTCCTGAATGACATCGCGAATTTCCTGAAGTACGCCTCCAACTGAGGCAAGGGAGGTTCCCTGAGCTTCGCTGAACGAAAAATCTCCCTTGATGACGTACTGATTCCCGGTCTTTAGCTCCTCTTCTGTATCGACAAAGGTGTGGTCAAGGTCGGTGTCTGCCACGACATGTGGCTTCCAGGTGCGCTGAACATAGCCCACCATCTCTGCGGTATCTGACCTGGAATTTTCCAGCCTCAGATGTTCTAACGCTTTGAGATACGCCTGGTTGGTCACCCACAGGTCGTCTGGTACCTCCATCATCACCACAGGCAGCTTCCCCGCCCGATGGGGCACTGCCCGCAAGAGGGAAACTTTGGCATCTTCACCTGTCTCCAGCGTGTCGCCTTTCTGGTTAACGAGTTCGGCGATCGCCCCACCCTTCCCCAGCTTGACAAACGCTTCGTATTTGGCAGTATGGGTGCCAGTTATGAATGTCCAGGTTGCTTTGAGGGCAGGTTTCGCAAACGGACTGGTAACCGTGGTTACCTGCCGGATTTTGATCCAATCCAGCGCGGTTGTATCCCCTTCTCCCCAATTCGTGACGTGCAGTGGCGTGTAGAGGCAGATGTATGGACTTGCCCCTAATGCCTCCTCTTCCTGCTTTGTTCTAGGGGAGACTTCTAAATAGGGTTTTTCAACGTGTAGATATACCCGTTTGAATTTGAGCGCGTCCCTGAACGTTTCTGTGAGCAGTTGCTTTTCACTGCGTCCCTTACGATTATTATTCTCTCGAAATTTTTGCCAGAACTTATCGTGGGATTCCAGTCCGGTGACAGAAAGGCTACTGCTGCTCAGTTTTGAGGCTTGTTGGGCGATCGCGCCCCCTAGAACATTGGTGTAGGTGAATTTCTGCAACCGCAGTTCATACAGTTCCTGCTCCTCACCTGTTCTCGGCTTGAGATATTGCCGCTTTTTTGCTTCAAGTTGATGGCCCCCGGCTGCGAGGTCATCAATGCGAGTCAGGGTAGGAGCGATCGCCATATAGTCTGGATGCTGTGTTTCCAGGGTTTTAAGCGGGAGAAAATCAGGAAAATCCACGGTCAGCCTCGGTGTCTGGGTAGCCTAATAGTTGGAAATGTCCAGTTGAGGATGGCATCAATGACAGAGCAGGAATTCACGGGCAGCCTAATCATTCCGTGTGAGACTGGAAAAGTGTCAGATGGCTACCATACTTTTGATGAGTTGTATGAGCATCGATGCTTGCTGTTTCTGGCACTGATGCGATCGCACCCCCACCAGTCCTGGAAATCCAGGAAACATCATGATGGCAGCGTATTTGAAGGTTGGTTTATTGCAGGGCTAATACTCCCAAGCGGAGCCGTGACCTACCATCTGCCAGACAGGATGTGGAACTTGTGCCGATGCCACGAGGTTGAGCTTGCTCCTGAATGGGATGGGCACACATCGAAGGATGTAATTGATAGGTTGACCCAGTGGCTAGGGGACGATCGCTAAATGCTTACATCCAGCTCACTCCAGCGTGAAACTGCTCAAACGACGGTAAAACTCCGTCGTCTCACGTCGGAACTAAGAACCGATCGCCTTCCCCTAGAACAATGGCAATCCCGCTTCACCGACACGCTCAGAGCAGCCCATCTGAGTGCCGCTGAAATTGCCGCTGATGGAACGCTGACACCGCCGTATGAGGCGATCGTGGATGAGGTGTTAGCGGAAGAGTTGGATTATTTGAGCAAGTTCGCCGATGACCTTGCCAGTGGGCAGTATGACGAAGAAGTTAGCCCGGTTCGCTACACTGCGCTAGAAAGAGCAGGGCTATACGCTGCCGCCTTGGCGTTGACCTACTCAAGGGCAACCATTCTCACTCGCCAATCACAAGGCCACACTCAAGCCTGGAGACGGCTGAATGCACTTGCTCGCAGTTGCAAGCAATGCGTTGAGTATCAGACGTTTGGCTGGGTGGGAATTGATGAAGTGGTGGCGATCGGGCATCGTTGCGCGTGTCGTGGACGCTGCAAATGCCATATCTCATTCAGGTAGCGATCGGATATGCACTGGGATTACGCCATTTGGCGGAAATGCCCACCAGTGACCTTCCTGAAAAAATGGGTCGGTGTAGCCGTTTTCATTGCAACTGTTGAGACTTAAATGCCTTCACCAGATTCCTAAGCTCAACTTTGTTGAATGAGAGATCGTAGCGATCGCCGTTAGCATCAATGCCATAAGGAACGAAATAGTTGGATTTTTGTTGGTTTTGCTGAGCCTCAATAATTTGCAAATTGCTGTGAACGTGCATTCCACAAATCAATGGACTGACGAGAGGATCGATGTGATCGACATGAACTTCAAATCCCATGCTTCGTTGTTGCGCTGCCGCAATGTAAACCGCTTGGATAGCTTCAAAGTCAGCCCAACCAGGAATTGACTGCCGAAAAGTGTTGTAGCGAGTCTTGCTCAGCCTGTGTATGCGACTGCGGCTATCTTGAACATACTGCTTCATCCACGCCGCAATTCGATCCCGGTTTTTGAGGCGATACTTACGATTTGAGGCTCTTACGGCTTCCGCATTTTCAACACGATATAGCGATCGCTTGAACAAAAAGGTTGCTCTATTGCGCTGATAATAGTTTCTCGCTTGAGTTTTTCGCTTCTCACGATTTCGCTGATTGTAATCACGGACTGCGGCTAGCCGCTTCTCACGATCTCGCTGGTAGCGCATCTTCTCGTACTGCAATCGGGCTTCGCAATTCTCCCGGTAGTAGTGGATTGACTTCTCAAGCTTCTCCTCTCGGTGCCGCAAATAATTGCGCTTTTTCTGGGCTTTTACTTTGTCCGGGTTGCTTTGCCGCCAATCGGCATGGCAAGTGCGGCAAATGGTTCGCAATCCATCTTTTTTCGAGCGATCGTTCGTGAAGCAGTTTAAAGCAAGAAACTGCTTACATTTATTGCATTGTTTGAGATCCATAATTCCTGCTGATGACAAGTCAGCGACCTTTCTTGAACGGGCAGAGTGGTAGTCAACCACCTTTTCGGGAGCGACCCTAGCCCATCATCATTTTAACTTGTATAAGGGCTGGAATGTATCATCATCAAGGGTTGTGGCCATCTCCTGTTAAATGGTTGAATTGCAGGCTGGCCAAACAGTAACGCAGACTATCACTTCTATGGTCAACCTGCCCTGGCGCTACTTCATCTTTCACATTTCCATCTTTATCAACTGCTCTGTGATAGCTACGCAACTCGTCCACAAAACTCACTTCTTCGGCTTCATTGCTGAGTTCAGAACTGATATACAACTTGTCTTGATAGAAAAAGCTGTTTACAACCTGAATTCCTTCCTTGATTCGGTTAAATGCTTTGACCGAACGCTGTAATCCTTCAATGCTGTGCTTTTTGCCTGCTTTACGAAATTCCAGAATTGAAGCGGGTCTAGACGGGTCGCAAAAAACACGCCTGACATTCCACTTGCGTGCCAATTCAACCGCTTTGCTGACGTGATCATCAATTGGCACGGTCAAGCCAGTTGTGCTGTGCCAAGCGTCTAGCACGTAGTAAATTCCATCTGCACTCTGACCAACCACGACCAAAGCGGGGTGTGTATCACCCCAGTCACAAGCCATCCAGGTTGTTCTGAATGCCTTAGGCAGCTCATCTGCAATGTGATGGTCTTGTAAATGCTCAAAGATTTGCCCGCTGAAGCTCTCCCAGCTTGCCTCAAACTCCTGCTGAAAGAGTTTTTTCGGCATTCTACGACGGGCGCTTTCAATGTTTTCCTTTGGGAAATGTGGGTTGTCTGCGGTAGTTTGATGCAGGTAGAAGAAGTCTGGATCTTCTTGAGCCTCGGTGCAGAATTTGTGGAAATAAGATCCCTTGCCCTTGGGTGTGCCGATTACTGTAGCTGAATAGTTCCTGTTTCGCCCCAGCGCAGGCAAAAGCACGGTATCCCAAAATCCATGCCCAAAGTCTTGGAACTCGTCACAGCCTGCCCAAACTGGGTTAATGCCTCGCAGTGCCTCACCGTTGTGAACGCCTCGCAGCATAAGCGATGGGCGATCGCCAATAAAGTCAATTCGATAGCGCGACTTATCGAGCTTTTTAACCCAGTGTCGCAGCGAACCGCCAACATCAAAAGCATTAAGCAGCGCTTGCCAATGGATATCAATTGCTTGCTTCATCCACGGCATCAAGATGACTGCAACTTGTGGCGATCGTGGGTTGATCTTGCCTTTGTACCCCAGGCAAAACTGAATCGCAGTGGTCTGAAGCAGTACTGATTTACCCCAGCCACGACCAGCCAATACAAGTTTAACCTTGGCCGAATAGTCAAAGACTAGTTGCTGATTCTCATGAAAGTCTGTGGGAGGGAGTTTAAGCTGCTTCGCTGTAAGCGGACGCTTGATCTTCGCCTTCAGCTTCGGCGATAGGCTCTTCGTCCTCAATGGTAGGGTCGATAACGTCATAGCCCGCCGTCATTACTGCCTTCAGATGGTCTTCCAGGTCGAAATAAAGCCCAAGTAGCTTTGCCTCGTCCTGTGCAATTTGGAAAGCAGCGCCCCATTTCTCGTTTTTGTAAGCTTTGTTGTAGAGATCTCGCCGGATGGCGACATGCTCTGCGCGGGCAATCTCACGATCGACCGCAATATCCTGGGTCATCCGCTCTCTGGCACGGGAGATATATTCATCCGTTTGCCGAGTGGAGAGTCCCCACTCACTAGCGGCATACCGCAGGATGTGTTGTCTGGGTTCGCGCCTGAGCAGCAGAAGATAGACAGCGTGAACTCGCTGCTCCAGTTCCGCGTCGCTCGATTTATTCATGTTCTAGGGGATTGTTATGAGGCCGTTTCAGGCGGCGCAAATCCGGTCATTGCGCCCGTAAAAGCGTCGATGACTCGTCGAGGAAACTGCTGCTCCATTTGATCCAATAACTCGTCTTCTGACAGGTCGGGCTGGTTGTCTACAAACTCAACCAGCCGCTGAAGCTGTTCAGATTCTTGAGGCGATAACTCTTCGTTCATGGTGCGATTCAAACACTAATCCAGTATTAACAATCCTGCTGGCCTTTGATAAGCGGGAATTTATCGATTGATAGCACGTTCGCGATCGCGCTGTCGTCGAAGCTGCCGATAATTTCCTTCAGCAACCTGCCCGGCAGGGGTGTTTGTTTCATATTGCCTCAACGTTGCATTGTCGGGCGTTAGCTTGCCGTTGCGGACGATCGCGTACTGGGTACCTCCTGCCCGCCCTGCAACAGGTCGAGAAAAGCCAGCAGACTCATAAGCCACGGCACGGGTTGCACCTCGACTGTCTCCAATGACGGCATTGCATTCATATTTAAATCCATCAGGGCGAGTGGAGGCATCGTGAGTTATGATTCGACGGATTTTGAGAGCGGCTAAATCCGCCTCTCGTCCCTTTAACGCTCCGGCAGTCGAACTGCCATTGACGCTAAATGAAACCGAATGTGAATCTGGATCGAAGAAGTCAGGCAAGATGTTTAAGCTAACTTTGTTGTCGCCAGACTTAAACTCATAGGTTTGAAAGCCACCTATTTTTTCGGCAGTTACCCCATCTGGTAATTTGGGCTGGCGACCGCCCTTAACCTCGCTAGAACTTTTGACGGCAAGCGCAAACTTCCCGCTTTTCCAAGAGCCGCCTTTGCTTGCCATCAGATTTGCCTAAATTTCCATTAATTGAACAATGGTCGATCGCCCCTCAGTTCTCTTCCCGGTCACCGTAAACCGAGACCCTGGAGGATAAAGGACTTCTCGCTCCCCTCTGTAGGAGCTAAGACGGCTGAGGTCTCTAGCATTCTTGCCAGTTGCATTGATCTCAAACTGCAAGTTACCCGATCGCCGCCGATCAGCCCTGGCAGATGTGCTCATGAATCCCTTGTCGGTGTAGGTTTCGCCAACCCTAATCGACGAAATCACACTTTGAGAAACCCCTATCCCTCGATAAACAGTTCCTGTATGAGGTGGCAGCTTTTGTAAAGCCGATGCAGCAAAACGACCATCTAGCTCAAAGTTGCGACGGGCGCGATCGCTGAGATAGCTCAAGTCGCCCCCTCTAAGCAGAGTGTTGATGTTGCTGTAGCCATAGGTCGTGTAGTAGCGGAGGGCGGCGTACTCTTCCAGGTTGAGGTTGCCTAAATCCTTCGATCGCCCCTCTCTCATGTACCGCTTCAGCATCCTCTCCCTGGCACCGCCTCCCTCCATGCTCTTGAGATAGGTTTGGCGTAATTCCTCGGTGGAAGCAGTCTGGGTGGGGGCAGCTTGCATTTTCACGGGAGCAAACGTCCCGCTTTTCCAACTGCCGCCTTTGCTTGCCATTTAAACCTCGGCGTAATAGTCACTAAACCCGTCCGGGTTGAACGCCAGATAGGGCAGATTGTGGTCGTCAACCAGTTGAATCCAGCCCCCGCTGCTGTCACGTTTGGCAGCATATGCAAAGCAGGCAGCTCGTGCCGGAGAAGCTTTGATTCGGGCATCACTCCAAACCATTTGCAGCAGATCTCGATAGGTCATCCAGTTCGACCAGTTCTCTGCTTCTCGGCACACCTGGTGAGCTGTCGC
Source organism: Oculatella sp. LEGE 06141 (assembly GCF_015207605.1). Classification (GTDB taxonomy): domain Bacteria; phylum Cyanobacteriota; class Cyanobacteriia; order Elainellales; family Elainellaceae; genus Oculatella. The sequence continues at coordinate 87,384 of NZ_JADEWO010000009.1, forward strand.
CCCAACGTAATGCCCGATGCACAATTTGCCTTTGGGGAATTTGGGGCAGAGAAAGTCTGCAAATTCGTTGAAGCTGATCAGGTCTGTGGTCTGAAGTTGGCGATCATGGCACCAATTCACAAAGTCCTGAAGTACTCCAAATGTTTTGGGATAGAGCTGGTGATACGGCTCGAAGTAGTTGGAGCGGTTGGGTTGTCCTGCGCTGAACACTTCTAACCCCACGTCGGTGACCATCTGCCGCAGCTCCAGCCACTGCTGAAACTCATCCGGGTCAGGGTTACGTTTCTGCGCCCGTTTGATGATGCTCTCCCCGATCGCCTCCCTCCCCCGTTGCGGCATATTGCGGAGTTGTTTGTAGTTGAAGTGGATGGTTTCCGTCCAGACGCCATGCACACCACAATCTTTCAACCGCTTCAGCAATTTAGGCGCTTGTTCTAGGGGAAGCCATTCTGGAGTCCACGGGTTCAGCCCGACGTTAACGGTGTGGCCTCTGCTGGTGAGCGTTTCGAGTAGGGAGAGGCGATCGCCAATCGACGGTGCACCTGGCTCAAGTCTGGCTCGAAGGTCATCGTCGAGCATGGCAATTGACACATACCAGCAGCTCGGCGGCAGGAATTCTAGCGCTTCCTCAATCCCTCGTCCCCCTTTGGTCTGGAGAGCGATCGGGATGCCTAGCTCAGTCATAGTCCGCATGACTGGGATGGACTGCTGGAAGTTGGAGGTAGCGAACGGATCAACACGGTTGGAGATGAGCACACCGTAGCCTTGTTGCAGTAGTTTTGCTTCTAAGGTCTGGCGGTTGTGATAGTCAGAGAGCAGCCGCATTGTCGCTTTAATGTCAGCGCGGCGATCGGGCTGGTTAAGGTTGGCGAAGCAATAGTGACAATTGTGACTACACCAATTGAATGAGGCTTCGAGGGGGAGCGGTGAGATCAAAAGCTCCCCATAGTAAACGCTGATGCTATCTCCAGCCATTGTTTTCCTTTGCTAAAACTTTTATACAGGCTTGGCTTCGCGCCTCCCGTTAGCCCTGTTCCGCTGCCCGACGAGCAGCTTTGGCAGCTCTGCGTTCAGCTTCCTGTCGCTGCTGCAAGGCATCGTTTCTTTGCCGTGCATCTCGCTCCATCCTTGTGAAGGATGGGTTCCTGCCCGATCGCCCAACCAGTTCAGATCGGAACGTCTGAACAACTCTTTCGTTGTTTCTTTCAGCGGTAGACATTCGGTTGTACAGGGATTCTGCGATCGCCTGCGCCCCAGCGCTGACACGAACCCCCAAACCCGCATCTGAGGAGGCGATCGCCTGAATACTTTGATTACTGATGACTGCGATGACGACATCCGCCTTGCCTTCAGCAGACAGTCGGTCAAAAGTGTCTGGATTTTTTAGATATTGCAATCCTTGCTCCAGTCGAGTGGTTGGGCCGCCCAATTCCTGCACTTCTCCCGATCGCTGATCGAATGGAGTGCTTTGTAGCGCCTTCACCTCTGCAATAGTCTGCTCAGCAAATGAGGAAACTTGGCTGTCAGTTGGAGGGCGATCGCCATTTAAGGCTTCAGCCCCACCACTTTTTGAGGTGGCCGCAGCAAATTTCCCGCTCTTCCAAGAGCCGCCCTTACTCGCCATTCAGCCGTACCCCTAGTTCCATTATTTTGAGGAGCGTTTTTGTGTCGTCCTTTGTCTCCAACACGACCTTGAAACCTTCCCACATCTTCTTTTGAGCGGAGGACAGCACGATCGCCAACGGATATTTCTCCTGCGGCGATTTGGAGACAGCGGTATCATCCTCCCCTTCCTGTTCTCCTTCCCCTAGAACAGAGCGATCGCTATCACTGTCATCTCCATCGCCAATCACCTGGGATGACTGGAATTCAACCCCCTCGTCTTCAAGGAACTTGTCAATTTCTGCGGGATCGAAGCCTGTCAGCCCTAAATCAAAATCCAGGCTATCTAGATCTTCGAGTTCGATAGAGAGAGCTTCATAGTCATAGCCTGACTCGGCAGACCGATTGTCTGCTAACCGTGCCGCCTTCTTCTGAGCTTCTGATAGGTCAGCTCGGACGATGACGGGTACGCGGTCTAGACCCAGTCTAAGAGAGGCTTCTCGTCGTCCATGCCCCTTCAGGATGATGCCCTGCTCATCCACTACGATGGGTTGGTCGAAACCGAATTCTGCGATCGCTCCTGCAATCTTGTCGATCTGGCTGGTGGGATGCTTTTTGACATTGTTAGCGTAGGGAGTGAGGCTGTCAGGGTGACGCCACTCGATTTCAGCAGAAAAGACGGTTTTAGATTTGGACATAGGGGACAAAAACGCTCTCACCTATGGGATTTGTCCAGAACCTCAAACATCCATCAGATCTGCTAGCATCTCCGTCACCTTGCCCTGGGCATTGACGCGATTGTCGTCGTAACGCATGAGAACCTCAGGCTTGCGGTGACGGCTCAGCTTCATGGTTTCCCGAATATTGCCATTGCTGGCATCCAACGCCGCCGTAATCCCGCTGTGGCGGCAGCGGTGGGGTGAGAACCGCTTTTTGATACCCGCCTTCTCTGCCAACTGAAACCGAACTAAGTGATAGAGTCCGTCTCCAGTCAAGCGTTGACCAAAGTGGGCGCGATCGACTGCAATAAATAGCGGTGACTTGGGCGCGCGATCGCCCCTTGCTTCCAGCCACACCTGGAGGGCTTCAACTGCGGCACTGCTCAGGCTAACCGATTCTTTCTGGGTGCCCCTCCCCTTCCCCAGGATGGCTAGAGTTTTGGCTTCAGGATTAAAGTCTGCAACGTTGGCAGAACAAATCTCATTACGCCGCAGCACATTATCCCAGAGCAGCCGTAGGAGGGCGTAGTCACGCTTACCCTTAAGCGTTGAGCGATCGACGACTTGAAACAGCAGCTTGAATTCCTCTGGAGTAATGCCCGTGGTATCCCGATAGGTCTCGGTTTTCTCCAGTTCAATTTCTTCTAAGCTCCAAACACATTTGCCTACTTTCTGTGCAAAGGCAACGAGTGACTTAATTGCAGACAGCCGTACATTGACGGTGGATTCGCTCAGCTCTCGTTTAATCAGTTGAGCTTTATAGTGCAACACCAGTTTGATGGCAGTGGCACGCTCCAACTGAAGGAAATGCGCGACAAGTGCCGGGTCAGGCTCTTTGCCACTGATGACTTCAAAGAAATCCTTTAATCCCCTGGCATAAGTGCGACGGGTGCTCTCGCTCCGCTTGTCTGCCAGTAATTCTTGGATGAGATCTCGCTCCTCTACCAAATCGAGAAAGAAGGGAGACGAGGAAGAAGGGGCGATCGCACTCATGGGGAAGCTAATGATAATGGGCGTTTTCGTTAGTTAGAAATGCTTGATATATATGCGTTTCAGCGATCGCCGTGTAATGGCAATAAAAAACCCCGCCAATGACGGGGTTTGTGTGAGTTGAGAAGGGGAGAAATTACGAAATCATGCAGGTTGCAAGGATTTGTGCATTTTTTGAGCTTCAGTCAGCAATCCGTTGTAAACCTTGGCCTCCTCTTTCTTGTATTTGAGGGCGATCGCCTGTGCCACCTTAGTCAGCCAAGCTTGAGCCTGGTCGCTTTGAGCTGCAATTTCATCAAGGTACTCTGAACGATCTTTCTCCGGAATCAGGCGCTCCAGGCAAATGCGGTAACGATTGATCACCTGAAACTCAAAGTTCTTAGGCAGCTTCATTTTGCTGGACTTTCTCGCCTTTGGCTTTGATGCTTCCGTATCAGATTCAGGTTCGGAGACAGGTGGTTCTGCAACTGCCGTTGTCGCGCCGTTTTGAACTTGAGGCTGTGTGTTTATGAATGTCGTAATTCGAGCGCCAACCCGCTCACGAACCCGCTGCTCAAGCGAACCGTCTTTCATCCGCTGGGATAGGGCTTGATCAATTGCTTCGTTCACCGCCTTATCTACTTCCTGGTCAATTACCTGATCTACGGTCTGGTCAATCGTTGCAGTTGCCATTGCTGGTGACTCCAGTTCATCTTCATCAAACGATGACTCTGATTCTAGACCACCCTCAAGGGTAGAGCCTTGCCAATGAACCGCTTTCGCAAAGCAAATTAGCAATCGATCGCCTCCCAGCACCAAAAATGCCATGCGGCGAATGTGCTCCAGTCTTACCATTAACTCGTTCACCTGTTCTAGATCGAAGCAGTGAATTTGGATTTGGTTGTCCGCATCCCGGTACAGACCGACTTTGCCCACTTGCAGAATGTCATCAGCAAACCGGCTGAAGCGCGATCGCTCCAACTTACTAAAATCTTCGTTGGTCAACATGGCGGCAGTAATTCTCTATCTATGGGGCGCGTCCAATTAGAGTAGGGTTCTGACAATTTCAGCCAACCGCAACAAGGCTTCGTAGTACGTCTCTTGCAAGTAACGCTCAAAGCTATCAGTCAGGGTTGAATGGGCAAAGTAATGTGCCATCAGTTGACCCAGCTCCGGGCAGTCTGGCTCGAAGTGTTGGGCGATCGCGCTGCTGTAGGGTTCTGGCAGCCGATAGAGTGCCTTCCGCATCGTGTCGCTGTCGAGTTGGCTCTCTAATGGGCGACCAGGAATGAGTTGTTCTAGGGGAAGGTACAGACGGGAGAGATCGTAGACCTCGTCGAGTGTTCCTGCCCAAAATTTAGCTAGGCAATCTTCCAGTTCAGCCAGGTCAGCGTAGCTTGTGACCGTATCAATCTCGTCGATCGCATCTGAAACCGAGACGAAGGCATCTTCCAGGGTGAGGGTTTCAAGCATGTCCGCCTCCATCAATACTGAAGAGGTTGGCGCGGAAATCGGAACGGGAACCACATTCTTGGCGAGCCAGTTCTTTCTCTGCTTTGGCAGTCAGCAGACGGGTGTCGTGTGCTTCGTCAATTTCGATGATCCGCTGCATATTCGCCGCCATCCATCGCCGAACTTCAGCCTTCTGTCGAGACGACATCTGCCCATCTTTGAGATGCTCTTCGACAATTCGCAATGCTCCCTGGCGGGTAGAGCGGCTTTTACTTTTAGTGCCAAGCCGTTTTTTTAGGTTGTAGTGAATCGTGGAGCGGGGAGTTTGAAGATGCTTTTCCAGCGCTCTGACAGTCCAACCCCGAAGAAATAATAGGCAGGCGCGATCGGCTATGGCGGCATTCATGATGAATCTGTGGCGAGTTGGGTGGGGGCCGTCATTTCTCGCTACAGACCGAAGAGAAGGCGATCGCCGTCTGAGCAGAACCAATGAAAGGCGTATTTACAATCTGCCCTGTCCTAAATTTAGTAGTACTAGTGATTCAACGGAAACTCTTCATATTGAGTTGCAAAAGATACTGTGTAGTTCCCGTAAAGTGGTGCTTCTGATTAACTAGAAAACCGTGATTTTAACCGCATCCATTGGCTGCGTAGCCACCAGAACTTGCTAGATTCCATCGCATCAACTCTGGATTCGGCGCGCTTGAGGCGATTACGCACCTGCTTCAATTCACGATGCATCTGCTCTACTTCTGCTGTTACGGGATTTGGAGCATCTAGAGATTGATAAAATTCAGCGATCGCTTGCCGGTTGCTCGTTTTTCCTTTCACCCAATAGGCTTGATCTGTCTCGATGCGTTCAAGCAGTGGCTTTTCACTATGCCTGACACAAAAATCGTAGAAAGCCTCTCTACATCCCTCCCAATAACCAAAATCGTCTAGAACGGTACAGCCGCCATTGGGAACCAACGGGTAAAACTTTTCCAGTACTTCTGTTACGGAAGAGTACCAGTCCGCATCACAGTGCAGGAGTGCAACTTTGGTTGGACCATCTTCCTGAAATGTGTCACTAAACCATCCTGCTTTAATGATGTAGCGCTCAGATGATGTGCCGACGCGCTGCATTACTTCATGCACGTCATTGGGACTGGCAGCACACTCACCGATGTACTGTTTAGCGTCCTCTCCATCTCTCTCTGTGGTCTGGGGCATCCCCTGGAACCCTTCATACAGCCAGAGGCGGCGATCGCCCATAAATTGCGACAAGACTGCCGCCGATCCTCCTTTAAACGCACCGCATTCGACAATGTCGCCTTCAATCCTCTGATTATTCAAGTATTGGCAAATCCGAATTAAATTTTTCAGCCGTCCCTCTGACAGCAGGGTGTGCGATCGAACTTGCTCAATTAGAGATGCGATTGCCTTGGGCGAATAATCTTGCATTTCCTTCCCCCTAGAACGTGATTTTGCCAATTCGCCACGCTAACTGCCTGCCAACCCGACCTGCCTTGGTAAAGGTGAACCCATAGCGATCGCCTGCTTTTGGGGCAATGCCCAGAATCTGGCGGAGCTGCGAACTGCTGACAGTCCAACCCTGTTCGCAAATTTCCTGGAGCTGACGTTGTGGAGCAAGGGGATCAGAAGCCGGAGGTTGGAGGCGGGCGGCGATCGCTTCTACAAATAGGAGCCAGGCTGGGGATGTGGACAAATCAGCCGACGTGTGAACAAGTTCATGGACGGGTGCGTTGCGTTCACGAACTTGTTCACCTTGAGAACTGGATTGAGCATAACTTACTGCAAACTCTGCTGCCGCTGCTGGGTTCTCAGCCAAGAGCCGACAGTACTCATCTAGCGCTTTTAGCTGCTCAAAGGTGATAAATGCTGCTTTACCAACCCTGAACGGCTTGATGTTCAGGATGCCCATGTATTCGTACACCTTGGTTTTGCCAAGGGTGTAGCGATCGGGGTAGAGGCTGGCGACGGGGATTTTATCAATCACTTCTGCACTCATGGACACGTTCGCGAGCACGTCCACACTAGTTTAGTGGAGCGGATGATTTTACCCAACAAAATGCCGCCCTGAGAACTAGAGCGGCATTGCTACCTGTCTCAACTGCTACCTATCTCAAAGAGATTCACTCTTTGTCGTCTGCCAGCTCACCTGACTCCTCCCACTTCTTGAGGCGAGTCCTTACCTTCTTGTTGACTAGCACACTGTTGCTGCCGCTGGAATAAGCATGAAATCCAAGAACAATGCACAGCCTGATGAATTCTGCATCCTTCCACCCGTCCGCATCCGCGATCTCCTGCATCTGCTCTAAAAACTGAGGAGGTAACGACGTTCTCACCTCGATCATTTTGGGTGTGTTGGTCTGTGGAGACATCGAATCTACGTTAGAAGGGTGTTCTATCGCACTCATATTACCGGAATCCTTGACACGATAGAAAAATTTTACTCCTTTAAGTCTCCGTTCTATCACCGTTAGAACGGAGATATGCTATGTTTTGCCTATACAACAACACAACATGGGTACAACGTTGTACCCAACCTGTGTACACAACACCCCAAAACTGGAGGAAAAATGCCCTATTCCAAGCAAGATTTGGCGAAGTTGTACGAGATTCACCCCAATACCGTTTACAACATTTGCAAAGCAATGGGGGTTAGCAATAAGTCGAGCTACCCTGACGAGTTTTTGCCCAAGTTTGAACACGCTCAGCAATTGGTCGCTGAGGGTGGTTATGACGAAGTTCGCAAGCACTATCAGCCGCAAGCGAAGCAGGTTCACCATCAAACCGCTGACACCCAAAGTGCAGATGCTTACACCAACTCCTCTGAAGAAGATGCTGCAACTGGGTTAGACATGGAGATTTTTGAAACCGTCAACGATCTGATGAAAGGGAAGGCACAAGAAGCTGCCCAGATTGCTGCACCCCTATTCGCTATTCATTTCAATAAAGAGCTGAGTGGGGACAACTCCCACCTAAAAAAGGGATTTGCCACATTGCGGCGGAGATTGAAGGAGACGACTGCGGGCGACGGGAAGAACTTGCTGACTACGGGGCTTCAGATGAGATCTGCGCTGCCCTCGATGCAGCCACAACTGAGCTTATCGGCAGCATCAACCAACGAATTGACCAACGAGTAAAGCAGGGCAAATTACTGATGTTCCACAGATTTCTTCAGGGCGGAATGATTGCTTCTAGTGTTGTCATCGCGGTTGGCACGATCGCCAATGTGCTATTCCCACCAGCGATCGTCCTCACCGCTGCGATGCTCGGCGGGTTGGCTCAAGCGTCCGCACCTGAACCCAGAGTTGTTTATGTCACAACGAGGTACAGACCATGACCATGAGCCGAATCATCAAAGCTGCCATTGCGATCGCCGTCCCTCTGCTTTTAGCTGGGGGGTCTGTTCTATCAATCAGGCATCACGCCCTTGAAGAATCTCAGGACTTAATCGATCGCCAGGGGTTGAACGGGATGCTGTCACCCATCGGGGAGGATGCCCAGCAAACCATGTTGTCTACGGCCAGAGATGGGGTGTTTACTGGATTAGCTGTTGGGTTGGTTGGCGCAACTGCGATCGCCTATGGTGTATCGCTGTTGCGAACTCCTCAGCCTCCATCAACCGGTTCAACTGAATTGAAAGACTTGCTCTCTCAGCTCAATTTCAAGGTTGATGAGCTGCGATTTGAGGTTGGACTTTTCAACATTGCCAATGACCATCAACCCGATAAGGAGGGACAGTGATGAGGCAGGCAGAATCGGTGCCCGTCGATTACGAGATTCCGTTAGGTGAGAGCAAGCCTGTTCGCCGGGAAACTCAGCCGATCGCCAATCCCAAAGCGGTGGCCGCACTGAATGTCTCACGCCACCTTCAACGCCACTGGCGCTCCTATGCCGTTGGTGCTGGGTTCTCTGTGTTGATGCTGGTGTACACATCGCAGTGGCAAAAACAGCAATCGCCCCGACAGTTAGACAACCCGACTGATGCACGGGTGATTCCGGCTTACAACGAGTCTCAGCTCATCGTTGAGCAAATGGGTGCGCTGGAGCAGAGGGAGCGTAATCTTTCGGCATTCCTACATGAGGAACGGCAGCGCACCCTGATTGCGCTTGCCCAAGCCTACCGAGCGCTTGCCACGATGTACATCTCCAGCGGCGGCCATCCCTGCAATGGTCGGACGGTGCTGGAATGCCTGAGGACGTTTGAGCCAAACCGGATAGCGGAACTGCGATCGCTGTCCTCTCGAAATTGGTCAGCCGTAGATGCCAACCCCAACAACGTCCTCCTTCCGCTGTTAACCAAAGCGGCAGAGGCCGACAAAGTTGAAGGGCTGCGCCTGGCGGTAATCCTGGAAATCCCCTCCACCTCGCGTCCTCAATGGATGCAGGATGAGTTGGATTTGCGTTATCCGCTACTGGCTTCCGGCATCCCACCGGAAGAAATGCAGCCTCGACCCGAAACCCTCGCCAATCTGCTAGGGGGTGTGCGTGACCAGCGGCAGCAAATTCTAAACGGTTCGCAGGAGAAATCCGCTCGAACCGAGCGGTGCTTGTCGATGCCAGAAGAGGAACGAGTTTTAGATCCTGGGTGCCTGCAATGACACGTTTACCTTGGTTTGTTGCGGGTGGTTCGATCGCCGTTGCTGGGTTTTTCGGTGCGCGATCGCTTCATATGAATATCCCGGATGCGGTCGATAAATCGCATCCAGGCAAAATCGTGGTGGAGTTTGCCCAACCCAATCCAGCCCAGGGTAAGCTACTCAGCCTGGTCGCGGCTGGCAGCACCGCTGGTTGTTTATGGATGGGGATGCGGGGGGATTCTGCTCAAAGTAGCGAAACGGCATTGCCAGTCAAAACGGCTCCTGCTATCAGGCAGTCGTTCGATGAAGAGGATTTAGCAGTTCCCCTAGAACGGGTTACCCCGGCGCGCTCGGCTCGATCGCAGTCCATTGCCAAAGAGCAGCCGACAGCCTCTGTTCCTGAAGAGTCGGTTCTGTTTGAGCGATTATTCAACCATCGCAAACGTCATCTGTTAGTGCCTGCCGAAACGGGCGCGGGGAAGACGACGTTTTTGTTAGGGGCGATCGAATACTTCTGGCACCGCACAGGCGGAGAGCTGGAGGTGTACGGCTCCACGGTCAAGCCTAGCCCCTGGTTGGGTTTGGAGGATCTAAAAGCTGGCGACGGCAAGCCACACGTTTTGAAACTGACGATTGATGCCCCACATCAAATCATCAAACTGTTGGAACGGCTGCGTTGGCTTGAGCGCAAGCTGGTTGCAGCTCAACAAGAGCGCGATCGAGCTGAGCAAGCAGGGCAAGTGTATGTTCCCAAAGTCCGCACGCTGATCGTGCTGGATGAGTGGAACAAGACTTTAGCGCTGGCTCAAAAATTCGATCGCCTCAACTCCGGCAACAGCGACGACGAACCCAGGCTTCGAGCGGAAGATGAGCTGATTGCGCTAGTTGAGACCTTTCTGCTCATGGGTCGGGAGGATGAATTTGCAGTCTGGCTGTTTGGGCAGGATCATCAAGTCCAAAACGCCAAAATCAATACGGGCTACCAAAAATCCTTTGGGATTGTAGTTCCCGGTCGGCTTGGGTCGATGCAAGGGATGGAGCAAGCACTCACGGGGAGGACGGCTATCGTTGGTCAACCGCGTGGCAGGGAGATTTTGCAAGAGGCGGAGCGGGTTGCAGAAGCTAGCCCAGAAACGACGATTATCTACAGCAACTTGCACGGGCATGAGGTTCTAGAAGTTCCGCATTTGCCCGGTATCAAGCAACAACGTCTGTTTGCTCGTCAAGCCCCATCCAATGTGGTTCAAGGACGATTTAATCCAGAGCCGCTGAGTGATGTGTGGGCATAAATTTCAACCAATCTACAGGAGAATCTCATGAGTCAGCAGAACGATCGCACCAAATTTGACGTATTCAGTATCAACCTTCTCAATCCAATTGAAGCGTCTTGGAAAATTGCTGGATGGTTGATGGTTGGCATCCCGTTTATGGTTGCCGTTGTCTGGGGCATCTACAACCCAGACAACTTATTCAGCGTCCTCGGCATCTCTGGCCGTAGAGCTGGAGGTGCATTTATCAACGAAACTCGTCCAGTCGGAGAATCGCTGCTAAACGGTGCATCCGGCACCGGATTCCGGCCTGGGATAACTGGCGGAACGCAAGATGAGCAGCGTGATTCCCTGCGCCCTGGTGTAGTTGAGCAATGATTCAAGGGTTGCGGTGGCGACATATCGGCTGGATGTGTCTGTTCCTACTGCTGTTATTTATGACCGCAACGGCAGAGGGGGCCTACCGGCTCAACTGGCAGATTGCCTCTAAGAGTTGGCAGCAGTTAACGGCGGGAGGTCAAGGTCTGTGGCAGAAGCAGACAGAGGTGGCGCAGCAACTTGATCGGGCATCGCAGCAGCGATACGGTTATGACCCGATCGAGCCTCGTTCATCAGAATGTGTCACCGCTCCACAATCCAGCCAGGTCTTGCAAACGGGGGAACTGTCCTCTCTGCTATCCAATCCGCCAGTAAGCCGAGAGGATGCGATCGCCCGATTAGAGCAACCCTACTGCCAAGTTGTAACCGGAGCGGATATTTGGCTGGTTGGCGCTAGTCAGTTTTTGGAAGTTTATTACAGTCCAGTTTCATTTCAGTTAAGGGAAGTTGAACAGTGAATCTGTTGAGAAATTTATTCGGACGACAGAAAGTGATGCGTCTGGAGACCTGGCATCCTGTGTGGTCTGACGATGTGTATCATGAGCCGCCTCCAGATGAACCAGTCTGGTCTGACGATGTTGACGACGATGACGATGACAGCCTTCTTGATGAAGAAGACGAGGGACGGTAACTGTTGAACTCTGGCTGTCGGCATTTCTAGAGCTTTACTACAACCCAGTTTCGTTTCAACTCAGGGAGATTGAGCCATGACTAAGAACTACAAAACCTTATTCGTTTCGCAGGACGGAGACGCTGATTTGCACACCGAGGCAACAGGACATCAGCGTATTGATGGAGTGAATGGATATAACGCAGTGCCCATCAATAATGTGTATCAAAACGGCAAATCTGCAAAACAGTCAAAATAAGAAGCTCTCATGACTACCGCTGCTCCCCCTAGAACGCTCGACCTGATTGAACGGATTGCCGCTCACGATGGGCACATCATTGGCGCTTCCATGACTGGGAGCGGCAAAACCACAACCATGCTGGCGGCGATCGCGGCCATTGATCACCTCACCAATGGTCAAGCAGTTTGGCTGTGTGGCTCTGGCAAAGCCTCATTCTGGATGGGATTAGAGGATCAGATCGGTGAGGACGGCCTCAGTCGCGTCCTCACCGCTTCAACCTCCAAGCCTGAATCGATTGAGCCGCTACTAGCGCGGTTACGGTTCGCCATTGCTCTGCAAGAGAAACGAGAGCAACAACGGCTGGACAAAAGCAGACGGGGGAAAACGGTCAACCCCAAGCCAATTTATGTTGTTTTGGATGAATGGCTGATTCTGCTCAAAGTAGCCAAACGCCATAGCAAAGAAGCTTATCAAGAGCTGATTGACTTGGTTGAGACGATCGCTCTCAAAGGACGGCAAGACCGTGTATTTATCTGGCTCTGGGCACAGGGCCATCATTGTAAGACGCTGCATCTAGATGGCGACTTGCGAAACAATTTTGGTGTGATTGCGCTGGGTGGTGCTGGTAACAATTCCAGTGTTGAGAGTGCGATCGCCGATGCTGATCTGATTCCCAACCGGTTTCAGCGAGAACAGCTAGAGGTAACCTACAAAGAACTGTTTGCTGAAGATCCAACCGGGAGAGTTTTTTACACCTCGCTTGGCGGACACGTTCTCGGCAGAACGATGCAATTGCCCGACATGGAGGCGCAACGCATCTTTGAAGCAAGTCGCTCTAGATTCGGATTTAAAGCGAAGCCTCCATCCAAGACGAAACAAGCCAACGAATTAGCCTCTGATTCCTACGATTCGGGAGAAGCAGAAGAGACCCCAGAATGGGTGCGATTGCGTCAAGCGGAGCTGCGGCTCAAGACCAGAGAATATTTAGATAAATCCCTGACGGCTGAGCAACGTTGGAATTTAATCACTCTCACCGTTGGGGTAGTGGTCTCGACTGTCTATCTGGTTCCGCCCTTCAGCGGAGCGCTCCAGGCGGCATGGGATGTAGGAGCGCAAGCGGCTGGAATTGCAGGTCAAGCGGTTGACACCGCTGGCAGCGTCATTAATTATTTTGCGCCAGATCTCAAAGCGACTCCCAAGGTGGGAGAAATCATTGCCGGGTATCGCGTCACCAGTCCGTTTGGGAAGCGCGATCGCCCCTGCCCTACCTGCTCTGAGGAGCATAAAGGCGTTGACCTGGGTACCCCAACAGGTACCCAACTTTATGCCGTTGGCGAACCTGGAAAAACGGTTGAAGTGAAATGTTGGTGGGATGGAAATGGAGGTGGCAATGTCGCCACGTATGACTCAATGGGGTCAACGTGGCAATACCTTCACCTGAGCCGATGTGCCGCAGGAACACAGCGAGTGGGCAGCATCATTGCTCAGTCGGGCAGTTCCGGCATAGGGACAGGGGCACATTTCCACATTGAGCAAATCCAAAATGGCGAGAAATTGCCCCCACCCAAGTGGGCAATTTGGGCATCGCTCACCGGCAAACTGCCAGAGCCAGCGATCGCCCGTAGCAATTAGGAGGAGTATGGAACGTCGCCACTACGTCAGTTTAGATAGCCTTTTATTCCTGCTAGCCGGGACTGTCATTGTGACCAGCTTCGCGCCATCTGCCGAAACTGTTCGCCAAATTCGAAATGTTGCGATCGACGGGGAAGTTTCAGGATTGAGTGCAGAACAGCGGCAAAATGCGGCTGCCATCATCTCAACGGGGACTGCAATGGGCATGAGCGATCGCGATATCCAGATCGCACTCATGGCGGCGCTGCAAGAGTCGTCGTTGAAGAATCTGGATCACGGTGATGATTGGTGGTTTCAGAAGATGGGCTGGGGTAAGTCCGACTCGGTTGGTTTGTTCCAGCAGCGCGATTCATGGGGGTCTAAAGAATGCCGCATGGAACCCTCATGCAGCTCCAAACTGTTTTTTAATGCGCTCCAGCAGGATGGCGATCGCGCAGCCAAATCACTTGGAGCCGCAGCTCAGAAAGTGCAGAATTCCGCGTTTCCAAGGGAGTACGACAAATGGGAAGACGACGCAGCCGCACTGCTCAACGCAGCAAGGTAAAGCAGTTCTCGCCGGCATATCGGGAGCATGTTGAAGGGCGATCGCCATCATGGATGTTCCGCCGATGGCTTTGTTTTGTTCTGCTGTTTGGGCGTGACTGTGTTTGCCCATTGTTGCCAGCTCACCACGCTGAGCACCTGACTTATCGAAATCTGGGGCATGAACTGCCGATGCGCGATATTGTGCCTCTCAACCGAGTGACTCACGCTATTTTGACCTGGCTTAAAGATGTATTCCCGGCATTCCGCCCGGTTAACGCCTGGATGCTGCGATCGTGCTACGGATTCTGGTTGTCTCTTGAAGCGTTGCTACTGTTTAAACTGGTTAGCGCACTACATTGAAGACAGCATCCAGCTAGATTAGTTGAATCGAGGTGGCTCCCAAGAAAAAGGGTGAGTATTAACTGTTTGAATAGACAGTAGTGTAGATTTCCTCTCCTGCACGTCGTTGTCTTCAGCTACATCTACTTCCCAAACCCTTGCTCCTTTGCACATATCACGACAGAACTCGCCTACTTCTAATTCCAGAACATTGTCGAGATGATTACAATGCCGACGATTACCCTGAGAATCAGGGACGGTAAAGCGGAATTTATCCAACGCTACCCTGGCACGTTGGGCTGTAATATCATCTCCACCTTCGTGCAAAAATGAGCATCGAAGTGCATAGCAATCGCCAGAACCTAAAAATACATGAGATCCAATGGTATAGGTGGGGCAAACATACTTATCAAACCATGCTTTATATCTTGGGCCTGTCGCCTGCGCTGGAAATTGGAGCTTTCCACATATATCTGGAAGAAGCAGTGCAAGGGATAATGCTGCATACCAGTTTTTGCTTTCCAAAGCACTTTCAATAGCTTCAATAAAACGCTCCATTTAGCACCTTTTCACTAAAGTCTCAACCCATTCTAGCGATCGCCCATCGCCCATCTTGAACAGAGCGCAATCGGTGCCAATGAGGGTTCGATCGCCCTCCAATCAGCCTGGTAATATATTCCTTAGAACGCCGCTGTTAGAAGACTTTGTTTCACCCCATGTCGGACAGCCTCATTCATCCCATTTATTACCTCATCGTCCGGCGGGAAGGAAGGACTTGGCATTTTAGTATGGGCACGCCGTTCTACAACCCTCTGAACCTACCTGTAGCGGCCACTATGGAAGATCGGCTGTATTGCTACCACCTCACTCCAGCTAAAGTCATCATTGAGTTGTTCCGCATCAATGGCGGCAAGCCTGGTTACTATCTCGCGAACTTACGAAAGAAAAGCTACTACTTCTGTGGTGAAAACCATAGCGACATCAGGCAAACTCTTCAGCAATTAGGCATTGGTCGGCCTGACCCGATGGGGTAGGAACGCGGCGTTTGGCGATCGAATTGTGCATGGATGATGCTGCCACCCATCTAAGCTGAACATGTCGCAGTGCTGATTACGTTGTTAGAAAATCGGCTCTAGCCCTTATTGATGCTTCTCTTCATCAGTTGGAACAACGCGGAGACGCATGTTGACCTACAGGTTAACCCGTGGGACATAATTACTGTATGACAGCTTGCCAGCTTTACAGCAGTAACGGAGGAGCGATCGCTATGGCGCTGATTGCTGCAAAATGGACAGTTAAAGACTATCACCGCATGATTGCTGCTGGTATCTTGGAAGGTCGCCAGGTCGAGCTGCTGAATGGGGAAATTATTGAAATGCCGCCAGAGGGACCACCTCATGCTTATTTCAGCGATGAAACTGCCGACTACCTAGAGCGACTACTAGGCGATCGGGCAAAGGTGCGTGAAGGGAAGCCAATCACCCTGCCTAACGACTCAGAGCCAGAGCCAGACATTTCTATCGTTCAGCCGTTAGGAGAGGTGTATGCAGAGCGTCATCCCCATGCGGAGGATGTGTTCTGGTTGATTGAATTTTCAAACACCAGCTTGACTAAGGATCTAGAAGATAAAACCAAGATTTACGCTAGTGCCCAAATTCAAGAATATTGGGTTGCTGATCTGCGAAACAAACAACTGATTGTCTTTCGATCGCCTGCAAATGGGGATTACACATCAGAGAACACGCTAACCCAAGGTGATGTTGCTCCGTTAGCATTCCCTGATGCTTTTATTTCAGTTAGGCGGCTGGTGGGGTAGAAGGCGATCGCCCCTTACTAATGCGCTTTTGAAGCAAAACTGAATGTAAAACCACAGCGACAAGAATGGGTGACTTTGATGTGATGCTGGAACCCTATCGCTTAGACATGATTGAAGAAAAAGCTTTGTTGTTGCTGTAGGATGGGCAATTGCTTCTGGCTTGATTTTCTAAGCTAAGATCTTTGCAGATCTCGTAAAAAGAATTTGTGTTAATTTAAAGACCAGAAGCGACTACCCTCGGACAAAGGAAATAGCCGCTTCAATGCTAACTAATTTGAACTCCCAATTGGGAGAACATCTCAGTATGTCTAATTATACAGCAATTTTGAATGGTAAGCACCGTTCAGGGACAGCTTCACCGCCCAGCAGGGAGCCATTAATTCTGCTAGGTAAGGAGATTGATGTGGTTTCTCAACCTCCTGACAACAACTCTTCTGACGTGGACTATCAAGCTTTAGTCCAAGAATTAGATGAGAAGGGTATTCAAGCTTTGTTAGGAATGATGCAGTTGTCTCAAGATCAAGGTGAATTCACCTTAAAAGATCTAAGACAAAAAACAGGCTTATCTTACACAGAAGCAAAGAATCGAGTGAAGCCTTTTGAAAAAAAAGGCACAGTAGTCGTTAATTCAAGACTAAATTCACGCTACCCCAATATGCAAGCTACACACTTTTATAGCTTTGCTGATTGGGTTGACGTGGAACAATTTCGATTGATATTGGCAGGGAATGGCCCTGGAAACAAGCAGGATGACGAAAGGGTTGACCAGAAAGGGCAATTCAGCACTACTCATACAGTTCTGCAATCAAATAAAGTTCCCAACACGCTAGAAGAGCTGAGAAGCGTTCTTCTAGCTATTAACCCACCCTACAGAGCCGCTCACATTCAGATATTGAAGTGGATAGCTGAGTCTGGCGATACTACAGCTAAAGAGGTTTCCAAGAGAACTGGAAAGAGGCCTTCTACAAGTAATGCTCAGCTAGAACGGGTTCGGGGTCTCGGATTGAGTTGTCGAGAAAAACGATCTGGAGAGTATCACTACTTTCTTTGTCCAGGCTTGGATAAAGGCTTAGTTGAAAAGCTTTTCTATGAAGATGCTCATCAAGATTCGCCTGTAATCAGCACTCAACTTAAAGACACCGAGCCGAAAACAATTCAACTGGTAGCAGATATGCCTCTCTCTGAAAACTCCTCTAACGCTCAGCATTTGACAGAGCAAGCCAAGTCCCTGACTCCAGCTGAACAGCTCATGGAAATCATGGAAAAACTTCCCACATTCAATCAAAACTGGCCAGAACAATTTCAAGAGAAATGGCTTAACTCTTTCGATCGAGTAACGCGATTTCTCGTTGGTGAAACTGACACAGACAACATAGAGCGGTGACTTTCTTCCACTGATTTGTTTCTTGGGGATGCGTGGTTCTAGGCCTACATACCAAGCTCCAAATTGGAGGGGGCATCTTTTCCTGCCAACTGTCTCTAAATTTTTGCTCTACATAGCAAGAAGTCAAACAGCACCAAAAAATACGTCAAAAAAGCAATACAGAGTTTTTGACTGCCCTAACTATCCCGTAAAACTTTCATGTGGGATAGCGCTATGCAATTGCCACTGCGTTATCTTTTGTACACAGGCAAGAATTTGCTTGTGTGCAGAATCTAGCAAAAACACTAGCAGTGGTGGTTATGGCAATTCTAACTAAAGGCATCAAGCTATCGCAGCTTGCAGCAACTTCACCAGAACAAAAGGCATCTGAGATAGACAGCTTAATCAATGCAGCCCTAAACCCAGACAAACAACATCTCGAGCAACAGTGTAATGAAGTGGATGCTCGGATTAAAGAGTTTGAGTGTCGCTACGAAATGTCGTCCGATGCAATGAAACAGCAACTTTCTCAAGGGTTGATTAAGGAAACAGCTGAAATTTGTTCCTGGTTGTTGCTTTTGAAAGTGAAAAACAACCTTAAGATGCGACCTGATGAGACACCAACCCAATCGCTTTCAAAATTACTTTAAGACCCACGAGACGGTTCTTGAGCAGTTCAAGTCCCGGCGATTTGTTGGTAACGACACCCTGGAATTTCGACCCTCTAATTGCTGTTTCTTGCTTGATGGAGAAATAGGTTGCTTAGGGGGTCTTGTTATAAGAGTAGAGAAGTTGATACGAATTGTTAGCCAAGATCCTCAGGAGCCTTTAGTACAAACTGAATGGTATGCCTATAATGCTTCACTTCGCAACAATCACAATATCTTTAGATATGACAACCAGGATGAAGACTTTAACTTTCGTCTTGGACATGCTGATCCGCACCACAAGCATACTTTCGATTGGTGTACGGGAAATGAATTATCTGAAAGTCCACTGTGGGTAGGGGCTGAGAAATGGCCCACTTTAGGTGATGTGTTACACGAATTAGAAGATTGGTATTGGAAACACAAAGAACTTCTGTCCAATCCTGAAGACTACCCTGAGCTGGACCTTCGATAATGTTCTACAGACGATATAAGCTGCGAAGGTATTTTTGATCTGCTTTCGGACGTAATGCTCAGATTAAAGAGCAGTGCAACAACAATCGCAACATCTGCACGGCGAGTGAAGTGATGCATAGGTCTTCTAATTGACTGAGCCTAAGTTCCCAGCAACTGAAGTAATGACTATCAACCCATTCGATACCCATTCGTTCGATCGCCCCCTCATCAGCTAGCTATGTCCCCTAGAACGCCTCCCCTGTTGCCGCCTCTACATTGGCGATCGCCCGTCGAGCAACCATCTTCCAGTTCGTCTGGTCATCGTAGGGTGCTTTCACCGGATTGCCCATCGCATACATCCGGCAGAACAGAACTGATTCGTCAGTGCCAGGTTGTGGGGACAAGGTGATGGGTTGCTGGAGCTGCTGTGGTTCCAAGGCGGCAACCGCCGATAAGAGGCCTTTGCTGAAATGCGAGTCATAGCCAGACTCCACACAGTAGGGGCGATCGCCCTTTAAATAAGCCTGGAGTTTGACCACCGGCTTACCGCGTCGATCCACCGTCTCAAAGCGTAACTCTTGCAGGTATCCCGTCAAAGCTGTGGCAGTGACAGGAACAACTTCGCCATTATGAACGATGTACCACAAGCAGTTGTTCGATCGGTTTGCATAAATCCGCATGAGTGCAGGCGCTTCAGTCAGTCCTAACTGCGGCTGTTTGAGGTGGTTAACGATTGCGCTCAGCAATTCAGTTTGTCGAGTTAGAGCAGCAATTATTTGAGCAGTATCTGAGATGGTCATAAGGTTTCCCCTAGAACGGAATGTCGGAGACGCGGCTCCAATCTGGATGGAGTGCAAACGTTAGCGCGGCTGTGAGCGTAGGAAATAGGGTGTAGGGTTGAAGCGGCTCAATTTCTGGATGTGGATCGGTGTAGATGCAGAGATTCCAACCGCCATCAACCTCAAAGATTGAGAATAGCAAGAACTTTACCTGAAACGGAGACGGAAGAGTGGTGGAGCGATCGCCCTTTTGCTGGTGACAAGAGGGCGATCGCGTTATCAGCAATATTTGGCTTCGTATTCGTTCTGAACGTTCATAATTGCCGTCCATTCTTGACGGGCTTGCAATTCTTCAAGAGAGCACTGAGACTCAAATTTTTCCCATGCACACCAAGCAACAAGCCTATCCAATTTGCTAATTCGCTGTTCAGCGGCTTCTATCTCTTGCTCCGATGCACCAACCTTGTGATGCAGGTGATTGAGGTCTTCTAGGGTTGAAGCGTCGCGCACCATCTGCTTGATTTCTTCTAACTCTTGTTGCATTGTTTCAAATTCAACAGCAATCTCACAGCTAATCATTGTTCATTTCCCATTTGATTTACAGTTGCCCCTCAGATTGAGCGAGAGGGGCGATCGCTAAGCGTTACCGAGTGCCAGATCCTTGGCTGCGTTCCGGTCCATCTTCGACAGGTGGAACGTATGGTTCTGAAGCAGCGAAGGTTACTTCAACCACTTCCCAGTCGCGATCGTCGTGAACACCACAACCCGGCCTGTTGTCGGTTGTTGTACATGAGTCAGGCTGGGGCTGGATGGGTTTTATTGCCTGCTGATCAAGATCTCGCCTACCACTACCGCGATGACTAGTCTCATCCTGTGTTTGAACCTGGGAATAAACGGGTACTGGAAGTGATGGGGGTGTTACCCCTAGAACGATCGAAGTTAATTCAACTAGCATGAATGAAGTCCGTTAGGATAACCTGCCAGCTTTGCCGTGGAAAGTTGAGCTGGCAGGATGAAC
Organism: Oculatella sp. LEGE 06141; assembly: GCF_015207605.1. Taxonomy (GTDB): domain Bacteria; phylum Cyanobacteriota; class Cyanobacteriia; order Elainellales; family Elainellaceae; genus Oculatella. Next base: position 107,787 of record NZ_JADEWO010000009.1, read on the forward strand.
AATTGGGGCAGACTTCTGGAGAGGGGCTTTAGGGTAGGTTTAGGCGGCTGCAACAGCTTCGAGTTCTGCGATCGCTCGTCGTTCGTTGAGCTTCAGCACGCTGAACTGATTGCGGAGCAGATCCAACTGGATCTGCTGTTCAGTGCGCTTGTCTTGTGCCGATTGAACCTCAAGCAGCAGGGCTTGGTAGTCTTCGACTGCCATCAGCTCAGCCTTTTTTGCTTTGCGTTGACCTTCGTTGGTCAAGGTTTTATCAAAGGCAACCGCGCCTTCAATCTCAGCATTAAACTGGCTTAGAGCATCTTGGAGCTTACGCAGATGCTGCTCCTGGGAAAGAAGCTGAAACTGGGTGCGGGCGATCGCTTCTGGGAAATCTGAAATTTGCATCGTGGTTCACCAATAAGTTGCGGGTGTTTCAAGTCGAGAGAGTGGGGCGTGATGCGCCCCACATGCCATCAGCTAGCAATGGGAACCAGATGGATTTTCAATCCCTGCCGCTTTAAGAGCCGGTCTTGATCTGCAAATATCTCTTTGGTCAAATCAAGCCCGATCGCCACGCTTTTGACCCGCTTGCAGCAGTCCTGAAACCGCGATTCTGCATCTTCAGCACCCTGGTCACGAGCAGCAAGCATCTCGTCGATCGCCTGTGATAGGAAGGCTAAGTCATCCAGCAGCAGCTCTTTCTGGAGTGCTGCGTCATCATCGTCGGGAGCGATCGCGGTGGCTTGAGCCTCAATGCAGGTGTCGAGTTCTTGTTGCGCGACGGTTCTAACGTTTAGAGCTACCATTAATTCAAATCCTCCGAGGTTTTCTTGGGGTTCTCAACTCTTCGTGTTGTCCAAGCATTTGAGTTGAGAGAGATTGCGAAAGGCGATTGCTGTCAGTTTCCGAGGCTGAAGGGGCGATCGCCTTTCGATTAATCTAAATGTACACTAATAGTTTATAGTGTGTCAACTAATAGTTTACAGTGTGCTATATACTGTTAGCTAACGGTTTACTCTACTGGAGGGGTTTATTGTGTTAGCCACTAAGATGCGAATACGGCAGATAAGGGAGATCGAGGTGGAGGGCTTGGGCGAGCGGATCAAGCAAGCTCGCTTAAATTGCAGCAAATCTCTTGAGGAAATCTGTGACGAGGTTGGGGTCTCCCGAACCTACTGGTACGACATTGAGAAGGAGACTTTGAAAGGGGCTTTATCAATTGAGAATTTAAGAAAAATTGAACAAGCTCTTGGGGTGACTCTGGGGGTGCAATTTAATGATTGAGTATGGCTCAATCAACCTTTCTTCTCTGCCATCTGTACCCCTAGAACAGCGATCGCAATGTCTAACTTAGACCTGAGAATTGGCGATCGCGTTGGCTATGTCACGCCGCCGTATCTCCCCACGTTTCCCTATTGGCAGCTCCAACGATTTGCGATCGCAGTTGTGCGCGAAATCGAGGATTGGGGTGTGTATTGCGATGACCCCAATGGTTGGGGTATTTCAGTGTTCTGGGATGATGTACTACCACCGTTTTAAGAGGAGACTATGACTGAGCCTGATTTGCGATATCCCCTTCACTATCCCGCAGGCTGGAAGCGCACCACATTTCGCCAGCCGTCACAGTTCGATCGCAACAGAACTAGAACGTTTGCCCAGGCACGTGATGAGCTGTTGAAGGAACTGGAGTTACTGAATGCAAAAAGCGTGGTTCTGTCTACCAACATTCCGTTGCGAGGAGACGGATTGCCTTACGCACGATTCAAGCAGCCTGAAGATCCAGGTGTTGCAGTCTATTTCCGGTTTGACCAAAAGCCGATGGTGCTGGCTTGCGATAGTTGGGATCGGGTCATCGATAACGTGTGGGCGATCGCCAAACACATCAACGCTCTGCGCGGACAGCAGCGGTGGGGGGTGGGGACGCTGGAGCAGGCATTTATGGGCTATGAGGCACTGCCTGAATCGACGAATGGGCAAGCGGCTGAAAAGCAGTGGTGGGAAGTGTTGGGCGTTAGCCAACACGCAAGCTGGGATGAGGTTCGAGGGGCGTATCGCAACGAAGCCCTCTCACGTCATCCTGATCGCAACGGAGGCGATCGGACTAAATGGGATGAGTTAGAGCGGGCTTATAGGCGTGCCGAAACATCGTTTAAAATACGCTCAGAAAGTAAGTTAAACGGGGAGATAAGCCATGGCTCGTGTTGAATGTGAAGTAGTCTATGGTACCCAAGAGAACGATTCTGGCACCGATTCACCTTGCGTTTGGACGACTTGCAGTCAGTGTGGCCATGAAACGATAAGTTGGGGAAACTCCGAAGCCAGTGTTCGTCGTTGTTTGGCATTAATGAACGAGGAGTGCCCTGAAGGAGCGGATAACTTCTACGTAGTTTCTTAACTAGGTTTTGAGAACAACTATTGTCAGAGTGATTGCCAGCAAAAGCAAATACGACTCAGGCGTATAGGGGTTTATCGCCCTTGGTGGTGCAGAAAACTTTTTTGAGTCTCACAATCGAGAGCTTGGAAGATCAAAACGGTGGCTGAAACCCAGTGCCCTCGTTCGATTTTTTGGAAAATCCCAAGATTACCCTCTTATTGAGAATCCTGTTTCCATAAGGGTTTCAGGAGTTTTCTGCACCACTAAGGTTTATCGCCTTTCTCTTTATCAATGATAGCGTTCAACGCTATGCACCAGGCATTCTAGGTAAAGGGGAGAATAACTAACCAGGAGGCGATACGGAGAGTTCTTTTTAGACTTCTGATCGCTACCTGATCATCTGAAGGGGTCGTCCACGAAGCATTAGCCGCACTGCAAGCAAGTTGTAATGCGGCTATCAAGCATTGTCAGATCAAGGGTTAAAGAGGTAGAGCGATTTGAGCTTCCTGAACAGGTTCTTTCTGAGATAACTGAACGGTTTTTGACCCTGCTGATGGAAAACCATCCCAAGTTCTACCATCCAAGGTTCGTCCATTTCGCTTCTTCTGAACGCCGCCCCATTGTTTGAAGAAGAAGGGAACATCCGCTGCTAGACACTGCTCACGTATTTCTCTTACCCAATCCGATTTCATTGGTCTTGCACCAATGCCGGATTCACCACCTACAATGACCCAATCGATTCCAGTTAAATTAAGCTGTAACGGACCCAATAGTGGTTCGCAGGATAAGAATCGAATCTGAGCTGGAACCTGTCTTAGCAAATCAATTCGAGTTGTCCAAGCTTGCGACTCAACGCTTACTCCTGCCCAAACATTGGAGGGTAATTTCCCAACTTGCTTCGCAATTTCTAGCATTCGTTCAGGCCGTTTTGTAAGTAACTGAAACTGATGCCAGTGTGCCCTCTCCATGACCGAGATGACCTTGTGAATAAAGTCGTCTGGAACTTCTGGATGAAACAAGTCGCTCATTGAGTTTACAAAGATCAGGCGTGTTTTCTTCCAGGTTAATGGCAATTCCAATCGCTCATGCCAGATTCTAATGTCAAATCCCTGCTCGTATGGATGACCCTCTATTCCGCGCCATCGCTCAGCAAATCGCTTTGCATAGCAGTTCTTACACCCTGGACTAATTTCATCACATCCAGTTGTGGGATTCCAGGTAGATTCAGTCCACTCTATTGCTGAGTTCATTGACATAATATCTCTCCCAAATCCGGCTTCTGTTTTTAATTATTATCACACGATTTTCACTTTGCTTTCTAGTGTTGGGAATCGTTTTTTACCTAAGGATTCAGTTTGAATAATACCTTCAGTGAATAATTCAATCATTATGGTTCGATAATCGGATCGTTTCAGGTAACCCAGGTCATAGCCTTGACTACCTAAAGTAAGAATAAGGTCAGTAATCACATCATCCATCTTCTTCCATTGTTGATTTCTTTGCTTTAAAAGTTGAATGATTTTAGGTTTGATCTCACTCTTCCTTTGCTGAGTCTGTCGCTCCCATGCTTGCTGTAAAAAATTCCTATTCTTCTTACTCTTATCGACTTCGTAAAATAGAAGCTTATTTTCGTCTGCAAAGAAGTCGTTTAAGAACTCCCCGCAGGCTTTCCGCGGATGATTACTACCAACCACAATGCTATACATTGGACGCAAATCGGTGTACCGTTCTTTTATGTCAAAACTAGCAACTCCATTAAACTGACCTTCATTAGCAATTCTTTGGGTAAAGTAATCAAGTGCCCAACGTTCAAATTGTTGCGGCTCATCTTTTAACTCCAGCCATTTTGGTTTCCAATCTTCATCAGAATTAGGCCCGAGCATCTTTGTTAAATTTTGCATATAAGTCCCAGCTATTTTTTTCATCCTTTCGTTGTCTGATTTTTGTGTCAAGTAACCTGCATGACGCGCAACAGAAGAGTTATGAAATAGCAAAAAAAGTTCTCCCTTAAATCTGCTAACATATCGACCAATCATGCCAATTTGTTCGAAGTTTATACCTTTGACTCCAAAAGAATCTAGGAAGAAGATTGTAGGGTACTCATTCAAATCTTCTATTATTTGAGGAAAAGTTTTATCAAACCGTTGTGGCTTGTAAATTTTGCACTCTACTCCATTTCCAATTCCTAAGCAATTTGCCTGAAGTTCCTTGTTTGTTTTCTTATGTGCTTCTGCAAAAAAACATCGTAGATTAACTCGCTTTTCAGCCCGAAACACTTGGGCACATTTGAGGGCAATCAAAGGAGAACCGTCGGTATCTAGAAGATCAATGTTATATCGCTTCCAAAAATTAGATTTTTCGACAAAGTCCTCAATGCCAAAACCATCATCGTACTTTCCCGCACCCGCAAATCCATCCACATAATTAATGTGTCTAGATTGAAAGGGTTTATCTCCACCCAAGTTGTAACAATGCGATTGAATATAACGCAGCATAATTCGGTGTTTTGCAGCAGACCAAGAACGCTTGCATGTGAAAAACTCTTGTGGTCCGTCAGAATTTTGGTTGAGCAGTGGAAGTTGATGGAACATCTTTAAGGTTGGTTGTTGAGTTGTGAGAAATGATAGCGAACTCTAACAAATTGGATTCATCGTCATCGGCATACAATCCCTAGCCCAAACGATTGTCCAAACGTCAACCCAACGTAGCACAACCAATCCGATCGCCTCCTCATCCCCTAGAACAAACTGCCGATGCCAGGGCACCCTAAGTCCGTAGCCTTGGACAGCACAATGGAAAAGATCAAGACCTTCCTCGGATGGGGATTTGGCGTATTTTTTGGGCTGGGTACGATCACCATGTTTATGCCACCCAGCCTTTTGAGCCTTACTTATGGCGTGATATTGCTGGTTTGGTGCCTCATCTGCCTGCCACCCGTCAACCGCTTTTTGAGGCGTTTGGGCAGACTGCCTAGCATGCGAACTAAAATCGCTGTATTTGTCGTTGGACTGTCGCTCATTGGTAAGTTGCCGCCATTGCCAGTCGAGACAGCGGCTCAAGAACCAACTCAACACATCGCACCCAGCCCGATCGCATCCCCTAGAACAACTCCTATCGTTGCACCATCGATCGCCCCTTCCCCAACGCCGATCGCATCTGTAGCTCTTGCCTCAACGGCGATCGATCGCACCCCTGCTGAAGTGGTTTCAGTAGGAGATGGCGATACGTTTCAGGCGATTTACACCAGCGATCGCAGTTCCGTAACGGTTCGTATGGCGTGCATTGATTCACCCGAATCTGCTGCCCCCCAAGGGTAAGAATCAACCGACCGATTACGGCAGCTCCTGCCTAGAGGAACAGAGGTAGAGCTGCGCGTTGTAGACACCGATCGCTACGGTCGTGAAGTTGCTGAAGTGTACCGCGATGGTCAATCGGTCAACCTGCAATTGGTGCAGGAAGGACATGCGGTGGTTTATCGCCAATATTTGAGCGGCTGCGATGCTACACGCGATCGCTACCTGGAAGCTGAAGATCAAGCTAAACAGCAGCGGCTTGCTTTCTGGAGCCAGGATAATCCCATCATGCCGTGGGATTGGCGACGAGGTGACCGGTCATCTGCTAGCCCTGAACCGATGGCTGTTCCTGCTCCTTTGCAATCGACTGCCAACTCGATTGCTCAACCTGCTGGTGGCGACTATAACTGCTCTGACTTCAGCACCCGTGCAGAAGCACAGCGAATTTTAGATGCTGACCCGAGTGATCCTTATAAGCTCGATCGTGACCATGACGGAGAAGCATGTGAGTCACTACCGTGATGAACTGCCACCCTCAGCTTCAACCATCCGCAATTAACCTTTCACGCTTCAGCAAGAAAAACCCTTAGGTGCTGCTTTAAAATTAAGGTGCAGCGAGGGGATCGACCCCCTTCCACTAGTTTTAAAGCAAAGCTACAGTGCCAAAAAAGCTTGCGGGTACCCCAAGCCACCTAGAGAGGTTGGCATGGAAATAAAGGAGTTATTGATTGAGCGGCTCAAGCAAATTCTTGCGCGATCGCCTGAAGTTTTTCAGCACATTAATGAGGTCAATATCAGTTCTGATTTAAGAGAATTGATATTAGAAATTAAGCCCTCTACAGCAGCAACTAATGCTGTTGCCAAACACGTCGAAGACATCACTCAGCAGTGCATCTCACTGGCACCGTTTGAGCAAATTGTCTTGAAATTTTACGCGCCTGTAAGGACGGATGTGGCTCTCGAAGTTGCTGACATAACTGAACTTCACCCATCCACTATGGAACCAATACTAGGGCCAATTGACGACCAACATCAGCAAGAGCAAGTCCTATTTTGCTCCTGCTGCCGATCGCTAATAAACTACCTCGTAAAAGAGGCATCGGTTTTCATTATTAGCACCACTGGAATTTATCTGGAAGTGAATATCCATCAGGGAACCATCTCAATGATTCCTGATGAATACATGCTCGGAAAGCGGCTTGACGAGGTGCTTCCCATTGCCACGGCTCAGTTAATCATGGAGGCGATCGATCGCGTCTACGATAGCGGCCAGCCAGAACAAATTGAATATCCGATCAAATCTTTTCGCTATTGCACCGAACTGATTCCCGTGCCGAACGAGAATAGGGTGCTGGCGATCGTTAAGCGCATCAAGCGTTAAGGCTGCATCAAGCCTTAACGCTGCTAAATCCGTTGGTGTGGCGATCGCCTGTCCACGGGTCAATTATCTCCCGCATCACGTCTACCATGTCGCCCACTCGATAGGAGGAACCATCTGGAAACTTTAGAAAACTAGCCATTTCCAAGGCAATCAGAACGTCGATTCGAGGGGAGCCGTCACCGCGCTCTAGCCGCCCAACGGCGCTCTCTGAAACCTTTATACCTGTCTGCTCAGTGAGCCACGTTGCTAAGGCTTGCTGAGTTTTTTCGTGCTGGAAAGCGCTCATCCACTCTGGAGCGCGATCGCTCCCTTGACGATCGCGCATTGCTGCGACGAATTGCCCAAAAATGTATTGTCCGTTGGCAGTAACGCCCCTCTTCATTATCTCTCCTTTCCAATGTGGTACCCATGTGGGTACCACTCCAAATTAACCCAGAGCTTACCCAATTCAATATTGATTCTACGAAGAAAGGCTAAGTCGATCTTGACGGATTCAATATTGAATCTTTTAATATTGAATGTAGGCAGTTGGGCAATCCTAAAAAAAATGGAACTGGAAAAAATAACCATCCGAATTCCCGTGAGTTTAAAGCGACGACTGAAGATTCTCTGCGTGGAAACGGATCAAACGATTCAGGAGATAGCCAGCGCAGCGCTTAAGGAAAAGATTGAATCGCTTGAAAAGCAGCAAGAGTCGCAAGAGTCGCGCTTAGTGCAGGCTGCATGAACCCTTCCAGGGCAAGCAATCCTTCGTAATCACAACCTTTAAAAACAGAAACAGCCGTCCCACCTCGCAAGTGACCGGCTGCTCTGTGTCCCCCTTACATGGAGACAGCTTCTATTATGTCTACTAGTTTATCAGCTACACGATCGCCTGTATCAGTTCCGGATGAATTTTGCCGGAAGCCGTATAAAAATCTGCGGCTGCATGACGAATTTAACAGTTACTTCGATCGCCGCTATCAACGCTGCCAGGTTGCAGCCACGCCTAAAGTTGAAGGCGATCGAGTCACGGTCTTGCTCCGCCCAATCAGCCGCAAGCCTGGAAAGAACCTCGTCAAGGCCACCTTTGCAGCAGAGGCGATCGCTGAAGTCTACCGCGATCGCACCCCTCCTCCCAAAGAAGCGGATCGGCGGTATGAAGAAATCGTTTTAAGCATCCTTCAGCCTGGGATGGGACTGCGATCGACCCGTGATATCCAGGATTTAGCGCGGCGGCAGCATGGGAACCTTATTAAGTCGCGACTGCAAGCGGTTTGCAACACCCTGGTGAGGCGAGGCGTATTGATCAAGAAGAACCGTGGTTGCTGCATGTATCGCCTGCCTCTTCCTCAGGTCAAAGGATTGCCCGTGGTTGAGAACCAGGGAACGCGATCGGAGCGTTTGGGCTGGGTTGTCGAGTTTAAGTTGGTTCGCTCCATAGGGCAAACGCACCCAGTAGTGCAGTGGGTTGATGGAGGTCACTCCTTTTCTAGTGACGTGTTGCTAGAGCCGGCTGAAGATCGGGCGGCACTCCAGCGAATCGAGGCAGCGAAGCGAGGTGAGCAGCTAATTCCTGCGTCGATCGCCCATCTTAAACCCATCATCATCCCCGTAGACCTGTTGCAGGCGCTATATCAACCCGACTCTCTCAAGAGCCGGGTCAACAACCAGGTCTTGCTAGAGGTTGCTGAACTAATCGGCATTCCTGGAGCTGTTCGAGGCTGTCTCACAAGCCCCGAGCGCCATCAGGTGCTTGATTATCTCGACTTCTACTATCCCAAGTGGCGAGACGGGGTCGCGAATTATTCACTGTCGTTAGCGATCGCGTAGGGGGATACAGAGATGACTATTCAAACTGTTTTTATCCCCTCCACAGATGAGCATGAAGGCGTTTACTTTGCTCGCTACCGCGTGAAGTGGGTTTGCCCTGCCTGTGGTGGTCAGCGTGGTGAAATCTTTCCAATTCGCAGCTATGACGGTTCACGCAGCCAGGTCTGTGATGGATGGAGGAATCCTTGTGGACACATTGATAGATACTCTCAAGTCCGTCAAGAAGCTGCCACCAATGGACTCAATCTGAAAGCTGAAACTGGAGGTAGCTCATGTTGACTCTAGTCTTAGCACTCAACCTCTTGGCTCTAGAAGCTCCGTTTGAGCTAATTCAGCTCAAAGATGCCTATCGTCGTGAGATCAAAAAATGGCATCCCGACCTAAACCCACATCGACTTGAAAAAGCTACCGAACACTGTCAAGACCTTAATGCTGCTTATGACCTGCTAGAAGCAACCCTAGCTGCCAACAACAAGCAACAAAGTCCCCTTTGGGCAGAGTGGATGAACAAGAAACTGCCAGAGTGGGAGCGTGAATTCAAAGATTTGTGGCGTAATGCCTATTGGAAAACGGCCTTAGGTGAAAACAAGCCCGATTCAGGGCTACATTATTCCACCTGCATCGCCAACTTTAAGCGAGCAGCGATCGAACCTCGCCCTGAATGGTTTAAAGGATGCCTGTTTGCTGATACGCCAGAATCACGGACTCAGTACCGTGAGCATTTGCTGAAGATTGCGCCTAATCAGAAGCTGCGTGAGGAATGGGCACGCAAATATTTTGCATTAGAGTTTGGCGAAAGCTGCTGGGTGTTCTACCTACCAGCCTCTAGAGCGTTGCTGACTGGAGGGGCCAATGTGGCTTGATACCGTGCTAACGGCGATCGCCAGAGGAAGTGAGACATGACTACCTGCCACTGCCCAGCGCCAATCACCCTTCTCGATCGAGACTACCTGCAAATTCTCGATCAACTCATTAAAAACAATCCTGTCTCCCGCGCCGTTCGGTTCTGCGCTGCAAAACTGCTCCAGATTTTTGAACGGCAGACACGCTGGAAGATGGAAGCCTACCAACTTTCCCTAAAAAATTGTTGGTTCTGGATTCCCATCATCAAACCGAAACCTCCTACGGAAGAACAGCTCGCCCTCTGGAAGCAGGAAAATCGAGAGCCGCCTCCGCGATCGCTGCATGAAGAGCTTCAAGGAGAGCACTGCAAAGACATCATCCGCGCCGCTCTCAACCTGATAAATGACCTTGCCCTCGTCCAGCGGCGGCACAACCCCTACAACGGACAAGATCGCACCTACCAGTACCAGGCTGACTTAAAGAAGCTGGAGCAGCTCAAAACCTTACTGGAAGCCACTTCTAAAAAATCGCCTTTGGAAGGCGACACCTCGTCTCTGGAAGGCGACACCTCGTCTCTGGAAGGCGACACCTCGTCTCTGGAAGGCGACACCTCGCCAATGATCACAACAAACAACTCACCTTCTTTCTCACAGACAACATCTGCGCTGTCTGCTGTGGAAAACGAGGAAGAGGAATCCGAACCATTGAGCGGCCACGTTCCTGCTTCGCCCTTACCGCCTGATGAACCCCCTATACAAGAACCTGAAACTAGTGGAGAAGATATGCCTTCCGCCGATTCCGCCACGGACTTTTCAGCTCAATTGATTGAGCTTGGCATTGAGGACAATCGCACGGTTCGCAAAGAGATGGAGCAGAACCGCGATCGCATCCCCAACGCCCTTGCCTACGTTCGCCAGGAGGTTGGAAAGCGGTGGGTGCGGAATCCTACCGGATTGTTCATCAAGGCACTCAGGCAGGGCAAGAAGCCAGCACAGAACTCTGCGCCTGAAGCTGAGAGTCAACCCAGAATTGACCTTCGCCAGGTCGAGGATGCCTGCATCATTGCCTGGAGCAGCCGCGATCGAGACTTCATTCGCGCCAAACTCCAGATGCTTTGCGAGTGCAGCCATGTGCCTGAAGCGAAGCAGTTGTGCGATCGCTACCCTGCTTGGGGATTTGTTCTAGGGGAGAGCGGTATTGAGGAGGTCAATCATGTGCGTTGATCCCGATCGCTGCCCTCGATGCGACCAGGTTGGGGCTGTCATTGAGCAGAGTCAGCAACTTGGCAGGATCTATGAATGCTTCCACTGCACTGAAGAGCTGGAGTGGAAAGGTAGGGTTCACTTGCGCCAATTGACTTGGGCGGTCGTGAACGGCATGAAGACGGAGGTAATTGGCTAATGCAACTTGACCTCCTTCCTCGAAAGCCAGCTCACCTTGCCCCTGGCTGCGTCCACATTCCTGACTGGCTCTCTCTAGATGAGCAGGCAGAGCTGGTGGAATGGTTGCGTGACTGGTGCAAAGGCGGGTTTTGGACACCCACCATGCCCAACGGCACACCCATGAACCATCCTCTGTGTGGACTGGGGCTGAACTGGAAGCCATACGAATACTTCGAGACCGATCGCCCCTTTCCCGCTCGGCTGCATTTCCTGAGTTGCCGCGCACTGGAGAAAACATTGCCTAGATATTTGGGTGATTATTTCCCAAACGTGGCGATCGTCAATTACTTTCCCGTCGGCTCCAGCCTGGGAATGCACCAAGACCGTTCTGAGGATTCTGTGATGCGAGAATCCGGCAGCCCAATTGTCACCATTTCTCTAGGGGATAGCTGCACGTTCCGGCTGGGGAACTGCCAGCACAAGGATAAGCCCCACCACGACATTGAACTGCGATCGGGTGACGTGCTGGTTATGGGGGGAGAATCCCGCATGGCCTTCCACGGTGTCATGAAGATCCACGCCAACACAGCCACAGCTAGCTTGGGGATGAAAGCTGGACGACTCTCCGTCACGATTCGGCAGACGCGGAGGGTCGGGAAATGAAAGACGTTGAACTAGATGCCCTAAATGGAATCTCTGACGAAGCGCCAACAACAAGTGCTCCAACTCGTTCAGGCCAACCCCGGAATCATTGCCTCCACCGTCCAAAAGGAGCTTCAGATCACGAAGTCGCTGATCTATCGCTATCTGGCACAACTTCAGGGAAGGAGTCTGATTTACAGTCGTCCCCATCCCCACCTGAAAAAGGTGAGGGTCTGGTTCCCTCATCCATCAAAATAGTTTTGCCGCCCGTTCCAAAAGTGGCGGTAGGCGATCGAGTCTCCTTCGATCTGCATTTATTCGGTGAGGTGCGATCGGTGGTTGGAGTGGCGATCGAGCCAGAGAACTCAATTCCAGGAACGGTCACCGTTGAATATGAATGCCAACTGCCACCGATCGATCAACTGGGTCGAGCAGGATACGCCCGCCTGGATGAGATTTATCTAGATGCCTATCCGTCGGATGGGGTGCATCGAGGGGAGATTCAGCTTCCCCTAGAACAAATTCAGCCTTATCAGGGCGAGCAATTGTCTCTGGAGCCTAAGCGTCCAAAAGGACTCGGAGCGGGCGATCGCTGTTACCACGGCTCCACCACCAACACAGGCAGGATCAAGCAATTCTCCCCCTGTCAGCAAAACTGTCTCGTTGCTTTTGACCACGGCAAGGATGTCTGGATTAGTACCCGCTATTGCCAACCCCTTACCAAGAATCATGTGCGAGATCTGGGATCGCTAGAGCCAGGAATGCTGGTCAAGGGTGAGGATCTAAACGGCAAACAGTTTACCGGGAAGTTCAAGAATACAACCCCTTCTGGCATGGTCTTGCTCGATATCGGTGAACCCAAGCCAAAGTTGCTAATTGGTAGCACATTGGTTCGAGTGCAGGCTGACCTGGAGACAGGCGACCGAGTCGCAGCTCCCACCAAAGAGCCAAAGTTAACTCGTCAAAAAAGCGATCGCCTGTTTCCTTCAAAGCCCGTTGAAGTCAGTCCTGTGGCGGTTTACAAGGAGCAGGTCTATTACAGCGAGGTCAAGAAAGGTGCATGGCGGACTGCTACTACTGAAGATATCAGAGCGCTGAAAAAGGGCGATCTCGTTTCCATTGCGGGGCAAAACTGGGTCTATGCATATCTGCGATGGGACACGGTGGAAGCTGAAGCTGTGGTGCAGTTTGTGGGCTACAACTTTCGCACCCGGATTCCAGCGGCAAAACTTCAGGTAGAAGGGTTGAAGCAAAAAACTGCATTTCAAGCAGGCGACCGAGTTAGAGTTGCGCCCATCAAGCCAACCGAATCCCATAACTGGAATCAGGAAGGCACCGTCGAGAGCGCCCAACGAATCAATGGAACTGTGACAGTCAAGCTTGACAGCGGCAAACTGCGATCGTTCCAGGAGAGAGAGCTAGAAGCGATCGCTCCCCTAGAACAGAACGACAGGAAACCTGGGAAAGGTAAAGCGCCAGCAGCGATCGCTCAAACAGAGAATTTCCACAACAGCTATATCGCTGAACCAACGATCGCCGCCGCTGAAATCCTCCATGACACGTTGGCTCGACTTGAGCAAGAGAAGGCTCAAATCAAATCAGAGGGAGACATCGCCCCCGAAGGTTGCTGGATCGAGACTGGCAAGGTGAAAGGGCGGGACTTCCGCCAAGCCTGGTGGCGTAGTTCTAAACCAATGTTCACCCCAAGGCGTTCTAGGGGAAACCCTGAAGCGAAAGTCAAGACCAGTTACATCGGCGAGGAGGGGGCGGACAGGCATAAGGCGGCGATCGCCGCACGGGAGCGGCGGGAGAGGTTGCGGCAGGTTCAGCGACAAATTGAACTTTTAGAAAAGGAGATCGATTGAGATGACATTCCATTTAGGAGTAATGAAATACCGAATCCAGCAACTAATCTGTTTTCTGTTTGATCACAAAATCACCTACCGATCGAACCATCGCGGGTGGCCCCAAGCCAACTGTCGCCGCTGCCCCGATCCCTATGCCGATACGCTTTGGGATTATCTAGGTCGGTTTTACAAGAGGGCGATTGGTACTCTGCACTACCGCTGGCTGTGTCTTGTTAACGATCCAAATCGTGATGAACCACCGTTTTAAGAGAAATGTAGAAATGCCTGAATTTCAACAGCAACACAACAGATTTATAAACGGACTATTGAGCGATCGGGAGCGAATGTATTATGCGGCTCAAGGACGACTCTATGAGGGCTTGTTTGTCGCTCAAGGTTCTCCTGCCCTTCCCTCCGACCTTCAAAACGAAGATGGCTACATTGCCCTGGCTTTAGGACTTGAGGCGGTAGAGATGTCCTCAGAAGGCGATCGCCATGACTGACCATCAACTGAACAAGCGGGGCGATCGCTGGTATTGCAAAGTCTGCCATCTGAATTGGAAGTCAAAACCTCGCACGGTTTGCGCGGGTTGTCCGGTACACCGTTACCACGATCGCCCCGCCCATCTAAAAACCGAAGATGAGCTGATGGCGCAAAACCTCAAGCCGTTAGGTGAGCCAGTCGCGACCATGCGGGTGATGAATGCGCCGTACCACGTTGACTTATACGATCTCAATCAGACAGAGGTTACTATTCCTGATTTGCCGCCTATCAGCGATCGATCGGAGCGGTTTGCACAGATGAAAACTGTCTGCCAATTGCAGCGGTGGAACCTCAAGCCTGGTGATGCTAAGCCATCCGGTTGTTACTGGGGTTGGCGTGATTCTGAGTGGGTCTACCTTTATCAAAAAGAGGATTGCGAGATAGACGATCCAACCCTACCAACCTGCTTTGATCGTGATGCAATTCCACTAGAGCTGAAAACACAGAAGGAACTAGAGAAGCTTAATCTCAGCGGGGAGGGTGTCAAGCCGCGAGGGTGCTACCGCTACTGGAGCAAATATTTAGGTTGGAACACAGAGCTTCTCTGGCATCCTGACGATTGCCACTGGCAAGCTCGCGATCAATGGATTGCTAAAACAACTCTCCGCCGTACCTACCTGTTGAGCGATCGCTGGATTGCTCGGCTTGGTGAACCAGATCGCATCACCGACAATCCCCACCATGAGAAATGGAGTGAGATGAAGCTCTACTCCCGGCAACGAGTAGAGTCGTTCTTAGCTGAGAACGCTGAAGAATACGCACAATGGCTGAGTGAACGCGATCGCTACCTTGCCATCTTTGAGCAAAATCGCGAGGCGATTGAAGCAGGGCGACGACGGGCGATCGCAGCTCGTAGAACAGCACGGCAGGCTGAGTTAGAAGCACGACTGGCACAGGCAGAATCTGAACGGTTAGAGCGGCGACAACAGTTTGAGCTGCTACGTGCTGAGCAGGAAGCTCGCTGGGAGAGAGACGAGCCACGCCGTGCTCAGATGGCGCGATGCCTGCGCTGTGCCTCCGGCTGTGCTACGGGAGCAGGATTTCTTTGTGTTGTTCATCCGCTAGGGCTAGAAGATCATCAGCTTCCATGCCCTGACTGGATGGAGCGTGTTCATGCCAAGCCGATCGCTGCTGTTCTAGGGGGTGAGCCATGAGAAAAACAAGAATGCCCGAATCTGTCTGCCCTTATTGCAGAAAGACGCTAAACGGTGCGGCAAGCCTAGACTTAGCTTCTCCTAGCTCTGGTGACCTCACAGTCTGCTTTGGCTGTGCTCGATTCCTCCAATTTGATAAGAATCTAATGCTTGCAAAGGTAGAGGAGTCGGAAATTGACCAAATAAAGCAAAAGGAGCCAGAGCTATATGCCGAGTTAGAACGGTTCAAATTAGCTATTCAGCAGAAGAATGAGGGAGGCGATCGCAATGGCTGAATCATTTGAAATTCAAGTCGAATACCCGCTGAAATACGATCGCCTTGATCCTCCGTATCGGGGATTTCAGTTTTGCATCACTGACAAAAACGGCGGCAGAATCCTAGCATATGCCACCGACGAAGCAGCGGCAAAGCTGCTAACAAACTTCACTAATGGATTTTTTAAGCTTGTGGGAGGTGGTGATGGCTAAAGGTTTTGGAAAACCCCAGCCGTCAGATGACGATGGAATCTGGGTTGAATCAATGGTTGCCAGCCGCGCCCTCACCCCGGCTGTATCGATTAGATGGGGTAAGCAACAGGCTAACCTCGACCCGGAGGAGGCGCGACATCATGCTCATGCCGTCCTGGAAGCAATCGCCGCTGCTGAGTTGGACGCTTGCCTGATGCAATGGGCGATTCAAAAGTTAGGGCTTGAGATACAGGAGGCAGGGCAGATCCTAATATTGTTTCGGCAAAAGCGGAATACCAGCACTATCCCTAGCGTGACGATGAATATTGACGGCGACCATCTCCGCCCTGAAACAGTTAGGCAGTACGCCACGCAAATGATGGATGCAGCATTTGGAGCGGAGATCGAAGCCTTTCTGGCGGCGTTTCTACTTCAGGAGCTAAAGCAGTCTGGAGAGATTGCAGATGAGTTAATTCAGGAGTTTAGGGAAATGCGCGGAGTGACGACGCTGTGGACTGAAGAGGAGGGCGATCGCACCTAAATAAGCCCACATCAAGACTCAATTAGGTTTCAGGACTAAGCGAACTATCAACTTATGGCTAAATCTCTGACTATTGCTGACTTGCAACAAGAAATGGCTCAATTAAAAGCCGAGATGCTCTCTATGCGGGAGCAACTGAGCTGGATGTCACGCATCTTCTCGGCCTATGGCATTCGTGGGCCGTGGCTGACCCCTCCCAAGGCAGCTCCGTTGCTAGGGCTAAGCCACGATCGCATCATTGATGAGATCGATCGAGCGGAAACGCTGCGGATGTTGGGGAAGCAGGGAGATTTGGTTTATGGAACGCACTATCGGGATGATAGGAGCACAGAATCTAGCTCTGCATCCTGGAAAGTGCACGTTGCCAATTTCGATGAATTTCTTAAAACTCCACCAGACCAGCGCAGGGCGGGTTAGCTCATCCCCATCACCTGGTTGTACATCTTTGTGTAGGTCTCTTCCCTGATCCAAGCCTGATACGTCTTTTCATGCACTCGAACTGAGTGCCCCATTGATTTTGATAAGAACTTAGAACCAAAGCCTCTCTCAAAACCCCGTCTGGCATAGCAATGTCGCAGGTCATAGGGGTCTATTCCTAAGTTTTGCTGGCGGAATTTTTGAGAGATAGCCATTCCCATCTGATTGTTGCTTCGTCCTTCAATCTTGATCCTGGGAAATAAAACTGCTTTAGCATCAAAACCCCATCCGTCTGCTGGAATGGGGTAGACCACTCGAAACCCGGTCTTCGTCGTTTTTTGTACTTCCAAAATGGAAGGACGTTCTACAAGCCGATCGGTTCGCAATCGGAACACTTCGTGCGGCCTCAATCCGTAGATCGCCATCACATCAAACACCCAGCGCCAAGCTGGATCAGTCAGCTTCAATCGCAGCTCCTGAATTTCTTGATCGGACGGCAAATTACGTGGGTCAACAGAGTCAGGGGTGTAGCCCTTTCCCAACTGCTTTAAGTTCCCAGCATCGATTTTGGCAAATTCAGCGAGCCGCCTGAAGGCCATGCACATGACCTGGCGCGATCGCGTTCCCGCAGCAACCTCATTAACCGCTGTTTGTTCCAGCAGCTCGGTGGTCAGCGGTGCGTTTTGGGGCAGCCGGTTGAACATCAACCGATAGTTCTTGTGGTACGAGTTTTCCTTGCTCAACCGCTCGTCATGGGTTGTGCATGGTGTCATCAGCCAGTGGTGTTCTTCGTATCGTCTGACCCACTCCGCAACGGTTTCCGGTGGCTTCTGCTTTCCCTTTAAATGCGGAGTCCAGTCAAACTTCCCCCAGATCAAATCGGCATCGATCGCTTTGGCTTTGGCGATCGCAACCTTCAGACCTGACGCAGTTGCGCTGACTCCCATCGCAATTTCTGCTCGATCCGGCTGCTCGCCGCTTGGCTTGGGCGGGAAACTATCGCGAGTTCTCCCCCGAACATACAGCTTTCCGTCTTTCTCGCGGATGCTGATCTTCTCCAGGCCTCGATTTGCGTCCTTGATTCGCTGGGTTAAATCCATCGGAAAAGCCCTTTACTTTCCTATGGATTTTCCCCCATTTCTCCCCCAAAAACACCCCGTTTCAACCAGTTTGAGCGTTGAAAACGGTCGCTGCAATGGTTAATTGCAATCGGGTAGAATCGGCTGAAACAGTTATAGAACGGAGAGGGAGGGATTCGAACCCTCGGATACCCCTAAAGGCATCAACAGATTAGCAATCTGCCGCTTTCGACCACTCAGCCACCTCTCCAGGGTGACGAGAACCTATGATAGCAGATAATCTCCTCGGTTCCACAGAGTAATTTAGCTTTCCCCACAGAAGATTTTTGGGAGGTAGAGCCGCTTCAACGGCACACTCAGCGTCATCTGCTGAAATGGTCGTCTGCTTAGCAATACTTGATAGACTGGCAGAAGTCTCTCTAGGAGCAGCGATCGTGCCAGATATACCAACCCTAATTGCTGAATTTGCCTCTCCTGGACCCATTTTGTTGGAGTGGGGTCCCCTTGCAATTCGCTGGTACGGTGCCCTAATTGCCTCGGCAGTCATGATTGGATTAACGCTATCCACGACATTAGCAAAGCGACGAGGCATGAACCCTGACCTGATTGGCGATCTGGCCATTTGGCTGGTGGTTGCCGCCATTCCATCCGCCCGATTGTATTATGTTGCCTTTGAATGGGAGAACTATGCCCAGCGCCCTGCCGAAATTCTGGCTATCTGGCATGGTGGTATTGCTATTCATGGCGCAATTTTGGGTGGGTCAATTGCAGCGCTGATCTTTGCCCGACTCAATCGCGTTTCGTTTTGGCAGTTGGCTGATGTCGTTGCGCCATCACTGATTTTGGGACAGGCGATCGGGCGTTGGGGCAACTTCTTTAACTCGGAAGCGTTTGGTCGTCCGACCGAACTGCCGTGGAAGCTTTACATTCCACCGGCTCAGCGTCCGCCCGGTTATGCAGAATTCAGCTATTTTCATCCCACCTTTCTCTACGAGTCGCTGTGGAATTTAGCGGTGTTTGCGCTGTTGTTAACGCTGTTCGTTCAAGGGGTGCGTGGCAGGCTCAAACTAAAACCAGGGACGTTGTTTCTCGTTTACTTTGTTGCTTACAGCCTGGGACGGTTTTGGATTGAAGGCTTGCGAATGGACAGCCTCATGCTAGGCCCGTTACGCATTGCTCAGGTGGTGAGCTTAATTGGCATCACCTTTGGGATTGCTGGCTTGATCTGGCTGTATGGGTTCCGCCGCTTTTTGCCCGATGTGGTTTCGATGCGATCGCCATCGGATAACGGTGCCGCATCCAACTCCCACTAAGCCCAAGTAGAACGGTAAGTAGACAGTCAATTAGACAAAAAAAAACCAATGGCGAACCATTGGTTTTGAATCAGGGTGCATCTACCATTCCCTTTTACTGGGAGAACAGGTGGTATCCGGAATGACCCTTACAGTTCACATAGCCTTCATAAAAACTCGGCTTTTTTGAGGCTTGTTTAAGGATTTATTCGTAGAGACAGAATCGGAGTATTACATGGTCAGTTTAAATGCTACTGAGGTTCGCGAATCGTCCCAGGCGGCGCTTGTCCCTGCGGTTTACATTGTGGGGGCTGGCCCTGGCGATCCAGAGCTGCTGACGGTCAAAGCGTACAAGCTGCTGGCTCAAGCGGATGTGATTTTGTTTGCTGATTCGCTGGTGCCCAAACAAATTCTCCAGATTGTGCGCCCGGATGCAGAAGTGGTTGGCACGGCGAACAAAACGCTGGAAGACATTTTGCCGCTGATGATAGAACGGGTGCGATCGCACAAGTCGGTGATTCGGCTACATTCTGGCGATCCAAGCTTGTACAGCGCCATTCACGAACAGATGCAAGCGCTCGCGGCGGCTGAGGTGCCGTTTGAGGTGATTCCTGGCATCAGTGCTTTTCAGGCGGCTGCCGCCAAGCTGCAAGTCGAGTTGACGGTGCCTGCCCTGGTGCAAACCATTATCCTGACTCGAATCAGCGGTCGTACTCAGGTGCCCGTTGCAGAGGAGCTGGCCTCTCTGGCGGCTCATAAAGCCAGCCTGTGTTTATATCTCAGCGCTCGTCATGTGGAAGACTCTCAGGCCAGGTTGCTGGAGCATTATCCAGCCGATACCCCGGTTGCCGTTTGTTTTCGAGTCGGTTGGCCGGACGAAAAAATTTGGGTGGTGCCGCTGCATCAAATGGCAGAACTGACCCGCCAGGAAAACCTGATTCGCACCACGCTGTACTTGATCAGTCCGGCACTGAAGCCCGCTGAGGCGCGATCGCCTGCTGGTAATGTGGTGCGATCGCGTCTATACAGTCCCGATCACTCCCATTTGTTTCGCCGCAGTCAAGACCTGCCGCCAGAGGCGCAGTGAGGCTGGGTCTACCCGGCCTGAGCCAGGAATTGCCGCATATACTGATTCACCAAATCTGGCCGTTCTTGCTGCACCCAGTGGCTACAGTTGGGGATATAGCAGATCCGCAGGTCTTCTACATAGGCATCGGTGCCGTAGGTTAACTCGGTGCCCAGGGCTGTGTCGTCTTCGCCCCAAATCATCAACGTTGGCACTTGTAAAATGCCCCAGTCCGTGCGGGTTAGCCCTTGTTGAAACACATTGCGGTAGTAGTTCAACATGGCTGTCAATGCGCCCGGTTTGGCGGCGGCGGTTCGATACAGTTCCAGGTCTTCTGGCGTGAAAGCGGTTTTGTCTACGGCCATTCCCTGAATTGCATTGCTAATCAGCTGATAGCCTGAGGTTTCGATGATGAATTCTGGCAGCCAGGGCAACTGGAAAAAGAAAATATACGAACTGCGGAGCAACTGCTGCGGCGTACGCAATCCTTCGGCGAACTTGGCGGGATGGGGTAAGTTCAGTACAATCAGGCGATCGACCAGTTCTGGGTAGGCGTAGGCAAAATTCCAGGCGATCGCCCCACCCCAATCATGACCTACCAAAATACAGCGTTCGTAGCCTAACCCACGAATGACCCCTGCCACATCTTTGGTGAATTCTGCCATGACGTAGGCCGATTGATCCGTGGGCTTGTCGCTATCGTTGTAGCCTCGAAGATCGATCGCCACCACTTTGTGGTCTTTGGCAAATTCTGGAATTTGTTTGCGCCAGGAGTACCAAAACTCTGGAAAACCGTGCAACATCAGCATCAGCGGCCCCTCTCCTTGAGTGACATAATGCAAACGAACGCCATTGCTAACGATGAAATCGTGTTGCCAGGTGGCTTCAGTAGTGGGCATGGTGCTACTCCTTCACAGATTGGCTGAGTTGACCAAATACTTCAAAAATTGGGCGCGGAATCGCTTTAGGGCGCATCGTTATCGCATCGACCCAGACCCACAGCGCTTCTGCTGTCACCAGCAAATCGCTTTCTCCCTGTTTGCGAATCTCATACCGCCGAATGGCTCGCGAGCCCCGCATTTCTTCAGGCCAGGTCTTGATAGCAAGGGTGTTACCGGATATCGCCGGACGTAAATAGTCGATCGTGATTCGGCGCATCACAAATGTGCCCTGCAATTCACGATATCGGTCGGGCGTAAACCCCAGATGTTCCAGGTGTTCGATCGCGGCTTGCTCTAAATAATGCTGATAGACGGCGTTGTTGACATGCCCCAAAGGGTCCATCTCATAGTGACGGACGCGGAGATGGGTTGTGAATGGCTGCATGGGTCAATTCGATCGAGATGAAACGTTAACCAACATCTTGACCATGCTACCGAGAATTATAGAAACTGGGGCTAGAGAATGGTTTGCAGCGGGATTGTCCAAAATTTTGAACACCTGTCTCAAGGATGACTCCACAGGAGACAGCCAAAATGCGACGATGATGGGTGTAACTTGGGTTCTTTGTTAGTTTTGCCGTGAGAACAGCAACCTTGTTGAACCACCAAGCTGAACTACTAACAGTTATTAAGCCATCACTATACATTCATGAACATACGAACGGTTGCCACAACCCCCTTCGCGGATCAAAAGCCCGGCACTTCCGGACTACGCAAGAAGGTCAAGGTTTTTCAGCAGCGAAACTACCTGGAAAACTTCGTCCAATCTATTTTTGATGCCATTGAAAATTATGCGGGGCAAACGCTGGTACTCGGTGGCGATGGGCGTTATTACAACCGCACTGCGATTCAAACCATTCTCAAAATGGCGGCGGCTAATGGGTTTGGGCAGGTGCTGGTGGGGCAGGGCGGTATTTTGTCTACACCTGCTGCATCCTGCGTGATTCGTAAAACAGAAGCGATCGGCGGCATTATTTTATCAGCCAGCCATAATCCGGGAGGCCCAGACGAAGACTTTGGCGTAAAGTACAACACCAGCAACGGTGGCCCTGCTCCTGAAAAAGTAACCGAAGCCATCTATGCTCGCAGCAAAGAGATTGATGCTTACAAAATGCTGGAAACTCCAGATGTGGATCTCGACCGGGTGGGCGAATCGCAAATAGGCAGCATGACCGTTAAGGTGATTGATTCCGTTGAGGATTATGCTCAACTGATGGAGTCGCTGTTTGACTTCGATCGCATCCGTCAGGTCGTTGCTTCTGGACAATTCCGGTTGTGTATCGATTCAATGCACGCGGTAACAGGGCCGTATGCCAAAGCAATTTTAGAAGGACGATTGGGTGCGCCAGCCGGTACGGTGCAAAACGGTGAACCGCTAGAAGACTTTGGGGGTGGGCACCCCGACCCTAACCTGGTTTACGCCCATGATCTGGTTGACATTATGTATGGTGATAACGCGCCCGATTTTGGAGCTGCATCCGATGGGGATGGCGATCGCAACATGATTTTAGGCAACCATTTCTTTGTTACGCCGAGCGACAGTTTAGCTATTTTGGCAGCTAATGCTCATCTGGCTCCGGGGTATAAGGACGGTTTGGCCGGAGTGGCGCGATCGATGCCCACCAGTCAGGCAGTCGATCGGGTGGCGGCGCAGGCGGGGATGGACTGCTACGAAACGCCAACCGGATGGAAGTTTTTTGGCAACTTGCTGGATGCAGGCAAAGCAACGCTGTGCGGCGAAGAAAGTTTTGGCACAGGCTCCAACCATGTCCGCGAAAAAGATGGGCTGTGGGCGGTGCTGTTCTGGCTCAACATTCTGGCGGTTCGGGGCGAATCGGTGGAGCAGATTGTGCGCGACCACTGGAAAACCTACGGACGCAACTACTACTCTCGTCATGACTATGAGGGGGTTGATAGCGATAAAGCCACGGAATTGATGACCCGCTTACGCCAGCTTGCGCCAGAGATGAAGGGGAAGACCTTTGGTGCCTATGAGGTTGAGTTTGCTGATGACTTCAGCTATACCGACCCGATCGACCATAGCGTTAGCGATCGCCAGGGGTTGCGGATTGGTTTCACGGATGGCTCTCGAATTGTGTTTCGGTTATCGGGAACGGGAACGCAGGGGGCAACGCTGCGGGTGTATTTAGAGAGCTACCAGCCCGACCCCAACCAGCATGATATTGATACGCAAGAAGCGTTGGGCGAGTTGATTCGCATTGCGGAAGAGGTGGCTAAAATCCGCGAGTTTACAGGGCGGGAGCAACCCACCGTGATTACCTAACGACCGTTTCATCAATAACTCTGAGGGGCGTTCTATTGTAATGGAACGTCTCTTTTGTTAAGAGGCTATTTGAAACGTAGCCAGGTGGGCGTAGCATTTTGCAGGTAGAGGCTGGAATAGACTCAGAGGGGTTGCCCAACTGCTGCGCCCCTACACGGTGACGGGCTACACATTGGGCTTCCTCAAATCTCGCGGTTGCGGAATGGCAACGGAGATATTGGGAGCAAAGCGATCGCCCCTTGTTTCCATTTCAACCAAACTATCTATATTGATCTCTGTTGAGGGTTGAGCGATCGCATCAAACACAATGGTGTGATGGGTGGTGGGCAACAGTTGTTGCATAGTACGCAAGTGGGCTTCTGCTTCAGGACGACGACGAAACCGAGCAACGATGATCGATCGCGCCTTTGGCAAATGACGAACGATGCACCAGGGCGACAGGCGATCGCGGTAAGACATGGCAAATAAGGCGATCGCAACAAAGGCGATCGGGCTAGGGTTTGCAAGAGGCTATTTAGGCAGCAAACAACATCCGTTTAATGTCAAACGGAAATCAATCAGTTGCCTTGTTGGTATTCAATATCGGCTATTGGTGAGACACTAGAGACGCAGGCATCGCAATCTGCTAACCAACTGAAATCAATTGGTTCAGCAGCAATATTTTGATGCATTTGCTTCTTTCACTTGTCCTTGAAATAGAAGCGTACTTCTAAAAACGATCGCTGTCAAGAAGTGTGCTTCTAAAATTTGCTCCTATGCCTGAGTCTGAAACCCAACGATCGCCAGAGGAACCCATTTCCCCCCTGAAAAAGCTTCGACTCAAGGCAGGGTTGACTCAGGCTGAGCTAGCAAAACAAATTCCAGATAAAACGGGTACAGGGACTTTGTCGCAACGAGCGATCAGCGCTTGGGAAAGAGGTGAATATCAGCCAGAGTTGACGATTCCACAAATGAAAGCCCTTTGCAAGGCGTTAGACGTTACACTCGACGAATTGCCCGATGATGTAAGACCAGCAGATTTCTAAGAGGATGTTTGAGGAAGCCTATATGTAACCCGTCGCCTCGTAGGGGCGCAGCATTTGGCTGGGGGCATCTGAGTCTGCTTACAGCCATTTTCATTTGCATTCACCACACCTCAAACCCTACACCCCACACCCCTCTTGACGAGACTGTGGCTTACTCGATTGAGAACTGCTGTAAGAGGGTATCTGCCAAATGCTACGCCCTTATAGAGGACTTCGTGGCGATCGCCCTATTTCCATCAATGCTAATTTCTAGCAGTCATCGAAATGGTTAGTATGGCTCAGGATTTCTCTACTCTAAAAAATAAGACAGGCTTGCCGTCTATCATTTTTTCCTCTACTTGCTTCATTCCCAACCTCTCTGCAACCTTGTGCGACTCAAGGTTAGGTTTATCCGAACTGGCTACAAGATAGGCATGGTTGAGTTCGTTGAACCAATAGTCCAGGATTTGAGTTGCCGCTTCCGTGGCATAGCCTTTCTGGGTTGCAGTCGGCAGCAACGCATAGATTAATTGCGGCTGGTCTTCATCAAAAAAATACCACAACCCAACAAACCCAATAATCTCTTGTTCCGCTTTTGTTTCAATAAACCAAAGTCCAAACTTTTCGGCCTCAAATCGCGTTTGGTTTTCTAGCAACATCTCTTCGACCTGTTGAGAAGAGAATATTTCATCGTCACACAAATACTTTCTGACAAATGGATCAACAAAAATACGGTGCAGCGTATCCAGCCCATCCATTGTGATTGGGTTTAATCGTAATCTCTGCGTTTCAAAGACCAAACTCATGGCATCTCCCCATACCTGCACAACGCTGACGTAAGGAGTTCAAGCTCCCCGCCATTAGAGGATGTTTGAAACGTAGCAAATGTACTGCATTTGCCCCCTAAATCCCCCAACCTTGGGGGACTTCCGAGCCAGTTCTGTTTCAAAGTCCCCGTTCGGCTGAGCGCTCACGTCGAAGCCAGAATTGGGGGATTTAGGGGGCGGTTCAAGTGACATTCAGCACTTTTCAAACATCCTCTTAGACTACAAGAAATTCAATGGATTCACCGGATCGCCATTTTGCCGTACTTCAAAATGGAGGTGTGGCCCTGTCGAGAAGCCCGTTGAGCCAACGGCTGCGATCGCCTGTCCTCGCTTTACCGCCTCCCCTTCCGCAACATACAGCGCGCTGGCATGTCCATACAGTGTTGTAATACTGCCGCCGTGATCAATCACAACGGCTTGACCGTAGCCGCCGTACCACCCTGCAAAGATCACCATTCCATCATCTGCGGCTCGAATGGGGCTGCCATGACTGGCACCAAAATCGACCCCGGCATGAAAGCGGCGACTGCCCAAAATTGGATGCTGGCGATAACCAAAACTGCTGGTGAGTACCCCATCACTGGGAAAGCCAAACACCCCAGTTCCCCGAATGAGCACTCGGCTTTGGGTTTGCGAGGTAATGCGATCGCGAATTAAAACAGCAATATTAGTAGAATCTCTGGAAAGCTGCTCTTCCGCTTCTTCCAGGGCTTGGCGATCGACTCGTAACCGTTGAATTAAACCTTCCTGGGTTTCGGCTTGCGCTTCATACTGTTCCTTCTGCGCTTGTAGCTCCTGGGTGAGCAGAGCAATTTCGTTTTTCTGCCGCTCCACCTCGCGTTTGCGACGCGCCAGATCATCAGCCTCGGCTTTTAGTTCTGCCAAAAAATGGCGATCGGCTCGATAAACCAGCTTTAATTGACGGCGGCGATCGAGGAAGTCGTTCAAGGTCTGGCTTTGCAGCAACACCGCCCAACCTTTACTGCCCGTCTGCCGTTGCAGAAACTTTAACCGCGCCACCGTTGAAAATTGTCGATCCTGGTAACTTTTTTCTGCCTTAGCCAGTTCTGCTTGCAGTTGTGCTAGTGCCTGGGTGGCATTCTTTAGCCTGGCCTCATTCTCGGTAATTTGGCTGCCCGTGACGCGAATGTTTTCCTGCAACCCACCTAAATGCTTCTGAGCCGATTGCTCCATA
Organism: Oculatella sp. LEGE 06141; assembly: GCF_015207605.1. Taxonomy (GTDB): domain Bacteria; phylum Cyanobacteriota; class Cyanobacteriia; order Elainellales; family Elainellaceae; genus Oculatella. The sequence continues at coordinate 134,134 of NZ_JADEWO010000009.1, forward strand.
TTTTGCAGGCGATCGCGTTCTCGAATAATGTCCAGGCGCTTTTGCTCTAATTCTTGTTGCTGCTGCCGCAGGCTATCTACCGATGTCGCCGTTGCAGAATAGGCCGTCCAACAAGCGATACAGAGACAGATTGCCATCACCATTAGCAGCGCTCGCCACCAGAGCGCAGTTAGCGCCCAACGCTGAGAGCGATGATGCCAAAGACGAGAAGAATGGAACCTGAAATTCTGTTTAACCACTGCAAGCCGCGAGGATTGAATTTTGCTCGTAATAGGCTGACGCTACTACTTAACAGCAGCCACCATATTGCCGAACCCGTGAAAACACCTAAAACCAGAATTCCCGCTGTCAGGTAATTTCCATCAGCATTGGCTAGCCCTACTCCAGCAAACACAGCCACAAACGACAGCACGGTTGCAGGATTGGTCAGGGTCAGAAATACCGTAGAGGTGTAAGCCCCTAGTAGACCATACTTTTGCTCTGACGCTGCGCGATCGGCTGTTTTCGTCAAGATGGTTTTAAGGCCGAGATAACACAAAAATGCTCCTCCAATCAGACGTAACCAGAAGGTCTGACCGATCAGAATACCAGAAATGAAGGTTAACCCAAACCCAGCAACTGCGCCGTAAATGGCATCGGCTGTTGCAGCTCCCAAACCAGATACCAAGCCTGAAAGCTGTCCTTCGGTGAGAGTGCGGCGAATACACAAAACGCCAATGGGCCCAACCGGAAGCGCGATCGAAAAACCAACAATCAACCCTCGAACAAAGAAATCAATGTCCATAACGGTGTGGCGAATGAGGTGCAATTAAGAGGCGAAACGTAGCCAGCAGCAATAGCGTTAGTCGTTGTGTTTCATCGGCAAAATGGGCGTTTCTTTCAAGGTAGAAAGGGCGATCGTGGTGCGAGTCCTCAAAATACCGGGTAATCCTTTCAACTGTTCGCTGATCAGCATCTCCAAATCTTTAGTGTGACGACAACGAACCTTCAACAAGTAATCGTCTTCGCCTGTCACGTGATGACATTCCTGGATTTCGGGTAACTCGCGGATGCGTTCCAGAAAACCAGCTCGATGCTCTGGACGCTCTAACGTAACGGCAATGAACGCAGTAAGATGGCATCCGATCGCATCTGGCTCTACCAGAGCGGCATAGCCCTTAATGACCTTGCGTTCTTCTAATCGGCGGACGCGATCGGCAGTGGCCGGGGCAGACAGATCCAACAAACCTGCCAACTCAGACCAGGTCATTCGTCCTTGAGCCATAAGAAAGCGTATTGCCTTAAAATCTATTGAATTTAGATCCACAAACTTATTTTTATTAAGTAATAGATCTAAAAATACTTACTTTGTACGAATTGGTCAACCTCTGGTTGACCAAAAAAAAGCAGGCATTTCGCCTGCTGTTAAAACGAGAGGAGATTTAGTAAGCTCAACTTAGTTGTGGCGACAGAAATCCACTAACACTTCCGCCTCCGATCGCTCACTATGATGGGCACCATTACCGTTTTGAGTCGTAGGACGAGGCGATCGCATGGAATGACCTGTCCGTTTCGATGGCGATCGGTGCGACGGTTCGGGTTCTACCGGAAAAACCGGATCAATGATCATTTCCGGGCCAAGCACCTCAACATCGACCACTTGAATCAGCTCGTTAGATACTGGGTTCTCGGCATGAGCGTGATGGCCGTTAGACGAGTGCAACTGCTCACTGTTTGCCAGACTGGCTTCTGGCCCCAACGGATGCACATACTCCCTGGCAATGGTTTCCGAGGGAGCCAGTTCAAACTGGTTGGCTGAGTAGTGGGGAGCCGCAGACTTTCTACCATTCGCAACCGCAGGTTTTGCGGGTGGAGCAGACTTTAGCTTTTCTAGAATGCGTAACGCTTTTTGCACATTGGCTTTGCTGCCTAACTCGTGAAACAGGCGGGCTGCCGCTTCCAGATCGGCGATCGCCTCCGACCAGTTTTCTACCTTCTGATGGGTTACGCCTCGGTAATAGTAGGCCACCGCTGCTTCTGGAGATAACATCAGCGCTTCGCTGTAGTCTCGAATCGCGCCTTCAAGATCGCCTAACTTTTGCGACGCTAAACCGCGATAGAAGTAGGTAATGGCCGATTGGGGTTGAAGCTGAAGCGCAAGGCCAAAATCAGCGATCGCCGCTAGATAGTCACCCAGTTCAAGCGCCACAAAGCCCCGGTTACAGCAAGCGGCAAACATGCGCGGGTCGTGGTGCAACGCCTGTGTGAAATCGGTCGCAGCCCCTTCAACATCACCCAGATCGGCACGCACCAAACCACGATAGTTGTAGGCGATCGCGTCGTTGGGATCAAGACTTAACACCTGAGTAAAGTCAGCCACTGCGCCTTGCTTATCGCCCAATTCGTAGCGAGTGACGGCTCGATTCCAATGAGCTGCCAGGTCGGATGGGTCTAATAGGGGGTTATCAAACCGCTGAATAAGCTGCTGAATCACACCGCTGTCGGTGGTACGAAGCTTCAGTTGCAGTTGCGTAAAGATAGACCGGGTTGATAGCATCTCTGGAATCCCCACGATCGCCATCGTTTGATCCATCACCAAAAAGCTTTCAGCCGTGCCCAAAACCTTAAACTGAAACCGCTCTGGATACGCTTGTTTCAACTTCAGCAAATCTCGCAAGGTGTCTTGCAGTTCGGTGCGCTGGTGGGGTGTAACTTCCCAACCGCGCACTAGCTTGTTGAGCAGGCGGTTTTCGTCCCGGTTTGCTTGGAAACACCAACCCAAACTAAGCTGCCGATTGTTTTGCAAGAATTGCTTTAACTGTTGCAGCAATTCCCCGTTTAGTCGCTGTTCATCCGACCAGGGGCAAATCAAAATTAGCCGTTCCTGACTATGGTTTAGCGCCTGCTGCAACGCTGTCTGGCTACCGTTATTGTTCTGGCCGTTCGCTGAGGTGAGATCGAAAATAAATTCGTAGTCTGGAGCCGCAGGGAGCGATCGCAGCTTTTGGTTCACCTGCTCTAAGTCACGCTGCAAATTGGCTTCCACTTGCGCTTGAAACAGTTGGGTGCCGCTTTCAACATGGGCGATTCGCTCGGTAATGTCTTGCACCTGCCGCTGCACGGCAACCGCATCCAGCGTTTTTGGCAGTTGATTCACCTGGGTATACAGGCGTTGCTGTTGTTCTGTCAACTGCTGGGTTGATGTGTGAAGCGCCGTTAGTTGCTCCTGTAACCCGTTGATGATGGTAGTGATGGTTTCCTGCACATCTGGATGCTGCTGCGACAACTCAGAAGCGCTTAACAGGCGATCGACCTGGCGATCTAGTTCTTTATCTGCTGGCTCGGCTGCTCGCTGCGGTGCGGGAATTGGGGGAGCAGGCGGTACCTCCTGGGGTTTACCAAACCGGGCGGAATGGGTTTCAAGCGTGGCAACGGTCTGCTTCAGCATCTCTTGCTGTTGATTCAGCTCTCGAATTTGAGCCGTTAGCGCCGTAAACTCGCGTTTGGGCACCAGGTCAGCCACCACCCGAATCAACTCGCTCATTTCTTGTCTCAGCGCTGTTTGATCCACAGGAGCCGGAATTTTTTTGAACTGGCGGTTGAGATTAGCCACCTGATCCTGAAGCGAAACCAGGTTGGGTTTAGCGTAGCTGGTAATCTCCTGCAAGTGGCTCTGAAGCTGAGACACATCCCCTTTAAGCTGATTTACCACATTCTCCAGGCCATCGACCCTGGCGATGCTAGAGAGGCGATTAAGGTGACTGGTAATGTCGGCCAGTGCCTCGGCATGGCGGGCGCACTTTTCACCCAGTTGATTAATATCCAGGCGGGCAGCGGCTAAATCTTGCTTTTCAATTAGCTTTAACCGATCCTGGAATTCACGCTGAATGGCTACTATTTCGCCGGATAGCTTTTCGACAACTTCCCGATTTTTCAAAAGTAGCGACTTTTTGATGCCTCCCACCGTTTCAATGGTGGGAAGCGACATCACTTGCTGATTTAGTTGCTCAATCTGCTGCGATAATCGCTGGTCGAGTTCATTGACGGCGATCGCCGTGTGTTGTTCAGTTTCTTGCTCTAAGCGACGGCGGTTCGCTAAGTTCAACAACACCAAAATTGAAAGCGGAGCAGATACATAGAGCATCTGCGTATACACGATAGAAGCGAGCGAACCGACCCCCAAACCAACAACAGACGCGTATTCAGCAACGTTCAACCAGTGATGCTTCTTCAAAGTTACCCTCCCGCTTCAGATCTCACATCCTCACTGCCGGGGATGCAGGTAAACCTCCAGCAATAAAGGGTAGTTGCTTCTCTATTCCGGCTCCCCATGCCCAAATCAGGAAATCTTTTTAACCCGTTCACGTTCGCTTGATCGACGCTGACATCGCTGAGTTGGTTTAGGTCACTCAGGCATCGCTGAACGGGGTGAAAGATGGGGCAACACCACCGAAAACGTAACCTGGTTGTCTGCACTTTGAGCCTGAATCGTTCCTTGTAATGCCTCTACAGACTGCTTGACCAGAGCCAGCCCCAGCCCGGTGCCGCCTTGCTGCCAGCGATCGCCCTGGGGAATGCGGTAAAACTTGGCAAAAATTTGCTGTTGCTCCTGCGGCGGAATCTCTACGCCTGTGTTTTTCACCTGTAGTTCAATAACGGGTTGAGCCGCGGCATCCATGGAAGAGGCTACTGTTACAGCGATCGTTGCATCCAGTGGGGAGTATTTACAGGCGTTATTGATCAGTTCAATCACAATGCGCTGCAAGATTGAGGGATCGGTTGTCAGGGAGAGGTGTTCCGGAATCTCCAGCATAAGCCGTTGTTGTCGGCGCTGAAGACGAGCCTCGAACGGACGCAACAACTCCTTTAACCAACCCGCTAACTCGATCGTCTCAGGCTGAGGCTCTAGATTCCCTGCTTCTAGCTGTTGCAAATTGAGCAAATTGTCAATGAGCTGAGCTTCACGGCTACACTCTTGCTCTAGCACCTGAAGATATTGGTTGCGCTTTGTCTCGGTTTTCGCCACTTTAAGCATGGCGATCGCGGCCTTCATGTTGGTAATGGGCGCACGCAGTTCATGGGAAATGGTACTCAGAAAACTATCTTTGAGCTGGCTCAACCGTTCCACTTCGGTCAGTTGAATGTCTTTAGATTGAACCACCTGACGGGTTGCTAGCCGCAACTCCAGTTCATCCACCACAATAGCGGCCAGTTCCTGGAGCATCTTGACCTTTTCCTCAACCACTTGTCGAGGTTTTTGATCCACAACACAAAGCGTCCCCAAATTGAAGCTATCCTTGGTCTTAAGCGGAATACCCAGGTAAAACCGGAGACCAAATTCACCCGTTACCAGCGGATTGGTCTGTGTTCGGGGATCGGTGCTAGCATCGGTTACGATCCACGCCTCGTCCTGCAAAATCACAGAGGCACAGAGTCCTGGATCTCGCTCAATTTGCTCAACACCTTCCAGCCCCCAGCACGATTTGAACCAAATTCGGTCGTAGTCCACAATGTTGACCAGTGCGATCGGCACCTGCAAGATCTGAGCAGCCAGATAGGTAATGCGATCAAACGTTTTGTCAGGAGGCGTGTCCAGGATGTCGTATCGTTTGACCGCCGCTAAGCGTTGTGATTCATTGGGTGGAATAACACTTGGAACTGGTGTCACAAAAGCCTACGCCTTCCTATGTTGACGCTGTTCATCGTAGTATTCATCTGTAGCAACGGTATGGTGTAGCGTTGCTATACAGTGCTATACAGTTTGAAACGCCACACGCTGAAGTCTGACGTCTTTTAGTTGCACTCGAACGTTAGGGTGTGAGTTAAACGACCTGTAACATTAGAAGGGTGTTTGAGAAGTATCTTTTACGTCTCGACTTGATCCAACTACACCTGAATCAATGCCTGATCAGGCTACCTAAAACGTTTAGACCTGTTCTCAGCCGTTCTCCGTACGGGACACGGGAGAGTTATTTTTGCTACCTCCGCTGCAACGGATGCAATTCTTACCAGTGTAACTGTGCTATGTCTGCAAGCAACAGGCTGATCTGGCTGATTTACAAACAACACGTGACAGCGCTTTGCCACATCAGGCTTCTGCCACCCGGTAGATGAAACTGAGGGTTGCCCAGCTATCTACATCCAACGCATAGCTATCGCTCGGAGCATCGGCTTTGACCGCTGGGGCACCGGCTTGATGGAGATCGCGCAGAACCGCTTGAGCTACTTTAAGTGGATCTAACAGGACGTTGACCTGCCGTGCATCCCCCTTAGAGCGCATTGCTGTTTCTAGAGCCGCAAACGCCTGAGTAAGTGGGCTACGGCTGAAGATAAGATAGGTTTCGGCGAATCCTGTTGGGCCTTGAATGATCCAGTCTGACAGAGGATTCTGAGGAATGGTAATGGTTTGCTCCGGTGGAATAACGTTGTCCTGTAGCGATAACCGAGGAGCGGTACTGCTAAAGGTAACAGATGCCGGGTACAGCGCGATCGCACTGCCGCTTGTATCTAACCCCAGCAGAATGAAATACACGGGGCGATCGCCGTAATTGCTCAAGCGAAACTGCACATGGCTACCGATGGGTAACGTTGGCACACCGTTACCCGCCAGCAACGACACCAATCGGCTGCTTGGCATTGACCACGGGGCACGCACCGTTTCTTGCAGCATAACGATGCGCTCCTGGGGCGACACCATTTCTAATACGGCTCGAACGCCCAGCCGGGACGATCCTTCGTTTACGGTCAACCGCAGCAGCTTGGTTGCCAGCAGGGTTCGCAATTGCGGTGTGAGGCGGTTCACTGCCGTTTTTACGGCTTCTTCTCCCTCAACCAGGGTTCCAGGAATAACGGCTCGACCGGGATAAAACAAGCCATAGCTACTCTTTGCCGCTGGGGTGTCGTTGGCTGTTTTACTTGTCGCTGGCTGTGTCGCGTCAGCCAGCAGCCCGTCATCCGCCAGAGCTGCCAGGGTTCGAGGTTGCGGCAGGTTTTTGCCAAACAAATAGTCGGCGGGTTGCTCTCCGGCCACTACAGAAGACACACGGGGAATAGAGGCAAAGGCACTCGTTGCGTCTACCCGTTCAATACGCTCCAGGCTGGTGTCGAGGGCAACGGTGAGACTGATGTTGCGAGGCAATAGCCGGACGGATTCTTGTACTAGCTGCCCCACTTGTAACGGTGGTGAGGAGGCGTCTGTAGTCGCAACTCGCGCTTTTACGGTTAGGCCATCGCGCGATCGCACCTGTAGTAAGGGGCGATCGCCCAAATCTGACGATGTGCCTGGTGCCTCATCAGCGGTCTTTAGCTTTGACGAGGGTGGTGTGGCTGCCGGTTGGTAAAGCGATAGTAATGAGTTCGTGCCGTAATATTCCAAAACGCTGGCAGGCAACCCGGCTAACCACAGTTGCACAGTTTTGCCATCTTCTTCAACCGCCGTAACGACTCCATCCGCACTACTGGCGGGCGTTGGCAGAGTGTAGTAGGCCGACAACACCTGTTCCTGGCTTTTTTGTCCACTTAAGGCGGGTAACTGGTTGCTCCCCACAAGCTGCTTCACCGAACCAATGGCACGACCCAGGTTAATGCGTAGCGTCGATACGGGCGTAGTCCACCACAGTTGTTGGGTGAGGGCATAGGTAAACAAACCGGCACTAAACCCGTTCCACTGACCTTCCGTGGCAATCTGGTTCGCCCCGGCGGCTGTTAGCATGATTCCCGGCAGTTGACCAGAGCGCCACTGCTGAACCACCTGTTCCCGCGATAGCTTGGTTTGGGTCAATAACTGCTCCTGAAAGGCCAGTTCGGCATCGCAGGCATAACCGCTTGGCGCATTAGGACGCGATCGAATCCGCAGGTTTCCCTGAAGGAATCGGCCAAAGTCGGCAAAGCTGGCATCTAAAACGGTGGTGACTTGATCCGTCTGGAGCGATCGCAACAGCAAAACCAGCGTTTCTTCTTGCAAATCGTGGATGGTGGGATTTTCTTCAGACGGGAGAATACCATCGACCGGAACGAGCGTATTCTGTAACGCTTCGGGGGCGTTTTCAAACTTAACCTGACTTCCTAACCCGCTGAAGTGAAAGACGACCACATCTCCCGGTCGGGCTTGCTCGGTCAGGTGAGAAAGAAAGGCTGTTTCGATCGCCTCGCGAGTGGCCTGTTGGTCGGTCAGGGTCAAAATGTCGCTGGGTTGAAACCCAAAGCGGTGAATCAAAACCTCTTGCTGCAAAGCAACATCGGTGAGGCAACCGTTGAGCGCTGTGTTGCCCCGTAGCGGTGTACAATCACAAACCTGTTCGGCATACTGATTGATGCCCACCAACAATGCCAGCTTGCGACGAGTCGGTTGAGCCAACACCTGCTGATAGCGACGTGCCAACACCGACAGCCCCGTTTCGCTGATGCCCCACGCGCTCAGCGCCAATCCAGCTTGCTGTAAAAAGGTTCGTCGCTTTAGTCCCATGCTCCTATTTGAACATTATTCGACATCAAAATTGCGTGCGTTCCATCCAATCTCCCTGAAAAATAGGAGCTTTTTGTCAATACGGGATGACCTTAGATTCTCTACGTCTGCATGGCTATTGGTCAGATCGAGTTGACGGGGCTAAGAGGGTGTCTGAGAATGACTCAACATTCTAAATTAGCCCCCTAAATCCCCCAAAATTGGGGAACTTTGAAACAGAATGGATTCGGGAGTCCCCCAATTTTGGGGATTAGGGGACGGTTCGAGTTGGAGCTTAGCACTTTTAAGACATCCTCTAAAGTCAACCCAGACAGTTGACAAACATTGATCTGTCAACCTGTGAGCGAATGATTCGTTTTTGGGAATGTCTTGTTACATCTAAATAATTACATTAATAGGGTTTCAACCGGATAGTCTCGATGGCCTAAACGGTTCCCATCAGAGCAAATTGGGTTGCTCTGATGGACGTGTTTGTGGATGTTACGCTTCGACGGGCGATCGCATCACACGAGCCAGTTCGGCAGCGACCTCTGGCCGCGAAAATTCCGGTGGTGGCAGCTCGCCTCGCCGCAGCAGCTCACGCACCTTGGTTCCAGATAAGTGAACGCGTTCGTCTGGAGAACTGGGGCTGGTCTTCGTGGTCGCCATCGACTGCGTTCGAGTGCAGTAAAACGCATGTTCGAACTTCATCGGTGTGATGCCCAATGCTGCCGGGTCAAATTCATCAAAAATGTGTTGAGCATCGTAGGTGCCGTAATAGTCGCCAACACCCGCATGATCGCGCCCAACAATGAAGTGAGTGCAGCCGTAATTTTTTCGTACCAGTGCGTGGAAAATGGCTTCTCTGGGGCCAGCGTAGCGCATGGCGGCTGGATTAATAGCCAAAATGACGCGATCGGTAGGGAAGTAATGCTCCAGCATGATTTCGTAACAGCGCATTCGCACATCGGCTGGGATGTCGTCGCTTTTGGTTGCCCCTACCAGGGGATGCAAGAACAACCCGTCTACCGTTTCAAGCGCACACTTTTGAATGTATTCGTGGGCACGGTGAATCGGATTGCGGGTTTGGAACCCAACAATCGTATTCCACCCTTTTTCTTGAAACAACGCTCTGGATTGCGCTGGATCGATTTGATAGGTGGGGAACTGAGGGTGAGGGTCGCGCTGGAGCAGCCAGATCGGCCCTGCCAGGTTGATCGCCCCCTGTTCGTAAACCACTTTGACACCGGGATGCTTTTCTTCGTCGGTACGGTAAACGTTGATGGCTTCTTTTACTTTGTCGTAGCGAAATTTTTGCGTCAGTTCTAATACGCCAACAAAGCGCCCGCTGGGATCGTCCAACCGGATCAGGCTTCCTTCTTGTAAGGGATCGGCGATCGCTTCGCTCACGGATAGCGTAATGGGAATTGACCAGGGCAACCCGTTGGACAGATACATGCTGGTCACAACAGAATCATAGTCTGCCTGTTCCATGAACCCGGTGAGCGGGCTAAACCCGCCAATCGCAATCATGACCAGATCAGAGGTGGTTCGTTCGTCTAGAACGACCCGTGGCAATGTATAGGCTTGTGCCAGGAATGTTTGCCCTTGTTCAGGTGTAACCACCCGATTAATTAACTGCCCACCGTGGGCTTCGATCCCTTGTGCGTGACGACTCAAAGTAATCCCCTCGCTTAACTAACGTCTACAAAATGCGATCGCATTGGTTCCGCACCCATCGTATTACGGTTATGGGTGCAAGATTAACTCATCTTCTCTAGCCAGTTCCCTGGCCAGAGCTAGCTCGCGTTTGGGAATGGCTCAATCAAGCCGCCCCCCAACAAAACATCGCCATCGTACCAAACGGCGGCTTGCCCTGGTGTGATGCTGGCCTGGGGGTCATCAAAAGTGACTTTGACCCGATAGTTTCCATCTACACTCGATAGCGGAATTAGCGTGGCGGGTTCTGGCGTTGAACGATAGCGCACCTGAACGTCTGCCCGAATCGGGGCTTCTGGGTCGGGAATGGACACCCAGTTGACTCGTTGCACCGTGAAATCTGACTGGAGCATATCGGTGCGATCGCCAACAATCACCTGGTTGCGTCCGGCGTCAATTGCCACCACATACAGCGGCTTCTCGGCGGCAATTCCCAGGCCGCGACGCTGGCCAATGGTGTAGTGGTGAACACCCAGATGGCGACCCAGCACCTTGCCCGATTGATCAACAATATCGCCTTCTTTAGGGGCTAGATATTTGTCGAGAAAATCGCGCATGGAGCCGTGGGCTTCAATTAAACACAAATCCTGGCTTTCCGGCTTGCTGGCGGTATGCAGCCCGAACCCAGCCGCGACGCTGCGAGTTTCAACCTTGGTTTGATCGCCCAGCGGAAACAGAGTATGGGCCAGCACGTCCTGGGTCAGGTCGTAGAGAAAATAAGACTGGTCTTTAGTGCGATCGACTGCTCGCCACAACTGGTAACGTCCTGTTGTTTCGTCGAAATGAATGCGGGCGTAGTGGCCTGTGGCAATTTGCTCAATGCCCAATTCTTCATGGGCGTAGCGCAACATCGGACTAAACTTCACAGCTCGATTGCACTGAGAGCAGGGCAACGGTGTAATTCCGGCAGCATAACCGCTTACCAGATAATCTACGATGTTCGATTGAAAGACGTCTCGACTATCCACAATGTGATGCGGAATGCCAAGGTCTTCACACAGCTTGGCAGCATCAACCATGCCTTCAGAACAACATTGTCCTTTTCCCTTCATCAACCAGAGCGTTAGACCAACAACGCTATACCCCTGGTGATGTAAGGTTGCCGCAGCAACTGAACTGTCAACTCCTCCTGAGAGTCCAACAACGACCTTGTTCATGAGTCTGAAAGCCTGATAATCCCACTGTGTCCATTATTCAACTTCTAGGTTAGCATTTGCAGTCCAGCATGGTTTTGTTGCGTCGGGTCAGGTGAGATTGACCCAGTTTCTTATCCAACTGTTCGGACATGGGTAGCTTTAATCTTTTGCTCGACTTTATAAAAGAGGAAAGGAAGCAATCGAACCGCACCTTCAAAGTTCCCCAGAATTGATGACTTTGAAGGTGCGGAAGTCCCCAACCTTGGGAGAGCAAGGGAGGAATTCGTACCGTGATTCGGCAACGCCTAGTAATCCATTTCCTTCAGGTTGTGCTTCTCATCCGAAGCGAGATCATAAAACTGCCCGGTGCGTCCTTCAACCCGTGTGACAAAGGTATAGGCTTTATTGGTTTCCTGGGGATTTTCGATGGCAATGCGGTATTTGATATCGCGCAATCCCTCAAACCGAAACTGCCCTTGATCATCGGTGTAGGTAATTTGCGGCGGCAGGGAATTGATAGTGACTTTGGCATGAGCAACGAGATTGTGTCCATGTGTGTCGTACCAATGGCGAGTATCGGAAACTTTGCCGTATAAGATGCTGCTGCCATGAAACTGATTTGAGGTACTCAAGGCAGGACGAACCACCATTAGGACGATCGCCACCATTATCACCAATCCTATCCATAGCCATTGAACAGGCTGAGTGCGAACCAATCGATTCAAAAACATAGTGTTCTCCCTGATTAACGGTAGGGGGTTTGAAGGGATGCGTCCGTTACCAGACGACCCTGGCTATCAAGAGCGGTCGGGCGTTCGTTGGGAATGAGGGCTGATAATTGGGTGCGATCGCGTACACCACTGATAGCAGCGGCCATGCGTTGAAAGACTTCGATATTGTCAATTACCCCATTGAACAGGGTGCTACCCGGCCCTTCTGCTGCTAAGGGCACATCATCGGCGGTATGATTAGCAACCGTGGTAGACCGCTCTAAATCCGCCGTTAACAGCAAGCCTTCGGGATTGCGCTCCGGGTTGGGTGTAGACCCGTCTTCATCAACGGTGGGATCAAGGTTGACATCATCGGTTAAAAAGTCGGTACGAAAAGCAGGGCGGGCTGAAACTCCTAACACCAGCTTGTTGGGCGGGTCGGCTTCATCCGGATATCCATTGGCATCCAGATCGCGGTAGTCGGTAAATCCGGCATCCGTGAAGGAACGCATGGCCTCTTGTAAGTCAGTTCTGCCCTCACGAATGGCCAGCGTATCCACCGTGCCACCAACCGTCTGCCCCTGGGCATGATCCGCTGTCACAATGACCAAGGTATTACCCGCTTGCTGAGCAAACTCTCGTGCCACCTGAACAGAGCGATCGAGCGTCAAGACTTCGTACAGGGTGCGATCGGGGTCAAGGGGATGCGCCAGCTTATCAGATTGGGACGATTCTACCTGCAACATCCAGCCGTTGGGATATAAGGTATTGAGCGTAGCGATCGCTTTGGTGGTCATCTCTTCCAGCATCGGAATGGTGGCAAACTCGGCTGGAATTGGCGGTTCCAGGTTGGCCGCACCCCGTCCACGGATAGTCGCTTGTTCCCGTGAAATCAGCAGATCCAGGGCAGACGGAGTGTTTTGTGGCCCCAGGGCGGCGTTGGGTCGAAAGTCACCTAAAAATAGTCCCAGCAGCGATCGATCGTTAGGAGCCGCATTCATGCTTTGCCGATCGGTGACAACGGTGTATCCCTGTTGGCGGGCAATAGCAATTAAGTCCTGGTTATCACGGCGAGCGCTGCCGTCTCGAAATTGCTGCTCACTGACGGTTTCATCGCCTACAAAGTGACGTGCCCCTGGTCCCAACAATACATCCACAGGTTGCGTTAATTCGGCCAGGGCGCGATAGCCCGTTGCGGGCTGGTAAAAGTCATCGTTGTAGTAGTCCACGTATTGTTGGGCGATCGCTTCATACTGGTCACGATGCCGAATATTGGCAGCAAAGGATGACGGCGTTGCATCCGTTAGAAATGCCGTTGTGACCATGCCAATGCCCCAGCCGTAGTTCCGCTTCATGTACTGCGGCAAGGTTTCAATGCGGGGATTATCTAAAGGATTATCTGGCGTGTTGTCGGGAAAGGCGTTCAGGGCATTGTTGATAGTCTTCGCACCCGAAACCCAGGCGGCGGCGGTATTGGCAGAATCTGGAATCAGGCTATTGAGTGAGTGGGTGGAAACGAGGGCTAACTCTGGCATTTGCTCCATTTGGAGCCGTCCTCCCGGTTGTCCATCCCGGATGCCGTACTCCATAATGCGTGCGCCTGTCCGCAGGGGGGTTCCCATGCCGTCACCGATGGTGAAAATGATTTTGTTCAGATTCCCCGCCGGACGAAACGCCTGCACCCGGTATGTGTTGGTGGCCGTAACGGGTTCCCCGTTCAACACCACTGTGGCGGCCACCTGATAGGTACCAGGTCGATCGAAGGAATAATTGCGGAGGGTTTGCCCAAAAAATCCGGAATCTGCGTCAGGTATGCCTGCTTCTAGTGCCCCACCTTCGCCCGCCATTTCTGCCTGAATACCCTGCTGAAATGCCGCTGTGGCATCTGCACCATTGATCGTTAGCGATTGCAACGTGGGCGTTTCTGCGGCAGGAATCGTGGTTTCGACCCGTAGATCAAACCGTTGTCCGGTGATGAGTGTTGTGTTGTTCACCGGCCAGAGGCGGAGAGGGGCTGGACTCACGGCTCCTAATGTAAGTGGGTCATCGGGCGATCGCGTTTGTCCGGGTTGTGCCCAGGTCAAACTGCCTGGAATCAGCGCCGGGAAAAGGGTTAGCAAACAAATCAGACTGATACTCACCAGACCTATCGGCCAGAACCAGGCTTTTTTGAGCAAAGAACGCACATTCATCGAATCAGTTCCTCCAATGAGGGATAGATGTATTGCTGAACGATTTGAGGATGACACTGACACAGAAGCACAGCATCCCGTTGGGGACGTTGCAAACGACGCACACTTTGAATCACAAGCGGTATGGTTGATGCTGCAATCCAGCCTGATATAACCAGGCTGATGGCACTGTCTGCCCACCACCAGTGAAACCCAACCATTGCGATCGCGGCGAACACCACCCCTAGCGAACTAACCGCATCCGTCAGCACATGTAACCAGGCCGACTGCAAACTGAGGTCGGCATGATGATCGTGATGACAATGTTGATGTAGCCAGTGAGCATTGCAGGTGTTGATACCCAGTCCAATGACCGCTGTAATTAGCATTGGTAGACTGACGAGGTCGGTCGTTGCTGGAGCTTGAAGGCGATCGATCGCTTCCCTGGCTGCCCAACCTGCCAACACGAGCAAGCTGGAACTGTTCATCAAGGCTGCGAGTCCTTCCAAACGCAAAGAGGTTGTGGTTTGACGAAGAGGTAAACGGAACGATACGGAGGCTGTGATTAAGGACAACCCCAATGCCAGCAGATCGAGGAGCATGTGTCCTGCATCCACAACCAGAGAGAGGCTATCAATCCACAATCCAACCCCTAATTCCAGGAGAAAAAAGAGACTGACTAATCTGATCGATCGCTGTAAAACTTGAATTTTCTGTTTCTGGCTGTTCACAAAATCTCTGACTTGAATCTCAAGTGAGTGAAACGATTGATTAATGCACAGAAACAGACCCTTGTTTCAGCAAAACTGCCCTGTTCAGGTTTTAACCTGGCAGTTGGTAGCTGAAGACCTGATCAGACTATCAAGTGCTTCCTAGTGGAAGGTTTACTGGGTGTTAAGGCGGAGTTAAATCCTGGGAAATTGAGAAACAATCCCTCTTGCGGCATACCTCAATGGATAGAGGAATTCTCTTGCCTTCTCATCAACCTTCATCTGCATGGGCAGATAGGTTTTGCATAGCCCATCGCCAGACCAATCCAGCCACAATCAGTCCCAATCCTACTAACCAAATTTGTTGCTCTACCCAAAATGCCAGAAATAGACAGGCAGATAAGCCGATCCAGGCAATCCAGCGGGGATAGAGCCGATCTTCATTTGGAATTTGCAGTGCAGATAAGTCGGTCAACGCATAATACACCAGCACCGAGAAGGCACTAAATGACCAGGTGATTCGCACGTCTCCAGTTAAAACAATGACCGCGATCGCCATTCCCATGATGATGACGGCAACATACGGCGTTGTTTCAGACTGATTTAACCGAGCAACCGCCCCTGGCATATCACGACGGCGACCCATTGCAAACAGAACGCGAGATAACCCCAAAATGAGATTCAGTAAAACTCCCAGAGTTGCGGTGACCGCTCCCACCGCCAGGACAATGGCACTGCCCGGTACCGCAAAATTGCGGGCTGCAATTTCTAATGGGGCAACCTCTTCACGGGTGACACTGCCTAATGTATTCGCTCCAACCGACCCGATGCCAACTACGGCCACGCCAATGTAAAGCAACATGGTCATGATCAATGTGGTGATGATTGCCCTGGGAATGGTCTTCCTGGGTTCGCGTACCTCCTCCCCCAGGGTGGCAATACGGCCATATCCTGTGTAGGCTACAAACATCAGGGCAGCCGCATGCAATACAGGTGGCAACAAATGCCCCAATAGCGACCGCAATGATCATGGAGGGGCCAGCAATTTCTGCGGCCAAGCCAATGCTGACAAATACACCGGTGCCCACAATGGAACCCAGACCCAGCGCGATCGCCCCTGGAATACCGAGTTGCCGCTTGAGGGATTGATGTCGTTTAGCGTCTGTTTTTGAAGCCATTTACACTTCTCCCATATATTGACTTCTAAAAATGGAGCTTCTTAATTCAACTGGTTGTGCTTAAGAGGATGTTTTAAAGGTTCCTTAGTCGCACCTCTAGTTGTTCCGAAATCCCCAACTTTGGGACTTTGAACAAAAGATGGAGCGGGTCTGTTTGCGGCATTTGGAGGCTAATGTCGGGAGGTTTGGTGCTTTCCAGACAGCTTTATTTGCCCCCTAAATTCCCCAACATGGGAGGACTTTCAAGCTAATTTGGTTCAAAGTCCCCGTTCGGCTGAGCGCTCACGTCGAAGCCAGAACTTGAGGATTTAAAGGGCAGATCGAATACTACTCAGCACTTTTCAAATATCCTCCTCGACTTTGTCCATCTAAAATCGAGGTCATTCCTTGACCCGGCCTGGATCAAGCTCAGGCTCTAGAACGTTGCAAACGTCATGGAATATCACCGACATGAAAACGTCAGGAGCGTCTTCCAAAATGCTAGAACTACCAATGACAGTAGGTTCTAGCATTTAGATAAAGTCGAGCTAAGACTCTGCCTCTTCAGTGTTGTCCTCTGCTTCTGTGCCTATGCTGTCGTCGTCTCCTCCAGACTCAAGCGCCTCTTGTACATCTTCATCGGCAGCTTCACTATCTCTTTCAGCCGTTTCCAGTTCTTGCACCTCCTGAGGCACAATCGGATCATAGAATTGGGCAATTTCTAAATCTTGTGTAGTCCAAACCAACCCAAAAGGAATCAGATAAAACACCAGCGCCACATAGCCAAATGACATCACCCGACCTCGTGTAATCACTTCAGCCGTCTTCTCTGCAAACCACACCGGAATCCGGCGAATTTTCATGATCGGAAACAGCAAAATAATGGCGTAGATATCAAAAACCATGTGTACCCAGGCTACGTTCAGGGCAGCAATGCTCTCAGGTTCTCCATTGCCTGCCAGCGCTAACCCAGCGAGTAATGCGGTGGTGGATGTACCAATGTTTGCCCCCAGAAAATAAGGCAGCGCTTGCATGGTCAGGACGACTCCCAAGGCAATAATTGGAATGATGACTGATGTTGTAATGCTGGAGCTTTGCACCGCCACCGTAATCAACAAACCAAACAACATCGCCTGCCAGGATGTTTTAAACAGATACTTCTTAACTTTTTCCTGCAAATTATCGTTCAAAAGGGCTTTAAGGGCTTTAACTAAACTTCTTAAGCCGAAATACAGCATGGCGATCGCAATCACGAGAACCAGCCACCCGGTTTCCCCCGTCAAATTCACAATCAAATCGGCGATCGGGTCAACAATAAAGCCTAATGGATCAAACAGTTCTGTCCCCCCAACTCCCACTACTGCATTCGTCAACTGAGTTGCAGACCACGACAAGATATTAGTTGTTAACTCCAATGGTAAGAAGATGAAAACAGCAATGATATTGAAAAAATCCAATACCATTGCCCCTTTAAATGCGCGCACAAACTCTTCCCGGTTATTAACATGTCCCAGTGCCACAATGGTATTCGTTACGCTAGTTCCAATGTTGGCTCCTAATACAACCGGAATTGCGGCTGCGGTATCGATTGCACCTGCCGCAACTAACGCAACCGTCATGCTCGTTGTGGTTGAAGAACTTTGTAAAAGAGTGGTTGCTAAAATGCCTGTAAACACGCTAGTAATGGGGTTGCGGGTTGTTGCAAGCAATGCTTCAGCCGCATCCTCTCCTAATAGTTGAAATCCATCTCCTAGCAACTCTAAGCTGACAAAGAAGATTAGAAGTGCCAGTAACAGACCGATAATACTCCAAACCCTTCCTTGAGGAAGAAGGTTAGTTAGGCGGTTCATAGGGTCGAGGAAATAACTTCACCTCAATCCTATGGAAGAGAGCAAATTGATTTGTTAAGGGGCTGTAAAAGGCAGGTTAAGGAAAACGTTCATACTATAAAACCTATCCTTTGAGGTAAATAAAACCTCTCCTGAGAAATAGCCAGGTTCTAAGGATTTGTCATTTTTGGATCACTTTCAATTAATAGGTTCGATGCTCCTGGGATTATGTGACTGAGGGGGTGGTTTGATAAAGTATTTTTTGCGTCTCGGTAGGGGCGAAGCGTTCGGTAGACAGTGTCTCGGTTGTTCCAGCCATTCTAATTCGCAGCTTGCTTTTCGCAGAGTATGCTTCGCCCCTACACCTATCGGGTAACTAATCAGACTATTAAAACATCCTCTAAAGATACCTGAAACATATCAAATGTCTCCGTAATGGCATAGCTCAACGAGCATATAAGGCTACACAGTTACAACCTTGAATACAGCAAACTGAATTGGCGATATAGATAGTTAGTAACCAGAATTGAGCCTGAACAACTGATTGACTGACGAAGGTTCTAAACCCTTCCCTAACCCTGGGGAACTTTCAAGCCAATTTGATTCCAAGTCTCCCCTACCGTTTTTTGGGAATAGCGCTCAGGCTGTCACGCACCAGTGTGGCCAACCGTTCTGCACTATCGACGATCGCCAAACGGCCTGCTGCCGTAGCCATTTGTTGAAGCTGGTTGGGCGATCGCAACAGACATAAGCCTTTTTGCTCTAATAGCTCTGGGGTTAACTCGCTCTGACGGCAGACCTGAGCTGCTCCTGCTGCCGCAAAAATGGCCGCGTTGTAAGTCTGGTGATCTTCTGCCGCAAAGGGATAGGGAATTAAAATAGCCGGGGTTTGGGTCACTGCCAGTTCGGTGAGGGTTCCGGCTCCGGCTCGGCTTACTGCCAGGTTCGCTCGTTGCAACAGCCACGCCATGTCGTCGTAAAACGGTAAAGCAATATAGTGCGGATGGCTTAAGGTGTCGGCCTCTGGATCATTCTCCCCGGTTAAATGCACGATCCAGGCACCCGCTTCTGTCCAAGTGGGGACACATTGCCGTACCAAACGATTCACGGCCACTGCCCCCTGGCTACCGCCGACGACGACAATTAGCGGCACGTCGGCTGGAATGCCTAACTCGGATGGTTTAACTGATGCTTGCAGAGCTGCTCGAAACTGAGAACGGACGGGTGTACCCACGCAAAGTTTACGCGCTCGGGGCAAATAGGTAGCAGCGGCCTCAAATCCTAGCGCCACGGTGCTGCACCACGGGCTGAGCCATCGCGTCACCTTGCCGGGCAGTGCATTAGACTCGTGCAGAATGGTAGGCAAACCCAGGCTTCTGGCTGCAATTAATGCCGGAGCCGCAATGTACCCGCCCGTGGTTAATACCCCCTGAAACTGGCCGCGTTGCAGGAGTTGCCGTACCTGAACGATCGCCCCTGATAACCGTCCAAAAATTCGCAGGCTCCCCAGGCCAAACCGCTGCTGAAATCCTTCTACCGCAATAGTATGTAAGGGATACTGCTGGGGAACCAGTTTGGTTTCCAGACGATCGGGCACCCCCAGCCACTCAATCTGATAATCTGACAGTTGCTCTGCGGTAGCGATCGCCGGAAAGAGATGACCACCGGTGCCGCTGGCAGCAATGAGTAGTTTTTTTGGTGTATCTGCCAAAGGACGTTTTCTCCGTTACGCTGCTGATGGGGCTGATTGGATCAGTTTGGAGTCACTACGGATTGACCACCAACCGATGACCATTAAGATGGCAGTAATCTTAGGATTAGAAGCCCGAAACAGACCATTCAGATCCATTCGTAGATCCACTTGCCATTTAGATTCACTTGACCCGGTTTTTTGAATTTTTCAAACCTGCCGACTATAGTGGACTCATTTCAAACCGCTCACCCTAATCAATTATTCAACCTATCATCTATGCACAACCCTCAACCCACCCGAAGCGTTAACGTTCAGGATTCTTCCAAATTCTTGACGCAAACCAGCAATGGGGTTTGTCAGAGTGCGCTATGTAAAGCATCTGCGTCTGTATCGTCTCTGTTTCTAGGGTTGTTGATCAGTTTTGGGGGAAGCGCGATCGCCCAAACCGAAACCCCACCCGCTGCACCGCCTGCCCTCACCACAGCCTTATCTCAGATGGATACGGCTGCCAGTGAAGGGGATTTAGATGCGGTCATGGAGTTCTTCAGCCCTAATCTCACTCATTCTGACGGCTTGAATTATCAGAACTTGAGAAATGCGCTGGCAGGGTTTTGGGAGCGTTATCCAGACTTAACCTATCGCACTACGCTCAATTCCTGGCAGCAGGATGGAGCCGCGATCGTCGCAGAAACCACAACAACCATTACCGGAACGCGAACCAACGACGGCAGACGGTTAAATCTCAATGCCAGCATTACCTCTCGGCAACGCTTTGAAAACGGAGAGATTGTGCGGCAAGATATTTTAAGTGAGCGGAGTGAGGTTACCACGGGCGTTCGCCCACCCACCGTTGAGGTTAGTTTGCCAGAGCAAGTGACCACCGGGGAATCGTTCAACTTTGATGCGATCGTGGCAGAACCGCTGGGAGAGCGCCTGCTGTTGGGAGCGGCGATCGAAGAACCAATTCGTCCGCGCGGCTATCTCCGTGCTGCACCAATCAATTTAGAGATTCTATCGGCGGGTGGGCTGTTTAAAGTAGGTCAGGCACCTGCTCAGCCAAACAGCCAGTGGATTTCTGCGGTTGTAGTGCGAAACGATGGCATTACGCTAGTCACCGAGCGGCTCCAGGTCAATCGACCTTCTAGTAGCACAGAGACGCAATCTCCATCTCAGTAGCGTCTTAACCTGGGGTGATGTAATGTCCTGGGTTTGCTAAGGGACAGGGCACCAGAAGGCGTTAAGATAAAAGGCAGCATGTGGTGAATTGTAACTAAGCATTTCAAACCTATGGAGCTTCCTATTGTTCTTTTGCTGTATGCCGCCCTTGGTGGTGCCTATCTGGTTGTTTTGCCAGCCCTAACTTTCCTTTACCTCAAGCAGCGGTGGTATGTTGCCAGCTCAATCGAGCGGGTTTTGATGTACTTTCTGGTTTTCTTCCTGTTTCCAGGGTTATTGTTGCTCAGTCCGTTTCTCAACTTCCGGCCTCAAAAGCGGCAGGTTGAAGCGTAACTGGTTGCAGCATAAAGTTCACTTCATCAAGGTTAATTGCCACACCACTGCACCAAATCGGTGGTTTCGATTGGGATTGGGGCTAGATGCGACGGATTGATGTCATAGGCATAGGCATAGGGCTGTTTGCCGCTGGAGGAGTCATTTACCTGATTCTGCAAGCGATCGGGCTAGATAGCATCAATGCTGGCATCTGGAGTCAGGTGTTGCTGGTGGGCGGCCTGGTCGGCTGGCTGCTCACCTATCTGTTTCGGGCTGTGACACACACCATGACCTACAATCAGCAGTTGCAAGACTATGAAGATGCCGTTTTACAAAAACGCTTAGACGAAATGTCGCCCGAAGAACTGGCTCAGCTTCAGGCTGAACTAGAGCAGGAAAAACAGCTTCGTGCGGCTGAAAAGGAGCGATCGCAGGCGACCAATGAGCCGTAGAATAAATGTCTTGTGAAGACGTAAGCAAGTTAACGGTTGCAATGCCACAATCGGCTTGTAAACGGTTCAGAAACGGTCGTTAAGGACACAGCATGGGTTCAGTTTTTCAGTGTATGGATGCGCTGCGCGATCGCGGCCAGTGTGCGCTTATTCCCTTCATCACCGCAGGCGATCCAGATTTAGAAACAACAGCAAAAGCGCTTCAACTCTTAGATCAAAACGGTGCCGATCTAATCGAGTTAGGCGTTCCCTATTCCGACCCGTTAGCGGATGGCCCCGTGATTCAGGCGGCTGCTACCCGTGCCCTGCAAAACGGGACTCGCTTAGAGCAGGTGCTTGATGTCGTTAAGTCCGTCAGCCCTACGCTAAAAGCGCCGATCATTTTATTCACTTACTACAACCCCATTTTGAATCGAGGCATTGAAACCTTTTTGCAACAAATTGCAGAGGTGGGGGTGAAGGGGTTGGTGGTGCCCGACTTGCCGCTAGAGGAAATTGAAGGGCTGCTGAAACCAGCCGCCGAAATTGGGATTGATGTGACGCTGCTAGTGGCACCCACCAGTCCCAAAGCCAGAATTGAAGCGATCGCTGCTAATTCCCAGGGGTTTATCTATCTGGTGAGCGTCACGGGCGTTACGGGAATACGGACTCAAGTTGGTGCCCGCGTGCAAGACCTGCTTACTGAGTTACGCGGCATTACCGACAAGCCCGTTGGCGTTGGGTTTGGCATTTCTCAACCGGGGCAAGCCAAGCAAGTGAGGGAATGGGGAGCCGATGCGGTCATCGTTGGCAGCGCTTTTGTGAAGCGTTTGGCCGAAGGTGACCCCACCCAGGGCTTACAGGCGATCGAAACCTTTTGCCGCAGCTTAAAGATGGCGATTACTGACTAACAGCAGCAAACAAGAGCCAGAATTGACCTATGATTCCGGCTCTTGTCGATCGGGTGGTTCAGTTTACATCTGCGGTGTTTCGACAATGCAGAGCGGTGCAGGTCGGTGCAGATTGGTCTTATTATGAGAGGGTTTTCTGGATGCGCTTGAGCTGAATGGAACGAGAGGCGATCGTCACGGTTTCTGGTTCTAGCTGCACATAAACTTTTCCAGCTAAAACTTTTCCTAACCCCGGTCGCTCATAGATCAGCACATCCTCCTCCTGGGCTTTCTGTTCATAGCCCATCGCTTGCATCGTTTTGTGCAATTCTTTGAGAAACGTTTTCTGGTTTTTGAACCCAACCGAAAATGTAGTAGTGCGGTTAAAGTAAGCCCCTAGAACTCCGGCAATTAGTCCTCCTAAAATGCCGACTTGCTGAGGAATGCCTGTCCCGGTTCCAAGATGGAGAACCTGGGACGCAAGCAGTGTAAACAAAATTGCCGTTGTGGCAAAGTAGTACAAAAATGTAGCGGTAAAACCGGGACCAAATTGCATATCGCATCCTATCCTGGGCAACGATGAAATCAGTTGAAATGAGTTGACATCAGTTTAATGTCAATTCACTGAAGGGTAGCAATACCAAATGTCAACTCTAGGACTGTGTGACCTCGTCGGCAAGGTGCTTCACGATCGCTACCAGATTCAGCAACAGCTCGGAAAACGTGCCGGACGGCGATCGCTGTTAGCTCTCGATTTAGAAACCCAAAACCAGGTAGTAGTGAAGCTTCTCACCTTCAGCAGTGAGTTTGAATGGGATGATTTGAAGCTGTTTGAACGCGAAGCCAATACGCTGCAAAGCCTCACCCACCCTGCCATTCCGCGTTACTTAAACTACTTCGAGCTAGACCTGCCAAACTACAAGGGGTTTGCTCTGGTTCAAACCTATATCGAGGCGCTGTCCTTAGAAGACCATCTTCAGTCTGGACACACCTTCAGTGAAGCAGACATTCGGCAACTGGCTCAAATGCTATTGAATATTCTGATCTACCTGCACACGCGGCAACCGCCTGTGATTCATCGCGATATCAAACCCAGCAATATTCTGCTCACCCTTGATGCCAACCATCGTATTGCCCAAACCTATCTTGTCGATTTTGGTGCCGTGCAGACGCGAAACGGGCAGGAGAGCAGAACCCTAACGATTGTTGGCACCTATGGCTATATGCCACCCGAACAGTTTGGTGGACGAGCTGTTCCCGCTTCCGATCTTTACAGTTTAGGTGCCACGTTAATTTATCTGGCAACCGGGCAGCATCCTGCCGACTTGAACGATGACGATTTTCGCATTCAGTTTGAGCCAACCCATTTGACCCCCACACTGGCCTGGTGGCTGCGGCGGCTGACGCAACCCAGCTTAAAGAATCGATTTGCGTCCGCTTCGGAAGCCTTGCGATCGCTCGAACCACCAACCCTACAAACCCTGGGTGTTCAGCTCCTGCAACGCCACTCATCGTCCCATCCATCCCGCAGAGGTACAGATCCCAGGCGAGCTACTAAACCCCTGGGCAGTAAGGTGACCTTGCTCAAAAAGGAAAACGCGTTAGATATTGTGCTGCCGCCAGAAGGACTGACCCTGAGGTGTGCTGCCCTGACAGGTCTGTTGGCCTTTGCTGCGTTGAATTTGAAGGAAGTTATTTCGCTCAAGCTGACGTTTGCCAATCTGGCCGCAGGAGGGGTGTTTAGCATCATTGCTGCAATCTGCGTTTGGAAAGTGGCCTTTGCCCTGGCCGGACGAGTGCGGCTGCGCTTTGGTGTGTGGCAAATGAGTGCAACCTACGAATTGTTAGGGTTGAAATATCGCTGTGCTCCCCTTTCCAGACGGTTCGCGAGCCGCTTACAGATAGCCCAATCGCATACAGGATGGCGATGGTGGTACAAGGGCGATCGCCTCATCCTCTGGGTTGGGGTCAAAAAACACGAGCTGTGCAACGAAAACACAGTCACTCATCCAGAGCTAAACTGGCTGGCCGATGAAATCAGCCATTGGCTACAGGTACCTATTTCCAGAGATTGAGCGCACTCCATTGCCCTGGAGTCAATCGTTAACCTGTGCAACAATCTTCCGACAAAATTTAACGCAGTAACACAGACGAGGAGTTGCTTCGGCACACTAGCAATAGGTTGAATCGACATTCGCCTCGTATCATGCTGAGCTGAGTGGTAAGCGCATGGCAAATCTAGAATCAAACAATTTGATTGGAACAGTGCTGTATAACCGCTACCAAGTTCAGCGGCAGCTTGGAAAGCGGGCAGGGAGGCGATCGCTTCTGGCGCTAGATCTGGAGACGCAAAACCTGGTGGTTGTGAAACTGCTGACCTTTGGCAACGATTTTGAATGGGATGATTTGAAGCTGTTTGAACGGGAAGCAGAAACGCTGCAAGCGCTATCCCATCCGGCAATTCCCAACTACTTGAATCATTTTGAATTAGACCTGCCCCATCACAAAGGCTTTGCTCTGGTTCAAACCTATATTGATGCCAATTCGTTAGAAGAGCAGCTCAAAGCGGGACGAACGTTTAGCGAGGCCGATATCAAAGAGTTAGCCACATCTCTGCTCGAAATTTTGCTTTATTTGCATGGACGGCAACCGCCCGTCATTCACCGGGACATCAAGCCCAGCAATATTCTGTTAACTAACCGTTCAGGAAATAGCGTTGGTCAGGTTTATTTAGTGGATTTTGGCTCCGTGCAAACGCTCGCCGCCAAAGAAGGGGGAACGTTAACGGTGGTGGGTACCTATGGCTATATGCCGCCAGAGCAGTTTGGCGGACGAGCCGTTCCTGCTTCCGATCTCTATAGTTTGGGAGCCACTTTAATCTATTTAGCAACGGGGCGGCACCCTGCCGATTTGCCGCAACTGGATTTACAAATTGAATTTGAATCAATTGTTCAATTACGTCCAGATCTGGTTCGTTGGCTCAAGCAGATGACCCATCCTAGCCTGAACCGTCGGTTTGGCTCGGCACAAGAGGCACTGCACGCCCTACAGCATGGGTCGGCGATCGCACCTCAACCCGGTTATTCCACCTTTCTGGCTCGAAAACCAGCCGATACGAAGGTGCAATTGACCAGGGATGACCAAACCCTGGAGATCCTGGTTCCGCCACCCGGATTTAGCGCCGAAGTGGGCGGCACTATCCTGTTTGCGATCGCCTGGAACGCATTTCTCGTTGTTTGGACGGGGGGCGCACTTCAGGGTAGCCTCTTTTTTGCCCTGTTTTCTCTGCCCTTTTGGGGCGTTGGCATCACGATGATCCTCAAAGTTCTCCGGGCTTTGGTTGTTCACACCCGGCTCCAAATCGATCGCGAAACAGTGTCGCTGTCTTATGAACTTCTAGGTTGGCCGTTTAAAGCGACGCGGCCAATGAACGTGCAAAACGTGGGCAAGTTAGTTCATACGCGGCGATCGTCCCGCTGGATATCAACCCGCCACGGTAGCCGAGAAGTTGAGATCAAACCCCGAATTGTGATCTGGGTTGGAACCCGAAAGTATGAGATTGGCGAAACGCTCACCGATCCAGAACTAGATTGGCTCTCTCAAGAACTCAGCCAATGGCTTCAGTTACCGGTTGTTCGGGAATAAGCGAGGTTCCCTGCTTGATCTCCTATTCCCTAAACAAGCGAAAGCCGGGGTAAACTCCCGGCTCCACTGGGTATGGTGCGTCCAACTGCCGCTGCGATCGGCTGCAAACTTTCAGCCAGGTTCACCATGTCATCGAGCGAGAGAGCCTGACGCGCATCAGAAACAGACTTTTCTGGTTCGGGATGGCACTCGACGATCAGGCCATCGGCTCCACAGGCGATCGCAGCTCTAGCCAGATCTGCCACCAGTTCCCGCTTTCCGGCGGCATGGCTGGGGTCAACAATGACTGGCAAATGGGTGATTTGCTTGAGCGCTACAACCGCACCCAAATCCAAAACATTACGCGTGTAGCTGTCAAAGCTGCGAATACCGCGCTCGCACATAATCACGTTGGGGTTGCCGTGACTGAGAATATATTCGGCGGCCATGACGAATTCTTCAATGGTGGCGGCCAATCCTCGCTTTAAAACCACAGGCTTGTTGGCCTGCCCTAATGCTTTGAGCAAGTCAAAGTTTTGCATGTTGCGGCTACCAATTTGCAGCACATCCGCATAGGTTGCCACCTCTTCAATTTGTGCGATCGCCATCACTTCGGTAATCACGGGTAAGCCGTAGCGTTGCCGTACGCCTGCTAAAATGTTGAGTCCTTCTAACCCAAGCCCCTGAAAAGCATAGGGTGAGGTGCGGGGCTTGTAGACTCCGCCTCGTAGCGCCTGCACTGGAGCCACCGCCAGACGGCTAGCTACTGCTTCCATCTGCTTTGAATCTTCAACGGTACATGGCCCGCCAACAATTAACAAATCCTGCCCGCCAACTGTCACCTGATCAGAGAGTTGAACGATTGTTTTGTGGTCGGAACTAGCTTTAGCGACGAGTTTAGCGTTCTGCACTGGAATACTCCTTTGTGAATTGAGTGAATTAGATTTGATGTGAGTTGATCTAGGAATCGAATAGTGGGCTTAAACAACCAATGACCCGTTCATAATCATCAAAAAACCCGGAACCTTGGGGTCCCGGGTTAAGCAAATGCTTGCATGACCATTTACCCGGGATGTCTCCTGGTCCAAAAAAAGTAAAATCCGTAAAACAAGCCGTAGTGGGTCAGCATCTGTGCTTTGTTGATGTGCGATCGACTGGAAGGTGCTACTTAAAACAGAAACCGCAGAGTTTGCTCTGCGGTTCACCTCGAGGTTCCATGTTGAAATGGACTCACCCCAGGTGAACCTCGCTAAACCAAAAATAAAAGTAAGCGCTTGAGCAAATCATCTGCCGACTCAGTATCCAAAAATTCTTTACGCCTCTAAACGGTAGCAGAGATATCAAAATCACGTCAAGCACCTAATTTAGGTGTTTTGTCAGGATTACATTAGATTCAGCCTGAATCTAGTGATAGATCTGGCTGAACAGCTCAATTCCATAATCCAGTTTCCTATTCTCCTAACCCTTGTTGAGAGCTACACAAAACTGCGACAAGTCTGAAGCTTGAGATCAGATTTGAAAGATACGAAGGTGAGATTGATAAACTGGTATTAATATTTGCCTAAAAGCAAGATCTATCTGCTGAAGCGTATTCAACCCTCAATATATTTTGCAGTTCATGGCTTTAGTCAATCCTACCCTCCCGCTTTTGTCTACCGTCCTTGGTGCGTTCTGGTCCTTACCACTGGATGGGCTGCTCTCGACCCAAGGCATTATGGTTATCCTCCTGATCGCCTATGCCGGGGCGATGTGGATGTTTCTCACCAGTGCCCCCAAGGTTCACACGGTCATGGTATCTGACCTGGAAGTAGCCAGACGGCTCTATGAAGGGTTGTTGGATTTGCCCGTGGCAGATGTACCGTTGCACTACTACTACAACTATGAGCAAACCCTGGGAACAAGCGGCATCGATCCGTTGTACGCCTCCGCCAGCAGCCTGGGCCGGACATCTGCAGCTCAGGGATTCAGCACGCCAGATGGTCTCTGGTATCAGTTGAAGAAGAACACCCAACTGCACATTATCTCTGGTGCGAGCCTGGGTCAGAAGAATCGACAGCGGCATGTCTGTTTCGACCACGACTGCCTGGAGCAACTGCTACTGCGAGTGCAGGCATATGGGTTAAAGCACAAGATTCGCAGAGACAAACCGCTCAATTTTTTGGTCAAAGACCTGGATGGTCGTGTCATCGAAATGGCAGAGGTCTCTAACTAATTCTGCTGTCCGTTATCAGCAGATGGACACTAATCCAGGCTATCAGGAGGGCAGGTTAACAAAACCTGCCCTCTTTTGCATTGGAGGACTGAGCGGCAATAGGCTTAACCTTGTGGATTGCCAGTGCGGTAGCTGTTGACGATCGCCTCTGCGTCGCTGTTGTAGGTCTGATAGGATTTATTGATCCCAAACAGATTCAAGATAAAGATAGTGTCGCCTCGCTGTTCCACAAAGCTGATGGCATCCAGATCGTTGCCATCTCCATCTTTCCCTGTCCAGTCCACCCGAACGCTGCCATCGGGCTGCACCGAGGAAGCTTGCCAATCAATTTGCTGCAATCGCCGCTGATATTCAGCCTTTAGTGCTTCTTCAAGCTGATCAGAGGTGAGTTGAGTGCCCTGAGCAGGGCCATAGTCAATTGAGCCACCAAACCCCTGATCGCCCGATACGAAGGCAA
Organism: Oculatella sp. LEGE 06141; assembly: GCF_015207605.1. GTDB lineage: Bacteria > Cyanobacteriota > Cyanobacteriia > Elainellales > Elainellaceae > Oculatella. The sequence continues at coordinate 162,786 of NZ_JADEWO010000009.1, forward strand.
TGCCGCTTCCGGTTTCTTGATAGTTGTAGCCTTGAGGAAAGGAAATTTCAAACAAACCATTTTTTTCCTGGTAGGTTTGCGCCCCTGTAGCGGGAGGCGTGACCTCAGGAGCAGGAGAGACACTCGGTGCCGGAACAGACACAGCAGGGGAGGGGGAGGGGGTGATCGCAGACTGGCTTACAGTCGTTTCGCGATCGGCACCACAGGCAGATAAAGCCAGCGCTGAAACCACAAGCAAAGAAAGACGAGAAAAGTATGGCATGAGAATCCCACTTAAATAAGACGTTTCATAGAACTAACATCTACGTGAAATTACTAGAATGACGTAAAGGCTTCGTTCAGGATGCTACAGCGAACATGTAGAACCTGTAGCAGTTCTAACTCAAGCAGAATAAATTGCAGCCAGTTTTTAGATTTCTTTAGAAGATGACGGTTAGGACTTCTCGTCGGTTTCGGTTTTCAGGTCGGTTTCCGGCTTCAATAAGGGGAAGGCAATCACGTCCCGAATGCTGGCACTGTCGGTTAACAGCATTACGAGGCGATCGATTCCCATGCCCATGCCGCCAGTTGGAGGCATACCGTACTCTAGAGCCGTTAAAAAGTCTTCATCTACACCCTGAGCTTCTAAATCGCCTGCGGCTTTACGTGCCGCCTGTGCTTCCAACCGTTCTCGTTGATCGATTGGATCGGTCAACTCCGAGAAGCTGTTTGCCGTTTCTCGACCCACAATAAACAGCTCAAACCGTTCGACTAATCCGGGCTTGGTGCGGTGCGGCTTCGCTAGAGGTGAAATTTCAACCGGATAGTCCATCACAAAGGTGGGCTGAACCAGGTTTGCCTCGACCCGTTGCTCAAACACTTCGTTGAGCAGTTTGCCAACAGACTGAATCTCGTCAACATTAAGAACACCAGCGGCGGCGGCAGCAGAGCGAGCCTCGTCTATCGTTTGAAACTGGGTAAAGTCTAACCCGGTCTGTTCCTGTACCAGGTCGTGCATTGTGACCCTGCGCCAGGGTGGAGACAGATCGATCGCCTCACCTTGATAGGTGATTTCCAAGGTTCCTAATACAGACTGAGCCGCCGTTATGATCAGTGCTTCGGTCAGCGCCATCATGTCGTGATAATCGGCATATGCCTGATACAGCTCAAGCGTTGTAAATTCCGGATTGTGGCGAGTCGAGATGCCCTCGTTCCGAAAAATTCGCCCCAGTTCAAACACCCGCTCGAAGCCGCCGACAATCAGCCGTTTCAGGTGCAGCTCTGTGGCGATCCGGAGATAAAGCTCCATTTCGAGCGTGTTGTGATAGGTGATAAACGGACGCGCATCCGCCCCGCCTGCTTCAGACAGCAACACAGGCGTTTCAATTTCAATAAATCCCTGTTGATCTAAATGGCGACGAATAGCAGCCGTGATTAGGGCGCGCCGCCGAAAGGTTTCTCGAACCTCGGCATTGACAATCAAATCAACATAGCGCTGCCGATAGCGTTTGGCTACATCGGTCAAGCCATGCCATTTATCGGGCAACGGCAACAGCGACTTGGTCAAAATTGCGTAGTAGCTGACGTTGACCGACAGTTCACCCTTCTCGGTGCGCCGGATACTGCCTTTGACCCCTAAGAAGTCGCCTGCATCGGTAAGCTGCTTGAGATGGTTGAACGCATCGGCATCAACCTCTGCCATGCTGTCCTGGATCTTTTTCTTATCCAAATACAGTTGAATCGTGCCTGTTTCGTCTTGCAGCGTGAAAAAGGCTAGCTTGCCAAAGACTCGTCTCAGTAGAATGCGACCCGCGATCGCCACTTCATCCTGCACCTCGTCTCCGTTGGGCAAATCGGCGTATTTTTTCTGCAATTGCGCCGCATGATGCGTCGATTCCCAGCGATACGCATAAGGATTAACACCCAACTCTTTGAGTTGAGCCACTTTTTCGAGCCGAGTAGCGCGGATGTCGTCTGAAGCCATAGAAATCGAGCAGTTTTGCAGAAATAGGAAAAACCTTACCACTCAGCCTAACGTTGGCGGGTGGCAAAGTCCAATTATAGTCATGACTGAGGCGCAGCGGATGTCAGGATTCGCCAAACTGCACGTCGAGGCGGAGATGTTCGCTTCTTACCTTTTAATCTCTGCTGTGGCCGTGCAATTAGTCTTGCTGATGGGCAAACTGGTAGGCACCGATTGCAGAAAGGGCAACGGCGATCGCCAGCAACACCGGAATGCTGTACCAGGGAAATTGGGACATGGGTAGGTAGGCCGCCGCTCTCAAGCCAATACTGGTGTAAGTGAGCGGCAGCAGATACACCACGGCCTTGAGGGCGATCGGTAAGACGGTGGGGTCAAAAAAAGTAGCCCCCAAGAATGACATTGGCACAATTAAAAAGTTATTAAGTAAGCCAACGCCCTCTAGAGACTTAACGTTGAGGCCAACAATCACACCCAACCCAGCAAAGACAGCGCAATTAAGAACCAGCAGCACTAGAAATAACGGGTTGAGGAACCCAAAATTGCCCGTCACAATGATGGCGATTAGCATGACCGAAGCAGAGGTCATTAAGCCCCGAACCACGCCTGCCAGCATTTTGCCAAGGAATAGAGCCAGCGGATGCACCGGGAGCAGCAAAATCTCTTCAAAGGTTTTGCTATACAGTCGTTCCCCACAGATGGAGAATGTGGTGCCACCAAAACTAATGGTCATCGAAGAGAGAGCCACCATGCCCGGTAAGATGAACTGCAAATAGTTTTCACCCACAGGTGGCTGCATGGCGCTGTCGAGGGCGCTGCCTAGCCCTAAACCAAAGGCCAGGATGTAAATGATCGGGGATACTAAACCAGAGGCCGCCACTTGAAAGATTCGAACCCTTAGATCTAACCAATCTCCCCAGAAGACCGTCAGGCTGTCCGCTAGAATGCTGCGAACAGGGGAGCCTTTAAACGTTTGACCCAGTTGAATGGAGGGTTGAGAAGTCACAGTCTGTTGCGATCGAGAAGTTCCGTTTAAATTTTGGCACTTTACGTGAACATAAAATAATTTCTCAGCCCAACTTCATAGACCAAATTGGGAACTGGTTAAAGAGGTAGAGGCATTTCAAATCGCCCTACAGTAGAGTAGAACTATGACACAGACCCACGCAGGTCTGTCATATCGAGTTAATATCGAGCTAGCAGATAATAAAGGGAGTAGTTAAGTCTCTCTAGATTTAGTTTCTGCCTGCTCTTGCCGACCTAACTGTACTGTTTAGATTCCTATGAGACGCAAATCTCCACCAAGACCGCCAACCAGACCTATCGATTCACCTCAGCCAAAGTCTTCTCTCTTGTCTGGCTTGAATTATATTTATGCCGCCATCTTGGGAGGGATTTTTATCCTGGGAATCGGGATTGGAATTGCGGTTAGTTCTACTGCAAACTTCAGCCCAGAAAACGTTGCCTCTCGCGACTTCATCGATCGCAGCGCTCCCAATGCGGAAATGTGCGTTCAGTATGGAGCCAGTGCGGTTTCAATGGATCTTCACGCTTTTTTAACGTTAAGTCCCTTCAGCGTCTACGTCTCTCAACCCCTGATGCAGCCGGGATGCGTACTGCGTAGCAGCAACTGGGCGGTACTGCAACGCAATAACCTGGTTAGCCAGGAAGAAGTGAACGATTGCCGTCGCCGCATGAATACGTTTGGCTTTACGGGCAGCGTAGAAGGCAACGGTGCCGATCCTAAAATCTATTGTGTCTATCAAAACGATTCGGCTCAGAACCTGTTCCTGAACGGTTCAGGAGGCAATGCCGTACCGGAAAGCGATCGCTTCTAATCGCTTCTAGTCGTTGCCGCTTCTACCCCATCAGTCTCAAGGCGTTCCGGTTGGAACGTCTTTTGTTTTTATTGTCTCGGTAGGGGTTCAATTACTCTAATTTGCACCACCTGATTGGGCTGAATGACGGCAGGTTGCGGTGCAGCAAGATAGGTAGTGGCTCCGGCAGCGGCTCCGCCCACTAAACCACCCCCAACGCCACCCAGTAACGTTCCGGCGATCGCCCCAAGTGCCGAGTTGAGCAAAACATTATTGTTTGAAACCTGGCGATCGCCTTGTAAAACATCTGATTCAGCTTGCAGCAGCAGGTTTCTGCCGCCGACGCTCAGCGCTTGGGCAATGAATTTGCTGCCCTGTTGCCCGGTTTCAAATCGGCCTAGCACCTCGCTGCCCTGCGGCACAATCACCGCACCCGCCTGATCAACAATCGACTGCTCTAGCAGTAATACTTCCTGCCGTGCTTCGTTATCTGATAGTTCCAGAGCCGCTTCGCCGGGATAACGCAACCGCAACACGGCACCCGATGGAATCAAAACAGTAGCGGTTGGCGCTACCGCCACAGTGGTTGGCTCAGCGGGTCGAGCGGTCGAAAGAGACTGACCGGGTAACGGTTGACCAAATTCAATAGCGGCTGGCGGTTCGTTAACGGCTGGTTGGGTGGGTGCGGAGG